>NZ_JBMKIW010000002.1:0-478114 GCF_049237205.1 Enterobacter cloacae complex sp. SHL009
CGCGGTGGTCCCACCTGACCCCATGCCGAACTCAGAAGTGAAACGCCGTAGCGCCGATGGTAGTGTGGGGTCTCCCCATGTGAGAGTAGGGAACTGCCAGGCATCAATTAGAAGAACCCCGTACCGAAAGGTACGGGGTTTTTTGCTTTGTGCGCAGAAAAGTCCGTTGGCGCTGTGCTTGCCGGGCCTGCGGGCTCAGTAGACCGAAAAAGGCAAAGCCGCCATCCGGCAATGCAGACCGCACGATCACACGGCAAAGAGAAACAGGAATACAAAGATGGGATGTATAAACGCAGAAAAGCAAAAACCCAGCCATAGGCTGGGTTCTTTAAATAGTGGTGCCCGGACTCGGAATCGAACCAAGGACACGGGGATTTTCAATCCCCTGCTCTACCGACTGAGCTATCCGGGCAACGGAGCGCATTAAACCGCAATCACGCTCGATCGTCAACATTATTTCGGGAAAAGCTGTTCAACTGCTTAAGTTTGCGGCAATCTGTCCGCTTTCGCCGTGAAAATGCACAAATCTTCCAGACATAACCAGTGTAATACGGCAATGCTGATAGCAAGAGGAGGGCAGTATGGCAAATGACTGGCTTGAACTGCGTCAGCATGCAGATACGGGTATTGAGACGATTAAAGCGCATTTCGAAGGGCATGCCTTTGATCCGCACTGGCACGATAGCTATCTGGTAGGGATAACCCTCTCCGGCACGCAGCAGTTTCACTGCCGGCGTGAGCGCCATCGTAGCCAGCCGGGCGACGCATTTCTCCTCGAGCCTGGCGAGATCCACGACGGTGATGCGCCTGTAGAGGGCGGCTTTACCTATTTGACCTTCTATCTTGATGAGCGCTGGCTTACCCGTGCGCTACAGGGACTTTACGAATCTACTCCAGGGAGTTATTCACCCCACTTTGCCCAAACGCTGACGCGGGAGCCGCAGCTGGTGCGCGCTATCGGTGAGACATTCTCCACCCTGCATAATGACGAGATGAAAATCGTTCAGCAAAGCACAATGGATAATCTGCTCTCCCGGATCACCGCCCACTGCCACTGGCGTAAGAAACTACCGTCGCAGTTACAAAGCGCTGCTGTGGCGCATCGGGCGCGCGACTATCTCTATGCCCATATCGGTGAGAACGTGGGGCTGTCAGATCTTGCGCGCGAGACGGGCACGGATCGCTTTACCCTGACGCGCAGTTTTAAGCGCGAGTTCAACCTGGCGCCCCACGCATGGCTTATTCAGCTTCGTCTGGCAAAGGCCCGACAGCTGCTGGCGCGTGGCGACCAGCCCGTTGATGTGGCTGCCGCAGTGGGATTTGCCGATCAAAGCCATCTGGGGCGTTGGTTTCAGCGTGCTTACCGCATCTCTCCTGCACACTACCGACGGTTGTGCACAAACCTTCCAGACGTTTCCAAAAAATAACGGCACATTCATGGCTCTAATAAAAAGGAGCCACCTGTGAGTTTGATACCCTTTCTGTTGTTCGCATTTGTCGCCTCCATTACGCCGGGGCCGACCAATATTCTCGTGCTGACGAACAGCCAGCACTTTGGCGTAAAAAATACCGTACCTGCTATTCTGGGCGGGTGTATCGCGGCCAGTGCGATCGTGCTGGTATCCGGCGCGGGCGCGGGGGAAGTGCTGCGTCAGTACCCTTTGATACGTCAGATAATGAGCTGGACAGGCGTGCTGTGGCTAAGCTGGATGAGCTGGCAGCTGTTTCGCGCCCCGGCTGCCCGTCTCTCCGCTGAGCACCGTATCCGATTCACCGCTCGGGCGGCGGCGCTGCTGCAGATCGTGAACCCGAAAACCTGGATGATGGCGCTGGCCGTCGTCAGCCTGTTTGCCCCAGCTGGTGACCATGCATTGCGCGATATTGCGCTAATGGCGCTATGGTTTCTGCTGATCTCGATAGCCTGTTTGATGTGCTGGGCGTGGTTGGGTAAAGCGGTGAACCGAATTTTTCGCACCACCGTGGCGATGGTGCGGTTTCAGCGCCTGATGGCGCTGTGTCTGCTCATCTCCGCCTGGGCGGGCATGCTGGCTTAGGTCAGCGCTCCACCCATTCTGCATTGGGCAAAGCGTAGAATATCTTCCGCCAGGCGGTGCGCCGTATCCACATCTGCCTGGCTACGGTTCACCAGCATGCGGCTTAGGCAACCTTCCAGCACCAGCTCCATCTGTTTAGCCACCATCGCAGGGTCATCGACTTCCAGCGTGGTCAGCAGCTCGTGGGTGAAGTCATGCGCCGCTCGTTTTTGCTGCTCCGCCAACTGGTGGATAGGATGGCCAGGGTCGGGAAAATAAGTGCAGGCGGCGATGAACAGACAACCCGGGTAGCGGTTGTTGCTGACGCATTCCGTCAGCGCGGTATAGCGCGCCAGCAGCTTTTGCTCCGCGGTCAGTTCTTCATTCAGCATCAGCTGTCTGCGCCAGATATCAACCTGCTGGCTGAGATAGCGCAGGGCATCATAGAGTAGCGCCTCTTTATCCGGCCAGAAGCGCTTAAGTTCATCCAGAGGATAATCGATACGGTCGGCTACCATCTCAAGCGTGGTGCTGGCGATCCCTTGAATCTCAAGTAGTTGCAGGGCTTGTCCCAGTACGTCTTCACGTTGCACGGTTATCTCCTCCGCTATTCCCAACGGTTTGTCCCGTTTAAAGTGTTGTTTACGGTTGGCGATTGCGCAAATGCGCGCTAAATGCGGCAGCATCCATAAACCCGGTTACACGCTGCTCAGGCTGCTCATGGCCCTGTTGATTGAAGAACAGAATGGTTGGCAGCCCGAGTACGTCAAGCTGCTTCAGCAGAGCCTTATCCTGTGCATTATTGGCGGTCACGTTAGCCTGGAGCAAAACGGTCTCTTTCAGGGCGCTTTGCACCTGTGGATCGCTAAAAGTATATTTTTCAAACTCTTTGCAGGCGACACACCAGTCGGCATAGAGATCGAGCATCACCGGTTTGCCTTTCGCCTCTGCCAGGGCGCTGTTAAGTTCATCCACGTTTTTAATCTGGGTGAAGTTCAGATGCGCTTGCATCTGACCCACCGGTGTGCCGAACGCCCAGTCCTGCAGAGGGCGTACGCTCACCAGCGCGGCAGCCAGCAGCAGGATTTGCACCAGGCGCATCCATGGCTTCTTCGCCCCCAGGCTGACGATAAACGCCCATGTAAAGAACGCTACGCCGAGCATCGCCCACAGGCGCAAACCCCAGGCGTCGCCGATGATACGCTCAAGGAGGAACACCGGCAGCGCGAGGATGACAAAGCCAAATGCGGTTTTCACCGTCTCCATCCACGGGCCGCTCTTCGGCAGAAGTCGATTACCGAAAACCGTGACCAGAATCAGCGGCAGGCCCATGCCCAGGGCATACAGGTACAACGTTCCGCCGCCGAGCCACATGTTACCGCTCTGGGCGATATAGAGCAGGATGGCGCTCAGCGGCGCGGTGGTGCAGGGAGAGCATATCAGCCCAGCAATGGCACCCATCGCGAACACGCCGCCTGCGGAGCCGCCCTGCTGACGGTTGCTCATCAGCGTTAAGCGAGTCTGCAAAGCCGACGGTAGCTGCAGGGTAAACAGGCCGAACATCGACAGTGCCAGCAGGATGAAGACCGCCGACAGGCCAATAAGGACGTAAGGATGCTGCAGTGCGGCCTGGAACTGTAACCCGGCAGCGGCAACCACGAGGCCGAGCGCCGTGTAGGTTAGCGCCATTCCCTGCACGTATATAAAAGCCAGCAGCAGCGCGCGGGCGGTAGAAAGACGCTGTTTGCCGCCCAGCACGATGCCAGAGATGAGTGGATACATCGGCAACACGCACGGCGTAAAGGCAATGCCGATACCAATCAGTAAAGCCCACAACGCTGAGAACGGAAGATCAGCGCTGTCGTTGGTTTTCTCAACCGAGGGGACCGGCGTTACAGCAGCAGTCGCTTTCACTTCGCTAAGCGGCACGACTTTCGTTTCCGGCGGATAGCAGAATCCCGCGTCCGCGCACCCCTGGTAGGTCACCGTCAGCGTTGCACCTTTATCGGCCTGATTCACCGTCACGGGCACGCTTAAGCGCTGGCGGTAGATTTCACTCTTGCCGTAGAACTCGTCCTCGTGCCACTCGCCTGCGGGCAACTGTAATGCGCCTACGTTTGCCTGGGCAGGGGTAATGCTCACCTGCTTGCGGTAGAGGTAATAGCCCTCTTTCACCTGCCAGGTAAGATTGAGATCGTGCTGGTTTTGCTGAAAGTCGAAAACGAACGCCTGGTCGGCAGGAATAAAGTTCGAACGGCCGGGCGCGTCAAACAACCCGGCAAAAGCTGACGTGCTGCACAGCAGCAGGATCAGCGTAAGGAAGCGTTGAGCCATGAGAGATAGTCGTTATCGCCGTGGACCACTGGCAGCACCAGCAGTTCCGGAGTTTGGTAAGGATGATGAGATTTGAGGCAGTCCAGGAGAGCCTGCTGATTCGCCAGATTGGTTTTGAGCAACATCTGGACTTCGTACTCTTGCTCCAGCTTGCCTTCCCAGTAATAAAGGGAGGTGGCACCGGGGAGGAGCGTCACGCAGGCAGCCAGTTTTTCGGCCAGCACTTTGGCGGCGAGATCCTGGGCAGAGGCTTCATCAGGGGCGGTACACAGTACGACAACAGCATCAGGCGTGTTCACAAGTCGACCTCCTCATCACGAAAGGCTTCACTATATCACGCAAGGCGGTTGGTCATTAATGAAACGGGCCGCAGAGCGGCCCGATTTTAACTATTTTTACAACCACTCACCGTTTACAGCACCACGCCGCCAATGATAAAGCCGAGGATCACGCAAAGTGAAATGGCGACCACGCCCGGGATCAGGAACGCGTGGTTAAACACATACTTACCGATACGTGTTGAGCCGGTGTCGTCCATCTCCACCGCCGCCAGCAGGGTTGGGTAGGTTGGCAGAACGAACAGGGCGGAAACCGCCGCGAAAGAGGCAATCGCCGTCAGTGGCGTAACGCCCAGCATCAGTGCCGCAGGCATCAACGCTTTTGTGGTCGCCGCCTGGGAGTAAAGCAGGGTAGCGGCAAAGAACAGCACCACCGCCAGCAGCCACGGGTAGTTGTGCAGCAGGTCGCCTGCTACGGTCTGAATGTCGCTGATGTGCGCTTTCACGAAGGTATCACCAAGCCAGGCTACGCCGAGGACGCACACGCAGGCGCTCATACCTGATTTGAAGGTGCTGGCGTTCAGCACTTCGCTGGTGTCGATTTTACAGGTGATGCTAATCAGCGTCGCGATGGTCAGCATAAACACCACAATCGCTTCGTTACGCGGCAGGACCGGGTTCTGGATCAGGCCCACGGTGTCGCTGATGGCGGTCGCGTAGAACATCACCGCGACAATACCGATCAGAAACAGCAGCACGGAACGTTTTGCGTGCGGCTTCAGCTCGAAGACCTGGCTGCCGCGCAGCCTCACTTCACCCTTGGCAAGGCGTTCCTGGTAAACCGGATCGTCTTTCAGTTCGGCGCCGAGGAAGTTACACAGCACGGCAGTGATCATCACCGCGATCAGCGTCACCGGGATACAGATCGCCAGCAGCGTCAGGTAGCTCACGCCCATCGGCTCAAGGATACCGGCGAAGAAGACCACCGCAGCGGAAATCGGTGAGGCGGTAATCGCAATCTGGGACGCGACGACGGCAATAGAGAGCGGACGAGACGGACGGATACCCTGCTCTTTCGCCACTTCGGTAATCACCGGCAGCGTAGAGAAGGCGGTGTGGCCCGTACCGGCGAGAATGGTCATAAACCAGGTCACCAGCGGGGCAAGGAAGGTAATGTATTTTGGATGGCGGCGCAGCATACGCTCCGCCAGGCTGACCAGGTAGTCCATACCGCCTGCCACCTGCATGGCGGCGATAGCGGCAATAACTGCCATGATGATTTCGATAACGTCGAACGGGATTGCGCCGGGTTTAATCTGAAAGATAAGGGTAAGAACGAGCACCCCGAGACCGCCGGCAAAACCGATGCCGATACCCCCGAGTCTTGCTCCCAAATAAATCGCCAACAAGACGATGACGAGTTCTGCTCCAAACATAAGGACCTGCCTTGCTTATTAACAAGTTGATATTGAATTGTTGTATTTAGGTAACGCCTAAAAAGAAAAAAGGCACGTCACAAGTGACGTGCCTTAAGAAGCCTAGCCAGAACGGTTACTGTTCGCTTTCATCGGTATATCGTTTCGCTTTATATGCCGGGTGCATCAGGTTCTGGGCCGAGAAGATATCGTCCAGCTCAGCTTCGGTCAACAGCCCGCGCTCCAGCACCACTTCACGTACGCTCTTACCGGTTTCGGCGCAAATCTTACCGACGATATCACCGTTGTGGTGACCGATGAACGGGTTGAGGTAGGTGACGATCCCGATGGAGTTGTAGACATAACCCTCACAGACTTCTTTATTCGCCGTGATGCCGTTAATGCATTTTTCCAGCAGGTTATAGCAGGCGTTGGTCAGGATGTGGATGGATTCAAACATCGCCTGGCCAATCACTGGCTCCATCACGTTCAGCTGCAGCTGACCCGCTTCAGAGGCCATGGTCACGGTCGTATCGTTACCGATGACTTTGAAGCAAACCTGGTTCACCACTTCTGGCACCACCGGGTTCACCTTGGCTGGCATGATGGATGAACCGGCCTGCAGCTCTGGCAGGTTAATTTCATTCAGGCCAGCGCGCGGACCGGAAGAGAGCAGGCGCAGGTCGTTACAGATTTTGGACAGTTTCACCGCCAGACGTTTCAGGGCGCTGTGTACCATGACGTAGGCGCCGCAGTCGGAGGTGGCTTCAATCAGGTCTTCTGCAGGCACAACCGGCAGGTTAGAGACTTCGGCCAGCTTCTGTACCGCCAGCTGCTGATAGCCATCCGGGGTGTTCAGACGGGTACCGATGGCGGTGGCGCCCAGGTTCACTTCCAGCAGCAGCTCGGAGGTGCGCAGCAGGTTTTTGGTCTCTTCGTTCAGCAGTACGTTAAACGCGTGGAATTCCTGGCCGAGGGTCATCGGCACCGCGTCCTGCAGCTGGGTACGACCCATTTTCAGGATGTCCTGGAACTCAACCGCTTTACGCTGGAAGCCATCACCCAGCTGGTTGATCGCATCCACCAGTTTCACCACTGAGGCATACACCGCGATACGGAAGCCGGTAGGGTAGGCGTCGTTAGTAGACTGGCATTTGTTTACGTGATCGTTCGGGTTCAGGTACTGGTATTCACCTTTCTGGTGACCCATCAGCTCCAGGCCAATGTTTGCCAGTACTTCGTTGGTATTCATGTTGACGGAGGTGCCCGCGCCGCCCTGATAGACGTCAACCGGGAACTGGTCCATGCATTTGCCGTTGTTCAGCACTTCATCGCAGGCTGCGATAATCGCATTTGCCGCGCTTTTAGGAATGGTTTGCAGCTCTTTGTTGGCCAGTGCTGCGGCTTTCTTCACCATCACCATGCCACGGACAAACTCAGGGATGTCGCTGATTTTGCTGTTGCTGATGTAGAAGTTTTCAATCGCTCTCAGAGTGTGGACACCGTAGTAGGCATCCGCTGGAACTTCCCTGGTACCCAACAAGTCTTCTTCGATACGAATGTTGTTTAACATGTGAACCTTCTTTTCAAGCTGCCGATGGATTGTACTAAACACACAGTATTTATGTGGTTTTGAATATTTTCTGACCGACGATTATTCCCTCAATCAGCCAGATGCTCGAGATCATATGCTGATGATAGCGAATTGCCGTAAGCTGGATCACTTATTATCGAGCCGATTCCATGATAATTATTAATCTGTGAAATGGGTCACCGCTTTAAAATTTCCAAAAAAAATATCCGTGCAAACTGATTGAATTTTCGCTAACCGTCACCATCTCATACAAACGCGCGTCGCGAACACATTCAGACAGGGGCCCTATGGCCTCTGCCACACAGGAGATGCCAGTGCGCTGGATACCGTTTATTGCTTTCTTTCTCTATGTTTACATTGAAATTTCCATTTTCATCCAGGTTGCCCATGTGCTGGGCGTCCTGCTGACGCTGATTCTGGTGATTTTCACCTCCGTCATCGGCATGTCGCTGGTGCGTAATCAGGGTTTCAAAAATTTCCTGATAATGCAGCAGAAGATGGCCGCAGGGGAAAGCCCGGCGGAAGAGATGATCAAAAGCGTGTCGTTGATTATTGCGGGGCTGCTGCTGATCCTGCCGGGGTTCTTCACTGACTTCCTCGGCCTGCTGCTGCTTCTGCCGCCGGTGCAAAAACACCTGACCATGAAGCTGCTGCCGCATCTGCGCTTTAGCCGTATGCCGGGCGGCGGGTTCAGCACCGGGCCGGGCGATACCTTTGAAGGGGAGTATCAGCGTAAGGATGAACAGCACGACCGTTTAGATCATAAAGACGATCGGTGATTTTGTTGCCCGGTGGCGCTTCGCCTACCGGGCCTCCGGGAGCGCACCGCGCTTCGGCAAAAACACCCACAGCCCTGCCAGCATGATAATCGCGTACAGACTCTTCCATCCCACCATCGCCAGCAACAGCAGGCAAAGCAAACCCCCGACGACCGCCAGAGCTTTATAGCGACCTTTCAGCAAACGACATCCCGCCAGCATGCACAGCAGGTAGATCATGATGAAAATGCCGTTGGCGTAGACGATCAGCGCGTCCAGATTAATCTTCAGTGCGTAAATACACAGCGTGCTCACCGCGCAGCAGCCCAGTACGGTATTCAGGGCATTCAGCGGAAGCTGGCGTTTAGACAGGCGCGCGAGGCGATTCTCAGGTTTGTCGAGCGCCTGCGACCACACCAGCCGGGCAAAGCTCTGGATATAAATATTGAGGCTGGCAAAACAGGCGAGATAGCCGATGACACAGGCGATCCACAGCGCCTTCACGCCGAACAGTTCCACCACGATACCCGGCAGCGATGCCGCGGCGGCGAGATCCGCTCCGAACGCGTGGAAGTGTAAGACCAGCACGGTACATGCCCAATAGACCGTACCTGCCAGCAGCAGGCCTATCATCAGCGCGCGGGGGAAATCGCGTTCAGGCTGCTTAAATTCAGAGGCCAGATGGGCAAAGGCTTCCAGGCCGACAAAACACCAGAACATGACGGAGAGCGCGGCGAAAAGCTCGGAATGGTCGACGTCTGTCACCGCAGGGAAGGGAATTTCCTTTATTGTGATATCGCCCGCCCACCAGATTGCGACAACGAGCGCGACAATCAGCACCGCAACCAGCGTCTGCAGGTTGGCGCTGGAGCTGGTGCCTCGAGAACCCACCCACCAGACGATCGCCAGCGTACCCAGTTCGGCCAGCAATAACTGCTCGTTATGCCAGCCAAACAGCGCCTGACCAAAGCCGGTCGCAATATGCAACGCCGCAGGTAGGCCAACCGGAATGACGGAGAGAAACAGCCAGCCGGTGACACGCTGCAGCCGCGGGCCAAAGGCCAGTCCGACAAAGTGCGCCACGCCGCCCGCGCTGGGGAAATGCCGCCCCAGGATGGCAAACACAATGGCTATCGGGAAAACCAATACAATCAGCGCCGGCCACGCCCACAGGCTATTATTTCCAGCCACCAGAGCCGCCAGTGCGGGTACGGCAAACACGCCCGTACCTAACAAGGAGGTTGAGAGCAGTCCGACGCCCTGCGCCAGCCCCAGCTCCTGCTTGAGTCCACTCATTCACATCGCCCTGCCAGTACCAAAAGAGAGGCGATGGTAACACTTTCGCAAATTTTTTTTTCGACTCCCCCTTGAAGGGGGAAAAAGCTATCCCCATCTCTCAGGGCACTAGTCGGAAAACCGCATGCGGGCCGGCGTCATCCATAACTGATAATGACTTTCTCAAAGGAGAGCTATCAATGAGTATTCGTCCGTTACATGATCGTGTGATCGTCAAACGTAAAGAAGTTGAAACCAAGTCTGCTGGCGGCATCGTTCTGACCGGTTCTGCTGCAGCCAAATCAACGCGTGGCGAAATCATCGCTGTCGGTAAGGGCCGCATCCTGGAAAACGGAACTGTGCAGCCACTGGACGTTAAAGTTGGTGACATCGTAATTTTCAACGATGGCTACGGCGTGAAATCCGAGAAGATCGACAATGAAGAAGTGTTGATCATGTCCGAGAGCGACATTCTGGCAATTGTTGAAGCGTAATTTACGCACGAGAATTTGAGGAAATAAGAACATGGCAGCTAAAGACGTAAAATTCGGTAACGACGCTCGTGTAAAAATGCTCCGCGGCGTAAACGTACTGGCAGATGCAGTTAAAGTGACTCTGGGCCCGAAAGGCCGCAACGTAGTGCTGGATAAATCCTTCGGCGCGCCAACCATCACCAAAGATGGTGTTTCTGTAGCACGTGAAATTGAGCTGGAAGACAAGTTCGAAAACATGGGCGCGCAGATGGTGAAAGAAGTTGCCTCTAAAGCAAACGACGCTGCTGGTGACGGTACCACCACCGCGACCGTACTGGCGCAGGCAATCATCACCGAAGGTCTGAAAGCCGTTGCTGCGGGCATGAACCCAATGGATCTGAAACGTGGTATCGACAAAGCTGTCGCCTCCGCTGTTGAAGAGCTGAAAGCACTGTCCGTACCATGCTCTGACTCTAAAGCCATTGCTCAGGTTGGTACTATCTCCGCTAACTCCGACGAAACCGTAGGTAAACTGATCGCTGAAGCGATGGACAAAGTCGGTAAAGAAGGTGTGATCACCGTTGAAGACGGTACCGGTCTGGAAGACGAACTGGACGTGGTTGAAGGTATGCAGTTCGACCGCGGTTACCTGTCCCCATACTTCATCAACAAGCCAGAAACGGGTGCTGTTGAGCTGGAAAGCCCGTTCATTCTGCTGGCTGACAAGAAAATCTCCAACATCCGCGAAATGCTGCCAGTACTGGAAGCCGTTGCGAAAGCAGGCAAGCCTCTGGTTATCATCGCTGAAGATGTTGAAGGCGAAGCGCTGGCGACCCTGGTGGTTAACACCATGCGCGGCATCGTGAAAGTGGCTGCTGTTAAAGCACCTGGCTTCGGCGATCGCCGTAAAGCGATGCTGCAGGATATCGCTACCCTGACCGGCGGTACCGTGATCTCTGAAGAGATCGGTATGGAGCTGGAAAAAGCGACCCTGGAAGACCTGGGCCAGGCGAAACGCGTTGTGATCAACAAAGACACCACCACCATCATCGACGGTGTGGGTGAAGAAGCCGCTATTCAGGGCCGTGTGGGTCAGATCCGTAAGCAGATCGAAGAAGCGACTTCCGATTACGACCGTGAAAAACTGCAGGAGCGCGTAGCGAAACTGGCTGGCGGCGTTGCGGTAATCAAAGTCGGTGCAGCTACCGAAGTTGAAATGAAAGAGAAAAAAGCACGCGTTGACGATGCCCTGCATGCGACCCGTGCTGCGGTAGAAGAAGGCGTGGTTGCTGGTGGTGGTGTTGCGCTGGTGCGTGTTGCCGCTAAACTGGC
The DNA here is from genome assembly GCF_049237205.1 of Enterobacter cloacae complex sp. SHL009. Lineage (NCBI taxonomy): Bacteria > Pseudomonadati > Pseudomonadota > Gammaproteobacteria > Enterobacterales > Enterobacteriaceae > Enterobacter > Enterobacter cloacae complex sp. SHL009. The sequence continues at coordinate 11,493 of NZ_JBMKIW010000002.1, forward strand.
AGGCCTGACCGCACAGAACGAAGATCAGAACGTGGGTATCAAAGTTGCGCTGCGCGCAATGGAAGCCCCTCTGCGTCAGATCGTTTCTAACGCCGGTGAAGAGCCATCTGTGGTTGCGAACAACGTGAAAGCGGGCGAAGGTAACTACGGTTACAACGCAGCAACTGAAGAATACGGCAACATGATCGACTTCGGTATCCTGGATCCAACGAAAGTGACCCGTTCTGCTCTGCAGTACGCGGCATCTGTCGCTGGCCTGATGATCACCACCGAGTGCATGGTAACCGACCTGCCTAAAGGCGATGCACCTGACTTAGGTGCTGCTGGCATGGGCGGCATGGGCGGTATGGGCGGCATGATGTAATCGTGCGCTCTACGTCGTAGAATGTGAAAAACCCCCGGGCAGAAATGCTCGGGGGTTTTTCTTTTGGTCATCTTTTAGGTATAAGATTTACACACGGACAACTACTGTCCAGCTTATTGAAAACGAGGAATAACATGCGCGTAAAAGTCTGTGCAGGGATTGTAGGGGCAGCATTGCTGCTGGCGGGTTGTAGCTCCAGCAATGAGCTGTCGGCAGCGGGCCAGGGCGTTCGCTTTGTGGAAGATAAGCCTGGCAGTGAATGCCAGCTGTTAGGCACGGCAACCGGTGAGCAAAGTAACTGGATGTCAGGTCAGCATGGCGAGGAAGGTGGCTCGATGCGCGGTGCGGCGAATGCCTTGCGTAACCAGGCTGCGGCAATGGGCGGTAACGTGATTTACGGCGTGAGCAGCCCAACGCAGAGTATGCTGTCCAGCTTCGTGCCGACCGCCAGCCAGATGAACGGCCAGGTCTACAAGTGCCCGAACTGATGGCCTTTTTCCCTCTCCCTGTGGGAGAGGGTTAGGGTGAGGGGAAGCTAGCACTGCCGCAGCTGCAAATCCAGCGGCGTCTTGCTCGGCTCTCCGCCAATCTCGCGTGCCAGCTTCGGCACCATATAGCCTGAAACCAGCGTTAACAGTTCGCGCATAATCTGCCGGGCTTCTTCATCCGTCACCATGAAATGGGCCGCGCCCTGAACGCGATCCAGCACGTGCAGGTAATAGGGCATCACGCCCGCATCAAAAAGGGCATTGCTCAGGTCAGCCAGCACGCGGGCGCTGTCGTTCACGCCGCGCAGCAGCACGCTTTGGTTCAGCAGCGTCACGCCCGCTTTACGCAGACGCGCCATCGCCGCGCGAAAGTCATCGTCAATTTCGTTCGCGTGGTTGATATGGTTCACCAGCAGCACCTGCAATCTTGACTGCTCCAGGCGTGACACCAGGCCGTCAGTGACACGTGCCGGAATGACAATCGGTAAACGGCTGTGAATACGCAGGCGCTTAATGTGCGGAATGGCTTCAAGCTGGGTCAGCAGCCAGTCCAGCTCATGATCTTTTGCCATCAGCGGGTCACCGCCGGAAAAAATAATCTCATCCAGCTCCGGATGGGCGGCGATATAGTCCAGCGCGACCTGCCAGTTGCGTTTATTGCCCTGGTTTTCGGCATAGGGGAAGTGCCGACGGAAGCAATAACGACAATTTACCGCGCAACCGCCTTTTACCAGCAGCAGGGCGCGGTTGAGATACTTGTGCAGTAAACCCGGCACCACGCTGTTCTGCTCTTCCAGCGGGTCGGTGCTGTATCCCGGCGCGGTGACAAACTCATCCTGCGAAGTAAGCGTTTGTTTTAAAAGTGGATCGTCGGGGTTGCCTTTCTCCATTCGCGCCACAAACGCACGGGGAACGCGCAGGGCGAAAAGGCGCTTTGCCTCGCGGCCTGCAAGCAACTCTGGGTGCTGATCGAGGTCTAAAAGACGCAGCAATTCATCAGGACTGGTGATTACATCGGCAAGTTGCGATAACCAATCTTCTCTGGACGGGGTGTTTAGGGTTACAATATGCGCCATTTTGTGGCTTAGCTACCAGTTAACAAATTTAGAGGGCCTTATGGCAACGTACTATAGCAACGATTTTCGTGCTGGTCTTAAAATCATGATGGACGGCGAACCGTACGCGGTTGAAGCCAGCGAATTCGTTAAACCAGGTAAAGGCCAGGCATTCGCACGCGTTAAGCTGCGCCGTCTGCTGACCGGTACCCGTGTTGAGAAAACCTTCAAGTCTACTGACTCCGCTGAAGGCGCTGATGTTGTTGATATGAACCTGACCTATCTGTACAACGACGGTGAGTTCTGGCATTTCATGAACAACTCCACTTTCGAACAGCTGTCTGCTGATGAGAAAGCGGTAGGTGATAGCGCTAAATGGCTGCTGGATCAGGCTGAGTGCATCGTGACCCTGTGGAACGGCCAGCCTATCGCTGTCACCCCACCAAACTTCGTTGAACTGGAAATCGTTGAAACCGATCCAGGTCTGAAAGGTGATACCGCAGGTACCGGTGGTAAACCAGCCAAACTGTCTACCGGCGCAGTGGTTAAAGTTCCACTGTTCGTACAGACTGGCGAAGTGATCAAAGTGGATACCCGCTCCGGCGAATACGTATCCCGCGTGAAGTAATTTACGTCATGATTGAAGGCGCAGCGCCCGCTGCGCCTGATTTTTGCAGGCAGGGATGATGAAACGTACCGTTAAAATTCTGCTTCTGTTAGCGCTTTCCAGCGCATTGCTTTCCGGCTGTAACACCACCCGTGGGATGGGACAAGATATCCAGGATCTCGGTCATATCATTTCTCACGCCGCCAGCTAAGTTCGTCTAATTTTCCTAAAAATGCTTCCTTTTCCGTCAACCGGCGGGATCTTGTCTATTCTTAAGTTGCTATACACAAAATAACTTTGGCTATAAAAGGAAGATATTATGGTTAAGAAAACAATTGCAGCGATCTTTTCAGTCCTGGTACTTTCTTCAGTCTTAACAGCCTGTAATACCACGCGTGGCGTCGGTCAGGATATTTCTGAAGGTGGTAGCGCAATCTCTGGTGCGGCAACCAAAGCTCAGCAGTAATTAACATACGGTACGAGACCAGCGGGTTTCGTACCGTCAGCTTTCTGATTCCTGCAGGGATAAGAACGGAGAAAAACGCGTATCCATATGCAATTTCATGCGGATATTGCGTTTATAGGTATACACCGTTTTTCCGTTGATACTCAGGTGAGCGGCAATTTTTTGATTGCTCGCACCGTCCATCCACAATGTCAGCACTTTCTCTTCCTGTCGGGTCAGCAAGGGGGCCGCCGCCGTTGGCCTGTCAGCGCTGGCGCGTGAGATTAATGCGTCGTTGATCGTCGTTGCCACTTCTTCGAGACTGGCGTTTTTCAACAGCGACGACCACACCGGGAACTGTCCGAGCCAGTCGGTCATGCCGCGGTCCTCTCCCGATTGCAGCAAAATAAACGGTAATCGTTCACTGGCACTCAGCAACGACGAGAGCTGCTGAAAATGATGAATATCCTGCCTGAAGCCGTAAAGATCGGCGATAACCAGCGTGGGTTTCCATTGCAGAATGTGCTCCCTGGCAAGGAACAGATTATTTAACCCGGTCACAACGTAGTGTCCCGGGAACAAACCGGAATGATTGAGCCATGCTTCAAACCCTGTGCGGGTGAAGTGACAACGGTCAATCAAAAGAATTTTGAACATATTTTATTCGCAGTCGGCTAGTGGTTTGGCTTCCTGCCATCAGAAAGCACATCATCATAGAGAAGTCGGATGAGTGCTAAATGCCGGAACTACGCGCCATACTGCGGCTATTTCTTGCCTTAACGTGTTCAGCAAAAAATGATTGAAAAAAAATAGCACGCTAACCACAATATGGGGCGTAATCTCTGCCTTACGGGACGACCCGTAAGCGTTTCTTTCACCGGGGACGGCCCCAACTTGTATTAAGTTAAGGAGCCTGAAATGTCCTGGATTATTCTTTTTATTGCTGGCCTGCTCGAAGTGGTATGGGCAATTGGTCTCAAGTACACCCACGGATTTACCCGCCTGACGCCCAGCGTCATAACCGTCACCGCGATGATCGTGAGTATTGTCCTGTTATCCTGGGCAATGCGCTCGCTGCCTGTGGGAACGGCTTATGCCGTCTGGACGGGCATTGGTGCGGTGGGGGCCGCCATCACCGGCATTCTGCTGCTGGGAGAGTCAGCGAGTCTGGCGCGTATCGCCAGCCTCGCCTTGATTGTGGCCGGGATCGTTGGGCTGAAGCTCAGTACCCATTAATGGGGTTGTTTTACCCAAATAAGTTTTGACACATCAAACCCTTGCCGGGTCGCGACGTCCAGCATCTGCTGTTTCATTTCTGACGAAATAGTTGGCGTGCGGGAAAGTATCCACAGATAGTCGCGATCCGGCCCGCAGACCAGCGCGTGACGGTACTCTCTGTCGAGCGCGATCACGTTATAGCCGCCATAAAACGGGCCGAAGAAAGAGACTTTGAGCGCGGCCCGTCGCGGGTCGCCCGTGAAGTACGCTTTCCCAATCGACTGCTGCCACATCTCCCGATCGGGATTATAGCCCCGGTTGATCACCTGAATACCGCCATCATCCATCGGGCTGTAATTCGCAGTGACCTTCTCTAAGCCCTGCTCAAACCGATGGTCGAGGCGCGCGATTTCATACCATGTTCCAAGGAAGCGTTGTGCATCAAAAGGCGAGACGACGGTAACGCCTGGAGGCGGGGTAGGGGAACTGCAGGCAACCACTAAAAACGCGGCTGTCACCGCGGCGATAACAGGCAGAATGCGCATAGGAGTTTCCTTACTGTTTTTTGTTAAGTGTAGATGACGGCAAGAAAAATGTGGTTTTTGTGCGGTGTGTTTCGCCGGGTGGCCACCCTGTGGATTTTGTAGGCCGGGTAAGCGTTAGCGCCACCCGGCAATGTTTACTACAGCGCGCTCAAAATACGGTATGCCGCCTCAACGCGTGCCGGGTTCGGATAGCTTTTATTTGCCAGCATCACAATACCGAGCTGCTTTTCAGGAATAAATGCCACGTAGCTGCCAAACCCGCCGGTAGAGCCTGTTTTATGGACCCAGGATGCATTGACCGGGGGCGCTGGTGGATTCACTTCTCTCGCAGGCAGCGGTGCCAGTGCAACCTTATTGTCGCTACCTTCAACCACGGTTTTGGCATCGACCGGCCAGTTAAGCATTTCCCAGCCTAACCCCTGATACATGGCCCCCACGCGCCAGTAGCGAGACTGCGCCAGGGTAAGGCCTTTCCTGAGTGAATTATCCTGAAGGGAGTCCGGCTTCATGTTGACCATCACCCAGCTTGCCATATCCTGCACGTTGGTTTTTACGCCATAGGCTTCAGCGTCCAGCATTCCTGGCGAAACGTGTATCGCTTTACCGTCGCGGTATCCCCAGGCGTAATGCGCCTCTTCCGCTTTCGGAACGTTAATCCACGTATGGTCCAGCTTGAGCGGCTTAAAGACCCGCGTCGTTATGGCCTGCTCATAGCTCATGCCGGAAGGTTTGACCGCCAGCGCGCCAAAAAGACCGATGCTGGCATTGGCGTAAAGACGCGTGGTGCCCGGCTTCCACTGCGGCTGCCAGTTTTGATAAAAGCGCAACAGAGAGGCGTTATCCGTGACCTCATCCGGTACCTGTAACGGCAAACCTCCTGCGGTATAGGTTGCCAGATCCAGCATGCGGATCCCCTGCCACTGCTTGCCTGTCAGCTCAGGCCAGTATTTTGTCACCGGATCGCCCAGCGATATTTCACCCCGAGCAATGGCATCGCCACCGAGTACGCCGGTGAAGGTTTTACTTATAGAACCCAGTTCGAACAAGGTTTGTGGAGTGACAGGTTTGTTCGCCGCAACATCGGCTTTACCGAAGGTGAAGTAGTGCGGCTGACCCTCATAAATCACCGCCACCGCCATACCCGGAATGGCCTGCGCTTTCATCAGCGGCGTAACGGTCCGCTCCACCACCTCAGCCAGCTGTTTTTCTGACATCGGGGTAGCCAATACCGAGCAGGAGGTGCTGAGCAGCAGGGCGCAGCAAAGGGATTTAGTCATCATCATTTATCTTCCGTAATAGCAGTTCAAGGGAGTGTCCGGGCCCGTCAGACCGCTGTAGTCTGTTGGATTTGACTATGGCTGACAAACGGTTAAATTTAGCATTAGCTGTTAATTTTTCTAACGGACGAGACCATGACGCGCAGCTATCTCCCTCTTAATTCCCTGCGGGCGTTTGAAGCAGCCGCCAGGCATCTCAGTTTTACTCATGCCGCTATCGAGCTGAATGTCACCCATTCCGCGATTAGCCAGCACGTCAAGGCGCTGGAACAGCACCTTAATTGCCAGCTGTTTGTCCGCGTTTCGCGAGGGCTGATGTTGACCACCGAAGGCGAGAATTTGCTGCCGGTGCTGAATGACTCGTTCGATCGCATCGCCGGAATGCTGGATCGTTTTGCCAGCCAGCGCGCTCAGGAGAAGCTCAAAATAGGTGTGGTAGGGACTTTTGCCACGGGTGTTTTATTCTCGCTGCTCGCGGACTTTCGCCGCTGCTATCCGCATATTGATCTTCAGCTTTCCACCCATAACAATCGCGTCGATCCAGCGGCCGAAGGGCTTGATTACACTATTCGCTACGGTGGCGGCGCGTGGCATGGAACCGATGCTGAATTCCTTTGCCCTGCGCCGCTGTCTCCGCTCTGTACACCCGAGATTGCCTCAGGTCTCAAAAGCCCGGCAGATATCCTGAAGTTTACCCTGCTGCGCTCCTACCGGCGCGACGAGTGGGCTGCGTGGATGCAGGCAGCGGGCGAACACTCTCCCTCGCCGACGCACCGGGTGATGGTGTTTGATTCGTCCGTGACCATGCTGGAAGCTGCGCAGGCAGGCGTAGGGATTGCCATTGCGCCTGTCGACATGTTTACCCATTTACTCAGCAGCGAGCGCATCGTACAGCCGTTTGCAACGCAGATTGACCTCGGCAGCTACTGGCTGACAAGGCTACAGTCACGGTCAGAAACGCCCGCAATGCGCGAATTTGCCCAGTGGCTGGTGGGGAAGATGCAGAAATAAAAGGCCCGCCGGATGGCGGGCCAGAAGCGTCAGATGGTGACCACGGCAATCAGCGTCACCACGGTCAGGATGGTCGCCAGACCGTAGAACACCCATTTCCCGCTCGGTACATGAATTTTCAGGTCATGCATCGCATGGTGAATACGGTGCAGGCCACACCACAGCGGCAGGACGATCATCAGGAAGATGAACGCGCGGCCGATAAAGCTGCTCGCGAACGCCAGCACGCGCTCGTAGCTCAGCGCATCGCCCGGGAACAGCCCCAGCGGCAGCATAATGCCGACCAGCAGAATGATGACGGGGGCGATGATGGCACTCCACATGCCGCCTGCGCCAAACAGGCCCCAGAAGACCGGCTCGTCAGAACGTTTTGGATTTGGATTGATCACAGGTGTCTCCTTACCAGAACAATGCGACAAACAGAATGACCACAGTGACCAAAATCGTCACTGCCCAGAGCCCTTTAATCACCGGCTCTGGCCCCATTTTCTCGTCTTTTACGATGATGTTCGCCGCTTTTGGCGCCAGCTCAAACCAGGTTTTGGTGTGAAGCAGCGCGGCCGCGAGCACGATCAGGTTCAGAACAACAACGATCGGGTTTTGCAGGAAACCGACAAAGCTGGCCCAGGCTTCCGGGCCATGCTTGAGGGCAAAAACGCCGTACATCAGCTCAAGGCTGAACCAGACCGCCGGTACCGCCGTGCCTTCACGCAGCATGTAGAAGCGATAAAACGGCAGGTTTTTCCACCAGGTGGACGGCACAGGCCGCACATAGGCTTTGCGTTTAGTCGTCATCATGCACTCCTTAGCGTGGTTTCAGGGTAGCGATAAGAAAGTCTTTCGAGCTTTCCACTTTACCCTGTTGAATTGCGGCGGCCGGGTCGACGTGCTTCGGACAAACTTCGGAGCAATAACCCACAAAGGTACAGCTCCAGACGCCGTTCTGGCTGTTAAGCTGCGCCATACGTTCTTTTTTACCGTGGTCGCGGCTGTCTTCGTTATAGCGGTGCGCCAGGGTAATGGCGGCCGGGCCGATGAACTCCTTGTTCAGGCCAAACTGTGGACAGGCGGCGTAGCACAGGCCGCAGTTGATGCAGCCGGAGAACTGATGGTATTTCGCCATCTGCGCCGGCGTCTGGGTATTCGGCCCCTGATCCGGCGTGCGCGGATTACCGATGATGTACGGCTTAATGGCTTCCAGGCTTTCGATAAAGTGGGTCATATCGACCACCAGATCGCGTTCAATCGGGAAGTTGCCCAGCGCTTCGACCTTAATGCCTTTGGTGTACTCGCGCAGGAAGGTCTTACAGGCCAGCTTCGGCACCTTGTTGACCATCATGCCGCAGGAGCCGCAGATTGCCATGCGGCAGGACCAGCGGTAGCTCAGGTCTGGCGCCAGGTTGTCTTTGATATAGCCGAGCGCATCCAGCAGGGAGGTTTGCTCGTCATAAGGGACTTCATAGAAAGCGCTGTGCGGTGCGGCGTCCACTTCCGGATTGTAGCGCACCACTTCAACTTTCATTTTTTGCATCTCAGCCATTCGCCTTCTCCTTCTTCTCGGCGGCTTCTGCTTCTGCACCGTACACGCGTTTAGCCGGCGGCAGCGTAGTGATTTTCACGTCGCTGTAGTCCAGACGTGTGGTGCCATCTGCATCGCGCCAGGCGAGAGTGTGTTTCAGGAAATTGACGTCGTCACGTTCGGTACAGCCTTCGTCCAGACGCTGGTGGGCCCCACGCGACTCTTTACGCGCCAGCGCAGAGTGCGCCATACATTCCGCGACGTTCAGGCCGTGGCCCAGCTCGATGGTGTAGAGCAGGTCGGTGTTGAATACGCTGGAGGTATCGGTGATGCGCACGCGCTTGAAGCGCTCCTGCAGTTCCGCCAGCTTGTCGACGGTTTTTTGCATCAGCTCTGGCGTACGGTAAATACCGCAGCCTTCTTCCATCGACAGGCCCATCTCGTCGCGGATCTTAGACCAGTTCTCGTTACCCTCTTGGTTCACCAGATCTTTCAGGCATTTTTCAACGTCTGCGACCTGCGCATCCAGCGCGGCACCGTTGGCTTCGCCTGCTGTAGCCGCCCGCTCCATCGCGCGCTCGCCCGCCATGCGGCCAAAGACGACCAGCTCTGCCAGCGAGTTAGACCCGAGACGGTTGGCGCCGTGCAGACCCACGGAGGAACACTCGCCGACGGCGAACAGGCCTTTAATTCGGGTTTCGCACTGCTGGTCGGTTTCGATCCCGCCCATGGTGTAGTGCGCGGTTGGACGCACCGGAATCGGCTCTTTCACCGGGTCGACGCCGACGTAGGCTTTCGCCAGCTCGCAGATGAACGGCAGACGTTCCAGCAGTTTCTTCTCGCCCAGATGACGCAGGTCGAGGTGAACGACGTCGCCGCGCGGCGTGGAGATAGTGTTGCCTTTGCGCCACTCGTGCCAGAAGGCCTGAGAGACTTTGTCGCGCGGGCCAAGTTCCATGTATTTGTTCTTCGGCTCGCCGAGCGGGGTTTCCGGGCCCATGCCGTAATCCTGCAGATAGCGGTAGCCGTTTTTGTTGACCAGAATACCGCCCTCACCGCGGCAGCCTTCCGTCATCAGAATGCCGGAGCCTGGCAGGCCGGTTGGGTGATACTGGACGAACTCCATATCGCGCAGGGGTACGCCGTGGCTGAGCGCCATGCCCATGCCGTCACCGGTGACGATGCCGCCGTTGGTGTTATAACGATAAACGCGACCCGCACCGCCCGTCGCCATCACTACCGCGTTGGCGCGGATCTGGACGAGCGTGCCTTCCATCATGTTCATCGCCACCAGGCCACGCGCCTGCCCGTCATCAACCAGAATGTCGAGGACGAAATGTTCATCGAAGCGCTGAATTTGTGGGAACTGGAGGGAGGTCTGGAACAGGGTGTGCAGCATGTGGAAGCCAGTTTTATCGGCGGCGAACCAGGTGCGTTCAATCTTCATACCGCCAAAGCGGCGAACGTTGACGCTGCCGTCCGGACGGCGGCTCCACGGACATCCCCACTGTTCAAGCTGGGTCATTTCAGTGGGACAATGATGCACAAAGTAGTCAACGACATCCTGTTCGCAAAGCCAGTCGCCCCCTGCAACCGTGTCGTGGAAATGGTATTCAAAGCTGTCATGATCCTGCGCAACGGCGGCGGACCCTCCTTCTGCTGCCACTGTGTGACTACGCATTGGATAGACTTTTGAAATCAATGCGATTTTAGCGTTGGGATTAGCTTGTGCTGCAGCAATCGCAGCACGTAATCCAGCCCCGCCAGCGCCTATTACGGCAAGATCGGCTTGAAAAGTTTGCACGACATTCCTCCAGATTTTTGTTATTTCGCAACGCGACAAACTAAAGGTAGTTCACCCGTCCAAAAGGACGATTGCGAAAGCGTTTCCACTGCTCCTTTATGGGTAAAACAGTATAACCGTGTAGATGTCAGGGAAATTTGACGTGTTCGATTTTTTTGCTGTTCTGTACGGCGATTTATCATGAAGATTGATGAAATACGTCACGAAAAAGTTCACCTAAATGAAATGCGCTTTTTTACTGCGCAAAATTTGTCTCTGCCCCTGCTAACGAGTAGACTTCGTGCCCTTGTCTGAAATCGGAGAACAACTCATGAGCGAAACGGCCACCTGGCAGCCGAGCGCATCCATCCCTAATCTGTTAAAACGCGCTGCAATTATGGCGGAGATCCGCCGTTTCTTTGCCGACCGCGGAGTCCTGGAGGTGGAAACGCCGTGCATGAGTCAGGCAACGGTAACGGATATTCATCTGGTGCCGTTTGAAACCCGTTTTGTTGGCCCCGGCCACTCTCAGGGCATGAATTTGTATCTGATGACCAGTCCGGAATACCACATGAAACGCCTGCTGGCGGCGGGATGTGGTCCGGTGTATCAGCTGTGCCGCAGCTTCCGTAATGAGGAGATGGGGCGTCACCACAACCCGGAATTCACCATGCTGGAGTGGTACCGCCCGCATTATGATATGTACCGCCTGATGAATGAGGTGGACGATCTGCTGCAACAGGTGCTGGACTGCTCGGAAGCCGAAACGCTCTCCTATCAGCAGGCTTTCCAGCGCCATCTGGAAATCGATCCGCTGTCGGCGGACAAAACCCAGCTGCGCGAAGCGGCGGCAAAACTGGATCTCAGCAACGTGGCGGATACCGAAGAGGATCGCGACACGCTGCTGCAGCTGCTGTTCACCTTCGGCGTAGAACCACAGATTGGCAAGGATCGTCCGACCTTTGTCTATCACTTCCCGGCAAGCCAGGCGTCGCTGGCGCAGATCAGTACCGAAGATCATCGTGTCGCAGAGCGTTTTGAGGTCTATTACAAAGGCATCGAGCTGGCAAACGGCTTCCACGAACTGACGGATGCCCGCGAGCAGCAGCAGCGCTTCGAGCAGGATAACCGCAAGCGCGCCGCGCGCGGTCTGCCGCAGCAGCCTATTGATGTGAATTTGCTTGAAGCATTAAAAGCGGGCCTGCCGGATTGCTCCGGCGTGGCGCTGGGTGTTGACCGTCTGGTGATGCTGGCCCTGGGCGCAGAGCAGCTTGGCGATGTGATTGCGTTTACCGTAGATCGCGCCTGACGGCAGTTTACCCTCTCCCGCGGGAGAGGGTTGCACCGCTTATCTTACAAACTTCCCGCCGGACGCGTACGCGCCGCTGACGTCAGCGTTCTTCCCGTTTTACGCCCGTCCAGGCTTTCCAGGCGCATCTGGAACGGTGGGAACGGCATATCAATACCGTGCTCGCGGAAGCCCGCCAGAATCAGCTGGTGAATCTCATGGCGCAGCGGCATACGGTGTCCCATTTCGGCGGCGTAGATACGCAGCTCGAAAATCTGGATCCCCTGCTGTAGATCCACAAGGAATACTTCCGGCGCCGGGTTGTCGATCACCAGCGAGCAGCGCTCAGCGGCGGTGTAGAGGATCTGGGTGACCTCTTCGCTGTTGGCGTCCGACGGCGCCGGTACCGTCAGCACCACGCGGGTAACGGAGTCTGACAGCGACCAGTTGATGAACTGCTCGGTGATAAACGCCTTGTTTGGCACGATGATCTCTTTCCGATCCCAGTCGCTGATCGTCGTCGCACGGGTATTGATCTTCGTGATGCTGCCGGTCAGATCGCGAATCGTTACGGTATCGCCAATACGGATCGGTTTTTCGAACAGAATGATCAGGCCAGAGATGAAGTTGGCGAAGATCTCCTGTAAGCCAAAACCTAACCCAACACCGAGTGCCGCCACCAGCCACTGCAGCTTCGACCACTCAATACCGATCATCGAGAAGCCAACCAGCCCGCCAAACAGCATGATCAGATATTTAGTTATGGTCGTAATCGCATATCCCGTCCCCGGGGTTAAATCCAGATGCTGCAGAAGCGCCAGCTCCAGCAGGGCAGGGAAGTTGCGCACCAGCTGCGTGGTAATGATCAGCACCAGAATGGCAATCAGCACCGCCCCTAAGGTGATCGGCTCCAGGCTTTCAACACCCTGCACCGTGGACGTCACGTCCCAAAGAGAGATGTTCTCCAGGAAGCCAAATGCGGAGTGGATCTCTGACCACAGGAAGATCACCGACAGGAGGGCAATCAGCATCAGTATGGAACGAACCAGCCGCAGGGACTGGGTACTGATGGCATCCAGATCCAGTTCGACCTCGTCCGCTTCGGTTGTGCCTTCCGTACTGTTGACATGGTTTGGCTCTTCCTCTCCCCGCGCACGCTGGGCAAGAATCTCTGCCCGGCGATGCTTGGCACGGTCAAACGCCAGACGCCGCCGCTGGATCAACATCCAGCGGCGGATCACGTGGTACACCACCAGAAGCAGGAACCAGATGGCCACCGAGGTTTCCAGTCGCGCCAGCAGCGCCTTCGAGGTCGCCAGATAACCTACTGCGGCTGCCAGCATCGCAACCAACGGTGCGCTAAGCAGCAGGTTCCAGAGCAGCCGGTTGAACATGTTGTCGCCGCTGCCGGATTTATCCAGATAGAGCGGAATGCCAGCGCGTTTCAGGCTGAGCGTAACGATGGCCAGCGCCCCACAAATCAGCATGAAGCAGAGGCGCCCCAGCGAGCCTGAGAACTCCCGGTCATTGAGATTATCAAACATGATCAGCGCCATAATCAGCGGCACAATCAGCCCGATGCTCATCAGGTAGTAACGCATGGCGCGTGCAACGCGGTTACGCGGCCAGCCAAAGTGGGTGATAAACAGGCCATTGGGGCGCGCGAAGGTGGCGCAAATCATGACCACCCACAGCAGCGGCACCGTGGCGGTGACGCCATCGCCAATCGCGACCGCGAGCGGATAGGGCCAGGCTTCCCGCAGGCCATACCCCAGCGTCATCCACAGCACCGGCAGCGGGGAGGCGACAAGAATCGACCAGAATACGGTGCGCAACGTCAGCCAGAAGTGATCCTGGGTGACTTTCCCGACCCTGGAGCTGGAACGCTCCAGGAAGCGGGTGAAATGTCTGCGCGAGTAAATGCTGAAGCCCACCAGAATCAACGCCCCGAGCAGCGGGAAAATGGTCTCTTTGCTGGTAAACATCATCACGCTGGCCTGTCCCAGCTGGCTGACGGTGTCCAGCGAAATCAGGCGGCGCAGGTCCTGGACAATCTCAATCGGCCACGAGAATGTCATCGGACGCACGTCGGACGTCCAGAAGAGATAACGGTGCGTAGCCTCGTTCACCTCTTTCAGCGCATCTTCCAGCTGGCTGTTGGAGACTTTTAGCTTGGTCAGCTCCAGAATCAGCGTATCCCCGCCCTGGAGCAGAGAGTTTAGCAGTTCACGCTGGGTACGCAGCTGGGCTTCCAGAATGCGGTTTTGCTCGCTGGTCAGGGGCTGGCCGTCAGCCTGACGGATCTGGCGGATTTGCGGCTGTTTATTGAGAAGATCTTCAAAGTGCAGTCGCTGAACGCGCAGCTGGGCCATCTCGGTATCCAGCTGCTGCGGCTTCGGCATTTCCGGCAGGCGCGCGACCTGGGCGCGTAACGCTTCGCCCAGCAGGTTTGATGATCCGAGCCACTGGGACTGCTCGCGCAGGGTGTTGAGCGCCTGGCGAACCTGAAGGGTTTGATTGGTCGCCTGACGCTGCTGCGAGGCAACCAGATCCATACGCTGCGCCTGCTGGTTCAGCGCGGCAGAAAGCTCGCGGTTGACCCTGAATTGTTCGTTGATACCGGCAGGCAGGTTTTCGCTGTTTTCCGCCAGCAGTTCGGTGCTTTCCAACGCGCGCTCCGCTTCACGCTGGCGCTGGCTGTTGAGCTGATTGCGCAGGGCCTGGAGATACGCATCCAGCTGCTCGCTCTGCTTCTGAGCGAGTTCAGAGCGCATCCGCGACAGTTCCTGGCGGTTATTGGCGGAAAGCTGCGCCAGCTCCAGCTCATCGACAAGGGCCTTCAGGCGAGCCGATTCTGCCTGCAGGCCCAGATTTTGGGCCTGAGCCTGTGGCGTATTGCCGCTTTGCGTACCCACGCGACGCTCAACTTCATTAAGCTGGCGGCGGGCGTCGGTTTGCTGTTGCGGAAGTTGGCTGAGGGAGTCGGCGATTTCACGCGCTCGCTCCTGCTCCTGCTGGGCAAGGCGGCTCTTTTCCAGAAGCTGGCTGCTGACCTGCAGGATCTCCTGGTTCAGGGCGTCGGAGGTCATGCCTGCGGGCACGTCGCGCGGTTCGTCACGCAGATTATTGAGCTGCGCGCGCAGCGTCTGCGAGAGTTTGGGGAAGTTGTCGATAACCTGCTGATACTGCTGAGCGCGCTCAAGAGAGCCTTTCCGCTCCTCAAGCGCGTTCAGGGCAGCCTGGAGCGACTCGACGGTCTCTGGCTGAGCGGGTTTGGCCGCTTTTGCCTGCTCCAGTTCCTGGGTTATCTGTTTGGCGTCGGGGGCTGTCGCTGCGTACGCCCCCATGCTGAGGCACCAGGCCATCAGTAGAACGATAATCGGGCGCACGTCAGCGATCCTTCTGTTGTTAGCCTTCGTCTTTTTTGTCGTCAACCAGCGGGCTGGCGTTGTGCTCGGCGTTAATCTCTTCCTGTGACAGAGGAGCAGGTTCTGCATCCGGCGTCACGAAGGTTTCAGTAGAGACCGCCAGCGGCTGGCCCAGTTTGGTGACCGACAGGCTTTCGAGCTGTTCAGCCAGCTTCACTTTGCCCGGCGCAAACAGGTTGATTACGGTAGAGCCCAGCTTGAAGCGACCCATCTCCTGACCTTTCAGCAGGGCCACCGAGCCTTCCGCTTCACCGGCAGGCCAGGTCCAGCGTTTGATCACGCCTTCGCGCGGTGGGGTGATGGTGCCGGCCCAGACGGTTTCGATGCTGCCTACGATGGTCGCACCGACCAGAATCTGCGCCATAGGGCCAAATTCAGTATCGAACAGACAGATGACGCGCTCGTTACGGGCAAACAGGTTCGGCACGTTCTGCGCGGTCAGGTGGTTTACGGAGAACAGGTCGCCCGGGACGTAAATCATTTCACGCAGGATACCGTTACACGGCATATGCACGCGATGGTAGTCGCGCGGTGACAGATAGGTGGTGGCAAACGTACCGTTACGGAACAGATCCGCCATCAGGTAGTTACCCGCCAGCAGCGCTTCCAGACTGTAATTATGGCCCTTCGCCTGCAGGATTTTGTCGTCTTCAATGTTACCCAACTGGCTGATCACGCCGTCTGCCGGCATCACCAGGACGTTAGGATCGGTGTTCAGCGGGCGCACTTCGTCACGCAATGGGCGTACGAAGAACTCGTTGAAGGTGCGATAGCTGGCGGTATCCGGCTTTTGCGCCTCTTTCATATCGACCTTGTAATATTTTACGAAAAGGTCGATGACCAGTTTGGTCAGCCAGCCCGCGCGTTTGCTTGCGCCCCAGCCCGCCAGGCGAGTGAGCCACAGTTTTGGCAGAATGTATTGAAGCGAAAGTTTAAATGCGTTTAACAAGGTAGCCTCCAGGCCATTGTTTTGTCGTTCCTGATCCGGCGTCAAGCCGCCGGAACCTGAAAAAAGGGGACGATTTTAGCGATGCTTAGCTTAGTTGTCAGTTATCAGAATCAGAAAAGTTTTTACGCGTTTTTACGTCTTCCATGCTCTCAAGAATACGGTGGTAATTCTCGAAGCGGGTTTCCGCGATCTCGCCTTTCTCAACCGCTTCACGGATAGCGCAGCCAGGGTCGTTATCGTGTTTACAGTCGCGGTATTTACAAGCGCCTAAATAATCATGGAATTCGACAAATCCGTTAAAGATTTGTTCCGGCTCAAGGTGCCACAAACCGAACTCACGCACGCCCGGGGAGTCGATCACGTCGCCGCCGTGCGGGAAATGATACAGACGCGAGGCGGTGGTGGTGTGCTGGCCCAGGCCAGAGACGTTGGACACATCGTTGGTCAGGATCTCTTGCTGGAGGCCAAGCAGGTTGTTCAGCAGGCTCGATTTACCTACGCCGGACTGGCCAGCAAAGATGCTGATGCGGTCGGTCAGCGCCTCTTCCAGCGGTTTAAGGCCATCTTTGGTGTGGCTGGAGACCATCAGCACGCGGTAACCAATCTTGCGGTAGATATCCATCTGCTCATTCACGAAGGCCATGCCGTCGTCATCCAGCAGATCGATTTTGTTCAACACGATAACCGGTTCAACCTGCAGCGTTTCGCAGGCGACGAGGTATCGGTCGATAATGTTGAGAGAAAGCTCAGGTAAAATCGCCGAAACAATGACGATCTGGTTAATGTTGGCGGCAATGGGTTTGACCCCATCGTAGAAATCGGGACGGGTTAACACGGACGTGCGCTCATGAACCGCTTCAACGATACCTTTTACCGTAACGCCTTCCGCCGCCTCTTTACCCGGTCGCCAGACCACGCGATCGCCGGTAACCAGTGAACGGATGGTGCGACGGATATTACAACGGTGGATATCCCCGTCGGCGGATTCGACATCGGCATGCATACCGAAACGGCTGATGACTACGCCTTCTGTCGCTTCACCAAACAGGTTGTCGTCATAATCCGGCTTCTCCGAAGTGGTTTTAAGACGGCGCTGGTGGTTGGCGTTTACGCGGCGCTGCTGCCCTTTGGAGAGTTTATTTTTACTCAATCGCGCTGGCTCCTGGTCGCCCGTAAGGGGCAAAACCTCTATGATACACTCTAATTAATACTAGTTAACCTGCTACTGCCGGTTATGCGAGAAGGGTGGAAAATAACATGAGCGCGGATGAAAACAACCTGATTTGGATCGATCTCGAAATGACCGGGCTGGATCCCGAGCGCGATCGCATCATTGAAATTGCAACGCTGGTGACGGACGCTAACCTGAATATCCTGGCTGAAGGGCCAACGATTGCAGTGCACCAGTCCGACGACCAGCTGGCTTTGATGGATGAATGGAACGTGCGCACCCACACCGGCAGTGGCCTGGTGGAGCGCGTGAAGGCGAGCATGTTCGGCGATCGCGAGGCGGAGCTGGCGACGCTTGAGTTCCTGAAACAGTGGGTTCCGGCAGGCAAATCGCCTATCTGTGGGAATAGCATCGGCCAGGATCGCCGTTTCCTGTTTAAGTACATGCCGGAGCTGGAGTCATATTTCCACTACCGCTATCTGGATGTCAGCACCCTGAAAGAGCTGGCGCGTCGCTGGAAGCCTGAAATCCTCGATGGCTTTAAAAAGCAGGGGACTCACCAGGCGATGGACGATATCCGTGAGTCCGTGGCGGAGCTTTCCTACTACCGCGAAAACTTTATTAAGCTGTGATTTTGCGATCCGGCGCCTTGCGTGGCCGGGTTTTTGTCGTTAAATTGTTCAGCTTGCCGATTAATTAAGCATTTGAACTTAATTTCGAAAAAATCGCTTTAAGGGGGGTTGCAGCTAAAAGGATTTCTCGTATAATGCGCCTCCCGTAACGACAGAGAATTACACGTTACGACAGCAACAAAAGCAGTGCAGATTTGCGGGAATAGCTCAGTTGGTAGAGCACGACCTTGCCAAGGTCGGGGTCGCGAGTTCGAGTCTCGTTTCCCGCTCCAAAATTTGAAAGTGCTTCCAAAGCACGGACCACCCAAGCGGGAATAGCTCAGTTGGTAGAGCACGACCTTGCCAAGGTCGGGGTCGCGAGTTCGAGTCTCGTTTCCCGCTCCAAAATTTGAAAGTGCTTCTAAAGCACGGACCACCCAAGCGGGAATAGCTCAGTTGGTAGAGCACGACCTTGCCAAGGTCGGGGTCGCGAGTTCGAGTCTCGTTTCCCGCTCCAAATTCTTCTTAATCTCTAAAATATCCACAGCGAAAAGAGTCGTTGGGGACGTTTTCTATTGTCTCTGAAATACTATTGTGAACAGAGTTATCCACAGAAACTACGCTTAACCGTAACAGGGTTAAAGCTTAGCAGGGTGAATAATATCTTTGTAACGTGCTGTATTTATTGAATAAATTTTCATTTCAAAATGTTATTGAGATCACTTGACCTCTTCTCCAACCCAGATGGCGCTTGAGTTTGTAATTTTATTCACAGGCTGTGAATAGTTCAGGCATCCCGCGGAAGCCCTTTTTCAATCACCCGCACCAGACGCTGTTTCTTCGGTAGCTGCACCTCGATCGCGCAGGCATTACGCTTCTCTATTTGCTGCGCAATCGCCCATTCTATGTGCTCATCAAGAAGTGGGTGCTCACCTCTACGGCTTTCAAGCGCCCGTATATTGGCTTCATCCCACGGGGCATTACCCAGCGCGACGGCAACATTACGCAGCCAGCGCAGATGACCGATACGGCGAATGGCCGAACCTTCCGTCACTTTCAGGAACCAGGCTTCGGTCCAGGCGAATAGCTCAACGAGCTGAGGCGCATGCAGCGCCTTACGCGGGCTGAAATCCTCTTCGTCCGTGAGCTGCGAATAGCGGTTCCACGGGCAGATCAGCTGGCAGTCGTCGCAGCCGTAGATGCGGTTGCCAATAAGCGGTCGAAATTCCTCTGGAATGGCTCCTTCCAGTTCGATAGTGAGGTAGGAGATGCAGCGGCGCGCATCAACGGTGTAAGGCTCGACGATGGCACCCGTCGGACAGATGGTCATGCAGGCCACGCAGCGTCCGCAGCCTTCCTCTACCGGGCCGTCTACCGGCAGCGGTAAATCAATCAGCAGTTCACCCAGGAAGAAGAACGAACCGGCGTCGCGGCTGAGGATAAGTGAGTGCTTACCTGTCCAGCCAAGCCCGGCTTTTTCGGCGATCGGGCGCTCAAGAATAGGCGCAGAATCGACAAAGGGTCTAAAATTCAGCGAAACACAGTGCTGCTGAATAGTTTCCCCGAGTTTTTTTAAACGGTTACGCAAGAGCTTATGGTAATCACGTCCCAGGGCGTACCGGCTGACGTAACCCAGAGAGGGATTTTTTAGCGTGCGCGCAAAGGCCGCGTTGGCAGGCAGATAGTTCATGCGCACGCTGATGACGCGTAATGTGCCCGGCAAAAGCTCGTGAGGGCGGGCGCGCATCATGCCATGACGCGCCATCCACTCCATTTCGCCGTGGTATTGTTTGTCCAGCCATGCCTGCAGTTTTGGCTCGCTGGCGGAGAGGTCGGTATCGGTAATGCCCACCTTCTGGAAGCCAAGCTCAGCACCCCACTGTTTTATTTTTTGCGCTAATTCATTGAGATCGAGGGGCTGTGACATGACGGACCATACGGTGAAGAAAAACCCCGCAAGTATACCACATTCCATCTGGCATGCGGATGACCTCCGGCGCGCCGAAAAAGAGGCCGCAGACAGCCTCGGGATTACCCTTTATGAACTGATGCTGCGTGCGGGTGAGGCGGCGTTTAACGTTGCCCGCAGCGCGTACCCTCATGCCGCCCACTGGCTGATTCTGTGCGGTCACGGCAATAACGGCGGCGATGGCTACGTCGTTGCCCGTCTCGCGGTTGCGGCAGGTATCCGCGTGACGTTGCTGGCCCAGGAGAGTGATAAACCGCTGCCGGAAGAGGCCAGCGCGGCGCGGGAGGCGTGGCTTAACGCAGGCGGTGTGATTCATGCGCCTGATATCGTCTGGCCGGAAGAGGTGGATCTGATTGTTGACGGTCTGCTGGGTACCGGGCTACGCAGTGCGCCTCGCGAGAACATTGCCGCGCTTATTGAACACGCTAACAGACATTCCGCGCCGGTCGTCGCCCTGGATATTCCCTCAGGCCTGATTGCACAAACCGGCGCGACGCCGGGAGCGGTCATTGAGGCTGCACATACGGTGACCTTCATCGCCCTCAAGCCGGGGCTACTGACCGGTAAAGCGCGGGATGTGGTCGGCATGTTGCACCACCATGCGCTGGGGCTGGAGAGCTGGCTGGCCGGGCAGGAAACGCACCTCGCGCGTTTTGATGCATCCCAGCTTGCGGCGTGGCTCCCGCCGCGCCGGCCAACGTCCCATAAGGGCGATCACGGCAGGCTGGTGATTATTGGCGGCGATCGTGGTACAGCAGGTGCGATTCGCATGACCGGCGAAGCGGCTCTGCGCTGCGGTGCCGGATTAGTGCGAGTACTCACTCGCATTGAGAATATAGCGCCGATCGTTACAGCCCGACCGGAGCTGATGGTCCATGAGCTTACGCCTCAGTCGCTTGAAGAAAGCCTGGAATGGGCGGACGTGGTGGTGATTGGCCCGGGTCTTGGGCAGCAGGCATGGGGTAAACAGGCCCTGCAAAAGGTCGAGAATTTTCGTAAACCGATGCTGTGGGATGCCGACGCGCTTAACCTTCTGGCAATAAACCCGGATAAGCGTCACAATCGCATTCTGACGCCACACCCCGGCGAAGCCGCGCGCCTGCTTAACTGCAGCGTGGCAGAAATTGAAAGCGATCGCTTACTTTCTGCTCAGCGTCTGGTAAAACGTTACGGAGGTGTTGCTGTTTTGAAAGGGGCAGGAACCGTTATCGCCAGTGACGAGACGCAGGGCATTATTGATGCCGGAAATGCGGGTATGGCGAGCGGCGGCATGGGCGATGTGCTTTCCGGCATCATTGGCGCATTGCTTGGACAGAAACTTCCCCTTTATGATGCAGCCTGCGCGGGCTGCGTGGCCCACGGTGTCGCGGCGGATAAACTGGCCGCGCGTTACGGTACACGCGGCATGCTGGCCACCGATCTTTTTTGCACGCTGCGGCGTGTTGTTAACCCGGATGTGATTGACGTAGAAAATGACTAATCGAGCGATTCCTTTACCTGATGAACAAGCCACTTTAGAACTCGGCAAGCGCGTGGCGCAGGCCTGTCAGGGGGCAACCGTCATTTATCTGTATGGTGATTTAGGTGCGGGTAAAACCACCTTCAGCCGGGGTTTTTTGCAGGCGTTAGGGCATAACGGGAATGTGAAAAGCCCAACCTACACGCTGGTTGAACCGTACACCCTTGAAAATCTCATGGTGTATCACTTCGATTTATACCGCCTTGCGGATCCTGAGGAGCTGGAATTTATGGGGATCCGTGATTATTTTGCCAACGACGCCATTTGCCTGGTGGAGTGGCCGCAACAAGGTGCGGGTGTGCTGCCTGACCCGGATGTCGAAATTCACTTAGATTACCAGGCACAAGGGCGTGAGGCACGCATCAGTGCTGTTTCCTCATCAGGCAGTTCCTTACTGGCGCGACTGGCCGGTTAAGCGTAGGGATGACGGGATGATAAATCGCGTTAAAGGTTGGTTGTTGGCTGCCACCGTGCTGCTGTGCGCGCAGGCCGGGGCGGCAAACCTTTCAGATATTCAGGTATCAAACGGCGAAAGCCAGGCCCGGATCACGTTCAGCTTTATGGGCGATCCTGAATATGCGTTTTCACAGCCAGACAGCCACAGCGTGGCGCTGGATATCAAACAAACTGGCGTGATCCAGGGCCTACCGCTGCGGTTCAGCGGTAACAATCTGGTGAAAAGTATCCGTTCGGGAACGCCGCAGGATAGCCAGTCGTTACGCCTGGTGGTCGATCTGACCGAAAAGGGCAAAACGAAGGCGGTGAAGCAGCAAAACGGGGCGAACTATACGGTGGTGTTTACCATCAATGCCGACGCGCCGCCACCGCCTCCACCGCCGCCGGTCGTAGCGAAGCGCGTGGAAGAACCGGTGTATACGCCGCGTCCTTCTGAACCTGCACGTAATCCGTTTAAATCGCAGAACGACCGCATTACCGCGGCAACCAGCAGCAATACGGTGACGCGCCCTGCGGCCAGCGCGCGACGCGCGACGGTCAGCGGTGACAAAGTGATTATCGCCATTGATGCGGGTCACGGCGGGGAAGACCCCGGGGCGATTGGCCCTGGCGGCACGCGAGAGAAAAACGTCACTATCGCAATCGCGCGTAAACTGCGTTCGCTGCTCAATGACGACCCTATGTTTAAAGGCGTGTTGACCCGCGACGGGGACTACTTTATCTCCGTAATGGGACGCTCGGACGTGGCGCGTAAGCAAAACGCGAACTTCCTGGTCTCCATTCATGCGGACGCCGCACCGAATCGTAGCGCGACCGGCGCCTCGGTTTGGGTGCTGTCGAACCGTCGCGCTAACAGCGAAATGGCCAACTGGCTGGAAGAGCATGAGAAGCAGTCTGAACTGTTAGGCGGCGCGGGCGACGTGCTGGCGAACAGCCAGTCCGATCCGTACCTCAGCCAGGCGGTGCTGGATTTACAGTTCGGTCATTCTCAGCGCGTCGGGTATGATGTCGCCACTAACGTATTGAACCAGCTGCAAAGCGTTGGCGTGCTGCATAAACGCCGTCCGGAACATGCCAGCCTCGGCGTTCTGCGCTCGCCAGATATCCCGTCCATCCTTGTGGAGACGGGCTTCATCAGTAACAACGGTGAAGAGCGTCTGTTGGGAAGCGACAGCTATCAGCAGCAAATTGCCGAAGCGATTTATAAGGGTTTACGCAAATATTTTGAGGCGCATCCTCTGCAGTCTGCGCCACAGAGCGGCTCTGCCCAGACGGCCAGCGCAGTGCTGCCGGGTGAGATGACCGCGACCAACTAAGGAGAATTCATGCCGATTCAGGTTCTACCGCCGCAGCTCGCGAACCAAATCGCCGCCGGTGAGGTGGTGGAACGCCCTGCGTCGGTGGTGAAGGAGCTGGTGGAAAACAGCCTCGATGCGGGCGCAACCCGCATCGATATTGATATCGAACGCGGTGGCGCGAAGCTTATCCGCATTCGCGACAACGGCTGTGGCATTAAAAAAGAGGAGCTGGCGCTGGCGCTGGCTCGTCACGCCACCAGTAAAATCGCCTCTCTGGACGATCTGGAAGCGATTATTAGCCTCGGTTTTCGCGGCGAAGCGCTGGCCAGTATCAGCTCCGTTTCGCGCTTAACGCTGACCTCCCGTACCGCTGAACAGCAGGAAGCCTGGCAGGCTTACGCCGAAGGGCGCGATATGGATGTGACGGTCAAACCCGCGGCGCACCCTGTCGGCACGACGCTGGAAGTCCTGGATCTGTTCTACAACACCCCCGCCCGACGCAAGTTTATGCGTACCGAGAAGACCGAGTTCGGCCATATCGACGAGATCATTCGCCGTATTGCGCTGGCCCGTTTCGATGTCACTATTAATCTCAGCCATAACGGCAAGGTGATGCGCCAGTACCGTGCGGTGGCTGAAGGCGGACAGAAAGAGCGTCGTTTGGGGGCGATCTGCGGTATGCCGTTCCTGGAACAGGCTCTGGCCATTGAGTGGCAGCACGGCGATCTGGCTTTACGCGGCTGGGTTGCCGATCCAAACGCGAGCAGTGCTGCGTTCTCTGAAATTCAGTATTGCTACGTGAACGGCCGCATGATGCGCGACCGTCTCATCAATCACGCGATTCGCCAGGCCTGCGAAGACAAACTCGGGGCCGATCAGCAGCCTGCTTTCGTCCTTTATCTGGAAATCGATCCCCATCAGGTAGATGTAAACGTTCATCCAGCCAAGCATGAGGTGCGTTTCCACCAGTCGCGTCTGGTTCACGACTTCATTTATCAGGGCGTGGCCGCCGTGTTGCAGCAGCAGGCAGCGCCAACGCTGCCGCTGGAGAACGACGCCCCTGCACCGCGTCCGCTGCCGGAAAACCGTGTCGCGGCAGGCCGCAACCATTTTGCGGAGCCTGCCGTCGCGCGTGAACCTGAGGCCCCGCGTTTCTCCCCGGCAGGGAGCGCACCGCGGCCAACGGGCGCGAACTACCCGAATGCTCAGCCTGGCTATCAGAAGCAGCAGGGCGCGTTGTACCGCAAGCTGCTGGAAACACCTGCCGTGGAGCGTAAAGAGCACATTCCGCCCGCTCAGCCTTCTCTGGACGGCCATAGCCAGAGTTTTGGCCGGGTGCTGACGATTATCGCGCCCGATATGGCACTGCTTGAACGTGACGGCAAATTGATGCTTCTGGCACTGCCGGTCGCCGAACGCTGGCTCAAGCAGGTGCAGCTTACGCCAGGCGAAAATGCAGCCTGCGCGCAGCCGCTCTTAATTCCGGTTCGGCTGAAAATATCCCCTAATGAAACAAGGGTATTGCAGCGCGCAGAGCCGCAGCTGGCGCAAATGGGTATTGAAACTGTGCTCGAACCACAACATGTGACAATTCGTGCAGTGCCTTTACCCTTACGCCAACAAAATTTACAAAACTTGATTCCTGAACTGATAGGCTACCTGGCGCAGCAAACATCGTTTGATGCAGCCAACACCGCGCAGTGGATCGCCCGCCATCTGGCAAGCGAACACGCGCCGTGGAGTATGGCGCAGGCCATTAGCGTGCTGGCGGAGGTGGAACGCCTCTGTCCGCATCTGGTGAAAACGCCGCCGGGTGGGTTATTACAACCTGTTGATTTAAAAACGGCGATGAACGCCCTGAAACATGATTGACGCAAGTAAGGCGAGCCTGCCTAAGGCAATTTTTTTAATGGGCCCAACGGCCTCCGGCAAAACGGCGCTAGCCATTGAGTTGCGTAAAGTTTTGCCTGTAGAGTTGATTAGCGTCGACTCCGCCCTCATCTACCGAGGGATGGACATTGGCACGGCGAAGCCTGACGCAGAAGAGCTGCGTGCGGCACCGCACCGTTTGCTGGATATTCTCGACCCGGCTCAGGCGTACTCCGCAGCGGATTTCCGTCGGGATGCCTTAGCCGAGATGGCCGAGATAACGGCGGCGGGACGTATACCGCTGTTGGTTGGTGGAACCATGCTCTATTTCAAGGCGTTGCTGGAGGGGTTGTCACCTCTGCCATCCGCGGATCCGGAAATAAGAGCGAAAATTGAGCAGCAGGCGGCAGAGCAGGGTTGGGACGTTTTGCATCAGCAACTGGCGGAGATTGACCCGGTTGCAGCAGCACGGATCCATCCAAATGATCCGCAAAGGCTTTCCCGGGCACTGGAAGTTTTTTTCATTTCGGGTAAAACTTTAACGGAACTGACGCAAACGTCAGGAGACGCTCTGCCGTATCAGGTGCATCAGTTCGCCATCGCCCCGGCGAGCCGTGAACTGCTCCATCAGCGAATTGAGCAGCGTTTTCATCAGATGTTAGCTTCAGATTTTGAAGCAGAAGTGCGGGCGCTATTTGCCCGTGGAGATTTGCATACGGACATGCCTTCCATTCGTTGTGTGGGATACCGCCAGATGTGGTCGTATCTTGAAGGTGAGATTTCATACGATGAAATGGTTTATAGAGGTGTTTGCGCCACGAGACAGTTAGCGAAGCGCCAGATCACCTGGTTGCGCGGTTGGGAGGGTGTTCACTGGTTAGACAGTGAAAAACCGCAACAGGCGTTAAACGAAGTGATTGAGGTTGTTGGTGATATCGCTCACTGAATGTGTACAATTGAGACGTATCGTGCGCAATTTTTCAGAATCGCAAGGTTCTAAGTACAAAACAAGCATATAAGGAAAAGATAGAATGGCTAAGGGGCAATCTTTACAAGATCCGTTCCTGAACGCATTGCGTCGGGAACGTGTTCCAGTTTCTATTTATTTGGTGAATGGTATTAAGCTGCAAGGTCAGATTGAGTCTTTCGATCAGTTTGTGATTCTGTTGAAAAACACGGTCAGTCAGATGGTCTACAAGCACGCTATTTCTACTGTTGTTCCGTCCCGTCCGGTATCTCATCACAGCAATAACGCTGGCGGCGGCACTGGTAGTAACTACCATCATGGCAGCAACGCGCAGGGTTCTTCAACGCCGGCGCAGGACAGCGACGAGACCGAATAAGGTTTCGCACTGTTATCCACACGGGGAGCCAGGGATCCTGCGTTCCCCGCTGATCTTTTTAGAGAGGTTTACGCTTGTTTGACCGTTATGATGCCGGTGAGCAGGCGGTGCTGGTACACATCTATTTTTCGCAAGACAAAGATATGGAAGACCTCCAGGAGTTTGAATCTCTGGTCTCTTCCGCCGGTGTCGAAGCAATGCAGGTGATTACCGGTAGCCGTAAAGCGCCGCACCCAAAGTATTTTGTTGGTGAAGGTAAAGCAGTCGAAATTGCGGATGCCGTAAAAGCAACCGGCGCGTCAGTCGTGTTGTTTGATCATGCGCTGTCTCCAGCCCAGGAGCGCAACCTGGAAGCCCTTTGCGAATGCCGTGTTATCGATCGCACGGGTTTGATTTTAGATATTTTTGCTCAGCGTGCACGTACCCACGAAGGGAAACTGCAGGTTGAGCTGGCGCAGCTGCGCCATCTGGCAACGCGTCTGGTGCGTGGCTGGACACACCTTGAAAGACAAAAAGGCGGGATTGGTTTGCGCGGCCCGGGTGAAACCCAGCTGGAAACCGACCGTCGTTTGCTGCGTGGCCGAATTACCCAGATCCTTTCACGTCTGGAACGTGTAGAGAAACAGCGCGAACAGGGGCGTCGGGCGCGAACCAAAGCCGACATCCCGACGGTGTCGCTGGTGGGCTATACCAACGCCGGTAAATCCACCCTGTTTAACCAGATAACCGAGGCCCAGGTTTATGCCGCAGACCAGCTGTTTGCGACCCTGGACCCTACGCTGCGCCGTATTGACGTTGCAGACGTTGGTGAAACGGTGCTGGCGGATACCGTAGGGTTTATCCGCCACCTGCCGCATGACCTGGTGGCGGCGTTTAAAGCCACCCTGCAGGAGACGCGACAGGCGACTCTGCTGCTGCACGTGATTGATGCGGCAGACGTGCGCGTGCAGGAGAACATCGACGCGGTGAACGTGGTGCTCGAAGAGATCGACGCCCACGAGATCCCAACGCTGTTGGTCATGAATAAGATCGATATGCTGGACGATTTCGAACCGCGTATCGACAGAGATGAAGAAAACAAACCGATTCGGGTCTGGCTTTCTGCCCAGACCGGTATTGGTGTGCCACTGCTTTTCCAGGCTTTGACAGAACGTCTTTCCGGTGAGGTAGCTCAGCACACGCTGCGACTGCCGCCACAGGAAGGCAGGCTGCGCAGCCGGTTTTATCAGCTTCAGGCGATAGAAAAAGAGTGGATGGAGGATGACGGCAGCGTGGGGATGCAGGTGCGTATGCCGATCGTTGACTGGCGTCGCCTCTGTAAACAAGAACCTGCGCTGGTCGACTATATCGTCTGATCAGAAAGGGGATGCCTGAATAATTCGCCCTTGCATAACAAATATGGAGCATATACATGGCGTGGAATCAGCCCGGTAATAACGGACAAGACCGCGACCCGTGGGGAAGCAGCAAACCTGGCGGCAACTCTGAGGGAAATGGCAACAAAGGTGGTCGCGAGCAGGGGCCGCCGGATCTGGATGATATCTTCCGCAAACTGAGCAAGAAGCTTGGTGGCCTTGGCGGAGGAAAAGGTTCTGGCTCGGGTGGCAACTCCACTCAGAGTTCGCGCCCGCCAATGGGTGGCCGCGTAGTGGGCATCGTGGCCGCTGCGGTAGTCATCATCTGGGCAGCCAGCGGGTTCTACACCATTAAAGAAGCAGAACGCGGCGTAGTCACCCGTTTCGGTAAGTTCAGCCATCTGGTTGAGCCGGGTCTGAACTGGAAGCCAACCTTCATTGATGACGTGACCGCGGTAAACGTGGAATCGGTCCGTGAACTGGCCGCCTCCGGCGTGATGCTGACCTCTGACGAAAACGTGGTGCGCGTTGAGATGAACGTGCAGTACCGCGTGACCGATCCTGAGCGTTACCTGTTTAGCGTGACCAGCGCCGATGACAGCCTGCGTCAGGCGACTGACAGCGCCCTGCGTGGTGTCATCGGAAAATACACCATGGACCGTATCCTGACCGAAGGTCGTACCGTTATTCGTAGCGATACCCAGCGCGAGCTGGAAGAGACCATTCGTCCGTACAACATGGGGATTACCCTGCTGGACGTCAACTTCCAGGCTGCGCGTCCGCCGGAAGAGGTGAAAGCCGCATTTGACGATGCGATTGCTGCCCGTGAAAACGAACAGCAGTACATCCGTGAAGCAGAAGCGTACACCAACGAAGTTCAGCCACGCGCTAACGGTCAGGCGCAGCGTATTCTGGAAGAAGCGCGCGCGTATAAAACGCAGACCATCCTGGAAGCTCAGGGTGAAGTGGCCCGCTTCGCGAAGATCCTGCCGGAATATAAAGCGGCACCGGAAATTACCCGTGAGCGTCTCTATATCGAGACCATGGAAAAAGTGCTGAGCCACACCCGCAAAGTGTTGGTTAACGACAACAAAGGCGGAAACCTGATGGTTCTGCCGCTGGATCAGATGCTGAAAGGCGGTTCTGCACCAGCAGCGAAAGGCGACACCAGCGGCGCGAACAATCTGCTGCGTTTGCCGCCAGCCTCAACAGGCAGCGCCAGCACGAACACAACGCCTTCTTCGAACGATGGTGACATTATGGACCAACGCCGTGCTAACGCGCAGCGTAACGACTACCAGCGTCAGGGGGAATAAGGATGCGTAAGTCAGTTATTGCGATCATCGTCATCGTACTGGTCGCGCTTTATACCTCGATTTTTGTGGTGAAAGAAGGCGAGCGTGGGATTAAGTTCCAGTTCAGCAGCGTCGTGCGTGATGGCGACAAACGCCCGGTGATTTACGAGCCGGGTCTGCACTTCAAGGTGCCGTTCATTCAGTCCGTGAAAACGCTGGATGCACGTATCCAGACCATGGATAACCAGGCCGACCGTTTCGTGACCAAAGAGAAGAAAGACCTGATCGTTGATTCCTATATCAAATGGCGCATCAGCGATTTCAGCCGTTACTTCCTGGCAACGGGCGGCGGCGACGTTTCTCAGGCAGAAGTGCTGCTGAAACGTAAGTTCTCTGACCGTCTGCGTTCCGAGATTGGTCGTCTGGATGTGAAAGACATCGTGACCGACTCCCGTGGTCGTCTGACCCTGGAAGTTCGCGATGCGCTGAACTCCGGTACAGCGGGCACTGAAGATGAAGTTTCAACGCCGGCAGCAGATGATGCGATTGCCAAAGCGGCTGAACGCGTTCAGGCGGAGACCAATGGTAAAGTGCCGGTGATCAACCCGAACAGTATGGCTGCGCTGGGTATCGAAGTGGTTGACGTGCGTATCAAGCAGATCAACCTGCCGGTGGAAGTGTCCGAGGCGATTTACAACCGTATGCGCGCCGAGCGTGAAGCGGTAGCCCGTCGTCACCGTTCACAGGGCCAGGAAGAGGCTGAGAAGCTGCGTGCAGCAGCGGACTATGAAGTCACCAAGACGCTGGCGGAATCTGAGCGTCAGGGCCGTATCCTGCGCGGTGAAGGCGATGCCGAAGCGGCGAAGCTGTTTGCTGATGCCTTCAGCCAGGATCCTGACTTCTACGCCTTTATCCGTAGCCTGCGCGCTTACGAGAATAGCTTCCAGAGCAACCAGGATGTCATGGTGCTCAGCCCGGACAGCGATTTCTTCCGTTATATGAAGACGCCGACTAACGCAACGCGATAAACTCAGGCTCGTTTGAGTATTCAAACCACCGCTCTCAACGGAGCGGTGGTTTTCTTTTATAAGGAATAAAAATGAATTCAACGATCTGGCTCGCACTGGCCCTGGTCCTGGTGCTGGAAGGTCTTGGACCGATGCTTTATCCGCGCGCCTGGCGCCGAATGATCGCCACGATGAGCCAGCTGCCGGATAATATTTTGCGTCGTTTTGGCGGCGGTCTTGTGGTTGCGGGCATCGTGATCTACTACATGTTGAGGAAAACGATTGGCTGATCAAAAAATAGGCACAATCGGCGTATTTTGAGGTCAAAAAGTGCTGTATATCTGAAAAAGCGATGGTAGAATCCATTTTTAAGCAAACGGTGATTTTGAAAAAAATGGGTAACAACGTCGTCGTACTGGGCACCCAATGGGGTGACGAAGGTAAAGGGAAGATTGTTGATCTTCTGACTGAACGGGCTAAATATGTTGTACGCTACCAGGGCGGTCACAACGCAGGCCATACTCTCGTAATCAACGGTGAAAAAACCGTCCTCCATCTTATTCCATCAGGCATTCTTCGCGAAAACGTCACCAGCATCATCGGTAACGGCGTTGTGCTGTCTCCTGCTGCGCTGATGAAAGAGATGAAAGGTCTGGAAGGCCGTGGTATCCCTGTTCGTGAGCGTCTGCTGCTCTCCGAAGCCTGCCCGCTGATTCTGGACTATCACGTGGCGCTGGACGTAGCGCGTGAGAAAGCGCGCGGCGCGAAAGCGATCGGCACCACCGGTCGTGGTATCGGCCCGGCTTACGAAGATAAAGTTGCACGTCGCGGTCTGCGCGTGGGCGACCTCTTCGACAAAGCAACCTTCGCTGAAAAACTGAAAGAAGTGATGGAATATCACAACTTCCAGCTGGTGAACTTCTACAAAGCTGACGCTGTTGACTACCAGAAAGTGCTGGATGACGTCATGGCGATCGCTGACATTCTGACCGGTATGGTTGTTGATGTGTCCGATCTGCTGGACCAGGCGCGCAAGCGTGGCGATTTCGTCATGTTCGAAGGTGCGCAGGGTACGCTGCTGGACATCGACCACGGTACCTATCCGTACGTCACCTCCTCTAACACCACCGCGGGTGGCGTGGCGACCGGCTCTGGCCTGGGGCCACGTTATGTGGATTACGTACTGGGCATCATCAAAGCGTACTCCACTCGCGTGGGTGCGGGTCCATTCCCGACCGAACTGTTTGATGAAACCGGCGAGTTCCTGTGCAAGCAGGGTAACGAGTTTGGCGCGACCACCGGTCGCCGTCGTCGTACCGGCTGGCTGGATGCGGTTGCCGTGCGTCGTGCAGTGCAGATCAACTCCCTGTCTGGCTTCTGCCTGACCAAGCTTGACGTACTGGACGGCCTGAAAGAAGTGAAAATCTGCGTCGGCTACCGTATGCCAGATGGCCGCGAAGTGACCACCACTCCGCTGGCTGCTGACGACTGGGAAGGCATTGAGCCAATCTACGAAACCATGCCGGGCTGGTCTGAGACCACCTTCGGTGTGAAAGAGCGTAGCGGCCTGCCGCAGGCGGCGCTGGATTACATCAAGCGCATTGAAGAACTGACCGAAGTGCCGATCGATATTATTTCTACCGGCCCGGACCGTACTGAAACGATGATTCTGCGCGATCCGTTCGACGCATAATCTTCGTGACTGCTGGCCTGCGGGGAGACCCGTAGGCCGGATAAGCGTAGCGCCATCCGGCGACCGCTCCTGGATCTCCGCTTTTTCGCCCCGTCTGTCAAATAAATTAGCCGCTAACTATCTGGCTGGTTTATCATCATTAATGAATATCTCTGCGGTTTGTCCGCGATTTCCCTTTTTCCTGAGGTTGATGTGCAGTTAACAAGTTTCACCGATTACGGCTTACGTGCGCTGATTTACATGGCGTCGTTACCCGATGGGAAGATGACCAATATCTCTGAAGTTACAGAGGTCTACGGCGTATCCCGTAATCATATGGTCAAAATAATCAATCAACTTAGTCGTGCCGGATACGTTGCTGCCGTCCGCGGGAAGAATGGTGGGATCCGTCTCGGTAAACCGGCACAGAGTATTCGTGTTGGCGATGTGGTACGTGAACTGGAGCCGCTGTCTCTGGTGAACTGCAGCAGCGAGTTCTGCCACATCACGCCCGCTTGCCGCCTGAAAAAGGCGCTTTCAAAGGCCGTGCAAAGTTTTCTCATGGAACTGGATAACTACACGCTGGCCGATTTGGTTGAAGAGAATCAACCGCTTTATAAATTATTGCTGGTGGAATGAAGAAAATTTCCACCGGAGCTGACAACGGAGGAACCGACATGTCACATGATCCTTTCCAGGAACGCGAAGCCGAAAAATACGCGAATCCTATTCCCAGCCGCGAGTTCATCATTGAACACTTAACAAAACGCGAAAAACCCGCCAATCGTGAAGAACTTGCTGTTGAATTAAACATTGAAGGTGAAGAGCAAATTGAAGCCCTTCGCCGCCGCCTGCGCGCGATGGAGCGCGACGGGCAACTGGTCTTTACCCGCCGCCAGTGCTACGCGCTGCCAGAACGTCTCGATCTGCTGAAAGGGACCGTCATTGGTCACCGCGATGGCTTCGGCTTCCTGCGCGTGGAAGGCCGTAAAGACGATCTGTACCTCTCATCTGAACAGATGAAAATGTGCATCCACGGCGATCAGATCCTGGCGCAGCCGCTGGGAGCTGACCGTAAAGGTCGCCGCGAAGCGCGCGTGGTACGCGTTCTGGTGCCAAAAACCAGCCAGATCGTCGGCCGCTACTTTACCGACGCGGGCGTGGGCTTCGTGGTGCCGGACGACAGCCGTCTGAGCTTCGACATCCTCATCCCACCTGAAGAGGTGATGGGTGCCCGCATGGGCTTTGTGGTGGTGGTGGAACTCACCCAGCGCCCAACCCGTCGCACCAAAGCGGTAGGTAAAATCGTCGAAGTGCTTGGCGATAACATGGGCACCACGATGGCCGTTGATATGGCATTGCGCACCCATGAAATTCCGTACATCTGGCCGAAAGCGGTTGAAGATCAGATCGAAAGCCTGCGCGAAGAAGTGCCGGAAGAGTCCAAAGTGGGCCGCGTGGATCTGCGCTCCCTGCCGCTGGTCACTATTGATGGCGAAGACGCCCGCGACTTTGATGACGCCGTATACTGTGAGAAAAAACGCGGCGGTGGCTGGCGCCTGTGGGTCGCTATTGCAGACGTAAGCTATTACGTCCGTCCGCACACCCCGCTGGATAACGAAGCCCGCAGCCGCGGTACGTCGGTCTACTTCCCGTCCCAGGTCGTGCCGATGCTGCCGGAAGTGCTGTCTAACGGCCTGTGCTCCCTGAACCCGCAGGTTGACCGCCTCTGTATGGTTTGCGAGATGACCATCTCCACCAAAGGGCGCTTAACCGGCTACAAGTTCTACGAAGCGGTGATGAGCTCGCACGCGCGTCTGACCTATACCAAGGTCTGGCATATGCTGCAGGGCGACCAGGATCTGCGCGAACAGTACGCGCCGCTGGTCAAACATATCGAAGAGCTGCATAACCTCTACAAAACGCTGGATCAGGCGCGCGAAGAGCGCGGCGGGATCTCGTTTGAGAGCGAAGAAGCGAAATTCATCTTCAACGCCGAACGCCGCATTGAGCGTATCGAGCAGACCCAGCGTAACGACGCGCACAAGCTGATCGAAGAGTGTATGATCCTGGCGAATATCTCGGCGGCACGTTTCGTCGAGAAAGCCAAAGAGCCAGCGCTGTTCCGTATTCACGATAAGCCGACCACGGAAGCCATTACGTCGTTCCGCTCCGTGCTGGCTGAACTGGGTCTGGAACTGCCTGGAGGCAACAAGCCAGAGCCGCGCGATTACGCCGAGCTGCTGGAGTCCATTGGCGACCGTCCTGACGCAGAAATGCTGCAGACTATGCTGCTGCGCTCCATGAAGCAGGCGATTTACGATCCGGAAAACCGCGGACACTTCGGCCTGGCGCTGCAGTCTTACGCCCACTTCACCTCGCCGATCCGTCGTTATCCTGACCTCTCTCTACACCGTGCGATCAAGTATCTGCTGGCGCAGGAGCAGGGCCATAAAGGGAACACCACCGAAACCGGTGGCTACCACTATTCGATGGAAGAGATGCTGCAGCTGGGTCAGCACTGCTCCATGGCCGAACGTCGTGCCGATGAAGCAACACGCGACGTGGCGGACTGGCTGAAGTGTGACTTTATGCTCGATCAGGTCGGTAACGTCTTCAAAGGCGTGATTGCCAGCGTGACCGGCTTTGGTTTCTTCGTTCGTCTGGACGAGCTGTTCATCGACGGTCTGGTGCACGTCTCCAGCCTGGATAACGACTACTACCGCTTCGACCAGGTCGGCCAGCGCCTGATTGGCGAATCTGGCGGCCAGACGTATCGTCTGGGCGACCGTGTGGAAGTGAAGGTCGAAGCCGTGAATATGGACGACCGTAAGATCGACTTCAGCCTGATCTCCAGCGAGCGCGCGCCGCGTAACGTCGGTAAAACCGAGCGTGAAAGGGCGAAAAAAACCGGTAACGGTAAACCGGGCGGCGGTAAACGTCGTCAGGCGGGCAAGAAGGTAAACTTCGAGCCGGACAGCGCGTTCCGCGGCGAGAAGAAACAGAAGCCGAAGGCGGCGAAGAAAGAAGCCCGCTCAGCGAAAAAGCCTTCCGCGAAAACGCAGAAAATCGCTGCCGCCACCAAAGCGAAGCGCGCGGCCAAGAAAAAGCAGGCGGAGTAAATTCTCCCCTCAACCTGACCCTCTCCCCAACGGGGGGAGGGGAAATACTTATTACGAGAACCATCAATGAGTGAAATGATTTACGGCATCCACGCGGTGCAGGCCCTTCTCGAGCGCGCACCGGAGCGTTTTCAGGAAGTGTTTATTCTGAAAGGGCGTGAAGATAAGCGTCTGATGCCGCTGATCCACGCGCTGGAAGCGCAGGGCGTGGTGATTCAGCTGGCGAATCGCCAGTTCCTGGATGAGAAAAGCGAAGGCGCGGTCCACCAGGGGATCATTGCCCGCGTGAAGCCGGGTCGTCAGTATCAGGAAAACGATCTGCCGGATCTGATCGCCGAGCTGGAGAATCCGTTCTTCCTGATCCTCGACGGCGTAACCGATCCGCACAACCTCGGCGCGTGTCTGCGCAGCGCCGATGCGGCGGGCGTGCACGCGGTGATCGTGCCGAAAGATCGCTCCGCGCAGCTGAACGCGACGGCGAAGAAGGTGGCCTGCGGCGCGGCGGAAAACGTTCCGCTGATCCGCGTGACCAACCTCGCGCGCACCATGCGTCTGCTGCAGGAAGAGAACATCTGGATCGTTGGTACCGCCGGTGAAGCGGATCATACTCTGTACCAGAGCAAAATGACCGGCCGTCTGGCGCTGGTAATGGGGGCGGAAGGCGAAGGCATGCGTCGTCTGACCCGCGAGCACTGCGACGAGCTGATCAGCATCCCGATGGCGGGCAGCGTGTCGTCCCTGAACGTTTCCGTTGCAACGGGCATCTGCCTGTTTGAAGCGGTGCGTCAGCGCGGAGAATAAACAGCAAGGCCGTCCACAGGACGGCCTTTTGTGTTTTATCCCTCTCCCCGTGGGAGAGGGCACCAGACGTTGACAACCTCACTCCTCTAACGACCGCAAATGGTCATCCTTCCTCAGCGTCATCAGCGCGAAAATACTCACTACCGCCGTTGCCATCACGTAATACGCCGGAATATCCAGGTTGCCCGTCTGCTTAATCAGCCCGGTAATGATTAGCCCTGCGCATCCCGAGAAAATCGCGTTCGACAACGAGTAGGCCAGCCCCAGCCCCGTATAGCGCACGCGCGTCGGGAACATCTCAGACAGCATCGCCGGGCCCGGCCCCGCCAGCATGCCCACCAGACCGCCCGCAATCAACACCACACCAGCCTTCACCGCCAGCGTACTCGACTCCGCCTGCAGGATTTTCAGCAGCGGCAGGGCGAGGATCAGCAGCAGCGCGGTGGCGATAATCATCACCGTGCGGCGGCCGATCCGGTCGCTCAGGATCCCCGACGGAATGATGGTCAGCGCAAAACCAATATTCGAAATCACCGCTATCAACAGCGCCTGGTTAAACCCGGTGTGCAGCGCCGACTGAAGATAGGTCGGCATAATCACCAGGTAGGTGTACCCCGCCGCAGACCAGACCATTACGCGCCCAATCCCCATCACGATGGCCCGGAGCGTAGCGGCAGTATCCGCCTGAGCGACAGCCGGTTTATCCTGCTGCTGCACAAAGCTGGGCGTCTCCTCCATGCTGACGCGAAGCCACAGCGCCACAACGCCCATGGGCAGCGCCAGGAAGAACGGAATGCGCCAGCCCCACTCGTGCAGAGCTTCAGGCGTGAGAAGGGCGGAGAGCAGCGCCACGATGCCTGCGCCCGCTAACAGTCCCAGCGCCACGGTAAAGGACTGCCACGCGCCATAGAGCCCACGCTTGCCGCGCGGGGCGAACTCCGTCATCAGCGAGACCGCACCGCCGTACTCGCCGCCCGCGAACAGCCCCTGCAGGATGCGCAGCAGCGTAATAATCAGCGGCGCGGCAATTCCGATGCTGGCGTAGACCGGGACAATGCCGATGGCGGCGGTAGCGAGCGTCATCAGTACCAGCACGATGATTAGCGTCGGCTTACGGCCAATCCGGTCGCCGATGCGGCCAAACACCACCGCACCCAGCGGGCGGAAGAAGAAGGCGATGGCAAACGAGGCGTAGGTGAGGATCAGGCTGGTCAGCCCCGCCTCTCCTTCAAGCTGGAAGAAGTTTTTCGCAATCACGGTCGCCAGAAAACCGTAGACCGCAAACTCATACCACTCGATAAAGTTACCAATGGAGCCTGCAATTAATGCTCGCTTGTGCGCGTCCGGTTGCATAACGATCCTCACTTAAGGTGTGAGAATAAATTATTCAACAAAAGCGGATGTATGAAATAGTTTATTCTTATGTTCTGTGAGCTATTTCACGAATGATATCAGCGGGATCGTGAACGTGTGACTCCCCTCCCATGCAGCGCGTGCGCGGTCTGTCCATACTTATCGTCATTGCCACTGAAGGAGGGAGACAGCATGCACTGGCAGACCCACACCGTTTTCAATCAACCTGCACCGCTTTCCAACAGCAACCTTTTCCTCTCGGACTGCGCCCTGCGCGATGCGGTCGCGCGTGAAGGGGCCGAGTGGGATATCGAACTCCTCGCCAGCATTGGCCAGCAGCTGGGTACGGCGGAATCACTGGAGCTGGGCAGGCTGGCAAACGTTAATCCGCCCGAGCTGTTACGCTATGACGCCACGGGCGAGCGGCTGGACGACGTGCGTTTTCATCCGGCCTGGCATCTGCTGATGCAGGGGCTTTGCGCCAACCGCGTGCATAACCTGGCGTGGGAAGAGGAGGCGCGTAAAGGGGCGTTTGTCGCTCGGGCCGCGCGCTTTGTGCTGCATGCGCAGGTGGAGGCGGGCACGCTGTGCCCTGTCACCATGACGTTCGCCGCCACGCCGCTGCTGCAGCAGGCGCTCCCCAAAATATTTCACGACTGGCTGACACCGCTGCTCAGCGATCGCTACGATCCGCATCTGGCTCCCGGCGCGCAAAAGCGCGGCCTGCTGATCGGTATGGGGATGACGGAAAAGCAGGGCGGCTCGGACGTGCTCAGCAATACCACCAAAGCGGAAAAATGCAGCGACGGCAGCTACCGGCTGGTGGGGCATAAATGGTTTTTCTCCGTCCCGCAAAGCGATGCGCATCTGGTGCTGGCCCAGGCGAAGGGCGGACTATCCTGCTTTTTTGTGCCGCGCTTTTTGCCTGACGGACAGCGCAACGCCGTCCGGCTGGAGCGCCTCAAGGACAAGCTCGGGAACCGCTCCAACGCCAGCAGCGAGGTGGAGTTTCTTGATGCCTCCGGCTGGCTGCTGGGGGAAGAGGGCGAAGGGGTACGGCAGATCCTCAAAATGGGCGGTCTGACGCGCTTTGACTGCGTGCTGGGCAGCCACGGACTGATGCGTCGGGCGCTCTCGGTGGCGCTGTACCATGCCCATCAGCGTCAGACCTTCGGCAAAAACCTCATCGATCAGCCTTTAATGCGCGAGGTATTAAGCCGGATGGCGCTGGTGCTGGAGGGGCACACGGCGCTGCTGTTCCGCCTGGCCCGCGCGTGGGACAAGCGTGCCGATCCGCAAGAGGCCGCCTGGGCGCGGCTGTTTACCCCGGCGGCGAAATTTAGCGTCTGTAAAGCGGGCATCCCGTTTGTCGCGGAGGCGATGGAGGTGCTGGGCGGGATCGGATATTGCGAAGAGAGCGAACTTCCCCGCCTGTACCGCGAGATGCCGGTGAACAGCATCTGGGAAGGGTCAGGTAATATCATGTGTCTGGACGTGCTGCGCGTGCTGGCGAAGCAGCCGGGTATTCACGACCTGCTTGCCGACGAGTTTGCGCAGGTGAAAGGGCAGGACAGACACTTCGACCGCAGCTGGCGACAGCTTCAGCAAAAACTGCGTAAACCGCAGGAGGCGCAGGCGCGGGAGATCGCACAGCAGCTTTTCTTGCTGGGTGCCGGAAGCCAGATGCTGCGGCACGCATCGCCCCCGGTGGCGCAGGCGTGGTGCCGCATGATGCTGGATACCCGTGGCGGCACGCTGATGAGCGAGCAGGTGCAAAGCGACCTGCTGCTGCGTGCGACGGGCAGAGTCGGTTAGCCTTTTAGCTGGAACAGGCTCACCAGCTGAGTCAGGTGCGAACCCTTCTCGCGCAGCGTTTGGGCCGTTTGTTCGCTGCGTGAGATGCGATCGGCATTGATATGCGACGCTTCGCCAATATGGGTCATGGCGAGGTTCACCTGGCCGATCCCGGCGGACTGCTCGCGTGAGGCATGGTTAATCTCGGTGACCAGCTGGCTGATGTTATCGATATGAATGATGATGTCGTCCATCGCCAGGCGTGTTTGTTCAGACAGCGCATGACCCTCACTCACTTTTCTGAGCGTATCGCCAATCAGCTGTTCAATCTCCTTCACCGCGTTAGCGCTGCGTCCCGCCAGCGCGCGAACTTCCTGCGCGACTACCGCAAATCCTTTTCCGTGCTCGCCTGCGCGGGCGGCTTCCACTGCCGCATTCAGCGCCAGAATATTGGTCTGGAAAGCGATGGATTCGATCACGCGCGTGATGTCTTCGATGCGTTTTGACGCTTCGCGAATGTCGTCCATGGTCGACACCGCGTGGGTGACCGTCTCACCGCCCTGATGAACCGCAAGCGAGGTTTCACCCACCAGCTGCTGCGTTTGCTCCATGTTGGCGGCATTTTGCTGCACGGTGGCGGCCAGCTGCTCCATGCTGGCGGACGTCTCTTCCACGCAGCTGGCCTGCTTGTTGATCTGCTCTGAAATCTCGCCAGTGTCGGCGGCCAGCGCGTTGGTGCCCAAATGGATCTCGCCTGCGGCCTCACGAACCTGCAGCACAATTTTTTGCAGGCCGCCGCCGATGCCGTTGATAGCATCGATCAGCTGGCCGACTTCGTCCTGACGCGTCACGGGCAGGCTGGAGCGGAGATCCCCTGCGGCATATTGTCTGGCAAGATGGATTACGCTGCGCAGCGGTCGGGTCAGCACGCGGCGAATAATGACCACGAACAGGCCAGCAAAAAGGATGGATAAGACCACGCCGGCCAGCAGGAAGCGATCGCGCATGGCGGTAACGCTTGAGAGCAGCACCGATTTATCCACTTCGCCCACGATAGTCCAGTTCCAGCCCGGCAGCGGGGTATAGGCCATTTTCAGCGTCCGGCCGTCGTCGCTTGTACGCTCCAGCGTGCCGGGTTTGTCACTCAGAAGCTGTTGCTGCGTCGCTGCGTCCCACTTCGGCAGTTTTCCCTCTTCGCCGGCATGGAACAGGTATTGCCCGCGCGTTTTGCCGTTGCTGCGATCCAGCACGAAGAAGTGACCGCTCTCGCCCAGGCGGCGGTTGAGGATTTTCTCGCGCATGACGTTCCAGGAGTGGGTGATGTCCACCCCGACAAAGACGATCGCAATGACCTGCCCTTCGGCGTTTTTAACGGGCTGGTACTGGGTGATGTAGCGTTTGCCAAACAGCAGCGCCAGGCCGCGGTAGACTTCACCTTTGTTGACGGCAGCAAAGGCCGGGCTGGCGTTATCCAGAACGGTACCCATAGCGCGATCGCCGTTCTCTTTGCGCAGGGAAGTGGCTACGCGCACAAAGTCGTTACCGCTGCGTACAAACAGCGTCGAAATGGCGCCCGTACGGTTCAGGAACTCGTCCGAAAGGGTGTTATTTTCATGCAGCCCGGTTTCTCCGCCTTTCAGAAGCGGAACGCTAAGTCCGTTAATCGTCTGGGGTTGGGAATTATCAATGTTCAGGGGCTGCGGTAAAAAGGTGGTGAACAGACGGGTATAGCTCTCAACCTCTTCACTCAGGCTGGTATTAAACATCTGCACCATGTCGACCATGCCGGTGGACTGATTATGCAGATCTTCGACCGCAAGGGCTTCAAGCTGCTGGCTGGCTTTTTGGCTGAGCAGAAAAGTGAATAGCAGAAACAGCGTGGCGACACTGACGCCAGTCAGCAGCGAGAGTTTCGACCCCAGGCCCGCACGGCGAAAAAAGTTGATCATAAATTGCTCATCATTGAAAAGTTATGGTTCTTCAACGGCAGAGCGGGGATTACGTTTACTGTTTTAATGTAACAAAATGTTATTAAATTGTTTTTTATTGGTTTTATACAAGATAAAAAATTTGCAAAAACGAAAAGCCACTAAAAATAAGTGGCTTTTATCGGGAGGGAGTTTACACGTAGAGAATGGCCTGTACCCGCCAGTGGTCGATATGGTTATCTTCCTGCATCTGGATGATGCGATACCATGAAGCACCCTGCTCATCGGCCTTTAATGCCACGACACGTTCAACGTCTTGCGGGCTCCCCGAGATATTATTCACGGAGATCTGGCCAATTTCATTCAGGCCAGTCACGCAATCAGCACTGGCGAATTCTGCTGACTGCGCGGTGGTGCTCAGCAGGCCTGCTGAGAGCAACAGTGAGGTCAAAGCAAGAGTTCGTTTCATTGTCAGCTCCATTTCACATATATCCGGTATCCGCCGGGCAATCCTTCGCTAATAAACTCCCTTCCATTGATGCGGGCGTGGAGTTTATTGTGGACAGGAAAATGTCTATGGACGCAAAGCAGTGTA
The DNA here is from genome assembly GCF_049237205.1 of Enterobacter cloacae complex sp. SHL009. NCBI lineage: Bacteria > Pseudomonadati > Pseudomonadota > Gammaproteobacteria > Enterobacterales > Enterobacteriaceae > Enterobacter > Enterobacter cloacae complex sp. SHL009. The sequence goes on from NZ_JBMKIW010000002.1 coordinate 52,628, forward strand.
AATCTCGTTCAAAGGAAAACCATTATTTACGGTACAAAATAGCCTGTGAATACCACTGTCCCGTTATGATGGTTTCGTCGATCATAATGATGACGTAATAATCTGCTTTGGCAGCGACGGCCTGCGCTTTTATTGCCGATTCTGCGTCATCCGGAGAGCCGCGGACCAGCGCGGAGATGGTGCCCATTCGTTGTAATCCTTCCGTCTGATTACGACGAATCTCCTGTGGATGATCGGCGACCGGTGGAGCGGGTTGCGGCGTTCCCTGCAGCGCGCTACAGCCACTCAGCAGAAAGACCAGCAATAAAGCAGCAAACCTGCGCATAACCATATCTCGTTTCCTGATAGCCATAGTGTAGTTGTCTGTGAATTTAGTTTTGGGGGAATGTTCCCGAAGTGTTATCTGGGACGTATATTTCGAATGAAAATGACGCGAAAGCGTAACCCAGTTCTCAACATTATGAATCATAGATTCGCACAGGGTCGACAATGATTGAAATTGAAATACGCCACCTCGGCGACCATGAAGTTTTACACGCGATGCCAGCGGGTAAACGTGATAAACCGCTGCCTGTTGTGGTTTTTTATCATGGGTTTACCTCATCGAAGCTGGTTTACAGTTATTTTGCGGTAGCGCTGGCGCAGGCGGGTTTTCGCGTGATGATGCCAGATGCACCCGACCACGGCGCACGCTTTACGGGTAATGAACAGGCGCGGCTGGGGCAGTTCTGGCACATTCTGCACGGGAGTCTGACCGAGTTTTCCGGGCTGCGCGATGCGCTTTATGAGGCAGGGCTGGTGGCCGACAATCGTCTGGCGGTAGCCGGGGCGTCGATGGGCGGTATGACGGCGCTGGGGATTATGACGCATCATCCTGAAGTGAAGTCTGTCGCCTGTCTGATGGGCTCGGGCTACTTTACTTCGCTGGCGAAGACCCTTTTTCCCCCTCAGGATTTAACGGAAATGACCGCGACGCTGGCAAAGTGGGAAGTGACCCGGGCATTGCCGCGCGTGGCCGATCGCCCGCTGTTGCTGTGGCACGGTGACGCGGATGATGTGGTCCCGCCTGAGGGAACCTTCCGTCTGCAGCAGGCGTTAATGAATGAAGGGCTGGACGGTAATCTGACCTGCCTGTGGGAACCGGGCGTCCGCCACCGCATCACGCCAACGGCGCTCGACGCCACGGTGGCGTTTTTCCGCCAGCACCTGTAAACGCGCAGGACTTTGATGTCCATATCTTCCCGCTTATGGAGGATCTCTGAGGGGTTATTTTACCGGTAGTATTCCGGAGCCATTCACAAAAAAAAGCCCCCGGGCAGGGGGCAACGTCATCTATGGCTATGTTCTCGTTGTTGGCTTTCCTGGTGCTAGCGTTAAAGCGTTATCGGTAAATATCTGCACTGGCGTGCATGTTGCCGTTGCTGCCGGGCTCACGGGTTAACATCACGTGGTAATAGGTTGCGCCCTGCGCATCGGTTTCTGCGTTTAATGCCTGATCTGCTTCACTTTCCGTGGCGAAATTATGATTGATGTAAATTACGCCCAAGCTTTGCACATCATCCATGTTTCTGGCCTGTCGGCTGTCTATCTTAATGGCTGCCATCGCGTTTGCACTGAGCAAAAGCGCCGCCATTATGGCTAATGCGATTTTTTTCATGATATGCGCTCCACGACTACGTGCTGCGAGAGGGGGGATGCTCCTTCTTTAATTCAGGCGATCTCTGATTAAAGTGTAATCACTCATCCGGCGGGGATGCGTGACCATTTCTGATGCAGTTGTTCAAAAAAACAACGCTTCCGGGTGTGACCAATTTTAAATCACCCACTTAGACCCGCTTCGCGCTTTGTGCGAATTATTTGTGCAATCAGCTTGAGTTTCCAGGGGCGCGCAAGTATTATGACGCGTCAATTTTTCAGCCGACCTTTAACACGTTCCTTGCCTCCCCGGGCCTCGGCTGACCCAGACAGGAGGCTGAATAATCCGTAAGGAGCAATTCGATGCGTCATTACGAAATCGTTTTTATGGTCCATCCTGACCAGAGCGAACAGGTTCCGGGTATGATCGAGCGTTACTCTGCTGCCATCACTGGTGCAGAAGGTACGATCCACCGTCTGGAAGACTGGGGCCGCCGTCAGCTGGCTTACCCGATCAACAAACTGCACAAAGCACACTACGTTCTGATGAACGTTGAAGCGCCGCAGGAAGTGATCGATGAGCTGGAAACAACCTTCCGCTTCAACGATGCCGTTATCCGCAGCATGGTTATGCGTACCAAAAACGCAGTTACCGAAGCATCTCCGATGGTTAAAGCGAAAGACGAGCGCCGTGAGCGTCGCGATGATTTCGCAAACGAAACCGCAGATGATTCTGATGCTGGGGATTCTGAAGAGTAATTTCTGATGACCAACCGTCTGGCGTTGTCCGGCATCGTATGCAGGGCTCCCCTTCGAAAGGTCAGTCCATCAGGAATTCCGCATTGCCAGTTCGTGCTTGAGCATCGTTCTGTGCAAGAGGAAGCCGGGTTTCACCGGCAGGCGTGGTGCCAAATGCCCGTTATTATTAGCGGACACGAAAACCAGGCCATTACTCACAGTTTAACGGTCGGTAGCGCAGTAATCGTTCAGGGGTTCATCTCTTGCCACAAGGCAAAGAACGGCCTGAGCAAAATGGTTCTGCATGCCGAGCAGATTGATTTGATAGATTCTGGAGACTAGCCATATGGCACGTTATTTCCGTCGTCGCAAGTTCTGCCGTTTCACCGCGGAAGGCGTTCAAGAGATCGACTATAAAGATATCGCAACGCTGAAAAACTACATCACCGAAAGCGGTAAGATTGTCCCAAGCCGTATCACCGGTACTCGTGCAAAATACCAGCGTCAGCTGGCTCGCGCTATCAAACGCGCTCGCTACCTGTCCCTGCTGCCGTACACTGATCGTCATCAGTAATCGGGCACGGTCCATTAATACGACTTTAAGAGGATAAGGTAATGCAAGTTATTCTGCTTGATAAAGTAGCAAACCTGGGCAGCCTGGGTGATCAGGTTAACGTTAAAGCGGGTTACGCACGTAACTTCCTGGTTCCACAGGGTAAAGCTGTTCCAGCTACCAAGAAAAACGTAGAGTTTTTCGAAGCACGTCGCGCTGAACTGGAAGCCAAACTGGCTGACGTTCTGGCGGCTGCTAACGCTCGCGCTGAAGCAATCAACGCACTGGGCACCGTTACCATCGCGTCTAAATCAGGCGACGAAGGTAAACTGTTCGGTTCCATCGGTACCCGCGATATCGCTGATGCAGTTTCTGCAGCAGGCGTGAAAGTGGCTAAGAGCGAAGTTCGTCTGCCGAACGGCGTTCTGCGTACCACTGGTGAGCACGAAGTTGACTTCCAGGTTCACAGCGAAGTGTTCGCTAAACTGGTTGTTAACGTTGTAGCTGAGTAATTTTTTACTCTGCTCACGTTGAAACGCCGGCCTTGTGCCGGCGTTTTGCTTTTTACAGATCCAGGTCTTAACGCGCCCTGATGAAACTGCCGTCTGGCTGGCGGGTAAACAGCACCTGTTGTCCATTTCCCGTATCAATTGTTAATCCTGTCACCACACCGCTGGCATTCTGGCGAACCTGTACCATCTGTCCATTCTGCAGGTTACTGAGCGGTTTACCCGCACCTTCCACCTTCGCCATAGCATACACGTCGGTTGGCGGCAGGTTGTGGTCGCGGAACAGCTGTGCCAGCGTTTTGCCCGGCTCTACGCGATAGGAACGCCACTGTTGCTCAATGCCGGTAGGCTGTTGCGTCTGAGGCTGAGACGGGGCGGCAGCTTGATCCTGCGGCTGTTCATCCTGAATGGGTTCTGGCTCAACCGGCGCGACCTGACCCGGATCGTTAGACGGGGTCACAAGCTGCGTTTGCATCGGCTGTGCGTCAGGCTGCGGCCGCGTCTGCGATTGAATGTCCAGTTGGGCATTGCGGGTGACGGGGGCGGTATCGACATCATCGCCCCCGGAAGGAAGCAGGAAGCCCACGATCACCATCAGCGCGCCAATGATGATCCCTCTGCGATGCAGAGGAGGCAGCGGGTCCATGATGCGAAAATTGTCCGGCGCCTGCCAGATTTTCGCCAGGGTAGGTTTCAGTTCAAATCGCCCGGGCATGGCACTCCTCCTGCTCCGCGTATTTTTTATCCTGTGCCCCGAAGTATAGTTTGCTAACTGCCTGAACGGCGTAGTAAACCCGACATCCGTGACATCAGTTCGGGATTAATCCTGGTTATCTCTATTGTTTCTGTTTCGTCGCGGTTTGTCACCTTAACTTCAGACAAAGTTTTACCCATAAGGGCATGGCTGATATGCTGCCCGCTACTTTAAATGTGATGGAAGGAAAACCCATGACCACCCCGACTTTTGACACTATCGAAGCGCAGGCAAGTTACGGTATCGGCTTGCAGGTAGGACAGCAGCTGAGCGAATCCGGCCTGGAAGGTCTGTTACCAGAAGCGCTGGTGGCGGGTATCGCTGACGCGCTGGAAGGCAAACAGCCTGCCGTTCCGGTAGACGTTGTGCACCGTGCGCTGCGTGAAATTCACGAACGTGCTGACGCCGTGCGTCGCGCGCGCTTCGAAGAGATGGCAGCTGAAGGTGTGAAATATCTGGAAGAGAACCGTGAGCGTGAAGGCGTGAACAGCACCGAGTCTGGTCTGCAGTTCCGCGTGATCAATCAGGGCGACGGCGCAATCCCGGCGCGTACCGATCACGTTCGCGTGCATTACACCGGTAAACTGATCGACGGTACCGTGTTCGACAGCTCCGTAGCGCGCGGCGAACCGGCTGAGTTCCCGGTTAACGGCGTGATCGCAGGCTGGATTGAAGCGCTGACCCTGATGCCAGTGGGTTCCAAATGGGAACTGACTATCCCGCATAACCTGGCCTACGGCGAGCGCGGCGCTGGCGCGTCCATCCCGCCATTCAGCACCCTGGTATTTGAAGTCGAGCTGCTGGAAATTCTGTAATCGAATTTTCTTATTTCCTCTCCCCGGTTGGGGAGAGGAAAATAGTGCAAAAACCTATAGTTATGGCGCTATCAACATTTTATCTTGCAAACGAAACTGTTGCGTGTATTTTTGTGAGCTGTTTCGCGCTGTATGAGTGATATGACACTCACTTTCAACATATTATTAACATAATATCTAAATCATAGTATTCATCCCGCCGATTCTTACCTAATATCGATAAACCCTTACAAAGGGACCGTCATTTTTTTGACGTTTTTAAAGGCCAGAAGAGCCTTAACAACACAGACAGGCATAAACAGGAAAATTACATGGTAGATCAGGTCAAAGTCGCCGCTACAGAAGAGGCGACGTCTGAACAGTCGCTACGGCGCAATCTCACAAACCGTCATATTCAGCTCATTGCGATTGGGGGTGCCATCGGTACCGGGCTGTTTATGGGGTCAGGCAAAACCATCAGTCTCGCCGGGCCGTCGATCATCTTCGTTTATATGATCATCGGTTTTATGCTCTTCTTCGTGATGCGTGCAATGGGTGAACTGCTGCTCTCGAACCTCGAATACAAATCCTTTAGCGACTTCGCTTCTGACCTGCTCGGGCCGTGGGCGGGCTATTTCACCGGCTGGACCTACTGGTTCTGCTGGGTCGTCACCGGTATGGCGGACGTCGTGGCGATTACCGCCTACGCGCAGTTCTGGTTCCCGGGGCTGTCGGACTGGGTCGCCTCGCTGGCGGTCATTGTTCTGCTGCTGAGTCTGAACCTCGCCACCGTTAAAATGTTCGGTGAGATGGAGTTCTGGTTCGCGATGATCAAAATCGTGGCGATTGTCGGGCTTATCGTCGTGGGTCTGGTGATGGTGCTCACCCACTTCCAGTCACCAACGGGCGTTCAGGCGTCGTTTACCCATCTGTGGAATGACGGCGGCTGGTTCCCGAAAGGCATTAGCGGCTTCTTTGCCGGCTTCCAGATCGCGGTATTTGCGTTCGTGGGAATTGAGCTGGTGGGCACGACGGCAGCGGAGACCAAAGATCCCGAGAAGTCTCTCCCGCGCGCCATTAACTCAATTCCGCTGCGTATCATCATGTTCTACGTCTTCGCGCTGATCATTATTATGTCCGTGACGCCGTGGAGCTCCGTGGTACCAACCAAGAGCCCGTTCGTTGAGCTGTTCGTGCTGGTAGGCCTGCCTGCTGCCGCGAGCCTGATTAACTTCGTGGTGCTGACCTCTGCTGCCTCGTCTGCCAACAGCGGCGTGTTCTCCACCAGCCGTATGCTGTTTGGCCTGGCACAGGAAGGCGTGGCGCCGAGCGCGTTCGCCAAGCTGTCGAAGCGCGCGGTACCGGCAAAAGGGTTGACCTTCTCCTGCATGTGCCTGCTGGGCGGCGTGGTGATGCTCTATGTGAACCCAAGCGTGATTGGCGCGTTCACCATGATCACCACTGTCTCTGCGATCCTGTTTATGTTCGTCTGGACCATCATCCTCTGTTCATACCTGGTGTACCGCAAGCAGCGCCCACACCTGCATGAAAAATCGATCTACAAGATGCCGCTGGGCAAGCTGATGTGCTGGGTGTGCATGGCGTTCTTCGTCTTCGTGCTGGTTCTGCTGACGCTGGAAGATGATACCCGTCAGGCACTCATCGTCACGCCGCTATGGTTTATCGCGCTGGGGCTGGGCTGGGTGTTTATCGGTAAGAAACGTATGGCAGGCGTAAGGTAAAAGCAAAACGGCAACTTCGGTTGCCGTTTTTAGTTTTTGCACCTTCTCCCCGTGGGAGAGGGGCGGGGTGAGGGCATCAGGCCGCAGCGGCCTTTTTTATTCCCCAGCTAATGCCCGCGGGAACAGAACGTTGTTCTCAAGACTGATGTGTTCCATCAGGTCGTCAATCAACTCGTTAATGCCGTTGTACATCGCTTTCCACGTTGTGCACGCTTCTGGCGGCGGCGTGACGTTGTGGGTAGTGTGTTTGATCACTTCCAGCAGTTCGCCTGCATCATCATGCTCGCTTTCCATCACGCTGATAGGCCCCATCGCCTGGCTTCCCATTCCCTGCTTAATCATCGGGAAGAGGATCTGCTCTTCTTTCATCATGTGGCTGGAAAGCTCTTCGTGCAGCAGGGTCAGGTATTTCGCCAGACCGCGCGGTACGGACGGTTTGTCGGCATGGACGCGCTCAACTTTGGTTGCCTGCAGGATCAGTTCCGGCAGCTGCTCACGGTGACGGTCATGGTAACGCACGATGATATGGTCGATGATTTCAGCGAGCGGGGCGGCTCGCCAGTCTTTGTCGACGGGCTGCTGGGCCAGCAGCGCCAGCTCTGATTCAATCACCTCAACGTCCAGCTCTTTTCGTGAGGCCGCACGCGCCAGGGTTTGCTTACCGCCGCAGCAGTAATCCATATCGTATTTACGGAACAGCGCAGAAGCGCGAGGAATGGAGAGCGCCAGCTCGCCAAGGGGTTGGTCGCGAAAGGCCATAGCAGTTACCTCGTCATCAATAATATAAATTGCATATTAAATGCATCTTTATGGCGGCGCTATAACCCTTTAGAGGGAAGGGGGAAAATGAGATGCGGATCACAAAAAACACCCCGTTTAACTCTCTGAATGGGCTCAGGAAAGTGGTTTAGAAACTTTTTAAAGGTGTAGAAACAGTAAACAACCCGCCGCGCCTGCCGATATATCCACGTCAGACAAACCTGCATATAACAAAGGCAACGCATGTTTAAACGTATAAAAGTCATTACCCTTCTGATTTCGGTGCTGCTTGTGCTCGGCATCATGCAAGTGATTTCCGCGGGTATCTTTATCAACGCGCTGAATAACGATAAAGACAATTTCACCGTGTCGCAGCTCTCCAGCAAGAACGTGGCGGAGTTTACCGATGCGTGGATCAGCCTGAACCAGGCGCGCGTGACGCTGAACCGCGGGATGCTGCGTCTGCAAAGCAGCATGGCCTCTCAGATTAACGGTGGGCAGCTCAATGAGCTGGTCAACACGGCGAAAAATCTGCTCGCCGATGCGCAGGTCCATTACGATAAATACTATGCCCTGCCAAATACGCCGGGCCTGGACGAGAACCTGGCCAAGCGTCTGGAGGAGCAGTACCGCATTTACTCCTCAACGCTGACGCAAATGAACGTCCTGCTGAGCCAGGGCAATCTGGAAGACATGTTCAAGCAGAACGCGGAGCAAAAGCAGACTGCGATGCAGGCGGTTTACCGTGAATGGCGTGAAGCGCAGGCAACGCTTACCGATAAAGGCATCCAGGACAATGAAAGCGACTACAAGCGCATCCTGTGGATCCTCTCTGCGGTTATGCTACTGGTGATTGTGGTGATTATCTCCAGCTGGGTAGCCATGCGCCGCGTGCTGCTGCTGCCTCTGGAAGAGGTGATTAACCATATTCGCGCCATTGCGGCAGGGGATTTAACCCAGCCGATTCAGGCTGAAGGTAAGAACGAAATGGCTATCCTGGCGCGCAACGTTCAGGAGATGCAGACCTCGCTGGCGAACACCGTGGGCGTGGTGCGTGAAGGCGCAGATACGATTTACACCGGTGCAGGCGAAATCTCTGCGGGCAGTAACGACCTCTCTTCCCGTACCGAGCAGCAGGCCGCGTCTCTGGAAGAGACGGCAGCCAGCATGGAACAGCTGACGGCAACCGTGAAGCAGAACGCCGATAACGCGCGTCAGGCGTCCCGTCTGGCGCTGGACGCCTCCTCAACGGCGAAGAAGGGTGGTAACGTGGTTGAAGGCGTGGTGCGTACAATGGACGAAATCGCCACCAGCTCCAGTAAAATCGCGCAAATTACTAACGTGATCGACGGTATTGCCTTCCAGACTAACATCCTGGCGCTAAACGCGGCAGTGGAAGCGGCGCGCGCGGGCGAGCAGGGCCGTGGTTTTGCGGTGGTGGCTGGGGAAGTGCGTACTCTCGCCCAGCGCAGCGCCCAGGCGGCGAAAGAGATCAAAGCGCTGATCGATGATTCCGGCGAGCGCGTAAACGCGGGCTCCCAGCTGGTTAACGAAGCCGGGGAGACGATGGCGGAGATCGTCAATGCGGTCACCCGCGTCACCGACATCATGGGCGAAATTGCCTCGGCCTCTGACGAGCAGAGCCGCGGTATTGACCAGGTGGGCCAGGCGGTAGCCGAGATGGACCGCGTGACCCAGCAGAACGCCTCGCTGGTAGAGGAGTCTGCGGCCGCGGCGGCGGCGCTGGAAGATCAGGCTGCACGCCTGAACGAAGCGGTGGCGGTATTCAAAATCACCCGCAACCAGGCGGTTAAAGCGGCGCCGGTAAAAACCTATGTGCCCAAAGCGCAGCCCGTAGCGGCGGCGTCTGAAGGGAACTGGGAAACGTTTTAAAGACTTGCCCGGTAGCGGTTACGCCTTACCGGGCCTACGATTTTGTAGGCCCTGCAAGCGCAGCGCCGCTGGGCAATGCTCACACCTCCGATGCCGGAACGACCCTCGGTTTTTCCGGCTTCGCTCTTACCGCCATCACCACTCCCACCACCAGCAGCGCGATCCCGCAGGCCGTAAATAGCGGCGGCACGCTCTGACGCATCAGGAAGGTATAAAGCAGTCCGGCCAGGGTTTCGAAGACAATCAGCGGCCCTAAAATCACCGTTGGCAGCTTCTGGCTGGCAATGTTCCAGCACAGCGCGCCCACCCATGAGCACAGCACCGCAATCGCAACCATCAGACCGATAAACACCCAAGGTCTTGGCCCGAAGGGCTGGGCGAAGTCTGGCAGTTGATGGCCTAACCAGATGCACGCCCCGGCATAGCCCACCAGCGAGACGGGCAGCGTGACCAGCGCCTGCGCCGTCGCCCACATCATCGGATGCTTGTCCGGGTTCTCCCGCAGCCAGCGCGCGTTGCGCAGGGCATACCATGCCCAGCACGCCACGGAAATGAACGCCAGCACAATGCCAGAGCCGTAACGCCACAGGTCAACATCCGCCTGCCCGTGACGCAGCTCGGCAATATTGACGCACACCAGCCCCACGGCGGTGCATACCAGCGCCGGCGCCATTTTTGACCACGCCAGTTTGCCATCGCGGTGGCTGTAGAGCAGGTTAGCAAAGACGGGGATGACGACCGGCAGCGTGCCGATAATCATGGTAGATACCGGCGCACCGGTACGCTGAATGGCACTCGCAAGGCAAACGTAGTAGATAAGATTGCCCATCATGGTCAGCGCCAGCGCGGTGCCCCAGTCCTGACGGCTGAGCTGACGCAGGCGCGCGCGTCCCAGCCACGCCAGGGGCAGGGCAATCAGCCCCAGCGCCAGATAGCGTCCGGTCGACTGCAGTATTGCCGGATACTCGGGCACGATCAGCGGGCCGACAAAAATCAGTCCCCACATCATCCCGGCCAGCAGGGCATACAACACTCCACTAATCATTTTTCCATCCACAGGTATTTACGCTGCATGCAGTGTAGGAGGGGAAAATGCGCGCGTATTGTATGAGGTTGCGCATTAGCGCCGGGTGACCTGCTTCTGGTAGCGCACGGGCGTAATGCCGTAGCGGTGGGTAAACGCGCGGGTTAAATGAGACTGGTCCGTCAGTCCGGTCGCGGCGGCGACCTCTGCCGCAGGCATACCGTGGGTGAGGAACGCTTTGGCGCGCCAGAGGCGAATGGCCATCAGCATCTGGTGCGGCGTAACGTGAAAATGGGCTTTGAACTGGCGCTGGAAATGGTACGGGCTGAGCGATACGACGCTGGCCAGCTCGTCCAGCGTCAGGGCGCGCATATAGTTGTCGTGCAGATACTCGCGCACGCGTTCGAAGCGGTGCGCGCCCTCCTGAATCACCGGCGCGTGATGGGCCAGCGGCCGGAAGGTCTCAATCAGATCCAGCAGTAATCCTTTTTGCGCAAGCGGATCGTCCGTGTGCCACAGGCCGTAAATCAGCCTGCCGATTTGCTGCGAGCGAAGCGGGTCATGACGCGTGACATCGCTAAACCACCAGTGCCGCAGGCCGGTCACCTCTTCCAGCAGGTCGGGTTCGATATAGACCATCCGGTAGCGCCAGCCGCCTTCGGTGGCGGATTCACCGGTATGGATCTCGTCCGGGTTCATGGTGACGACGGATTTTTCCGCCGCGAGATGCTGAGTACCGCGATAGCGAAAGCGTTCGGCGCCGGTTTCAATCGTGCCGATCCCGAAGGCTTCATGGGTGTGAGGCTCAAAGGCGTAGTCAGAAATATGCGCGTGATAAAGCTCCAGGCCCGGCAGCTGCGCCAGATGGCGAAAGCGCGCGCTGTCTCTTTCATCATTAAACTGTTCCGGTACGCCTTGCACGTTGAGCCTCCTCGTGGTCATCTTTTCATTATCAGAGATGACCAGCGTTTATGCACTAAACATCTTTGCCCGGACGGTCTTACGGTAATCCCCCGGTGAAACCGTGGTTTTATGCTTAAACTGGCGATTAAAGTGCGCAATATCCTGATATCCAACCGCATTCGCGATCTCCTGAATGGAAAGATTGGTGGATTGCAGCATTGTCATGGCGGATTCAATTCTGGCGGTTAATAAATACTGCAGAGGAGACATGTCGGTGGCATTTTTAAAGCGGCGATTAAAGTTGCGCAAACTCATGCCGGCCATATCTGCGAGACTTTGCATGGATATATCCGAAGCGCAGTTGGCTTTTATCCAGATTTGAATTTGAATAATATCCTCATCCGGATGGGGTTTGTTTTCTTCACTGTAACATTGACGTTCAAACTGGCTACGAATTTCATGGAAAAATGTCCGTTGAGTATGTGTGGCTACACGTTTCCCGTATATCGTTTCGATAAAATGAATCGTCAGATCTGACAGGGCCTTAACGCTTGCGGCGCAGAAAATATTATCGGCCTGAGTGAGAAAATGCTTTGTCTGTAATTTTACGCTGGGGTAGTCACGCGAGAATTGTTTGAAGTAGTGCCAGTGGGTGGTGGCGGGCTTTTCGTTGAGCAGTCCCGACTCCGCCAGAAAACAGCAGCCCGTTCCGACGGCGGCGATGCGGGTTCCTCGCGCGGCCTGCTCGGTCAGCCATTCCAGAAGTTCAGGCTGTTGTCTGACCACTGCGCGAGGATTGCGCAACAGGGCAGGAAGATAGATAACGTCATAGTGTCTGTCTTCGGCAAGGGTGGTATCGGCGGTAATGCTAAAGCCGCTGTGCGTCAGGATGGGCTCGCTGTTTATGCCAATGGTATTCACCTTCAGAATATTCTCCGGGCGACAGAGCCTGAAGGGTGACTTCTCCGGTTTGTGCGTGCCTGCGTGGGATGTTGTTTTTTGCTCAGCTAAATAGCTACTGGCTGCCGCTTTCCACATTTCAATCGGAAGACTGAGACCGGAACTTAGCATGCGTTCACATAACACAAATCCTATTTGTGTATTTGTCATTTTTGATTAATACCTGTTTTGACTATTATTTTTGGTAGCTCATCGTTGCCGTGGCCAAAAAAGTCAGCGTTTTGGCTGGATTTTCATATTAGCTTTTGTCGGTGATTTGTAAACTAATATCTGAAATTATCGCACTTGCTTAATAAAATAAATGCACGACCACGAGAGGAAGAATTATGGTGAAATTACCCGTAATAACGGCTTTTGGCGGCTATGGTCCAGCTGGTCGTAGTTCTTCACATCATGCATTTCGTCGCATGATTATTGAGTCATTATCGGAAAAGGAAAGGCAGGAAACATTATTATCGTTAGCCATTCTGATGGGCATGCTTAAATATGATGAAGGTGGGCATTGCGATATTTCTGGTAAAAGATTCACACCTGCTCAGGCCGCCGCGAGGATAAAAGACGAGGTGCTTGAGGGAACCCTTATCAGAAAAATTACGCGCGACTATTTTGATGTCGATGCTATTGCCAGCCATGCAAAATTGAATATGGCTTCAGGCGAAGAGGGATTCAGTTTTGATATATCTGCCAGGCAATTACCTCAACCCTTACCGGCGGGATGGCACGTTGAAGAATTAGCGGATCGGCGTGTCCGTATTACCGTTCAGGGAGAGATGGACTGCAAAATTGAGGCGTTGCTGCGCACGGAGGTTCAGGCTGCAGGGCTGTTGCCGCAGGGATTCCGTCCGGGCGACCATTACAATTCGCAGTTCCATCCGCGGGCGTTACAGATGGCGATTGTCGGGGCGTCAGACGCCATCAATGCCCTGGGGATCCCGTGGCGAGAGATACAGGCCAAAATCACGCCGGATCAGCTCGGCGTCTATTCGGGCAATATCATGGGGCAGCTCGACGATTATGGCTTTGGCGGAATGCTGCAGTCGCGCCTGAAAGGCCATCGCGTCAGCGCCAAACAGTGCCCGCTGGGCCTGAACAGCATGTGCGCCGATTTCCTCAATGCCTATGTGCTCGGTAGCGTCGGTCATACCAGCGCCACGCTGGGGGCGTGCGCCACGTTTCTGTATAACCTGAATGCGGCAGTCGAAGATATCAAAGCGGGGCGCATTCGCGTAGCCGTCGTTGGCAGCGCCGAAGCGCCGGTTACCTCAGAAGTGATTGAAGGCTTCGATGCCATGGGCGCCCTGGCAACGGAGAGCAAGCTTAAGCACATTGATGAAACGGAAACGGCCGACTGGCGCAACAGCAGCCGCCCGTTTGGCAACAGCTGCGGTTTTGTTATCGCAGAATCCAGCCAGTATGTCGTGTTAATGGACGACGAGCTGGCGCTGCAGCTTGGCGCAGAGATCCACGGTTCGGTGGGAAATGTCTTCATCAACGCTGACGGCTATAAACGTTCTATTGCGTCGCCGGGGCCGGGGAACTACATCACCATGGCGAAAGCCGTAGCCTCTGCGGTATCGATGGCCGGGATAGAGACGGTGCAGAAGGGATCGTTTATTCAGGCGCACGGATCAAGCACGCCGAAGAATTGCGTCTCCGAGGCGGATATTTTTGACCGCGTTGCGCAAGCCTTTTCGATTCGCGACTGGCCGGTGACGGCGGTGAAATCGTATCTCGGCCACTCTCTGGGCCCCGCCAGCGGCGACCAGCTGATCGGCTGCCTCGGCGTCTTCCGCTATGGTATTTTGCCGGGAATTAAAAGCGTGTCCCACATCGCGCCGCAGGTGAACAACGCGCGCTTAGCCATTCCTCTTCAGGACTGCAAATTAGAGGAAGACCAGGGACAAATCGCCTTTATTAATTCAAAAGGCTTTGGCGGTAATAATGCCACGGGGGTGGTTTACTCGCCAAAGCTTACCCATCAATGGTTGCGCAAACGCTATGGGGACGCTGTGTTTGCGGAATATCAGCAGAGTAACCGCCAGGTGCGACGTCAGGCTAACGCGTACGACGAGGCGGCGTCGCAGGGTGAACTCAATGTCATTTATCTGTTCGGACAGCAGGGAATAAATGAGGAAGATATTAAGATTGATATGAATGGCATCACCATTCCCGGATTTGAAAAGCCGATAACGTACGCGACGGATAAACAATACCCGGACTTTTAATCGTTATCTCTGTTTTTATTATTAATAAAATAAGGTGCCTGTATTTTCTCAGGCACCTTATTTTTGCGCAGCATAGCGTGCCGGGTAAGATGAATGACCCGGCCGCAGGAAAAAACGCTCAGGCCGTTACAGAATAGCTTTAATGCTCTGCGCCAGCGGCGTCGTTGCGCGCCCGATCAGTTTGCTCAGCGTATGGCTATCGTCAAAGAGTCCCCCTTTGGACGCACCCACATCGGAGTCCGCCAGCATATCTGCCAGCCCGGCAGGCAGGCCGACGCTTTTCAGCGCGGCGGCAAAATCCGCTTCACTGAGATTCTGATAGGCTACCGGCTTCCCGCTCTGTTTGCTGAGTTCTGCCGCCAGTTCGCTCAGCGTCCAGCCGTGGTCGCCCGCCAGTTCATAGACCTTGCCCGCGTGGCCCTCTTCTGCGATCACTTTCGCTGCCGCCGCGGCATAGTCTGCACGGGTGGCAGAGGCAATTTTGCCTTCGCCTGCCGCACCAATAAATACGCCGTGTTCCAGCGCAGGCGGCGCGCTCGCCAGGTAGTTTTCGGTATACCAGCCGTTGCGCAGCAGGGCATAAGGAATGCCGGATGCCGCCAGCGCTTTTTCAGTGGCAACGTGTTCAACGTGCAGGCCCAGTGGGGAGTTGTCCGCATGCAGCAGGCTGGTGTAGGCGATAAATTTCACGCCAGCCGTTTTGGCGGCGTTAATGACGTTCTGGTGCTGGGTCGCGCGCTGGCCGACTTCGCTGGAAGAGATCAGCAGCAGCTTATCCACGCCGCTCAGCGCGGCGGTGAATGCGGCTTCATCCGTGTAGTCCGCCTGACGAACCACAATTCCCTGCTGGCTTAAGGCCTGCGCTTTCGCCGGGTTACGTACGATGGCCACAATCTGGCTGGCCGGTACGGTTTTCAGCAGCTGTTCGATAACGAGATGGCCAAGCTGGCCGGTAGCGCCGGTAATCGCGATCATGATGAATCTCCTTCGTGTTTGTCTGGTGTTGTGGCACACTAGCACCATAGCTAACTTTTAGTAAGTACGTACAAAAAGGTAAGTATGAAAACAACGATACCGACGCTCAGCGAACTCGTGCGCGATGGCAATCTTTTCGCGGAACAGTGCCCTTCACGCGAAGTGCTCAAACACGTCACCAGCCGCTGGGGTGTCCTGATTTTGCTGGCCCTGCGCCAGGGTACGCATCGCTTTAGCGATCTGCGCCGTAAAATGGGCGGGGTGAGCGAAAAGATGCTGTCTCAGTCACTCCAGGCGCTGGAGCTGGACGGGTTTGTCGATCGCATGTCGTATCCGGTGGTGCCGCCGCACGTAGAGTATAGCCTGACCCCGCTGGGGATTGAGGTCAGCGAGAAAGTCGCCGCGCTGGCGGACTGGATTGAGGTGAATACGCCGAAGGTGATGGCGAACAGGGACGATCGTGCGGCTTAAACGCCGGATATATGCGGCCTGATGCCCTCACCCTGGCCCTCTCCCACAGGGAGAGGGAACAAACACGAAAAACGGCAACGCATGCCGCCGTTTTGTTTTTACTTGCTCAAATCCACCTGATAAATCGCGAACCCAATATCATCCGTTGCGACCTTCTTCATCGGATACTGGGCTTTATCCTTGATAAACGCGGCTGCCTTATCGGATGGCGACGTTTCGAAGCGGATATCCAGTTTCGTATCGCTGTGGATCGGCGCGAGACGCCAGTTGTTGTCCACTGCCGGATGAATTTCGCCCGCCTTCTTCGACTCCGCGCTGATCCACGCCGCCAGCACCGAGCGGTTCTCGTCCGGCGAGGCAAAGGCGATGTGGCTATCTCCCGTACCAGCAAACTTACCGCCGTAGGCGCGGTAGTTATTGGTCACGACCAGGAAGGTGGCATTCGGGTCAATCGCCTTGCCGTTGAAGGTCAGGTTTTTGATGCGCTCCGCCTGCGAGTTGATCGCCTGACACTCGCCGTCATATTTCGCCGGCTGGGTGACGTCAATCTGGTAGTTCACGCCGTCGATCACGTCGAAGTTATAGGTACGGAAGCCGTCCCAGTTAATCAGCGACTGCGGCTTACTGCTGTGCGGGTCAATCTGGTTAAACTGTCCGGCAGAGCACTCCAGCCACTCTTTCACCTCCTGGCCCGTCGCTTTTACCACCACCAGCGTGTTCGGGTAGAGGTAGAGATCGGCGGCGTTACGGAAGGTCAGCTGGCCCTTTTCGACTTCAACATAGCTTGCCGGGTCGTTCTTACGTCCGCCCACCTTGAATGGCGCAGCGGCTGACAGAACCGGCAGTTTTGCCAGATCCGGATCGCCCTGCACAAAGTGTTCGGCATAGGCTTTCTGCGCCATGTTGACGACCTGAACGGTCGGGTCATCCTGCACCAGCGCCAGGAAGCTGTACATGTTGTCGGCGGATTTGCCGATCGGCTTGCTGACGAATTCGCGCGTGGCGTCGTGATCGTGCTTTAGCACGTCGACCAGTTTTTTATCTTCCGCCGCCAGAGATTTTTTAGCCGAAGCGTCGTAAATCGGGCGCGCTTCGGCTTTTGACTGCGTCACCTTCCAGCTGCCGCCGTCGTTATTCAGCACCAGATCCACCACGCCAAGATGGTCGCCCCACATGCCCGGCATCACCGACGGCACGCCGTTGAGCGTCCCTTTCTCAATGTCCGCCCCTTTGATGCTGGCGAAATCTTTGCCCGGGAAGACCGCGTGGGCGTGGCCGAACAGGATCGCGTCGACGCCCGGAACTTCACTCAGATAGTAAACGGAATTTTCTGCCATGGCCTGATACGGATCGGCGGAGAGACCCGAGTGGGCGACAACGACTACCAGATCGGCGCCTTTTTCGCGCATTTCCGGCACGTATTTTCGCGCGGTTTCGGTGATGTCGTTAACGGTCACTTTGCCGTCGAGGTTGGCTTTATCCCACGTCATGATCTGCGGCGGCACAAAGCCGATATAGCCGATTTTCAGCGTCTGTTTTTTACCGTCCTGGTCGACGACGTTTGTCTCTTTAATCAGATAAGGGGTAAAGAGCGGATTTTGGGTCTTAACGTCGATGATATTGGCGTTAACGTACGGGAATTTCGCACCAGCGAGCGCATCGTGCAGGTATGTCAGACCGTAGTTGAATTCGTGGTTACCGAGGTTGCCGACGGTATAGTCCAGGGTGTTCATCGCTTTATAAACAGGATGGATCTCGCCTTTTTTCAGCCCCCTGGTCGCCATGTAATCCCCGAGCGGACTGCCCTGAATCAGATCGCCATTGTCGACCAGCACGCTGTTTTTCACTTCGCCACGCGCCGCATCGATCAGGCTTGCCGTGCGTACCAGGCCGAATTTTTCCGTCGGGGTATCTTTGTAATAGTCGAAGTCCATCATGTTGCTGTGCAGATCGGTCGTTTCCAGAATACGCAGATCTACCGTCGCCGCCTGCGCGCTCGCTGCAATCAGCGTCGCCAGAAGCGTTGCACTAAACTTAATCATCAGAGGAGTCCTTTTTTCGATGCAGAGCACAAAAGAGTATGTATCTATAGCTTGTTGCTTACAGAAATGTGAATCCTGACAGAAAAAAGTAACCTGAAACCGGAATTGCTTCACAGATAGCGGAATTGTTCACATTACGATATAACTAAAACAAAGAGTTAACCTCACTGCGTTAACAAAGAGGTGGAAAATGCTAGATAAAATTTGTCAGCTCGCACGGGATGCGGGAGATGCCATCATGCAGGTATATGACGGCAGTAAACCTATGGAGGTGGTCAGCAAAGCCGACGACTCTCCGGTCACGGCGGCGGATATCGCGGCGCATAAGGTGATCCTGAAAGGGTTACAGGCCTTAACGCCGGACATCCCCGTTCTGTCAGAAGAAGCGCCGCAAAGCTGGGACGAGCGCCAGCACTGGCAGCGCTACTGGCTGGTCGATCCGCTGGACGGGACAAAAGAGTTCATCAAGCGCAACGGTGAATTCACCGTCAATATCGCCCTGATTGAGAAGGGCAAAGCGGTGCTGGGCGTGGTCTACGCGCCGGTAATGAAGGTGATGTACAGCGCTGCAGAAGGGAAGGCGTGGAAGGAAGAGTGCGGCGTGCGCAAGCAGATCCAGGTGCGCGATGCGCGTCCGCCGCTGGTGGTGATTAGCCGCTCGCACAGCGACAACGAACTGCAGGAGTACCTGCAGCAGCTGGGTGAACACCAGACCACCTCGATTGGCTCATCGCTGAAATTCTGCCTGGTGGCGGAAGGCCATGCGCAGCTCTACCCTCGCTTTGGGCCAACCAACGTCTGGGATACCGCGGCAGGTCATGCCGTTGCCGCGGCCGCCGGGGCGCATGTTCATGACTGGCAGGGCAAGCCGCTTGACTATACCCCGCGTGAATCCTTCCTCAACCCCGGCTTCCGCGTCTCTATCTACTGAGCCAGCAGCTTATGCAGCAGGTCGACAACCTGCTGCACCTCTTCCTGGGTTAACGCGCCGTCTTTCGCCCACTGTACGCGGCCCTCTTTATCCAGCACGATAATCGCGGAGCTCTCTTCCTCCAGCTGCCAGGCCTTACGGGTTACGCCGTTGCTGTCGACGATAAACTGCGACCACGGGTAGAGCTTTTTATTGCTCTCAAGACTGGAGCGCACAAACATTCCGGAGCCCGGAATGGCGTCGTCGGTGTTAACAATGGTGGTCGTCTGGTAGCGGTCGTGAGGGAATTTTGCGGCCTTGATCGCTTCCACCAGGTTGGCATTTTTCTCTTTTGCGGATGTACGACCGGCAATATGTTGTACAACTCTCACTTTGCCCGCGAGCTGCGCGCTATTCCAGGGTTTGTAGCTAAACTTATCATTGTCGAGAATCAATTCTCCCCGGTCAGCAATGCCGACTGGCGGTACTCGTTGTCCTTTTTCAATGTTGTGAGCGGAAGCCCACAGGGGCAGCAGCAGGCAGGCTGCTGCAAGGATATTACGTAGGGTCATGGCGTTTCCTTATTGTTTGCAGGTGATCCGACCACTTGGTCTTGCGCTTTTAATCATAAGTGCGATCAATGTGGTTTTCCCGCAATCCGGATGCCAGTTTGCGGGCGAACGCACATATCCATGAAAAAACGACGGCTTATACTGCGCCCGGTCACGCTTTGCAAAGATTATTCTGAATAATTGTAATCAAACGGTAAATAAACTTATGCACACTGGGTAACACCGTAGTTCTGGTCTATAGTCATTGGGCATTAAAATTTGCGCTCAGGACAGTCGGGCCGATTGTGGCACCGCAAGAGCGTATGATTCGCAGGAGATACAAGAATGAAAATTTTCCAACGCTACAACCCGCTTCAGGTGGCGAAGTACGTGAAGATCCTGTTCCGTGGACGGTTGTATATCAAGGATGTTGGCGCTTTTGAGTTTGATAAGGGCAAGATCCTTGTCCCAAAAGTGAAGGACAAACAGCACCTGTCTGTGATGTCCGAAGTCAACCGTCAGGTTATGCGTCTGCAGACTGAGATGGCTTAACCAACGTGCTATGCAGTAGTTAAAAAAAACGGCTCCCAATGGGAGCCGTTGATGTTTGTGGGGCCAGAATTTTACGCCGACACCTTCTCTTCCGCGTCCGGCAGCTTTGGCACCAGTACGGTCGGTTTGTTGTCGATGCGCGTCACCAGCAGCTGGTCGATGCGGTAGTTATCAATATCCACCACCTCAAACTTGTAGCCGGAGAACTTCACCGAGTCGGTACGTTTCGGGATTTTACGCAGCATAAACATCATAAAGCCGCCAATGGTCTCGTAGTTACCGGACTGCGGGAACTCGTCGATATCCAGCACGCGCATCACGTCTTCAATCGGCGTGCCGCCATCAATCAGCCATGAATTATCGTCACGCTGAACAATCTGCTCTTCCAGCCCCTGGCCAACCAGGTCGCCCATCAGCGTGGTCATCACGTCGTTCAGGGTGATAATACCCACCACCAGCGCGTATTCGTTCATGATAACCGCGAAGTCTTCCCCGGCGGTTTTGAAACTTTCCAGCGCTTCTGAGAGCGTCAGGGTGTCCGGCACAATCAGGGTGTTGCGGATCTGCACGCCGCTGTTAAGCGCCAGGCTCTGGTTTGCCAGCACGCGGTTCAGCAGGTCTTTGGAGTCGACGTAACCGATGATGTGGTCAATATCTTCATTACAGACCAGGAACTTAGAGTGCGGATGCTGCGCCACTTTGTTCTTCAGGCTCTGCTCATCTTCATGTAAATCGAACCAGATAATGCTTTCACGGCCCGTCATGGAAGACGGCACGGTACGGGATTCCAGTTCGAATACGTTCTCAATCAGCTCGTGCTCTTGCTTGCGCAGCACCCCGGCCAGCGCGCCGGCTTCTACTACCGCATAGATGTCGTCAGAGGTGATGTCGTCTTTACGCACCATAGGCAGCTTAAAGATGCGGAAAATCACGTTCGCCAGGCCGTTAAAGAACCACACCAGCGGACGAAACACGTACAGACAGAAGCGCATCGGGTTGATGATACGCAAAGCCACAGCTTCTGGCGCAATCATACCGATGCGTTTCGGGGTCAGGTCTGCAAAGAGGATGAACAGGCCGGTTACCAGCGAGAAGGAGAGGATAAAGCTGAGCTGTTCGGCCAGTTCAACGGACATGTACTTAACAAACAGACTATAAAACGCCGGGGAAAACGCCGCATCACCCACGATACCGCCGAGAATGGCGACCGCGTTGAGGCCAATCTGCACCACGGTGAAGAACATCCCGGGGTTTTCCTGCATTTTCAGGATGCGGGTGGCATTGATGTTGCCTTCATCGGCAAGCAGCTTCAGTTTGATTTTACGGGACGCGGCCAGCGAGATCTCAGATATCGAGAAAAACGCGCTGACGGCAATCAGACAAAGTATTACTAAAATACTGTTTAACATAGTTTATCCGGCTTATCGCCAGATCCTCAGAAGGGGAGTTGATACCATTTGTGTGAAAACACATTGAAAATCAGCTCGTAGCGTTGAGCCGATTATTTCAGCGGGTAGTATAGCGTAAAGAGATGTAAATCTGCCAGAGGTCACAATTTGGCGAAGATGGCTGGCGGGGGCGGCTGGTGGATGGATGTTAAGCTATGAGACAACGCTGTCGCTTCTTTGAGCGCCACGCGGCTCGCGTGGCGCTGGGTAGGTATCAGGCCAGCTGTGGCGGCAGGCAGACGCCGATGCCTCCGATGCCGCAGTAGCCGTACGGGTTTTTATGCAGATACTGCTGGTGATCGTCCTCGGCATAGTAGAACGGTTTCGCGGTGGTGATTTCGGTCGTCACCTCGCGCGTATCGCCCGCTTCACGCATGGCCTGCTGGAAACGCTCAAGGCTGGCGCGCGCGGCGGCATCCTGTTCGGGCGTGAGCGGATAAATAGCCGAACGGTACTGTGTGCCGTGGTCGTTGCCCTGACGCATGCCCTGCGCCGGGTCGTGGTTCTCCCAGAAGACCTGCAGCAGCTGTTCGTAGCTGATTACCGCAGGGTCATAGACCACGCGCACCGCTTCCGCATGCCCGGTTTCGCCGGAGCAGACTTCGCGATAGGTAGGATTCGGCGTGTAACCGCCCGTGTAGCCAGCCGCCGTGCTGTAAACGCCGGGGAGTTGCCAGAAGAGGCGCTCAACGCCCCAGAAACAGCCCATGGCGAACAGGGCGATTTCCATTCCCTCCGGCACGTTGGTCATGGAGTGGTTATTGACGGCGTGTAAGGTCGCCACAGGCATAGGGGTGTTGCGTCCCGGTAATGCATCAGCTTGTGAAACCAGATGCTTTTTGTCGAATAAACTCACGATGGGGCCTCCCGGGGTGCGATGTTTCAGTTAAGGTTGTCACGAAGCGTTTAATTGAACACAATAAATGCGCTGAATCAGTCTAGATTTAATCATAAGAAATATTTGGGTGTTACACCCATTTTCAACCCGCGATTCGGGTTTTTGGCCACAGGCCGTATTTTGCCGCGGAGCGGCACTTCATTTGCTTCCAGGGTGGAAACAGGGATATTCAGGAGAAAACGTGACAAAAATCCGCCAGTTATGTTTAGTCAGTGTGTTGCTGACAAGCGGGATTGCCAGCGCGGCGAATGTCCGTTTGCAGGTTGAGGGGTTATCCGGGGCGCTACAAAAAAACGTGCGTGCGCAGTTGTCGACCATCCAGAGTGATGAGGTGACGCCGGACCGGCGTTTTCGCGCGCGCGTGGATGACGCCATCCGTGAAGGGCTGAAAGCGCTGGGGTATTACGAACCCACCATTGATTTCGATCTCCGCCCGCCGCCAAAGAAGGGGCGCCAGGTCCTTATTGCCCGCGTTTCGCCGGGTGAGCCGGTACTGATTGGCGGTACGAACGTCATCCTCCGCGGCGGGGCGCGTACCGACCGGGATTATCTGGACCTGCTCAGCACGCGGCCGAAAATCGGTACCGTGCTTAACCACGGTGACTACGACCATTTCAAAAAAGAGCTGACGAACGTTTCCCTGCGTAAGGGCTACTTCGACAGCCAGTTCAATAAAAGCCAGCTGGGGATTGCGCTGGATCGGCGTCAGGCCTTCTGGGATATCGACTACGACAGCGGAGAACGCTACCGTTTTGGCGATGTCACGTTTGAAGGTTCGCAAATTCGTGAAGAGTATCTGCAAAACCTCGTGCCGTTCAAAAAAGGGGATTACTACCAGTCGAGGGACCTGGCGGAACTGAACCGTCGTCTTTCCGCTACCGGCTGGTTTAACTCCGTGGTTGTCGCACCGGAATTTGATAAGTCTCGCAAAACGAAGGTGTTGCCGCTGCATGGCGTTGTTTCGCCGCGCACCGAGAACACCATTGAGACCGGTGTTGGCTACTCGACGGATGTTGGACCACGCGTGAGAACCTCGTGGAAAAAACCGTGGATGAACTCGTACGGTCACAGCCTGACCACCAGCCTGAGCCTCTCTGCGCCCGAGCAGCAGCTGGATTTCAGCTACAAAATGCCGCTGCTGAAAAATCCGCTTGAGCAATATTACCTTCTGCAGGGCGGTTTTAAGCGCACCGACTTGAACGACACCAAGCAGGACTCTACGACGCTTGCGGTCTCACGCTTCTGGGATCTCTCCAGCGGCTGGCAGCGCGCCATTAACCTGCGCTGGAGCCTGGACCACTTTACCCAGGCCAACGTCACCAATACCACCATGCTGCTTTATCCGGGCGTGATGATCAGCCGTACCCGCTCGCGCGGGGGCCTGATGCCGACCTGGGGCGACTCACAGCGCTACTCGATCGATTATTCCAACTCCGCCTGGGGCTCCGACGTGGACTTCTCCGTCCTGCAGGCGCAAAACGTCTGGATCCGCACGCTGTATGACAAACACCGCTTTGTGATGCGCGGCAATCTCGGCTGGATTGAAACGGGAGACTTCGAGCGCGTTCCGCCGGATCTGCGCTTCTTCGCCGGGGGCGACCGCAGCATTCGTGGGTATAAGTACAAATCGATCTCACCTGAGAACGAAAAGGGCCAGCTGACCGGTGCGTCAAAACTGGCGACGGGATCGCTGGAGTATCAGTACAACGTCAGCGGAAAGTGGTGGGGCGCCATGTTTGTTGACGGCGGTGAAGCGGTGAACGATATCCGCCGCAGCGACTTTAAAACCGGCGCGGGCGTGGGCGTACGCTGGCAGTCTCCAGTCGGACCCATCAAGCTCGACTTCGCCGTGCCTGTCGGCGACAAAGATGAACACGGATTACAGTTTTACATCGGTCTGGGGCCTGAATTATGAGTTTATGGAAGAAAATAAGCCTCGGGGTGCTGATTTTTATCGTGCTGCTGCTCGGTACGGTGGCGTTTCTGGTGGGAACGACGACCGGGCTGCATCTGCTGTTTAACGCTGCGAACCGCTGGGTGCCGGGGCTGGAGATTGGCCAGGTTACGGGCGGCTGGCGCGATCTGCGTCTGAAGAACATCCGCTACGAGCAGCCGGGCGTGGCGGTGAACGCCGGGGAGTTCCACCTGGCGGTGAAGCTGGGCTGCCTGCGTGACAGCAAGCTCTGCGTCAACGATCTGGCGCTAAAAGACGTCAACGTGGCGATAGATTCGAAAAAAATGCCGAAGTCTGCGCCGGTCGAGGAGGAGGACAGCGGCCCGCTGAATCTCTCCACGCCGTACCCGATCGCGCTCTATCGGGTCGCGCTCGATAACGTCAATATCAAAATCGACGACACTACCGTGTCCGTGATGGATTTCACCTCCGGCCTGCGCTGGCAGGAGAAAAACCTCACCCTGACGCCGACGTCCCTGCAGGGATTGCTGATCGCGCTGCCGAAGGTGGCCGACGTGGCGCAGGAAGAGATCGTCGAGCCGAAGATCCAGAATCCGCAGCCGGAAGAAAAGCCGCTGGGCGAAACGCTGAAAGATCTCTTCTCGAAGCCTGTGCTGCCGGAAATGACCGACGTTCATCTGCCACTAAATCTCAACATCGAGGAGTTCAAAGGCGAGCAGCTGCGCCTGACCGGCGATACCGATCTGACGGTCTATAACATGCTGCTGAAAGTCAGCAGCATTGACGGCAACATGAAGCTCGACGCGCTGGATATCGACACCAATCAGGGCTCGGTGAATGCGTCGGGGAATGCCCTGCTGCGCGACAACTGGCCGGTGGACATTACGCTTAACAGTGCCCTCAACATCGATCCGCTGAAAGGCGAAAAGGTGAAGGTCAAAGTGGGCGGGGCGCTGCGCGATAAGCTGGACGTCGGGGTGAATCTCTCCGGCCCGGTGGACATGGTCCTGCGCGCACAAACGCAGCTGGCGGAAGCCGGGCTGCCGCTCAATCTTGAGGTTGTCAGCAAGCAGCTTTACTGGCCCTTCACCGGCGAAAAGCAGTTCCAGGCCGATGACCTGAAGCTGAAGCTGAGCGGCAAGATGACCGACTACACGCTCTCGTTCCGCACCGCCGTGAAGGGGCAGGGCGTGCCGCCCGCGAACATCGCGCTGGATGCGAAGGGCAACGAACAGCAGGTCAACCTCGACAAGCTGACCGTCGCGGCGCTGGAAGGTAAAACCGAGCTGACCGCGCTGCTTGACTGGCAGCAGGCGATCAGCTGGCGCGGCGAGCTGAAGCTGACGGGCATTAACACCGCCAAAGAGGTGCCGGACTGGCCGTCGAAGCTGGATGGCCTGATTAAAACCCGCGGCAGCCTGTACGGCGGTACGTGGCAGATGGACGTGCCGGAAATCAAGCTCACCGGGAACGTGAAGCAGAACAAGGTTAACGTTGAAGGCTCGGTAAAAGGCAACAGCTATCTGCAGTGGGTTATCCCGGGGCTGCACGTGGCGCTGGGCCGCAACACGGCGGATATCAAAGGCGAGCTGGGGGTGAAGGATCTCAACCTGGACGCCACCATCGACGCGCCGAATATCGACAACGCCCTGCCGGGTCTGGGCGGCACGGCGAAAGGTCTCGTGAAAGTGCGCGGTACGGTGGAGGCACCGCAGCTGCTGGCGGACATTACCGCCAATAACCTGCGCTGGCAGGAGCTGAGCGTTGCCCGCGTCCGCGTGGAAGGGGATGTGAAATCCACCGATCAGATCGGCGGTAGCCTGAACCTGCGCGTGGAGCGCATTTCTCAGCCGGACGTGAACATTAGCCTGGTCACCCTGGACGCCAAAGGGAACGAGAAGCAGCACGACCTCCAGCTGCGCGTGCAGGGCGAGCCGGTCTCCGGCCAGCTTCACCTCACCGGCAGCTTCGACCGCAAGGAAGAACGCTGGAAAGGGACGCTGGACAACACCCGCTTCAATACGCCGGTCGGGCCGCTGGCGCTCTCGCGATCCATTGCCCTCGACTACCGCAATGCCGAGCAGAAGATCAGCATTGGGCCACACTGCTGGACCAACCCGAATGCGGAGCTGTGCGTGCCGCAGACCATCGATGCGGGTGCGGAAGGGCGTGCGCAGATCAACCTCAATCGCTTCGATCTGGCGATGCTGAAGCCGTTTATGCCGGACACAACCCAGGCCAGCGGCGTCTTCAGCGGGAAAGCCGATGTGGCCTGGGACACTACCAAAGAGGGGCTGCCGCAGGGCAGCGTCACGCTGTCAGGGCGTAACGTGAAGGTGACGCAGGAGGTCAACGACGCGCCGCTGCCGGTGGCTTTCGACACCCTGAACCTGAGTGCCGATCTGCATAACAATCGCGCACAGCTGGGGTGGACGATCCGCCTGACCAACAACGGTCAGCTGGACGGGCAGGTCCAGATTACCGATCCGCAGGGACGACGTAATCTGGGCGGCAACGTCAACGTCCGTAACTTCAACCTGGCGATGGTGAACCCGATTTTCGCGCGCGGGGAAAAAGCGGAGGGTATGCTGAACGCTAACCTGCGGCTGGCCGGTAACGTGCAAAACCCGCAGCTGTTCGGTCAGATGCGGCTCAGCGGCGTGGATATCGACGGCAACTTCATGCCGTTTGACATGCAGCCCAGCCAGATAGCGATGAACTTCAACGGCATGAGCTCGACGCTGAGCGGCTCGGTATTGACGCAGCAAGGGCAAATCAACCTGAGCGGCGACGCGGACTGGAGCCAGCTAGACAACTGGCGCGCCCGTATTGCCGCGAAGGGCAGCAAGGTGCGCATCACCGTACCGCCGATGGTGCGCCTGGACGTCTCGCCTGATGTGGTCTTTGAAGCCACGCCAAGCCTCTTCACGCTTGACGGACGCGTCGACGTGCCGTGGGCGCGCATCGTGGTTCACGACGTGCCGGAAAGCGCGGTCGGCGTCTCAAGTGATGAAGTTATGCTCAATGAAAATCTGAGACCTATAGAACAGAAGAGCGCGGGCATACCGATTAATAGCAACCTTATCGTGCACGTGGGGAATAACGTGCGGTTGGATGCGTTTGGGCTGAAGGCGAGGCTCACGGGCGATCTGAAAGTGGCGCAGGATAAACAGGGGCTTGGCCTGAACGGGCAGATCAATATTCCTGAAGGGCGTTTCCACGCCTATGGTCAGGATCTGATTGTGCGCAAAGGCGAGCTGCTGTTCTCCGGTCCACCGGATCAGCCCCTGTTGAACATCGAAGCGATTCGTAACCCGGAAGCGACGGAAAACGACGTCATTGCTGGCGTTCGCGTCACCGGTTCTGCCGACGAGCCGAAGGCGGAGATCTTCTCTGACCCGGCGATGTCGCAGCAGGAAGCTCTCTCTTATCTGCTGCGTGGACAAGGTCTGGACAGCGGACAAAGCGACAGTGCGGCGATGACCTCGATGTTAGTGGGTCTGGGGGTTGCACAAAGTGGGCAGGTTGTGGGTAAAATCGGCGAGACGTTCGGCGTAAGCAATCTGGCGCTGGACACCCAGGGCGTGGGTGACTCCTCGCAGGTGGTGGTCAGCGGCTATGTACTGCCGGGTCTGCAGGTAAAATATGGTGTGGGGATCTTTGACTCACTGGCAACTCTCACGTTACGCTATCGCCTGATGCCCAAGCTATATCTGGAAGCAGTGTCCGGCGTAGACCAGGCACTTGATCTGCTCTATCAGTTTGAGTTTTAGCAATGCGAATATTTGTCTACGGCAGTTTACGAACCAAGCAAGGCAACAGTCACTGGATGACCAATGCCCTGCTGCTGGGGAATTACAATATCGAGAACTACCAGTTGTACAGCCTGGGCCACTATCCAGGCGCGGTTCCGGGCGAAGGAACAGTACAGGGTGAAGTCTATCGTATTGATAACGCGACGCTTGCCGAACTTGATGCCTTGCGCACCAGGGGCGGTGAATACGCACGCCAGTTGATCCAGACGCCGTACGGAAGTGCGTGGATGTACGTCTACCAGCGTCCGGTCGAAGGGTTAACGCGGATTGTAAGCGGTAACTGGTTAGACAGAGACCAGTACTGAAAAAAAACAACGCCACCGTGAGGTGGCGTTGTTTTTTTATTCTTTCAATTCTCTTCTGTATCCCGGCGTCGGGTTAAAAACAGAGGAACGAACAGCATGATGTACGGGGCAATAAGCCATAAAAAACACAAGGCTCGTGAACGGCCATAGTAGTTTATGCACCGTGTATTGCTTGAAATGACGGGCAGAAAAAACAGTAAAAACAGCAGAATCACATAATCGCTTCGATAAGGGATCCATAAGTAAAACAAAAACCAGGCAAGCTGGAATGTCATGATGCAGAGATACTGCCATTTGCTGTCTTTGCCGTAACAGTCAAACGCCTTTATGTAGCCCATCTTTATGCTTTGAAGAAAGAAACTTAGCATGTATAACGCTCACGATCGCGACGGTCAGGAGTGTGCTCGTCAGCAACGCCCCTAAAAAATAGCCGTGGGTGATATCAGTAGCACCCGAGCCTAACGTATGCAACTTACTATATCCTCTATCTACTGCAACAAAAAGCGTATATAGCCCGATGTTAATACAGAACTGCAGCAGACAAGAAACGACGATATTTCTGGGAATTCTTTTTAATAGAGTGAGTAACGCATAAATAATGCTTGATGATAGAGCGAAGTAAAGTCCGTTAAATAAACTGGATAGTAAGGAGCTATTTATTTCGCTGAATATTAAATTATCGCTTCCATAGTACCATGCGAGGTATTCATTATACGTGCTTCTGCCAAAGATAAAGGCGGCAATAATAAGGACGAATAGACTCACGATATGTCTTTTCTTACTCATAATTTTGCTCCCTTAGATAGCAGTTCCTTCATCGTTTTACTGGCTTCTAGCTGATCTTTGATTATGGCAAGATCACGAGTGTTGTGATTATATTTTGCAATAGCAGTTGGCGTACCTTTACCACCATTGTCCATAAAGAAGACAATATCCTTACGACCATAAAGAAGAACTTGTGGGATGGGATCACGCCCATAACTCACCGCCTGCGGAAGAGAGTGGATAGACTCTGTCGTGAGGAAGCGAGGAATATTTTCATGCTCAATATTACCTAAAGGCGTTGTGGCAACAAGGGAGCCGATAAAATCGGTCGTATACACTAACGCATCTGTATCTTTGGTCGTTACTTTTGAACCTGTAATATATTTTATCTGTTGCCAAAGGGTAATATCTTTAGGGATAACCTTAACACCATCCATAAACATATCTTGCTTGCGTTTTAGCTGAATGACGGTACGGTGCACCTGTGTCAAAGAGGGGCTGATTTCCCCAACAGAAGGCATAAGGCCATCGCGGGAATACAGTCGTTCAATGATAAAATAAATTCCAGTTGGGCGGGCAACATCAATGTTAATGGATGACATATGAATCCTAAAATGAATGGGGATTAATGTTCATCATGACAGTATGTTATTAACAGCCAGGCTATTCAACCACTCCCACCATAAATGATAGGGTGTCTTTTTTGTTTTTAATACCCTGACCAAAAGGAATGGGATTCTTCTTAAAAAATCCGTTTATACTGCTTTTAACCAGGGAAATAAAAAAGCCCCGACTCGCGGGGCCTTCATTAACAGCAGTAAGAATTACTTCTTAGCAGCGCGTTCGAAAGAGGCGATGATTTCTGCTTTCGCCGCTTCTGCGTTGTCCCAGCCGTCAACTTTAACCCACTTGCCTTTTTCGAGATCTTTGTAGTGCTCGAAGAAGTGAGTGATCTGCGCTTTCAGCAGTTCTGGCAGGTCGTTCACATCTTTGATGTGATCGTATTCTTTGCTCAGCTTGGTGTGCGGTACCGCAACCAGCTTCGCATCTTCACCGGATTCGTCGGTCATTTTCAGCACGCCAACGGGACGGCAGCGAATCACTGCGCCTGGCTGCAGTGGGTATGGCGTTGGGACCAGCACGTCAACCGGGTCACCGTCCAGAGACAGGGTGTGGTTGATGTAACCGTAGTTGCACGGATAGAACATCGCGGTAGACATGAAACGGTCTACGAACAGGGCGCCGCTCTCTTTGTCCACTTCGTATTTGATCGGATCTGCGTTAGCCGGGATTTCGATAACTACGTAGATGTCTTCTGGCAGTTCTTTACCTGCTGGGACGTTGAGTAAGCTCATGTCGGTGTCCTTTAAAATGGATGGTAAACAAGTGGCAGGTATTATAGCCAACTCGCGCTGAATGTCTCCGCCTGTTTTCGCCTTCTCTCCACGTTCTTCCCACTTTTCAGACCGTTTCCATGACAGAAAAATCCATAAACTCAGCCGCATTTTTCATGGAGAAATGAAAGCGATTACAAACTTGTGATTAACGTTTTATTCACTTTTCTGAAGTGTGATGTAACGCAATTCGTTACATATTTCATGGGCTATAGTCATTCCGCAGAACATCTTTTAACCAACAATAACTCACCCTACGAGGACGTTCATATGTGGAAGCGCTTACTCCTGGTCACAGCCGTTTCGGCAGCCATGTCGTCTATGGCGATGGCCGCTCCCTTAACCGTAGGTTTTTCGCAAGTCGGCTCTGAATCTGGCTGGCGAGCGGCAGAAACCAACGTGGCGAAAAGCGAAGCTCAGAAACGCGGTATTACCCTGAAAATCGCCGATGGTCAGCAAAAACAAGAGAATCAGATCAAAGCCGTGCGCTCCTTTATCGCCCAGGGCGTGGATGCCATCTTTATTGCACCCGTCGTGGCGACCGGCTGGGAACCCGTCCTGAAGGAAGCGAAAGACGCTGAGATCCCGGTCTTCCTGCTCGACCGTTCCATCGACGTCAAAGACAAATCCCTCTATATGACCACCGTGACCGCCAACAACGTGCTTGAAGGGCAATTGATTGGCGACTGGCTGGTGAAACAGGTCGACGGCAAGCCGTGTAACGTCGTTGAACTGCAGGGCACTGTCGGCGCGAGCGTGGCCATCGACCGTAAAAAAGGCTTTGCTGAGGCCATTGCTAAAGCGCCAAACATCAAGATTATCCGCTCTCAGTCCGGCGACTTTACGCGCAGTAAAGGTAAAGAGGTCATGGAGAGCTTCATTAAGGCTGAAAACAACGGCAAGAACATCTGCATGGTTTACGCCCACAACGATGACATGGCGATCGGTGCGATTCAGGCCATTAAAGAAGCGGGCCTGAAGCCGGGCAAAGATATCCTCACCGGCTCTATCGACGGCGTGCCGGACATCTATAAAGCAATGATCGACGGCGAAGCCAACGCCAGCGTGGAGCTGACGCCAAACATGGCGGGCCCGGCATTCGACGCGCTGGAGAAATTCAAGAAAGACGGCACGATGCCTGAGAAGGTGACGGTCACCAAGTCCACGCTCTACCTGCCTGACACGGCGAAAGAAGAGTTAGAGAAGAAGAAAAATATGGGCTACTAAGCCTGTCTGAACATGCCGGGTGGCGCTGCGCCATCCGGCTTGATGCAGGGGGAAACCATGACCACTGAACAACACCAGGAAATCCTCCGCACAGAGGGCTTGAGCAAATTCTTCCCCGGCGTAAAAGCGCTGGATAACGTTGATTTTAGCCTGCGGCGTGGGGAGATCATGGCGCTGCTGGGCGAGAACGGCGCGGGAAAATCGACGCTGATTAAATCCCTCACCGGCGTTTATCACGCCGATCGCGGCACCATCTGGCTGGAAGGCAACGCCATTTCGCCGAAAAATACCGCCCATGCCCAGCAGCTGGGGATCGGGACGGTGTACCAGGAAGTAAACCTGCTGCCGAATATGTCGGTGGCGGATAATCTGTTTATTGGCCGTGAGCCGCGACGTTTTGGCCTGCTGCGCCGCAAAGAGATGGAGGCGCGGGCGACAAAGCTGATGGAATCGTACGGCTTCTCCCTCGACGTCCGCGAGCCGCTGAACCGCTTTTCCGTGGCGATGCAGCAGATCGTCGCCATCTGTCGCGCGATCGATCTCTCCGCGAAGGTACTCATCCTCGACGAACCCACCGCCAGCCTCGATACCCAGGAGGTGGAGATGCTCTTTACCCTGATGCGCCAGCTGCGCGATCAGGGCGTCAGCCTGATCTTCGTTACCCACTTCCTCGATCAGGTATATGAGGTAAGCGATCGCATCACGGTGCTGCGCAACGGCAGCTTTGTCGGCTGCCGCGAAACCCGCGAGCTGCCGCAGATCGAACTGGTGAAAATGATGCTGGGCCGCGAGCTGGAAACCAATGCCCTTCAGCGCGCCGGGCGCACGCTGCTGAGCGAGAAACCGGTCGCCGCGTTCAGCGATTACGGCAAGAAAGGCGTGATATCGCCGTTTAATCTGGAAGTCCGCCCGGGCGAAATTGTCGGGCTGGCGGGCCTGCTGGGCTCCGGTCGGACCGAAACCGCCGAGGTGATCTTCGGGATCAAACCGGCCGACAGCGGCAGCGCGCTGATCAAGGGCAAACCGCAAACCCTGCGATCGCCGCATCAGGCCTCCTGTCTCGGCGTCGGCTTCTGCCCGGAGGACCGGAAAACGGACGGCATTATTGCCGCGGCCTCGGTGCGGGAAAATATCATCCTGGCGCTGCAGGCCCAGCGCGGCTGGCTGCGCCCGATCCCCCGTAAAGAGCAAAACGCCATCGCCGAGCGCTTTATCCGTCAGTTGGGTATCCGCACGCCGAGCGCGGAACAGCCCATCGAGTTCCTCTCCGGCGGCAACCAGCAGAAGGTTCTCCTCTCCCGCTGGCTGCTGACCAAACCCCAGTTCCTGATCCTCGATGAACCAACCCGCGGCATTGACGTGGGGGCGCACGCCGAAATTATCCGGCTTATCGAAAC
The DNA here is from genome assembly GCF_049237205.1 of Enterobacter cloacae complex sp. SHL009. Lineage (NCBI taxonomy): Bacteria > Pseudomonadati > Pseudomonadota > Gammaproteobacteria > Enterobacterales > Enterobacteriaceae > Enterobacter > Enterobacter cloacae complex sp. SHL009. The sequence goes on from NZ_JBMKIW010000002.1 coordinate 85,782, forward strand.
CCTGTGCGCGGACGGTCTGGCGCTGCTGGTTATTTCGTCCGAGCTGGAAGAGCTGGTGGGCTATGCCGATCGCGTCATCATCATGCGCGATCGCAAACAGGTGGCAGAGATCCCGCTGGATAAGCTGTCCGTTCCGGCGATCATGAATGCCATCGCGGCATAAGGAGTGAATCGTGATGCCCCGTTCGCTTTCGCAAACCGGTGAGACAAAGCGCCGCTTCAGCTGGCCGACCGGCACGCCGCAAATCGCAGCGCTGCTGGTGGTTCTGCTGGTTGATAGCCTGGTCGCGCCGCATTTCTTCCAGATTATCGTGCAGGATGGTCGCCTGTTTGGCAGCCCGATAGACATTCTAAACCGTGCCGCGCCGGTGGCGCTGCTGGCCATCGGGATGACGCTGGTCATCGCCACCGGCGGGATTGACCTTTCCGTCGGCGCGGTGATGGCCATCGCCGGGGCCACGGCAGCCTCCATGACCGTATCCGGACACAGCCTGCCGGTGGTACTGCTGGCGGCCTTAGGCACCGGCGTGCTGGCCGGATTATGGAACGGCATTCTGGTGGCGGTGCTGAAAATTCAGCCCTTTGTCGCCACCCTTATCTTAATGGTGGCCGGGCGCGGCGTGGCGCAGCTGATTACCTCCGGGCAGATTGTCACCTTTAACTCGCCGAGCCTGGCGTGGATCGGGAGCGGCAACCTGCTGTTCTTCCCGACGCCGGTGATCGTTGCCCTGGTCACGCTCATTGTCTTCTGGCTTTTCACCCGCAAAACGGCGCTGGGCATGTTCATTGAAGCCGTCGGGATCAACATCCGCGCCGCGCGCAACGCCGGGGTTAACACCCGCCTGATGGTGATGCTGACCTACGTGCTGAGCGGCGTCTGCGCCGCCATCGCCGGGGTCATCGTCGCGGCGGATATTCGCGGGGCCGATGCCAATAACGCGGGACTCTGGCTGGAGCTGGACGCGATCCTCGCGGTAGTGATCGGCGGTGGATCGCTGATGGGCGGGCGCTTTAACCTGCTGCTCTCGGTAATTGGCGCGCTGATCATTCAGGGAATGAACACCGGGATCCTGCTTTCGGGGTTCCAGCCGGAACTCAACCAGGTGGTGAAAGCGGTGGTCGTGCTTTGCGTGCTGATCGTCCAGTCGCCGCGCTTTGTCAGCATCATTAAGGGGATCCGTGGCCATGATAAAACGTAATTTACCGTTGATGATCACGCTGGGCGTGTTTGTGCTGGGGTACCTCTACTGCCTCACCCAATTCCCCGGTTTTGCGTCGACGCGCGTGATTTGCAATATCCTGACCGATAACGCCTTTTTAGGCATCATCGCCGTCGGGATGACCTTTGTGATCCTCTCCGGCGGGATCGATCTCTCCGTCGGGTCGGTGATCGCGTTTACGGGCGTGTTCCTCGCGAAGGCGATCGGCTTCTGGGGGATCTCTCCGCTGGTGGCGTTTCCGCTGGTGCTGGCGATGGGCTGTGCGTTTGGCGCCTTTATGGGGCTGCTGATCGACGCGTTAAAAATTCCGGCGTTTATCATTACCCTCGCGGGAATGTTCTTCCTCCGTGGAGTGAGCTATCTGGTGTCGGAAGAGTCGATTCCGATTAACCATCCGGTGTACGACACGCTCTCCAGCCTGGCCTGGAAAATTCCCGGCGGCGGCCGCCTGAGCGCGATGGGGCTGCTGATGCTGGGCGTGGTGGTGATTGGCATCTTCCTCGCCCACCGTACCCGGTTTGGCAATCAGGTTTACGCCATCGGCGGTAACGCCACGTCGGCAAACCTGATGGGGATCTCCACCCGCAGTACCACCATCCGCATCTATATGCTCTCGACCGGCCTGGCGACGCTGGCGGGTATCGTCTTCTCGGTGTATACCCAGGCGGGCTATGCCCTTGCAGGCGTGGGCGTGGAGCTGGATGCGATTGCTTCTGTGGTTATCGGCGGCACGCTGCTGAGCGGTGGGGTCGGTACCGTGCTTGGAACGCTGTTCGGCGTGGCTATCCAGGGGCTGATACAAACCTATATCAACTTTGACGGCACGCTCAGCTCCTGGTGGACGAAGATCGCCATCGGCATTCTGTTGTTTATTTTTATTGCCCTGCAGCGCGGTCTTACGGTGCTCTGGGAGAACCGCCAAAGCTCACCTGTTACCCGCGTAAACACATCGGTAACAGAGCGATAACACGCTGAATTTGCTTAAAGTCTAAACATTTTCCGGTAGCGGCCGATACTCTTTTTTTATGCCCAGAAATATCTCGCTACCGGAAATAATATCATGCTTAAAACGCTATCGATTCGTACCGGCTTGCTCTCTTTACTGGCCGTTATGACCCTTCTGCTGCTGATTGTCAGCGGCATTGGCATTTATGCCCTCACACAGAGTTCTTCTTCACTGCAGCGTATTAATCACCTTCAGGGTGAGCAGATGGTGCAGCTTAATTCAGGCTATACGCTGATCCTGCGCGCGCGCAATGAGGCGGGCCAGGCCGTCCGCATGATGGAAATCGGCATGCTGGACGATGCGGCCAAAGCGGTAAAAAACATCAATCAGGAAGTTGCCCTGGCCCAGAAAACGCTGAAAGGCGTGATCGACGGCGGCGTGGCTGACGAGCAGGGGCAACAGCTGCTCGATAAAGTGGCGGCCAGCCTGGCGACCTATAGCCAGCAGGGGATCAACCCGATGCTGAAAACCCTGAATGACCAGAGCGCGGACGGGTATTACGATCTGCTGGAGAAGACGCTGATTCCGGTGGCGAAGCAGTTTGATAACGATATGCAGGCGTTTCAGAAATGGAGCGAAGCGCGTGGTCAGGCGGAAGTGAGCGCCGTGCAGGCGAGCAAAACCCGCGTCCTGATCCTGATTATCGTCGCCGCGCTGCTGACGGCGGGCATTATCGTGCTCGCGTGGCTGGCGCTGCGCCATATGCTGCTCAAGCCGCTTTCGGCCTCGATCGCTCAGCTGGAGAACGTGGCGGCGGGGGATTTAACCCATACGCTGAATGCCCCCGCGAGCCAGGAATTTAACCGCCTCAACGCGGTGATAGAGCAGATGCGACAGTCGCTAATGAACTCGGTTATGCGAGTACGCGATGCCAGCGCGCAGATTGACACCGGTAGCCGCGAGCTGACGCTGGGGAACCGCGATCTTGCCGAGCGTACGGAATCCACCGCCACGTCGCTGGAGCAGACGGCGGCCAGCATGGAACAGATCACCGCGACGGTGAAGCTCAACGCCGATAACGCCGAGCAGGCGCACCAGCTGGCGAAGTCGGTGTCCGACACGGCCGATCACGGCAGCGAAATGGTCTGCTACGTAATTGAAAAAATGCGCGATATCTCGGGCAGCTCGGCGCGCATCGCCGACATCCTGAGCGTGATCGACGGTATTGCCTTCCAGACCAATATTCTGGCGCTTAACGCCTCCGTGGAAGCGGCGCGCGCGGGCGAGCAGGGGCGCGGGTTTGCCGTCGTCGCGGGCGAAGTGCGAAACCTTGCCAGCCGCAGCGCCGACGCGGCGAAAGAGATCCGATCGCTTATCAGCGATTCGCAGACCCACGTTAACGAGGGCAGCGAGCTGGCCCAGCAGGCTGGCGAAACCATGGACGAAATCGCAACAGAAGTGCTGCGCATGACCAAACTGATGCGTGAGATTGCGACCGCGTCTCAGGAGCAGAGCCGTGGTATTGAGCAGGTGAATATTGCGGTGAATCAGATGGACGAAACCGCGCAGCAGAATGCGGCGCTGGTGCAGCAATCCTCCGCCGCGACCCGCTCCCTTGAGGAGCAGTCGCGTCAGCTGATGGAAGCCATGTCATCATTCAAAGTGACGACTCAGACCGCTGCATAATATTACCCAGCCCCGGTACGTTCTGTGCCGGGGTTTTATTTTTTCCGGAATTAACTGCCGCAATATTATCGTGAATATCACCCATTAATATTTCCAGCGAACTGGTTAAGGCTAACGCTTTTTCCGTCGGTTCAAGGTATAAACCTTTGCGGAAAAATAACGGTTCATCAAAGAGTTGATTAAAACGCTTTAAGGCCAGGCTCACCGCCGGACGTGACATCTCCAGACGCAAAGAGGCTTTTGCCATGCTGCCGCAGCGGACGACTTCAATAAATACAGGGATAAGATTTAAATCAATGCCGGTATTAGCACGGGAATAATTTTTCATTACGTTTCTGCTCCACGAAATATCTGTCAAACTGTTATGGAAATAATGCAGGAGCAGTGGTGAATATTAAAGCATGTTTTTTATAAACACTTATACGGTAAAATATATAAATGACCAGGGGAGCCAGAACGGCTCCCCTGTAGAGAGGCATTACGCGTCCGGGTACTCGCGGATAAAACGTTCAACGTCTTCAACCATGTGGTTGTTGCCGACGAAGAATGAACGGCGCTGGTGAAGGCTTTCCGGCACGATATCCAGAATACGCTCTTTACCGTCGCTCGCCTTGCCGCCCGCCTGTTCGGCGAGGAACGCCATCGGGTTGCACTCGTACAGCAGACGCAGCTTCCCGTCCGGGTGGCTGGCGGTGCTTGGGTAGAGGTAGATACCACCTTTCAGCAGGTTACGGTGGAAATCCGCGACCAGAGAGCCAATATAGCGGGACGTGTACGGGCGCTGGGTCGCTTTATCTTCTTCCTGGCAGAATTTAATGTACTTCTTCACGCCGTTCGGGAAGCGGATGTAGTTGCCTTCGTTGATGGAGTAGGTGTTGCCCTTCTCCGGGAAGCGCATGCGTTCCTGGCTCAGGCAGAAAACGCCGAGTGAAGGATCGTACGTAAAGGCGTGAACTCCGCAACCGGTGGTGTACACCAGCATGGTGGAGGAGCCATAAACGACGTAACCGGCAGCAACCTGGTTAATGCCCGGCTGCAGGAAATCTTCTTCGGTTACCGGCGTGCCGACAGGCGTGACGCGGCGGTAGATGGAGAAAATGGTACCGACAGAAACGTTAACGTCGATGTTTGAGGAACCGTCGAGCGGATCCATCAGAACAACGTATTTCGCGTGTTCACACCCTTCGAAAACAACAATTTCATCTTCTTCTTCGGAGGCGATACCCGCAACGATGTCGCGCGCGCGCAGTGCAGCTTTCAGTTTTTCATTTGCGAACAGATCGAGTTTCTGCTGAACCTCGCCCTGAACGTTCTCGGCACCGCTGGCACCCAGGATATCGACCAGACCGGCCTTGTTGATATCGCGGTGGATGATCTTAGCGCCCAGCTTTATTGCCGACAGCAAAGCAGTGAGTTCACCGGTAGCATGAGAGAACTCGTGCTGCTTTTCGACAATAAATTCACCTAACGTTTTCATAACACTTTCCCTGCATCTTTGTGAGTAGAGCGATTGTATGTTCACTAAAACGACTAAAGCCCAACAATCTTAACAAACATTCAAATATTAGCGCAGAGGTGAATCGCGCCAGCAGGATACGGATTTTCCTGAAATGCGTTTCACACCCGCTAACATGTGAGTAAAATGTGCGCCACATTGAAGAAGGATAGTGACGTATGCGCATTCATATATTGGGGATTTGTGGCACTTTCATGGGCGGACTGGCAATGCTGGCGCGCTCGCTGGGCCATGAAGTGACGGGTTCGGACGCCAATGTGTATCCGCCAATGAGCACACTTCTGGAGAAACAGGGCATCTCGTTAATTCAGGGCTACGATGCCAGCCAGCTGGATCCCGAGCCGGACCTGGTGATCATCGGCAACGCCATGACCCGCGGCAATCCGTGCGTCGAGGCGGTTCTGGAACGCAATATTCCGTTCATGTCCGGTCCGCAGTGGCTGCATGACTTCGTCCTGCGCGACCGCTGGGTGGTTGCCGTTGCCGGTACCCATGGCAAAACCACGACCGCAGGGATGGCGACCTGGATCCTCGAAGCCTGCGGCTACAAGCCGGGCTTCGTGATTGGCGGCGTACCGGGTAATTTCGACGTTTCTGCGCGTCTGGGCGACAGCCCGTTCTTCGTGATCGAAGCCGACGAATACGACTGCGCGTTCTTCGACAAGCGCTCCAAGTTCGTGCACTACTGCCCGCGCACGCTGATCCTCAACAACCTTGAGTTCGACCACGCGGATATTTTTGACGACCTGAAAGCGATCCAGAAACAGTTCCACCACCTGGTGCGCATTGTTCCGGGCCAGGGGCGCATCATCCTGCCGGAAAACGACATCAACCTGAAGCAGACGATGGCGATGGGCTGCTGGAGCGAGCAGGAGCTGGTGGGCGAGCAGGGCCACTGGCAGGCGAAGAAGCTCAACGCCGATGCTTCCGAGTGGGAAGTGCTGCTCGACGGTGAAAAAGTGGGTGAGGTGAAGTGGGGCCTGGTGGGCGAGCACAACATGCACAACGGCCTGATGGCCATTGCTGCGGCGCGTCACGTGGGCGTTCAGCCTGCGGATGCGGCCAATGCGCTAGGTTCGTTTATCAATGCCCGTCGCCGCCTGGAGCTGCGCGGTGAAGCCCACGGCGTTAGCGTGTATGACGATTTCGCGCACCACCCAACGGCCATTCTGGCGACGCTTGCCGCCCTGCGCGGCAAGGTCGGCGGGACGGCCCGCATTCTGGCGGTGCTGGAACCGCGCTCGAACACCATGAAGATGGGCATCTGCAAAGACGATCTCGCGCCGTCATTAGGACGCGCCGATGAGGTCTTCCTGCTGCAGCCGCAGCATATTCCATGGCAGGTGGCTGAAGTAGCCGATGCCTGCATTCAGCCTGCGCACTGGAGTGCGGACGTGGATGCGCTCGCGGATATGGTGGTGAAAGCCGCTCAGCCCGGCGACCATATTCTGGTGATGAGCAACGGCGGGTTCGGTGGGATCCATCAGAAGCTGCTGGACGGTCTGGCGAAGAAAGCGGAAGCGGCAGCCGACGCGTAAAAAAAGCCCGGTGGCGCTCGCGCTTACCGGGCCTACGTTCTTTTCTCCCTCGCCCCTTCGGGGTGAGGGGAACGAATTACTCTTCGTTCTCAGACAGCTCGCGCAGATACTGGAAAATCAGGCGCGCAGACTTCGGCGGCTTATTCCCTTCTTTCTCTTTCTTCGCGTTGCGGATCAAGGAACGCAGCTGCTGGCGGTCGGCATCCGGCCACAGGTTCAGCACTTCCGGCACGGCGTCATCACCCTGTTCAATCAGACGATCGCGGATCTGCTCCAGCTTATGGAACAGCGCAACCTGCTGGTTGTGGCGGTTTTTCAGCTTGTCCAGCGCCTGGCGGATCGGATCGACGTCGCGCTGACGCAGCATTTTCCCGATAAGCTGAAGCTGGCGACGACGGCCTTCTTTCTTGATTTTCTGTGCCAGTTCAATGGCATCGCGCAGATCCTGGTCGAGCGGGATCTTGTCCAGCGCGTTTTTACCCAGTTCTACCATTTCCGCGCCAAGCTGTTTTAACTCTTCGGCGTCACGTTTAATTTCACTTTTACTGACCCAGATGATCTCATCATCTTCGTCTTCGATGTCATCACCGGGAACGTCGTCGAGCCAGTCTTCGGGCTGCTTAGTCATGTCAGGCTCCTTAAAAAAAGAGGCTAATGTTACCAGTTAAGACGCGCACTGAAAAACGGTTCTCTGTTAGACTTCAGTTAACTCTCTCTTACAGTATGGCATTTGCGATGAAAGTAACCTCACAAGTTGAAGCGCAGCGTAAGATTCTGGAAGAAGCCGTCTCCACCGCGCTGATGCTTGCTTCAGAAAAATCAGATGGCGCCGAAGTGGCGGTCAGCAAAACCACCGGCATCAGCGTAAGTACCCGCTATGGTGAAGTGGAGAACGTAGAATTCAACAGCGATGGCGCGCTTGGGATCACGGTGTATCACCAGAACCGCAAAGGCAGCGCGTCATCCACCGATCTCAGCCCGGATGCCATTGCCCGCACGGTGCAGGCGGCGCTGGATATCGCCCGTTATACCTCCCCGGATCCTTACGCAGGCGTGGCGGATAAAGACCTGCTGGCGTTTGACGCGCCGGATCTCGATCTTTTCCACCCGGCGGAAGTGACCCCGGACGAAGCGATCGAACTGGCCGCGCGCGCCGAGCAGGCTTCGCTGCAGGCCGATAAGCGCATCACCAATACCGAAGGCGGCAGCTTTAACAGCCACTACGGCATCAAAGTCTTCGGCAATAGCCACGGCATGCTGCAGGGCTACTGCTCCACCCGTCATTCGCTCTCCAGCTGCGTCATCGCCGAAGAGAACGGTGACATGGAGCGTGACTACGCCTACACCATTGGCCGCGCGCTGGGGGATTTGCAGTCTCCTGAGTGGGTGGGTAAAGAGTGTGCCGAACGCACGCTGTCACGCCTGTCGCCGCGTAAACTCTCCACCATGAAGGCCCCGGTCATTTTTGCCAACGAAGTGGCAACCGGTCTGTTTGGCCATCTGGTGGGCGCTATCGCGGGCGGCTCGGTTTACCGTAAATCGACCTTCCTGCTCGACTCGCTGGGCAAGCAGATCCTGCCGGAATGGCTCACCATTGAAGAACATCCGCACCTGCTGAAAGGGCTGGCCTCCACGCCGTTCGACAGCGAAGGCGTGCGCACCGAACGTCGCGATATCATCAAAGACGGTATTCTGACCCAGTGGCTGCTGACCAACTACTCCGCGCGCAAGCTGGGGCTGAAAAGCACCGGACACGCTGGCGGCATCCACAACTGGCGCATTGCCGGACAGGGCCTGAACTTTGAGCAGATGCTGAAAGAGATGGGCACCGGTCTGGTAGTCACCGAGCTGATGGGTCAGGGCGTAAGCGGCATCACTGGAGACTACTCGCGCGGCGCGGCGGGCTTCTGGGTGGAAAACGGCGAAATCCAGTATCCGGTGAGCGAAATTACCATCGCCGGTAACCTTAAGGACATGTGGCGCAATATCGTTACGGTCGGTAACGATATTGAAACACGTAGCAATATACAGTGTGGTTCTGTACTTCTGCCGGAAATGAAAATCGCCGGTCAGTAATATCCGTAAAGGCGTTTTAATAATAAAAAAGGAAGTGAGCAATGCGTAAACATCTGTTAGCGATCGTCGCGGCTTCAACGCTGGTTCTTGGCTCTTCTGCGTTTGCTGCCGATCTTGAAGACGACATGGGCATCCTCGGTCAAAACCTGAAGGTGGTGCAGAAAACTGACAATGCGGCTGAAATGAAAGACGCGCTGACCAAAATGCGTGAAGCGGCGCTGGACGCACAAAAAGCGACGCCTCCTAAGCTGGAAAGCAAAGCGGCAGACAGCGCAGAGATGAAAGACTACCGCCACGGCTTTGACGTGCTGGTCGGCCAGATCGACGGCGCGCTGAAGCTGGCTAACGAAGGCAAAGTGAAGGAAGCCCAGGCGGCGGCCGAGCAGTTTGTGACGACCCGTAACACGTATCACAAGAAATACCGTTAACCGATCGCGCATCTGACAAACAACCAGCGGGGGCCAGCGGCTCCCGTTTTTTTTACGCGGTAATAAGTAAACCCTATCGCCATCACATTTTTGCGTCACCACGCCTGAACGTTTCGTTTCCCTTGCGCGCGTTTTGCCGCTGGAATACGTGATATTCATCACGCAAATACCGGGATTAATTCAGATTCACCGCATTTATGTGGCACAGATCACTGCTGCGGCTCGCCTTTCCACTTCGAAGTGGAAAACAACTCGCTACAAACAATTCCCCCCCAACGTTAGTTTTATTCCAGAGCCATTAACGGGGTAAGACCAGTGATTAACGGAGCGGTAATGAACGACGTTGGGGAACAGGCGGAGCAAACAGAACAGCTCGCGAACACCATGCTGCAGCAGGTTTATGCCCTGCTGGCCCGGAACAACATCATCCCCAATGCGGTACAGGAGCAGATGCTCACCTCCCACGTGCGCGCCATGGCGCACCGGTCCGTGACCGGCGAGCCGCTGCCGGAGGTTGAAGCAGAGCTGTTTGACGAAATTTCACCGGATTCAATGCGGCTCGCCCGTGAAGTGGTCGCGCAGTTTGGCAACCTTCCTGATGAAGAAGCCTGGCTGCTCTCCGTTCACTTTGAAGTCGCGAAAGACAACCTTTAAGGAGCAACACATGGAACAGATTACAGTCGTGATTGGCGATCGCCTGGGTAAAGGTCAGAAAGTGGCTGCCGGTGTGGAAAAAGCAGGTGGACGCGCGGTGGTCGTACCGGGCATGGCGGCGGACATGAAGCTCGGCGACGTGATGAAAGCGGAAAACGCCACCTTCGGCATCTCCTTCTGCGGCAGCGGCGGCGCGGGTGCCATCACTGCCCAAACCAAATATGGCTACAAGGCCAAATACGGCATGCGTTCCGTGGAAGAGGGCATGACCGCCATTAACGAAGGCTGCAACGTGCTGGGCTTCGGCTTTATGGATAAAGAAGAGCTGGGCGAGCGTCTGGTGCAGGCGTGGCAGAAGAAATACGGCGCATAAGCATGAAAGAACAGTTCACAACCACGGTGAGAGTGAAGGGCAAAGGCGACGCCAAAGCGCGCGCCTTTGCCGACGCGCTCAACCACGTTCAGGCCGCGGTGATGAAAGCCTCACCGCATATCTTACTGCGTATTGAGCCACAGGATGTGCAGGTCGTTCAGGCGCAAGAAGCGGTGCGAAAAGAAGCGTTTCTGTTCTTCTTTCTGCGCCGGGAAAGACGCACCTACAGCGTGGAGCTGGATGTGACCGTCAACGTGACCGCCATCAATCTTGACCAGGTGGATTTCGTCACGCAACGCTGATTATTCATAAAAGGGCAGACTGATGTTCTTAATTATATTAATAAAATCGCTCATCATTGGCGGCCTGGTTGGCGTCGGTGTGGGTGCCGGGGCTGCACGCATGTTTCATGCGCCTACCACTCAGGGTATGGGCGCGTTTCGTACGTTGGGGGAACTGAACTCCTGTGAAGGGGATCCGGCGTCCCACTTCTCCTTTGGGTTAGGTTTCTTCTTTAACGCCTGGGCCTCTTCCGTGGCCGCAGGGGCTTTCACACAGGACGTTGACCACCGCATCATCCCGAACTGGGGTGCTGCTGCACTGATGATCAAAAACCGTAACGTCGGCGAAACGCTGCACGATCCCCGCAAAATGGCGATTGCCTGCGGCGTGATTGGCATGCTCGTCGTCACCTTCCTGAACCTGACCGCCTCCTCCGTTCCGGCAGCGCTTCAGGTCACCGCCGTGAAGGTGCTGGTACCGGCGGCAAACCTGCTGGTGAACACCGTGATGCCGGTGATCTTCTGGCTGGCGGCCATCGACGCGGGTAAAAAATCGGGCTTCTGGGCCACCATCTTCGGCGGCGCGGCGCAGCTGATCATGGGCAACGCCGTACCGGGCCTGGTGCTGGGGATCCTGATCGGGAAAGGCGTGGAAGAGAGCGGCTGGAACCACGTCACCAAAGTGATGATGGCGGCTATCGTTCTGCTCTTCGTGCTGAGCGGCTTCTTCCGCGGCTTCGACATGAAGATGATCGAATCCTTCCATCTGACCGTGCCGAACTGGCTCGACATGATCCACAACTCGCTCAGCGGTAAATAACAGGAGCCTCTAAATGGAACAGAATAAAGGTTTTTGGTATGCCGACTGGTCGTTCCCGATCTTCGTTGGCCTGCTCTCCTCCGGCGTTTTCGCCGGGACGCACATGTACTACCTCTACGGCATCGGCGCGTTTAACGAAGTGGCCTTCGTAGCGATGCTAAAAGCGGGGATCGATACCGGCGTCTACGGCGCGGTGGCGGCGTTCGGCGCGAGCTTCCTGTTCGCCCGTATTATCGAAGGGTCGCTGGTCGGTATTCTCGACATCGGCGGGGCGATCCAGACCGGCGTAGGCCTCGGCGTTCCGGCGCTGCTGCTGGGAGCGGGCATCATGTTCCCGGTGACCAACTTCATTGCCGCGCTGATTACCGGCCTGGTGATTGGTCTGGCGATTGGCTACGTCATCATCCTGGCGCGTAAGTTCACCATCAACCAGAGCAACTCCACCTACGGCGCAGACGTGATGATGGGCGCGGGCAACGCCTCCGGCCGCTTCCTCGGGCCGTTGATTATCCTCAGCGCCATGACCGCCTCCATTCCTATCGGCGTAGGTTCCCTGCTGGGTGCGCTGGTGTTCTACATCTGGCAGAAGCCGATCACCGGTGGCGCCATTCTCGGCGCGATGCTGTTGGGCTGGCTGTTCCCGGTCGCCCTTTAATACCCGCGGGCGCTAAGGCGCCCGCCTTATCAGGAGATCCTCATGTTTGATTTACTCCTGCGCCGTGCGCGCCTTGCCGACGATACCCTGACCGATATCGCCATTCAGGACGGGAAGATCGCGGCGCTGGGCGACATTGACGCCCCCGCGCATAAAACGGTTGAGCTGAACGGCGACGTGTTCGTCAGCGCAGGCTGGATTGACTCTCACGTTCACTGTTACCCGAACTCCCCGATTTACCACGACGAGCCGGACAGCGTGGGTATTGCCACCGGCGTCACCTCCTTAGTGGACGCGGGCAGTACCGGTGCCGACGACGTGGATGATTTCTATAAAATCACCCGCAGCGCCTCCACCGAGGTATTTGCCCTGCTGAATATCTCCCGCGTGGGGCTGATTGCCCAGAACGAGCTGGCCAACATGGCGAATATCGACGCTGACGCGGTGAAGCAGGCGGTGAAGCGCCACCCTGATTTCATCGTCGGCCTGAAGGCGCGCATGAGCAGCAGCGTGGTCGGTGAAAACGGCATCACGCCGCTGGAGCGCGCCAAAGCCATCCAGAAAGAGAACGGCGACCTGCCGCTGATGGTGCACATCGGCAACAACCCGCCGAACCTCGACGAAATTGCCGAGCTGCTGAGCTCCGGAGACATCATCACCCACTGCTACAACGGCAAGCCCAACCGCATTCTGACGCCCTCCGGCGAGCTGCGCGCCTCCATCACCTCCGCTCTGAAGCGCGGCGTACGTCTGGACGTGGGGCACGGCACGGCGAGCTTTAGCTTTGAGGTGGCAAAACGCGCCATCGCGATGGGCATTCTGCCGCACACCATCAGCTCGGACATCTACTGCCGCAACCGCATCAACGGCCCGGTCGGCTCGCTGGCAAGCGTGATGTCGAAGTTTCTCGCCATCGGCATGTCGCTGCCTCAGGTGATTGACTGCGTGACTGCGAACGCCGCCGACGGCCTGCGCCTGGCGCGCAAGGGGCGCATCCAGCCGGGTCTCGACGCCGACCTGACGCTGTTTACGCTTAAGCGCCAGCCGACGGTGCTGACGGATGCCGAAAACGACAGCCTGCAGGCTGAACACATTCTGGTGCCGCTTGCCGCGATCCGCGCGGGCAAGGGCTACATGACCGAACAAGGGAGCACGGAACATGCCTTCGATTTATGAGAAGTACAACTTAAAGCAGGTGATCAATACCTCCGGCCGCATGACGGCGCTGGGCGTCTCCACGCCGCGCCCGGAAGTGGTGCAGGCGGCGATGGACGGCATGAATCACTATTTCGAGATGAAGGATCTGGTCAATAAAACCGGGGAATACATCGCGAAGCTGCTGGATGTGGAAGGCGCGACGGTGGTTTCCTGCGCGTCGGCGGGCATAGCCCAGTCGGTGGCGGCGGTGCTGGTCAAAGACAGCGACTGGCTGCTGGAAAACCTGCACGTGACCCCGATTGAGAACAACGAAATCGTCCTGCCGAAAGGCCACAACGTAAACTTTGGCGCGCCGGTGGGCACCATGGTGGCGCTGGGCGGCGGCAAGCTGGTGGAGGCGGGCTACGCCAACGAATGCTCTGCCGATCAGCTGGCGGCGGCGATCACCCCGCGCACGGCGGCGATCCTCTACATCAAATCGCACCACTGCGTGCAGAAAAGCATGCTCAGCGTCGGGCAGGCGGCGGTGGTGGCGCGCAAGCACGATCTCCCGCTGATCGTCGATGCGGCGGCGGAAGAAGATCTGCACGCGTACTACCGATCCGGCGCCGATCTGGTGATCTACAGCGGCGCGAAGGCGATTGAAGGCCCAACCAGCGGGCTGGTGATCGGCAAAACCCAGTACGTTGAGTGGGTGAAGCGTCAGACCGCGGGCATAGGCCGCGCGATGAAGGTGGGGAAAGAGGGCATTCTTGGCCTGACCTGCGCCATCGAACACTACCTTACCGCGACCAAAGAGAGCGGGGCCGAGATGGTGGCGAAGATGACGCCGTTTATCGAGGCGCTCAACACCCTGAACGGCGTGACCGCGCGCGTGGTCTGGGACAGCGCCGGTCGCGATATCGCCCGTACCGAGATTAAGTTCGACGAAGCCACGACCGGCGTCGGCACGGGCGATCTGGTGGCGAAGCTCAAGCAGGGCGAATACGCCATTTACTTCCGTGGCTACAAGGCCAATGAAGGGATTATCGAGGCGGACGTGCGCAGCGTGAACGCTGATCAGCTGAACATCGTCTACCGCCGCATTAGCGAAGTATTAGGACAGGAGAAAAACGCATGAAACTGACCCCCAACTTTTACCGTGACCGCGTCTGCCTGAACGTGCTGGCAGGATCGAAAGCCAACGCCAGCGCCATTTACGAGGCGGCAGAAGGTCACGTGCTGGTGGGCGTGCTCTCCAAAAATTACCCGGACGTGGCGAGCGCCGTTGCCGATATGCGTGAATACGCCGAGCTGATTGAGAACGCCCTCTCCGTTGGGCTGGGCGCGGGCGATCCGAACCAGTCTGCTATGGTGAGTGAAATCTCCCGTCAGGTGCAGCCGCAGCATGTTAACCAGGTCTTTACCGGCGTGGCCACCAGCCGCGCGCTGCTGGGGCAGAATGAGTCGGTGGTCAACGGTCTGGTCTCTCCAACCGGCACCGTCGGGATGGTCAAAATCTCCACCGGACCGCTGAGCAGCAACGCTCCGGACGGCATTGTGCCAGTTGAAACCGCGATTGCCCTGCTGAAGGATTTCGGCGGCAGCTCCATCAAATACTTCCCGATGGGCGGCCTGAAGTGCCGTGACGAGTACAAAGCGGTGGCGGAAGCCTGCGCCCGTCACGACTTCTGGCTGGAGCCGACCGGAGGTATCGATCTGGAAAACTATGAGGAGATCCTGCAGATCGCCCTCGACGCGGGCGTGAGCAAAATCATCCCGCATATCTACAGCTCGATTATCGACAAAGCCAGCGGCGACACGCGCCCGGAAGACGTGCGTACGCTGCTGGAAATGACGAAGAAGCTGGTGAAGTAGTATCTGCCCTCACCCTAACCCTCTCCCTTTGGGAGAGGGCCGGGGTGAGGGAAAACACACCGCACAAACCTGAAGGAGCGACCATGCACACCCGTACCCTGCTTGTTGCTTCACTCTCAATGTTCGCCACCGCCGCTATCGCCCAGACGCAGTACGCCTGGGTGGGCACCTACAACCCCAACGGCGAAGGGTTGTACCGCTTTACCGTTGACCCGCAAAGCGGCGCGCTGGCGAATAAAACGCTGGTGAGCAAGCTGCCGAACGCCGCGCAGCTGGCCGTCTCGCACGACGGCAAAACGCTGTATCTGGCAAGCGAAGTGGAGCAGGGCGTGGTGCAGGCGCTGCGGGTGGGGGATAACGGCCAGCTGAGCGAGCTGAATCATGTGGCCTCCGGCGGCGCGGGGCCGGTTTACCTGTCGCTGACGCCCAACGGTCGCCATCTTCTGGTGGCGAACTACGTCAGCGGATCTATCGCGGTGCTGCCCGTTAAAGCAGACGGTAGCCTGGGTGAGGCTACGGATAAGCATCAGGATCAGGGCGAGCCGGGCGCGGCGAAGCCGGAAGCGGCAGCGGAGGGCAGCTTTGCCATCAGCGATCATAACGGCCCACACGCGCACATGATCGCCGCCGATCCGAGCGGGAAATACGTCTTTTCCACCGATCTTGGGCTGGATCGCCTCTACCAGTACCGTTTTGACGATCGAACAGGAAAGCTGACGCCGAACGATCCGCCGTTTATCAACGCCTCCTCAAAAGGCGCCGGGCCGCGCCACTTTGTCTTTACGCCAAAAGGCGATGCCCTGTGGCTGATTAACGAAGAGGCGTCTACGCTCACCCATTATACCGTGAGCACCAACGGCACCTTAAAAGAGGGCAAAACGCTTTCAGCCCTGCCGGAAGGCTACAAAGGCACCAGCTTTGCTGCCGGGCTCGCATTAAGCGCCGACGGTAAACAGCTGTATGTGGCTAACCGTTTGCATAACAGCATCGGGCACTTTACCGTAACAGCGGAGGGAACGCTGACGCATCAGGACGACGTCTGGACGCGCGGCGACTACCCGCGCACCCTGACGCTCGATAAGCAGGGGCGCTGGCTGTACGTCATGAACCAGCGCAGCGACAACATCACCCGTTTCCGCGTGGCGCAGGACAGGAAATTGAGCTTCGAGCCAGACTATACCCCGGTCGGCAGCCCATCCCAGATGGTCATTTCACCTTAAGCTGTAATAAGAGGACAAGCCCGTGCGATTTCCGAACCAACGTTTAGCGCAACTGTTCGATCTGTTGCAAAACGAGACGCTGCCGCAGGACGAGCTGGCGCAGCGGCTGTCGGTCTCCACGCGAACCGTCCGTGCCGATATCACCGCCCTGAACGCGCTGCTGGCAGGCCACGGCGCGCAGTTTATATTGAGCCGGGGCAACGGCTATCAGCTCAAAATTGATGATGCCCAGCGCTACCAGCAGCTGCAGGCATCCCACCCGCGCGCGCTGCGTATTCCCCGGACCGGGCCGGAGCGCGTGCACTATCTGGTGGTGCGTTTTCTCACCTCGGCGTTTTCTCTTAAGCTTGAGGATCTGGCGGACGAGTGGTTTGTCAGCCGCGCCACGCTGCAAAGCGACATGGCCGAAGTGCGCGAGTGGTTTCACCGCTATAACCTGACGCTGGAAACGCGTCCTCGCCACGGCATGAAGCTGTTTGGCAGCGAGATGTCGACCCGCGCCTGCCTGACCGATCTGCTCTGGGAGCTTGCGCAGCAGGACAGCCTGAACCCGCTGGTGACCGACGTGGCGCTGAATGCAGGCGTGGCGGAGCAGATGGTGCCCGTGCTGCACGAGGCGCTGACGCGTCACCACATTCGTCTGACCGATGAAGGCGAGCTGTTCCTGCGCCTGTACTGCGCGGTGTCGGTGCGGCGCATCAGCGAGGGCTATCCGCTGCCGGAATTCCACGCCGAAGACGTGGAAGAGAACGTGCGCGAGGCGGCGAAGGATATCGCCGTCACTATCCAGCAGCTGGCGGGCAAAGCGCTTTCACCTTCGGAGGAGAGCTGGCTGTGCGTGCACATTGCGGCGCGGCAGATTCAGGAGATTGCCCCGAGCGCAATTAACGCGGATGACGACGAAGCGCTGGTCAACTACATCCTGCGCTATATCAACACCCACTATAACTACAACCTGCTGAGCGACGCGCAGCTGCACGCGGACCTGCTCACGCACATCAAAACCATGATCACCCGCGTGCGGTATCAAATCATGATCCCCAATCCGCTGCTGGATAACATCAAGCAGCACTACCCGATGGCGTGGGATATGACCTTGGCGGCGGTGTCGAGCTGGGGAAAATACACGCCTTATGTGATCAGCGAAAACGAGATTGGCTTCCTGGTGCTGCATATCGGCGTCGGGCTGGAGCGCCACTACAACATCGGCTACCAGCGTCAGCCGCGCGTACTGCTGGTGTGCGACGCAGGTAATGCCATGGTCCGCATGATTGAAGCGGTGCTGCAGCGCAAGTACCCGCAAATTGAGGTGGCCCGCACGCTCACCCTGCGCGAGTACGAGCTGGCGGAAACGATTAGCGAAGACTTTGTGATCGCCACCGCCCGCGTCAGCGAAAAGTCCAAACCGGTGGTGACGATCGCCCCGTTCCCGACCGATTACCAGTTAGAGCAGATCGGCAAGCTGGTGCTGGTGGACCGCACCCGCCCGTGGATGCTGGATAAATACTTCGACGCGGCCCATTTCCGCATTATCGACAAGCCCGTTGACCAGCAAACGCTGTTTCGCGAGCTGTGCGCGCAGCTTGAAGGCGAGGGGTTTGTCGGCGCGGAGTTCCTGGATTCGGTCGTCGAGCGTGAAGCCATCGTCAGCACCATGCTCGGCGACGGCATCGCGCTGCCGCACTCCCTCGGCCTTTTAGCGCAGAAAACCGTGGTCTATACCGTGCTCGCCCCGCACGGCGTACAGTGGGGCGACGAAACCGCGCACGTCATCTTCCTGCTCGCCATCAGCAAAAGCGAATACGAAGAGGCGATGGCGATTTACGATATCTTCGTCACCTTCCTGCGTGAACGGGCGATGTCGCGGCTCTGTAGCTGCAGTGACTTTGCCGAATTTAAGGCGGTGGCAATGGAGAGTTTGAGTCGGTTTTGAGAGGCATTATCCAGAATTCGATGTAATGCGAATGTAATGCTAAACTGCATTACACATTCGATTTTACCGGAGGCATAATGGCCACGCTGAACGTCCGTCTGGATGACAAACTCAAAAACGAGGCTTATGCCGTGCTGGAAAAACTCAATATCACCCCAACGGAAGCCGTGCGATTACTGTTTCAGTACGTCGCGGAGACGGGACGTATGCCGGTGAAAACGGTCACGATTAGCGACAGCGAAGATGCGTTGATACAGACGGTCCGGGAGCGACTGGCGAATCCGCAAAAGGGAATCAAGGTTAGTCTGGATGACTTATGAACTGGCATTTGACCCGAGGGCGTTAAAGGAGTGGAGCAAGCTGGGGCAGACTGTAAAAGGCCAGTTTAAGAAGAAACTTGCGGACGTGCTGGTGAACCCCAGGGTCGAATCGGCCCGCCTGCATGGTCTGCCGGATTGCTACAAAATAAAACTCAGAACGCAGGGTTATCGTTTGGTCTATCAGGTTCAGGACAACGTTGTAACGGTATTTGTTATCGCTATCGGTAAGCGAGAGAAATCAGCCGTTTATCATGATGCAAACAAACGGCTTTAGCGATCATCGTAAATGGTGCACAACCTGATTGCTGCTGCCGCGCCAGATGAGCGCCGGGTCTTTTAAATCTTGCACAAACTTGCCGTCAACCAGGACGTTAATCAGATCCACCACTTCCATTTGCTGCGCGTTCAGCTCATCCAGCCTGTAGCCTGTCCAGACCCAGATATCTTTTCCCGGACACTCTCCCCGAATGCGCTTCACCAGCTTCAGGATATCCGGCACGTTTTGCGGGTGCAGGGGGTCGCCGCCGGAGAGCGAGATCCCCTGGCGTTTGATGCGCGTGTCGTTAAGGTCGTTGACGATCCGGTCTTCCATTTCGGCGGTGAACGGCATGCCGGAATTCAGGCGCCAGGTGCTTTTGTTATAGCAGCCGGGGCATTCGTGGACGCAGCCTGAGACGAACAGGGTGCAGCGGGTGCCGGGACCGTTAACGATGTCGACGGGGTAGTATTGATGATATCGCATAGAAAATGTCCAGAGAATTTGTGCGCGCTGATGCCCTCACCCCGACCCTCTCCCACAGGGAGAGGGAGAAAACCGGCGGCCGGAATAACAATGTGCTCGATCGGTCCCCTCTCCCTTGAGGAAGAGGGGTAGAACCCTGCGCAGAACTTACCCGATCTGCCCATTCCCCAAATGCTTCACGCGACGCTTCACCTCTTCCTGCTTCCCGGCGTTAAACGGACGCGCATCCGGGCTGCCGAGATAGCCGCACACGCGACGGGTCACGGAGACGCGAGCCGCATCGTGGTTGCCGCATTTCGGGCAGGTAAAGCCCTTGCTCGTACACTCGAACTCGCCGGTAAAGCCGCACTCGTAGCACTCGTCGATTGGCGTGTTGGTCCCGTAATACGGCACGTGCTGATAGCTGTAATCCCACACGTCTTCCAGCGCCTTCAGGTTGTGCTGAATGTTAGGGTACTCGCCGTAGCAGATGAAGCCGCCGCTGGCGATCGGTGGATACGCTGCTTCAAAGTCGATCTTGTCATACGGGTTCACCTTTTTCTCCACGTCGAGGTGGAAGCTGTTGGTGTAATACCCTTTGTCGGTCACGCCTTCCACAATCCCGAACTCGGCGGTGTCCAGACGGCAGAAGCGGTCGCACAGGTTCTCGCTCGGGGTGCTGTAGAGGCTAAACCCGTAGCCGGTTTCCTCTTTCCACTGGTCAACCGCGTCGCGCAGGCGCTGAACAATCGCAATGCCTTTTTCGCGCAGGGCCTCGCTGTCGTACATATGCGTATCGCCAGCCAATGCGTTGATGGTCTCGTGAATACCGATATAGCCCAGCGAAATCGACGCGCGACCGTTTTTGAAGATCTCAGACACGTCATCGTCCGCTTTCAGGCGCACTCCGCAGGCTCCTTCCATATAGAGGATCGGCGCGACGCGGGCTTTGACCCCTTCAAGGCGCGCAATGCGGGTCATCAGCGCCTTACGCGCCAGCTGCAGACGCTCGTCCAGCAGCGTCCAGAATTCCGCTTCATTGCCTTTCGCCTCCAGCGCGATGCGCGGCAGGTTCAGGCTGATGACGCCCAGGTTGTTGCGCCCGTCGTGGATCTGCTCGCCGTTTTCATCTTCGTACACGCCGAGGAAGCTGCGGCAGCCCATTGGCGTTTTAAACGAACCGGTCACTTTGACGACCTGATCGTAGTTCAGGATGTCCGGGTACATGCGCTTGCTCGCGCACTCCAGCGCCAGCTGTTTGATGTCGTAGTTTGGATCGCCAAACTTGTGGTTCAGGCCGTCGCGAATGGCAAAGACCAGTTTCGGGAACACCGCCGTTTTGCGGTTCTTGCCGAGGCCGGAAATGCGGTTGCGCAGGATGGACTGCTGGATCAGGCGCGATTCCCAGCTGGTGCCCAGACCAAACCCGAAGGTTACAAACGGCGTCTGGCCGTTGGCGGTGTGCAGCGTGTTCACCTCATACTCCAGCGACTGGAAGGCGTCGTAGCACTCTTTCTCGGTGCGGGAGTGCGCGTAGCCGTCGGCGTCCGGGATCTGCCACTCTTCGGCCGTTTTACGATGCTTGTTGAAGCTTGCCGTCACGAACGGGGCCAGCACTTCATCAATGCGGTTAATCGTGGTGCCGCCATAAATATGGCTGGCGACCTGAGCGATAATCTGCGCGGTGACGGCAGTGGCCGTGGAGATTGATTTAGGCGGTTCAATCTCGGCGTTACCCATTTTAAAACCGTGGGTCAGCATGCCCTTCAGGTCGATCAGCATGCAGTTGAACATAGGGAAGAACGGCGAATAGTCGAGATCGTGGTAGTGAATTTCACCGCGCTCGTGCGCCGACACCACGTCGCGCGGCAGCAGGTGCTGACGGGCATAGTGTTTGGCGACGATACCGGCCAGCAGGTCGCGCTGGGTCGGGATCACTTTACTGTCTTTGTTGGCGTTTTCATTGAGCAGGGCGGAGTTGGTCTGCTCCACCAGGCCACGGATCTCCTGGTTCAGACGACCGCGCTTCTCACGCTGCACGTCACGATCGTGACGGTACTCAATGTAGGCACGCGCCAGCTGCTTGTAAGGCCCCGCCATCAGCTGGTTCTCAACCGCGGTCTGGATCTCGTTGATATCGACCTGGCTGCGTTCGTTCATCTGGCTGCTAACGACTTCTGCGACGGTGGCGCAGTAATCTGCGTCATCGACTCCCGCTGCTTTAGCTGCACGCAGAATGGCTTCCTGGATGCGCTCTGATTTAAACGGCACTTTACAGCCATCACGTTTCATCACATGCGGTGTCATGATCACTCCATTTTTTGAAAACAGGTTATCCACAGAGGTGGAGAAGTAATAACCGGGCGTATTCCCCGCCGGGCCAAAGACTTCCCGCGTTCCCAGCTCGTGTTATCCACAATTCCGGCCAGCGTAAGCGCCGTCTTGTTGTTGGAATAGTAGACGATAAATACAAGATGTTGGGTCGGAGTGCATTTTAAGTGCTATATATAGTGATTTGCATCAAACATGTTTGCGATTTATTTGATGCAGAACAAAGTAAAAAGACGAGAGTACAAACGACGGGCGCTTCAGCGATTGTAAAGGCGCGCGAGAAAAATCTGATTAATTATTCAACAAAAACAGTAAAGTAAGCCGGGTGCTGAGCCGCACCCGGCAGGGAAAGTTACTGCTGCAACCACCAGACGGCTTCAAACGGACGCAGCGACGTCGTTTGCGGTGTCGGGTAGTTACTCATCAACACCTGCAACTTACCGCTGAGAAAGTCTGTCTGCCATTCCTGAGGCGTATTACTCAGGTTCGCCGCAACGATCAGGGTCTGCCCCTGCCACTGGCGACGGTAGCACCACAAAGAAGGGTGTTCCGGCAGGAGATCCTCATAATCCCCCCACGTCAGCACCGGCAGGGTTTTGCGCAGGCTAATCAGCGACTGATAGGTATAGAAGACGGAATCCGCATCGTCGAGCGCCGCGCGGGCGTTCACCGTCTCGTAGTTATCGCAGACCCCAATCCACGGCTCGCCCTCGGTAAAACCCGCATTGTGCGAAGCTTCCCATTGCATTGGGGTTCGCCCGTTATCACGGGACTTACTCGCCAGAATCGCCAGCAATTCCTCAGGCTCGCGGCCGTTGGCGCGCAGTTCGGCGAACATGTTCAGGCTCTCCACGTCGCGGTAATCGGTGATGCGGCTGAAGTGCGGGTTGGTCATCCCCAGCTCTTCGCCCTGGTAGATATACGGCGTGCCCTGCATGCCGTGCAGCACCATGCCGAGCATCTTCGCGGCCTGTACGCGGTATTCTCCTTCGTCACCAAAGCGCGACACGATGCGCGGCTGATCGTGGTTACACCAGAACAGCGCGTTCCAGGCCCTGTTGTGCATGCCCTGCTGCCAGTGGCGGAAGAGGGTTTTCAGCGCCACGAAGTCCGGCTTCGCCTTCGTCCACTTTTCGCCGCCGGGGTAGTCCACCTTCAGGTGATGGAAGTTAAAGGTCATCGACAGCTCGCTGCCGTCGAGCGAGGCGTACTGCTGGCAGTTCTCCAGCGAGGTCGAGGACATCTCGCCCACCGTCATCAGGTTGCGCGGGGTGAAGACGTCCCGGCTCATCTCCTGCAGATATTCGTGAACGCGCGGCCCGTCGGTATAGAAGCGGCGGCCGTCTCCGGTGTTGTCGTCCGGGAAATCCTGATCTTTTGAAATCAGGTTAATCACGTCGAGACGCAAGCCGTCCACGCCGCGATCGGCCCAGAACTCGCACACCTTTTTCAGCTCGGCGCGCACTTCAGGGTTTTCCCAGTTGAGGTCCGCCTGCTCCGGGGCGAACAGGTGCAGATAGTACTGCTCGCTCTCGGCGTGCCAGCGCCAGGCGTTGCCGCCAAACTTGGAGCGCCAGTTGTTGGGAAGCTGCTCCGGCGTGCCGTCGCGCCAGATGTAGAACTGGCGGTACGGGCTCGCTTTGTTCAGCGACTCGCGGAACCAGGCGTGCTGCGTGGAGGTGTGGTTAAACACCATATCCAGCACGATGCGAATGCCGCGCTCGTGCGCCCGGGCAACCAGCTCGTCGAAATCATCCAGCGTGCCGTAGGCCGGATCGATGGCGGTGTAATTCGCCACGTCGTAGCCGTTATCCACCTGCGGGGAGATATAAAATGGCGTCAGCCAGATGGCGTCGATGCCGAGGATTTTCAGGTAGTCCAGACGCGTCGTCACGCCGCGCAGATCGCCGGTGCCGCTGCCGGTGGTGTCCTGGAAACTCTTTGGGTAAATCTGATAGATGACGCCGTTCTGCCACCAGTGAGGAAGGGTATTCATAATGCGTTCCTGCAAATGCGAAGGGGCGCAACTGCGCCCCGAAAGAAGAAGTTAAACAATCTGCAGCGAGCCCTGACGGAACTTACGCTGGTAAACCACGGTGGTGAGCGCCATTGGGACGATAATCGCGATGGCCATCGCCAGGGCAAACACCTGCCAGTAAGCGGGCTGGATGGAGAGAATGCCCGGCAGGCCGCCGACGCCAATCCCGTTCGCCATCACGCCGTTCAGACCACACACCAGGCCAGCCAGACCGGAACCGATCATCGCGCAGAGCATCGGGAAGCGGTACTTCAGGTTGATACCGTACATCGCCGGTTCGGTGACGCCGAGGTAGGCAGAGATGGCCGCCGGAACGGAGATCTCACGCTCGTTGTGCTTGCGGCTGACGATGATGATGCCGGTAACCGCCGACGCCTGTGCAATGTTAGACAGGGCGATAATCGGCCAGACCGGCGTGCCGCCGAGGCTCTGGATCATCTGCATATCAATGGCCAGCGTGGTCTGGTGCACGCCGGTGATCACCAGCGGGGCGTACAGGAAGCCAAACAGTGCGGCTCCAATCGGCGCGAAGCTGCCGGTCATCAGGTGACGCACCGCGAAGGCCACGCCGTCGCCGATCATGCGGCCAAACGGACCGATAAAGGCGTGCGCCAGGAACACCGCCAGAATCAGCGAGCAGACCGGCACCACCACCAGATAGAGGTAATCCGGCACGATGCGCTTCAGGCGCGTTTCAATAAAGCCCAGCGCCAGGCCCGCCAGCAGGGCCGGAATGACCTGCGCCTGATAGCCCACTTTGGCGATAGTAAACAGGCCGAAGTTCCACACCTCAGGCACCTGCTGACCAAGTAAGTAAGCGTTCATTAACTGTGGAGAGACCAGCGTGACGCCCAGCACGATACCGAGAATCGGCGTGCCGCCCATCTTGCGCACCGCGGACCAGCAAATCCCGACCGGCAGATAGAAGAAGATCGCCTCGCCAATCAGCCACAGGAAATCGTAAACGGTGTTCAGCGCCGGATACATCTGCGCCAGGGTTTTGCCGTCGCTCATCGGTACATCGCCGATGACGTTACGGAAGCCTAAGATTAAGCCCCCGCTGATCAGCGCCGGCAGCAGCGGGAAGAAAATTTCCGCGAAGTGGGAAATCAGCTGCTCGTGCCACTTCATATTCTGGCGCGCGGCCTTCTTCGCCTGCTCTTTATCGGCGGAGGAGTGCCCGGTTGTCGCCAGCAGAGCCTGATAGTAATCGCCCACTTCGGTACCAATAACGACCTGGAACTGCCCGGCGTTGGTGAAGCAGCCTTTGACCATGGAAAGTTCTTCAATGGCCTTCGGGTTGGCTTTGGCCGGATCGTTCAGCACGAAGCGCAGGCGGGTAATGCAATGGCTGACGGTAGCGATGTTTTCGCGGCCACCGACCAGGACGATCAGCCGATCGATATCTGCTTGTTTGACTTTACTCATCATGAAACCTCATGACAGATGGTGAGGGGTGTAATGACCTGAGCGCAAGCCTACTCCTTCAGCGTGACGGCGAAAATGGGAACGTTCCCGAAATCAGGCGAAGATCACAATAATCTGTTTTAGAGGGGTTACGAAAGGTGAGCGGGAATGACGATCTGACGGGGCTCTGAACGCCCGTTTATCTGCTCGATCAGCTGCGCGGCGGCCTGTCTGCCGGACTCGGCGTAGCCCGGATCGACGGTGATGATCTCCGGGTGCAGGAACTTCATAAGCGGCGTGCTGCCAACGCTCGCCACCTGCAGGTTCTCGATGCGCTGCTCCTGCAGATATTTGCTCGCACCCAGCGCCAGGGTATCCGTGGCGCACACCAGCGCGGTGGTCTGCGGCGTCAGAACGCTGGCGGCCTGCTCGTAGCCCTGCTTCATGCCCAGCCCCGGCAGGGAGGCCACGGCGGAGAGATTGTGCTTTTTGCAAAAAGCCAGGTAGGCCTCATGCCGACGCTTGCCGGTGGTGACGTCCGCGTGCGGGACGCCGAGGAAGCTGATGTGGCGATGGCCTTCGTCAAACAGGCGCTGCATCAGGGTGATAATCGCGCCCTCGTCGTCGTAGCAGACGGAGGCAAACCCGTGGGCATCGCGCGCCAGCAGCACCAGCGAAGGCTGCCAGGGTTTCAGCATCTCGTCTTTGATGCCGGTAAAGCCAAACAGCACCACACCGTCAATGTTGCGCCGCTGGAGCATGCCCAGGTGCTCTTCAACCAGCTGCACAGAGAACTGGCTCTCCATCATGATCGGATCATACCCCTGCTCGTAGAAGGCGGGCAGCATGGTCTGCACGGCGAGGTTTTCAGACAGAGAATCTAGACGCGAGACAATAATGGCGACGACTTTGTCACTCTGCCCGCGCATGGCGCGCGCGGATCGGGAAGGGGAAAAACCGTGCTGATTCATGACCGCCTCAACGCGCTCGCGGGTGCGTTCGCTGACGCCGCTTTCGTTGTTCAGCACGCGTGAGACGGTCGATTTTCCCACGCCGCTTAAACGCGCGATGTCTTTAATCGTAAGGCGGTTCTGCATGCTGTATTCCCTGTAACAACGACGATGTAGTGAATTGAGCCTAATGCTATAGCGCGATTTCGCTATGGGCAAAGTCTGGTTTACGTTTGGTTTATTTGCAGGGGGGTATAATACCGCCCGAATCGTCATAAAGGGTATGCCTAAATCCCTGGACTGCGCGGCAACACCCTGTTTTTTTTACTTACCGGAGGCTTCATGGATCCCGATCCCACACCTCTCCTGAACGGGAGAATGCGTTCTTTCCGGTAAGCCAGCTTTTGCTGTCTCACCGGCGTGAGGCAGCAACGTCTTAAACGTTCCTGCTTAAAAAATTAAGTGCCTCTCAGGTACGGCCTTGCCACGCCTGAAGGAATTGCTGCGTCCGCATTCGCGGATGCGGAGGAATGACTATGTTTAAAAATATCACCCGGCAGCTGCAGGCGCTGCTGAGCCGCCACCTGCCACACCGTCTTGTTCAGCGCGACCCGCTGCCAAACGCCAAAAACATGGCGGGGGCGGCGATCCCCGCGTCCCTGACCGAACGCTGCCTGAACGTGGCGGCGATGGATGAAAACGAAGTCTGGCGAGCGTTCGGCGGACACCCGGAAGGGCTCAACGCGGCCGAAGTGGAAAAAATCCGCGCCGTACACGGCGATAACCAGATCCCGGCGCAAAAGCCGTCTCCGTGGTGGGTGCACCTGTGGCTCTGCTACCGCAACCCGTTCAACCTGCTGCTGACCGTGCTCGGCCTCATCTCCTACGCGACGGAAGATCTGTTTGCCGCAGGGGTGATTGCCCTGATGGTGGGTATCTCCACGCTGCTGAACTTTATTCAGGAGGCCCGCTCCACCAAAGCGGCGGACGCCCTGAAGGCGATGGTCAGCAACACCGCGACCGTCTCGCGCGTGATTAACGATCTCGGCGAAAACGCCTGGGTGGAGCTGCCTATCGACCAGCTGGTGCCGGGCGATCTGGTGAAGCTGGCCGCGGGAGACATGATCCCGGCGGATTTACGCATCATCCAGGCGCGCGATTTGTTCGTGGCGCAGGCCTCGCTGACCGGGGAATCCCTGCCCGTTGAAAAGGTAGCGCGCAGCCGCGACCCGCAGCAGATGAACCCGCTCGAGTGTGACACCCTGTGCTTTATGGGCACCACGGTGGTCAGCGGCACCGCGCAGGCGATTGTCACCGCCACCGGGGGCAACACCTGGTTTGGACAGCTTGCCGGGCGCGTCAGCGAGCAGGAGAGCGAGCCAAACGCCTTCCAGAAAGGGATTGGCCGCGTCAGCATGCTGCTGATCCGCTTTATGATGGTGATGACGCCGATCGTGCTGCTGATCAACGGCTACACCAAAGGCGACTGGTGGGAAGCGGCCCTGTTCGCGCTCTCCGTAGCCGTCGGCCTGACGCCGGAAATGCTGCCGATGATTGTCACCTCCACGCTGGCGCGCGGGGCGGTGAAGCTCTCTAAACAGAAAGTGATCGTCAAACATCTCGACGCCATCCAGAACTTTGGCGCGATGGACATCCTCTGCACCGATAAAACCGGCACCCTGACGCAGGACAAAATCGTGCTGGAGAACCACACCGATATCTCCGGCAAAACCAGCGAGCGCGTCCTGCACAGCGCGTGGCTGAACAGCCATTACCAGACCGGGTTGAAAAACCTGCTCGACGTCGCGGTGCTGGAAGGGGTGGACGAGGAATCCGCCCGCACGCTCTCCGGCCGCTGGCAGAAGGTGGATGAGATCCCGTTCGACTTCGAGCGCCGCCGCATGTCGGTGGTGGTGAGCGAGCAGACGGACGTGCACCAGCTGATCTGCAAAGGGGCGCTGCAGGAGATCCTCAACGTGTCGACGCAGGTTCGCTATAACGGCGACATCGTGCCGCTGGACGACACCATGCTGCGCCGCATCAAGCGCGTCACCGATAACCTGAACCGTCAGGGGCTGCGCGTGGTGGCGGTCGCGAGCAAGTTCCTGCCCGCGCGCGAGGGTGACTATCAGCGTATCGATGAATCCGATCTGATCCTCGAGGGCTACATCGCCTTCCTCGATCCGCCGAAAGAGACCACCGCGCCGGCGCTGAAGGCGCTGAAGGCGAGCGGTATTACCGTCAAAATTCTCACCGGCGACAGCGAACTGGTGGCGGCCAAAGTGTGCCATGAAGTGGGGCTGGACGCGGGCGACGTGGTGGTGGGGAGCGATATTGAACATCTCTCTGATGACGAGCTGGCGAAGCTTGCCCAGCGTACCACGCTGTTTGCCCGCCTGACGCCGATGCACAAAGAGCGCATTGTCACCCTGCTTAAGCGTGAAGGGCACGTGGTGGGCTTTATGGGCGACGGCATCAACGACGCGCCCGCGCTGCGTGCGGCGGACATCGGTATCTCCGTCGATGGCGCGGTGGATATCGCCCGCGAAGCGGCGGATATCATTCTGCTGGAAAAAAGCCTGATGGTGCTGGAGGAGGGCGTGATCGAAGGTCGCCGTACCTTTGCCAACATGCTCAAGTACATCAAAATGACCGCCAGCTCCAACTTCGGTAACGTCTTCAGCGTGCTGGTGGCGAGCGCGTTTCTGCCGTTCCTGCCGATGCTGCCGCTGCACCTGCTGATCCAGAACCTGATGTACGACGTGTCTCAGGTAGCGATCCCGTTTGATAACGTCGACGACGAGCAGATCCAGAAGCCGCAGCACTGGAACCCGGCGGATCTCGGGCGCTTTATGCTGTTCTTTGGGCCGATCAGCTCCATCTTCGACATTCTGACGTTCTGCCTGATGTGGTTTGTGTTCCACGCCAACACCCCGGAACACCAGACGCTGTTCCAGTCCGGCTGGTTTGTGGTAGGTCTGCTGTCGCAGACGCTGATTGTTCATATGATCCGTACCCGCCGCATTCCGTTCATCCAGAGCCGTGCCGCGTGGCCGCTGATTGTGATGACGGGCATTGTGATGGCGCTCGGTATCGCGCTGCCGTTCTCGCCGCTGGCAGGCTATCTGCAGCTTCAGGCGCTGCCGCTGGGCTACTTCCCGTGGCTGGTGGCAATCCTTGCGGGCTATATGGTGCTGACGCAGATGGTGAAAGGATTCTATGCGCGTCGGTATGGATGGCAGTAAAAACATATCTTCACCCTAACCCTCTCCCTGGAAGGGAGAGGGGACCGCTCGGTGCCGCCTTTCACCCTCGCCCATTGGGGGAGAGGGGACTGGCTTTCCTCCCAAATTCAACAACCTGTGATCTCCGTCGGCGCATTCGCTTGACGACAAATTGAGCGCATGTTAACAGAATGTTTTGCCTTTATTTGGCCCGTCAGATAAGGAACATTCATGTTACGGTACAGTCTCTTAACCGCCGGGCTGATGCTCGGCGCCTCTGCGTATGCCGCCCCGGCAGGCGATCTCCCTTTGATGCCCTGGCCTGCCAAGGTCGAACGCCTGACGACCCAGGGCGCGCTGGTGCTCAGCAACAACGTATCCATTAGCGTCAGCGGGGACGATCTCGGTGACGCCGTCAGCCGCCTGCGCCAGCGCATCGCCCTGCAAACCGGCTGGACGCTGCAGCCGCAGGCTGAAAAGCCAGACAAACCGACCATCCGCATCGCGATTGCCAAAAAGGTGAAGCCGCAGCCTCTGCCGGACAGCGATGAAAGCTACAGGCTGACGGTGGACGCCAGCGGCGTCGATATCTCCGCCAACACCCGCTTCGGCGCGCTGCGCGCCATGGAAACGCTGCTCCAGCTGATGCAGAACGGCGAGGAAAACACCTCGCTGCCGTGGGTCACCATTGAAGATTCGCCGCGCTTCCCGTGGCGCGGGCTGCTGCTCGACTCGGCGCGCCACTTTATTCCGCTGCCGAATATCAAGCGCCAGATCGACGGCATGGCCGCGGCGAAGCTCAACGTCCTGCACTGGCACCTGACCGACGATCAGGGCTGGCGCTTCAGCTCGAAGCGCTACCCTAAGCTGACGCAGCTTGCCAGCGACGGGCTGTACTACACGCCTGAACAGATGCGCGAGGTGGTGCATTACGCCGCCGAGCGCGGCATTCGCGTGGTGCCGGAGATCGACATGCCGGGCCACGCCTCGGCGATTGCCGTGGCCTACCCGGAGCTGATGAGCGCGCCGGGACCGTACGCCATGGAGCGCCACTGGGGCGTGCTGAAGCCGGTGCTGGATCCGACAAAAGACGCAACTTACGCTTTTGCCGACGCGATGGTCAGCGAACTGGCGGCGATCTTCCCCGATCCGTATCTGCATATCGGTGGTGACGAGGTCGACGACAGCCAGTGGAAAGCGAACGCCGCGATCCAGAATTTCATGCGCGACAACAGGCTGGCGGACAGC
The DNA here is from genome assembly GCF_049237205.1 of Enterobacter cloacae complex sp. SHL009. Classification (NCBI taxonomy): domain Bacteria; kingdom Pseudomonadati; phylum Pseudomonadota; class Gammaproteobacteria; order Enterobacterales; family Enterobacteriaceae; genus Enterobacter; species Enterobacter cloacae complex sp. SHL009. The sequence continues at coordinate 116,382 of NZ_JBMKIW010000002.1, forward strand.
CACGCGCTGCAGGCGTACTTCAACCGTAAACTGGAGACGATCCTTGAGAAGCATCACCGGCAGATGGTCGGCTGGGACGAGATCTACCATCCCGACCTGCCGAAAAGCATTCTGATCCAGTCCTGGCAGGGCCAGGACGCGCTGGGGCAGGTGGCGCAGAACGGCTACAAGGGCATTCTCTCCACCGGTTTCTATCTCGACCAGCCCCAGTCCACCGCCTATCACTACCGCAACGAAATTGTCCCGCAGGGCCTGAACGGCGTGGACGTGATTGCAGACACCGACAGCGTCCAGAGCTGGGCCTTTTCCATGCCGCGCCTGAAGGGCAAGCCGGTGGAGGGGAGCTTCACGCTGGTGAAAGGGGACGCAGGCTGGCGCGGATTTATTGATTTTGCCGGGAAATCCCGCCGCGCGGTGCAGGATATTGAATGGCGCGATGACAGCCAGGTGACCTTCACTGTCGATACGTGGATGGGCGAGACGCGCCCGGTGGTCTCCGTTGATAACGACAAGCTCACCGGCTATTTCCTGGTGGGGAATACGCGTTACCCAATCAGCGGCACGCGTCTGGACGCGGTGCCGAAAGGCATTCCGCCCGTCGTGCCGGACGCCGCGAACCAGGCCAACCTGCTCGGCGGGGAAGCCGCGCTGTGGGCGGAAAACGTGGTGGCGCCGGTTCTGGATATCCGCCTGTGGCCGCGCACCTTCGCGGTGGCGGAGAGGCTGTGGTCCGCGCAGGACGTCAACGACGTCGATAACATGTACACTCGCCTGCAGGCGATGGACAGCTGGTCGACGGTGTCGGTCGGGCTGCAGCAGCATACCCAGCAGCAGGTGCAGTTCACGCGCCTTGCCGGTAATGCCGACACGCTGCCGCTGCAGATCCTCGCGCAGGCGGTAGAGCCCGCGCAGTATTACACCCGCCAGCACCTGAAGTTCCAGGCCGGAAACTACCATCAGTTCGAACCGCTCAACCGCTTCGCCGATGCGCTGAACGCCGAAAGCGCCACCGTGCGCCAGATGAACAAATGGGCGGACCGCCTGGTGAGCGATGCGGAAGACGCGGAAAGCGCCGACGCGCTGCGCCACGTTTTCAACCGCTGGCAGAGCAACACCAGCGACGCGCTGGCGCTAAGCGAAAACAGCTATCAGCTAAAGGCGATGAAGCCGGTGATCCAGGAGGTGGATAAGCTGGCCTCCATTGGCCTGCGGCTGACGGATCTGGTGGCGCGCCAGGGCACGCTGGATGACAAAGAGATAGCCTCGATTCAGAGCGAGCTGGATAACGCGGCGAAGGTTCAGGACGAGGTGGTGATTGCGGCGGTCTATCCGCTGGAGACGCTGCTCAGGGCGACGCGGAATCAGTAGCAAGCAACAGAAAAGGCAGCCCGGGCTGCCTTTTTTTATCGCCGAAGCGAATTAGCGACGTACGGCGATCGCTTCGATTTCAATTTTCACGTCTTTTGGCAGACGGGCCACTTCCACGCAGGAGCGCGCCGGGAAGGTGGCGTTGTGCTCTGTGAAGAACGCTTCGTAAGTGGCGTTAACGGTCGCGAAATCGTTCAGATCCTTCACGAAAACGGTGGTTTTCACGATATCGCCCACTTTCAGACCGGCAGATTCAACGATAGCCTGCACGTTTTCCAGCGACTGACGCGCCTGCGCCGCGACATCTTCCGGCACCGCGCCGGTTTTTGGGTTCACCGGGATCTGACCGGAAGTGATGATCATGCTACCCAGATCAACGCCCTGAACGTAAGGGCCGATAGCAGCGGGTGCATTTTCCGTCGCGAGTACTTTGCTCATGTTTTCTCCAGAATGACAGCGTTAAGAATGTTCCCGGCCATTATAACAGCCGGGATTTCATTACCAACCTCAATTAGTTGGCCAGCACCACATAATGAGAAAACTCTTTTTCGCAGTATTTGCATTTGAGCGCGATGTCATCGGCACGTTTTTTCACTGCAAAGCTGGAAGAAACCGGCTCAGCGTGACTGATGCAGTTGCTGTTCGGGCAGACCAGTACGCTTTCAATGCGATCCGGCAGGCTCGGGCGGGATTTGCCGACCACTTCATACTCGTCGATGCGGTTGACGGTGGCGTCCGGCGCGTACAGCGACAGCTGGTTGACCTGCTCGTCGGTCAGGAACGTGTTCTCGATTTTAATCAGGTCCTTGCGGCCCATCTCGCCGGACGGCAGGTTCAGGCCGATGGTGATGCGCTGGTCCGTTTCGGTCAGTTTGAACAGCGTCAGCAGCTTAAAGCCCACCTGCGCAGGGATGTGGTCAATCACGGTGCCACGCTTGATGGCTTCAACCTGGAGTTTGTTATCGTGCGTCATGGTCGTCTCCCCTTACAGAGCTAATTCGCGATTCAGAACCAGTGCCAGTAATGCCTGGCGGGCGAAGATGCCGTTTCCTGCCTGCTGGAAGTACCAGGCGTGCGGCGTTTTGTCCACGTCTGTGGTGATCTCATCGATGCGCGGCAGCGGGTGCAGCACCTTCATATTGTCGCGCGCGCCCTCGAGGTCGCTGGCGCGCAGCACGAACTGTGCCTTCACGTTGGCGTATTCGGACGGATCCAGACGCTCTTTCTGCACGCGGGTCATGTAGAGAATATCCACGTGGCTCATCACCTCTTCGATGCTGGCGTGCAGGCTCCACTGAATGCCTTTTTCGTCCAGCATGTCGAGAATGTACTGCGGCATCGCCAGCGCGTCCGGGGCGATGAAGAAGAAGCGGTTGCCGTTAAATTTCGCCAGCGCCTGGGTCAGGGAGTGGACGGTGCGGCCATACTTCAGGTCGCCAACCATGGCGATATTCAGGTTCTCGAGCTTGCCCTGCGTCTCCTGAATGGTGAACAGATCCAGCAGGGTCTGCGTCGGGTGCTGGTTGGCACCGTCACCGGCATTCAGCACCGGAATGCCGCCGGAAAACTCGGTCGCCAGGCGCGCCGCACCCTCCTGCGGATGACGCATCACAATCGCGTCGACGTAGGTGCTGATCACTGAAATGGTATCCGCCAGGGTTTCGCCTTTTTTACCCAGCGACGTGTTGCTGCTGTCCGAGAAGCCCACCACGCTCGCGCCCAGGCGGTGCATGGAGGTTTCAAAGGAGAGGCGGGTGCGGGTCGAGGCTTCGAAGAAGCAGCTCGCAATCACCTTGTGCTTCAGCAGCTCCGGTTGCGGATTGGCCTTCAGTTTTGCCGCGGTTTCCAGAACCAGTTCCAGCTCTTCGCGGCTGAGGTCGTTTATGGAAATGATGTGTTTTTGATAAAGCGGATTCATGTTTATCTCCTGACGCCGGGCAAAAAAAAGCCCCTCAAATGAGGGGCTCTGGGAATAGGTTTAGCAACGGGAAGAAAAACGGCAGGCCAGCGTCTGATTTCAGACGCGGTAAGACGTTATGTCGTACACGCTTGACCATGCTTCCTCCCGGCAAATTGTCGGGCATTATACGCAGCTCGCTTTTCGGATCAAGCGATTTAATGCACGCTTTACTCAATGCAAACGGTTCTTTATGAATATTAATGCGTTCTGAGTAAATAATTAATTTGCTTATGCACCAGTGCGGTGCGCTTCACGACCCGGGGAGCGACCCAGACGATACTGCTGCCGGCCACCACGCCTAAAATTTCCGGTAGCTGGTGATAATCCAGAATACGCGCCACCGCGCGGCCATATCCGGCAACGGTATGAACAAGGATAAACTCGCTATTGTGCTCGACGCTGACCACCATTTCGGACACGGTACGCGCGGCGTCGGGGGCAGGGCGCAGCTGGGGATTCAGCGAATAAATCTTTAGCCCTTTGGCATTTCGAATTTTTATGACGCCGAGCAATTTAAGCAGACGTGAAACGGTGGACTGGCTGATGGTTTCAAAACCACGCTCCTGCAAATCCCGGCGGATCTCCTCCTGAGAAAGATAGCTCTTTTCTGCGATCAGGCGCTGGCAGACCGTCAGCTGTAGTTGCTCTTTGGGAGAGTACTCTTCGTAATCCATCATAGTTCCCATATCAGTTCCTGAAATAACCGGTGGCACCGCACCGATCCGTAGGCCGGATAAGCGCAGCGCCATCCGGCAAATCACAACAAGGCACCCAGACTTAACGCCACCATAATCACCACCGTTAAAATGCCCAGCAGCGGCGCCACCCATTTCAGATAACGCACGTAGGGCACGCGGGCGATAGCCAGCCCGCCCATCACGACGGCAGAAGTGGGCGTGACGAGGTTAACGATGCCGGAGGCCGACTGGTAAGCCGTCACCACCAGGTCGCGGTTGACGTTAGCGAAATCGGCAAGCGGCGCCATGATCGGCATCGTCAGAACGGCCAGGCCGGATGAAGAAGGCACAAGAAACGACAGCACGACCTCCAGCCAGTACATCACGTTGATAAACGCTACCGTGGACAACCCGCTGACCAGCCCTTCCGCGCTGTGCAAAATGGTGTGGGTAATCATGCCCTTATCCATGATGACTACGATACCGCGCGCGATGCCGATAATCAGCGCGACGCCCAGCAAATCTCGCGCGCCGTTGATAAACGTCGACGTCAGCTCCTCTTCGCTCATGCGGGCAATCAGGCCGACGATGATCGCGCTGGCGAGAAACACCGCCGAGATCTCCGCCATCCACCAGCCCAGCACCGCCACGCCGTAGATCATCACCGCGAAGGCGAGGGCGAAAATCACCAGGATGATTTTGCGCACCAGGGTGAATTCCAGGGTCTGCTCACCCTTATTGCCAAGGAAATGGGCGCGGTTCTCTTCCTGCTTATCCGCAACGATCGACAGCGACGGATCCTGGCGCACCTTGCGGGCGTAACGCATCACCCACGCCACGCAGATGATCCAGCCGATGACCAGCAGCGCCACGCGCAGGGCGATACCGTTAGTGAAGGGGATCCCGGCGGCGTTGGCGGCGATCACCGTGGCAAACGGGTTAATGGTAGAGCCGAGCGTGCCGATCCCCGCCCCGAGCAGCACGGTAGAGGCGGCGACAACCGGATCGAACCGGGCGGCCAGCATCACCGGCACCAGCAGGGTGTAGAACGGCAGCGACTCTTCGGCCATGCCGTAAATCGTGCCGCCCGCGGCAAACAGCGCCATCAGGATCGGGATCATCCACTCCTCGCGCCCGCGCAGCCGGGTGGTAACGCGCTCGATCCCGGCGTCAATCGCCCCGGTTTTGGTGACGATCCCGAGAAAACCGCCGATGATCAGGATAAACAGCGCGACGTCGATCGCCCCGGCCTGGCCCGAGACCGGATCGTACAGCCCGGCGATGGGCGCCATCAGGACGGAAACCAGCCCCTGCGGATGTGCCGCCACGTGCGCGTACGTTCCGGCAATCGGGACTTCTTTACCGAGGGTTTCGTTCATCGCCATCTGGTACTGACCGGCGGGGACGACCCAGCTCAGCGCCGCCACAACGGCAATCAGGAAAAAGAGAATGGTGTAAGCGGAGGGAAACTTAAACTTGCCCATGATGTTCTCCTTAAACCCGGCGCACCCCTTGGCGCGCCGGGCGGTGATTAGTCGCCGAGTGTCGCCACCATGACCGCTTTAATGGTGTGCATGCGGTTCTCTGCTTCGTCGAAGACGATGGAGTTCGGTGATTCGAAGACCTCTTCCGTCACCTCCAGCCCCTTCAGGCCGTACGCCATCTCGATCTCGCGGCCCACTTTGGTGTGTTCGTTGTGGAACGCCGGCAGGCAGTGCATAAACTTGACGTTCGGGTTGCCGGTGGCCTTCATCACGTCCGCGTTGATTTGATACGGCTTCATCAGGCTGACGCGCTCGGCCCAGGCTTCCTTCGGCTCGCCCATGGAGACCCACACGTCGGTGTAGAGGAAATCGGCCCCCCGCACGCCTTCTTCCACGTCGTCGGTGAGGGTGATGCGCGCGCCCGTCTCTTTCGCGATGGCGCGGCACTGTTCAACCAGCCCCGCTTCCGGCCAGAAGGATTTCGGCGCGACGAGGCGGATATCCATCCCCATCTTGGCCGCACCGACCATCAGGGAGTTGCCCATGTTGTTGCGCGCGTCGCCGAGATAGGCAAAGCTCAGCTCAGGCAGGGTTTTGCCCGGGGCGTGCTCCAGCATGGTCATCAGGTCGGCGAGGATTTGCGTTGGGTGGAACTCGTCGGTCAGGCCGTTCCATACCGGCACGCCCGCGTACTCGCCAAGCTCTTCGACGATGGCCTGGCCGTAGCCGCGGTACTCGATGCCGTCATACATGCGGCCCAGCACGCGGGCGGTGTCTTTCATCGACTCTTTATGGCCAATCTGCGAGCCGCTTGGGCCGAGATAGGTCACCTGCGCGCCCTGATCGAACGCGCCCACTTCGAAGGCGCAGCGGGTGCGGGTGGAGGTTTTTTCAAAGATCAGAGCGATGTTTTTCCCGACCAGGGTTTGCTTTTCACGTCCGGCTTTTTTGGCGGCCTTCAGCTCGATGGCGAGGTCGATCAGGTACTGGATCTCCGCCGGGGTGTAGTCCAGCAGTTTCAGGAAGTTACGGTTTTTCAGATTGATGGTCATGGGTAAATCCTTTTTAAAATTTGCTGTTTGATGCCCTCACCCCGGCCCTCTCCCACGGGGAGAGGGTTAGGGTGAGGGGAAAACGACTCAGTTGCGAATCAACGTGCCTTTCTCGCCCGCGAGGATCTCCGCGCCGTCGGCCAGCGCGCCGATCCCGGCTATCCCATTGCAGGCTTCAACGAACTCGCGGCAGGCGGCCACTTTCGGCCCCATCGATCCGGCGTCGAACTGCATGCCTCTGAGCAGCTCCGGCGTCACCTGCGCCAGCGGGCGCTGGGTCGGCTTGCCCCAGTCGAGGTACACCGCATCGGCATCGGTCAGGATCAGCAGGGCATCGGCCTCGATCTGGCGCGCCAGCAGGGCGGCGGAGAGGTCTTTGTCGATCACCGCCTCAATGCCGCGATAGCCGTTGGCGTTCTCCACTACCGGCACGCCGCCGCCGCCGTTGCAGATCACCAGGTGATCGCGCTGGATCAGCGCCGTGATGGCGTCGCTCTCGACGATGCGCTTCGGCTGCGGTGACGGCACCACGCGGCGGAAGTAGCTGCCGTCGGCCTTAAATACCCAGCCTTTTTCCGCGGCCAGCGCTTTCGCCTGGGCTTCGCTGTAGACCGGGCCGATGTATTTGGTGGGGTTGCTGAAGGCCGGGTCGGCGGCGTCCACTTCCACCTGGGTGAGCAGGACGCTCACCTCGCGCTGCGGCAGATTGTTTTTCAGCGCCTGCTGAAGCATGTAGCCGATCATTCCCTGGCTTTCGGCACCGAGAACGTCCAGCGGGTAGGGTGTGACTTTGTCGTAGGCGCTGTTCTGCAGCGCCAGCAGCCCGACCTGCGGCCCGTTGCCGTGCACCAGCACCACGCGCCACTGTTCTGTTAATCCGGCGATGGTGCGCGCGGCCTGCTCGATGTTCTGGCGCTGGATATCCGCTTCCAGCGGCTCGCCGCGCTTGAGCAGCGCGTTGCCGCCCAGGGCCACAACCAGAGTGGGTTTTCGTTCCATGATGGCTCCTTTAAATTCCGTCGCGCTCAAGCGGACAGCTCATGCAGCGCGCGCCGCCGCGGCCGCGTCCGAGCTCGTCGCCCGGGATAGGCAGCACGGTGATGCCCGCCTTGTCGTACTTCTCGTTGGTCCAGACGTTGCGCTCGTAGCCGATCACCACGCCCGGGCGGATGGTCAGCACGTTATTGGCGTCGTTCCACTGCTCGCGCTCGGCCTCAAAGGCGTCGCCGCCGGTGGTGATCAGGCGCACCTGGCTAATGCCGAGCGCTTTCTCGATGGCGTGCAGCAGGTCGGTTTCCTGAGTGCGCAGCAGGCCGCCGCGTCCGTCCGGGGTGAGCGTCCAGCACTGGGCGTCCTTGCGCACCACTTCCGGGTAGACGGAGAAGGTGTCCACGTCGATGTGGGTCATGACGGTGTCGAGGTGCATGCAGGAGCGGTGTTTTGGCAGCTCAACGGCGATCACGCGCTCGGCCTGACGGTGTTTGAACAGGCTGTTGGCGAGGAACTCCACGCCCTGCGGCGTCGTGCGCTCGGACATGCCGATCAGTACCGCCCCGCGGCCAATCACCAGTACGTCGCCGCCTTCTAGCGTGGCGTGGTCATAATTAATATTCTCGTCGCCGAAATACTTAATAAAATCGCCGTCGGCAAACGCCGGGTGCCAGCGATATATTGCCCGCAGGTTATTGGTTTCGCGCTGACGGGCCGGTTTGGCCATTGGGTTAATAGAGACGCCGTTATAAATCCAGCATGAGGTATCGCGGGTAAATAAATGGTTCGGCAGCGGCTTCATAATAAAATCATTCGCCGTGTGGGTATCCACCACCATATTTTTAATGGCCGCCGGAATTTCGCCGTAGGTTAATCCGCCGCTCAGCCTGCGCGCCAGTTCCCGGTGCGGCATATCTGCCAGCCAGCCGCGCACGTCGCCGGCAAAGGTTGGGCCGAGGCGATAGTCGGAGATTTGGGTATCCAGCAGCCAGGCTTTCGCTTCTGCAATATCAAGGGATTGCGTCAGAAGGTCGGTCAACAGCAGGACTTCCACACCCTGCTCGCGCAGCGTGTTGGCGAAGATGTCATGCTCCTCACCCGCCCGCTCAACCGAGAGCACGTCATCGAAAAGCAGCTCCTGACAGTTTGATGGCGTTAAACGTTTCAGACTTAAATTAGGACGGTGCAGCATAACGCTACGCAATTGACCAATTTCAGAACCGACGTAATGCTTTTCCATAATTATTCCTTTAACTGTTTTTCAGAATAAAAAGGGCATGCGCCATGTGATGTGTTTAATTTCATGGCGGCTAAGCTCAATTGATTTCGTGATTCATACTAGGGGGTTAAATAATCCGTATTGTGATATTGCTCACGCGAAAATGGATATTAAGCGGTTTGTTTTCATTTGCATGATTCGCATCAGATAATGATTAATTGATTATTCTGGCGAGGTGAATAGCTAAGCACTATCCGTTGTCATTATTTTCACTTGTTAGTGTTTTGTAGAATTTAATGCTTTGAAATATTTTGTTAAGGTATTGATTTTAATTGTTTTTATAGTTTTTGTGGAATGACTATGCATTATTGCTAATTAACTATTTTTGGCTTAAGGAAAATCAATAAATATTTATTGAATTTAATAGCAAATTATCAAAGTGATAAAATGTGAAGCGGTAGCGAGTTTTGTTGTTAAGGCCTGGCGATCAATGAGTTAGCGCAAGGGCGTGATAACGAAGAGCTGAAGATATGCATAATGACTGCATAAATGCCTGCGAGGGCTTAACAGCAAATTAACACCATTCCCGATAAACATGCGTTCGCGCAAAACCCGTCTAAAAAGCGCTGGTATGGCAGCCTTAACTCTCGTATAAGAGATAAAAATGAAACGTTGTTTTACATAGAGAGATTTCACATGATTATCGGCAACATCCACCATCTGCACTCCTGGCTGCCTGACGATCTGCGTCAGGCCATCGAGCACGTTAAAGCCCACGTCACCGACGCCACGCCGCTCGGCAAGCACGACATCAACGGCAGCAGCCTGTTTTATCTGGTCTCGGAAGACATGACCCAGCCGTTCGCCGAGCGCCGCGCCGAGTACCACGCGCGCTATCTGGACATCCAGATAATCATGAAGGGCCAGGAGGGGATGACCTTCAGCACCCTGCCGCACGGCACGCCCGACACCGACTGGCTGGCGGACAAAGACATCGCGTTCCTGCCGGAAGGCGAGCAGGAGAAAACCGTGGTGCTTAGCGAAGGGGATTTTGTGGTGTTCTGGCCGGGTGAGGTGCACAAGCCGCTGTGCGCGGTGGGCGCGCCTGCGAAGGTCAGGAAAGTGGTTGTTAAAATGGTGGTGGAGTAACCCTGACCCCTCACCCTCACCCTCACCCTCACCCTCACCCTAACCCTCTCCCACGGGGAGAGGGAACTTTTACACCCTCTCCCCGTGGGAGAGGGCACCAGACCGCACCAACGCAATATGTGATCCAGCTTAAATTTCCCACACTCCCTCTTCCCTTCCCATTTACCTGCGCTTTTTCTGCGTCATAGTATGATCGTTAAAATAATGAACGATGTTCTATAATGTAGAACAAAATGATTCAGCAAGGAGATCTCATGCCGAAGTCCGCGTTGTTCACGGGAATCATTCCCCCTGTCTCCACCATCTTTACCGCCGACGGCCAGCTCGATAAGACGGGCACCGCCGCGCTGATCGACGATCTCATCAAAGCAGGCGTTGACGGCCTGTTCTTCCTGGGCAGCGGCGGCGAGTTCTCCCAGCTCGGCGCCGAAGAGCGTAAAGCAATTGCCCGCTTTGCTATCGATCACGTCGATCGTCGCGTGCCGGTGCTGATCGGCACCGGCGGCACCAACGCCCGGGAAACCATTGAGCTGAGCCAGCACGCGCAGCAGGCGGGCGCGGACGGCATCGTGGTGATTAACCCCTACTACTGGAAAGTGTCGGAAGCGAACCTGATCCGCTACTTCGAGCAGGTGGCGGACAGCGTCACGCTGCCGGTGATGCTCTATAACTTCCCGGCGCTGACCGGGCAGGATCTGACCCCGGCGCTGGTCAAAACCCTGGCCGACTCGCGCAGCAACATCGTCGGCATCAAAGACACCATCGACTCCGTCGCCCACCTGCGCAGCATGATCCATACCGTCAAAGGCGCCCATCCGCACTTCACGGTGCTCTGCGGCTACGACGATCACCTCTTTAATACCCTGCTGCTCGGCGGCGACGGGGCGATCTCGGCGAGCGGTAACTTTGCCCCGCAGGTGTCGGTGAATCTTCTGAAAGCCTGGCGCGACGGGGACGTGGCGAAAGCGGCTGAGTATCATCAGACCCTGCTGCAAATCCCGCAGATGTATCAGCTGGATACGCCGTTTGTTAACGTGATTAAAGAGGCGATCGTGCTCTGCGGTCGCCCTGTCTCCACGCACGTGCTGCCGCCCGCCTCCCCGCTGGACGAGCCGCGTAAGGCGCAGCTGAAAACCCTGCTGCAACAGCTCAAGCTCTGCTGAGCCGGACGATAACGATGACCATTGAGAAAATTTTCACCCCACAGGACGACGCGTTTTATGCGGTGATCACCCACGCGGCGGGGCCGCAGGGCGCGCTGCCGCTGACCCCGCAGATGCTGATGGAATCTCCCAGCGGCAACCTGTTCGGCATGACGCAGAACGCCGGGATGGGCTGGGACGCCAACAGGCTGACCGGGAAAGAGGTGCTGATCATCGGCACCCAGGGCGGCATCCGCGCCGGGGACGGACGCCCGGTCGCGCTGGGCTACCACACCGGGCACTGGGAGATCGGCATGCAGATGCAGGCGGCGGCGAAGGAGATCACCCGCAGCGGCGGGATCCCGTTTGCGGCCTTCGTCAGCGATCCGTGCGACGGACGCTCGCAGGGCACGCACGGCATGTTCGATTCCCTGCCGTACCGCAACGACGCGGCAATCGTGTTTCGCCGCCTGATCCGCTCCCTGCCGACGCGTCGGGCGGTGATTGGCGTCGCCACCTGCGATAAAGGACTGCCCGCCACCATGATTGCCCTGGCCTCGATGCACGACCTGCCGACCATTCTGGTGCCGGGCGGGGCGACGCTGCCGCCAACCGTGGGGGAAGACGCGGGCAAGGTGCAGACCATCGGCGCGCGCTTTGCCAACCACGAACTCTCCCTGCAGGAGGCCGCCGAGCTGGGCTGTCGCGCCTGCGCCTCGCCGGGCGGCGGATGTCAGTTCCTCGGCACGGCGGGCACCTCTCAGGTGGTCGCGGAGGCGCTGGGTCTGGCGCTGCCGCATTCCGCGCTGGCGCCGTCCGGGCAGGCGGTGTGGCTGGAAATCGCCCGCCAGTCGGCGCGCGCGGTCAGCGAGCTGGATAACCGCGGCATCACCACGCGCGATATCCTCACCGACAAAGCCATCGAAAACGCGATGGTGATCCATGCGGCGTTCGGCGGCTCCACCAACTTACTGCTACACATTCCGGCCATCGCCCACGCGGCGGGCTGCACGATCCCGGACGTTGAGCACTGGACGCGCGTCAACCGTAAAGTGCCGCGCCTGGTGAGCGTGCTGCCCAACGGCCCGGACTATCATCCGACCGTGCGCGCCTTCCTCGCGGGCGGCGTGCCGGAGGTAATGCTCCACCTGCGCGATCTCGGCCTGCTGCACCTGGACGCCATGACCGTGACTGGCCAGACGGTGGGCGAGAACCTTGACTGGTGGCAGGCATCCGAGCGCCGGGCGCGCTTCCGCCAGTGCCTGCACGAGCAGGACGGCGTGGATCCGGATGACGTGATCCTGCCGCCGAAGAAGGCAAAAGCGAAAGGGCTGACCTCAACGGTTTGCTTCCCGACGGGCAACATCGCGCCGGAAGGAGCGGTGATCAAGGCCACGGCGATCGACTCGTCGGTCGTCGGTGAAGATGGCGTTTACCGCCACACCGGTCGGGCGCGGGTGTTTGTCTCGGAAGCGCAGGCGATCAAGGCCATCAAGCGGGAAGAGATCAAGCAGGGCGATATCATGGTGGTGATCGGCGGCGGGCCGTCCGGCACCGGCATGGAAGAGACCTACCAGCTTACCTCCGCGCTGAAGCATATTTCGTGGGGCAAAACGGTATCGTTAATCACCGATGCGCGCTTCTCCGGCGTGTCGACGGGCGCCTGCTTCGGCCACGTGTCGCCGGAGGCGCTGGCGGGCGGGCCGATTGGCAAGCTGCGCGATAATGACATTATCGAGATAGCCGTCGACCGGCTGACATTAACAGGTAGCGTGAACTTTATCGGCAAGGTGGACAACCCGCTGACGCCGGAGGAGGGCGCGCGCGAGCTGGCAATGCGGCAGACGCACCCGGACCTGCACGCCCACGACTTTTTGCCGGACGACACCCGCCTGTGGGCAGCATTACAGTCGGTCAGCGGCGGCACCTGGAAAGGCTGTATTTATGACACCGATAAAATCATTGAGGTAATTAACGCCGGTAAAAAAGCACTCGGCATTTAATTATTTTCAGAGATAAAACCGTCTGCGGGAAATATTCCGCGGACGGCTTTTCTGTTTCTGTTATTTAATAATATAAACAATAGGTTGAGATATATCGTCGGCGTCACAAAAGCAAAATAACGTAATTCAGAAATAAGATATGACCATTGCTGGTTAATTGAACAGCTCATTACACTCTATTAACACGATGTTGTAATTCAGCACACTACATAAGGGTGTAATTCTGATGACGCAATTAACCATGAAAGACAAAATTGGCTACGGGCTGGGTGACACCGCCTGCGGCTTCGTCTGGCAGGCCACGATGTTCCTGCTGGCCTACTTCTACACCGACGTCTTCGGCCTGTCGGCGGGCATTATGGGCACGCTATTTCTGGTCTCCCGCGTGCTCGACGCCGTCACTGACCCGCTGATGGGGCTGCTGGTAGACCGCACCCGCACGCGGCACGGCCAGTTCCGCCCGTTCCTGCTGTGGGGCGCCATCCCGTTTGGCATCGTCTGCGTGCTGACCTTCTACACGCCGGACTTCTCCGCGCAGGGCAAGATCATCTACGCCTGCGTGACCTACATTCTCCTGACTCTGGTCTACACCTTCGTTAACGTGCCGTACTGCGCCATGCCGGGCGTCATCACCGCCGACCCGAAAGAGCGTCACGCCCTGCAGTCCTGGCGCTTCTTCCTGGCGGCGGCGGGCTCGCTCGCCATCAGCGGCATCGCGCTGCCGCTGGTCAGCATCATCGGCGAAGGGGACGAACAGGTGGGCTATTTTGGCGCCATGTGCGTGCTGGGGCTGAGCGGCGTGGTGCTGCTCTACGTCTGCTTCTTCACGACCAAAGAGCGCTACACCTTTGAGGTTCAGCCGGGTTCGTCGGTGGCGAAAGATCTCAGGCTGCTGCTGGGCAACGGCCAGTGGCGGATCATGTGCGCGTTCAAGATGATGGCGACATGCTCCAACGTGGTGCGCGGCGGGGCGACGCTCTACTTCGTGAAATACGTGATGGATCACCCGGAGATGGCGACCCAGTTCTTACTCTACGGCAGCCTCGCCACCATGTTCGGCTCGCTCTGTTCGTCCCGTCTGCTGGGACGCTTCGACCGCGTCACTGCCTTCAAGTGGATCATCGTCGCCTACTCGCTCATCAGCCTGCTGATTTTCGTCACCCCGGCGGAGCATATCGCCCTGATTTTTGCCCTCAACATCCTGTTCCTGTTCGTCTTTAACACCACCACGCCGCTGCAGTGGCTGATGGCCTCTGACGTGGTGGATTACGAAGAGAGCCGCAGCGGGCGCCGACTCGACGGGCTGGTGTTCTCCACCTACCTGTTCAGCCTGAAGATTGGCCTGGCGATTGGCGGGGCGGTGGTGGGCTGGATCCTGGCGTATGTGAACTACTCCGCCAGCAGCAGCGTGCAGCCGGTCGAAGTGCTCACCACCATCAAAATTCTGTTCTGCGTGGTGCCGGTGGTGCTCTACGCGGGCATGTTCATCATGCTGTCGTTCTACAAGCTCACCGACGCCCGCGTGGAGGCCATCAGCCAGCAGCTGATCAAACACCGCGCGGCGCAGGGCGAGGCCATTCCCGACGCAGCGACAGCCGCATCCCATTAACCGGAGGCAATATGGAAATCACCAACCCGATACTCACCGGCTTCAACCCGGACCCGTCCCTGTGCCGCCAGGGCGAGGACTACTACATCGCCACCTCGACCTTCGAGTGGTTCCCGGGCGTGCGCATCTACCACTCTCGCGACCTGAAAAACTGGTCGCTGGTCAGCACGCCGCTGGACCGCGTGTCGATGCTGGATATGAAGGGCAACCCGGACTCCGGCGGCATCTGGGCACCGTGCCTGAGCTACGCCGACGGCAAATTCTGGCTGCTCTACACCGACGTGAAGATTGTCGACTCGCCGTGGAAAAACGGCCGCAACTACCTCGTTACCGCGCCCTCCATCGAGGGGCCGTGGAGCGAGCCGATCCCGATGGGCAACGGCGGGTTTGACCCGTCCCTGTTCCACGACGACGATGGCCGCAAATATTACCTCTACCGCCCGTGGGGGCCGCGCCACCACAGCAACCCGCACAACACCATCGTGATGCAGGAGTTTGACCCGCAGACCGGCACGCTCTCGCCCGAGCGCAAAACCCTGTTTACCGGCACGCCGCTCTGCTACACCGAGGGGGCGCACCTGTATCGCCACGCGGGATGGTACTACCTGATGGTGGCCGAAGGAGGAACCAGCTACGAGCACGCCGTCGTGGTGCTGCGTTCCAAAAACATCGACGGGCCGTACGAGCTGCACCCGGACGTAACGATGATGACCAGCTGGCACCTGCCGGAGAACCCGCTGCAGAAGAGCGGCCACGGCTCGCTGCTGCAGACCCACACGGGGGAGTGGTACATGGCCTACCTCACCAGCCGCCCGCTGCGCCTGCCTGGCGTGCCGCTGCTGGCCTCCGGCGGGCGCGGCTACTGCCCGCTGGGGCGCGAGACCGGCATCGCCCGCATTGAATGGCGCGACGGCTGGCCGTACGTGGAAGGCGGCAAGCACGCGCAGCTGACCGTGAAAGGCCCGCAGGTGGCGGAGCAGCCTGCAGCCGTTCAGGGCAGCTGGCGGGAGGATTTCGACGCCAGTTCGCTTGACCCGGAACTGCAGACCCTGCGCATTCCGTTCGACGACACCCTCGGCTCGCTCACCGCCCGCCCCGGCTATTTACGGCTCTACGGCAACGACTCGCTCAACTCGACCTTTACCCAGTCGACCGTGGCACGCCGCTGGCAGCACTTCACCTTCCGTTCAGAAACGCGGATGCAGTTTTCGCCGGTCCACTTCCAGCAGAGCGCGGGGCTGACCTGCTACTACAACAGCAAAAACTGGAGCTACTGCTTTGTGGACTACGAGGAGGGGCAGGGAAGAACCATCAAGGTTATTCAGCTCGACCACAACGTGCCGTCATGGCCGCTGCACGAGCACCCCATTCCGGTGCCGGAGAGCGCGGAGAGCGTCTGGCTGCGCGTGGACGTGGATACGCTGGTCTACCGCTACAGCTACTCGTTTGACGGCGAGACGTGGCACACCGTCCCGGTAACGTATGAGGCGTGGAAGCTGTCGGACGACTACATCGGCGGGCGCGGCTTCTTCACCGGCGCGTTTGTGGGGCTGCACTGCGAGGACATCAGCGGCGACGGTTGCCACGCGGACTTCGACTACTTCACCTACGAGCCGGTATAGCCCAGCGCGCGTGACAGCTCGAGCCCGGCCTGCTGAAGCTGCTCGCGGAAGCGGGCCAGCTCGGCGTCGTCCACGCGTGAGGTGAGCGTCGACAGGCTCAGGGCGGCGATGACGCGGGACTCGTGGTTCCACACCGGCACCGCCACGCAGCGCACGCCCTGCTCGTTCTCTTCGCTATCCTGGGCATAGCCCTGCGCGCGGGTCTGCGCCAGGGCGCTCATTAAGGCTTCACGAGAGGCGAGGGTGGAAGGGGTATAGGTGGTGTACTGATAGCCCTCCAGCAGGGCGTTCAGCTCGGGCTCGCCCAGCCAGGCAATCAACACCTTGCCGATGGCGGTGGCGTGAACCGGCAGGCGGCGGCCGATGCGCGAATAGGCGATGGCGGCCAGCTTGCCTTCAATCTTCTCGATATAGACCCCTTCACGCCCGTCCAGGATCCCCAGATGGGTGGTCTGCCCGGTCCGCCGGGACAGCTCCGTCAGCCAGCCTTTTGCCTTCTGCCGAATATCGATGGAGCCCACGACAAAATGGCCGCGCTCGACCAGCTTCATGCCGAGGCGATACTTACCGTTTTCCGGGTTCTGATCGATATAGCCATGAAGCTGGAGGGTTTTCAGCAGCGAGTGGAGAGTACTCTTGCTCAGCCCCATCAGTTTGCTGATGTCGGTGATCTTAAGCTCGGTGGCCTGCTCGTTGAACAGGTCGAGGATCTGCAACGCACGTTCAACAGACTGAATAATCGGCATAATGCTGGTATGTCCACGCTGGAATTAAGGCGAAAACGTACCTTTTTCGGGGTGAAAAATCAATGAAATGGAGCCGGTGTTCTCCCTCTGCCCGTGGGAGAGAGGCTGCCTGATTTGCCCGGCGGCGCTACGCTTGCACGGGCCTACGGGTTGTGTAGGCCGGGCAAGCGCAGTGCCACCCGGCAACAAAGGCGGCTACATTATTGTTAGCGGGGGGCATCAATTATTATCCCGGGCGGCAACAGACTGGATTTTCCAGACCCCATCTTCTTTAACCATGCAATCAATGACTGTGTGCTGGGTCTTTTTGCCAAACGTGATATTCACGTTTACACAGACCGGGTCTGAAACATACGAATCAATAGCCACATTCTCAGCCCAGTCCTCGCCGATATACTGCGATTTCATAAAAAAATCAGCCTCGTAAAATTCAGCGTCGGCATAACGGGGATCGTCTGCATGACGTAATTTTTTCATGGTGCTGGCCGTAACGAACTTATCGATTTCATTTCCCTCTTGGATGGGATAACGATCGTTGTTCACCTGTTTGACGTACCAGCGATTGAATTCAAGGGCACGCTGCATCGGTATCTGAAAATCTTCGGCCCCCAATGCGGCTGTGCTGAATAACACAATTAAGATGAGCTTATTCATATTAATAATGCCTGTATAAGGTTACGGCTGGCTGGAGTTGGCGATAGGTTGGCCCCTTCGATTTTAAGCCCTCCGGCTCGAATGGCGGCGGCGATTGCGCGAGCGCAATAGTGTCCAGTATGGGTTAGTGCGTGGCTACGGGCGTATGACACAGCTTCATGCTTATTCCATGACATAAATAATCCTTATTAACGAAATGCAGCAATAAGGAAATGTTACGCCGATAATATACGGTGTTTTGTAATTGATAATGACCTGATATTAACCATTATCTACTCAGTAAATAATGGTCAATAAAAATATAAATATCTATTATGGTTAATGCCTATCTGAAAAAGCGTCAGTAAAATGAATTTTTCTGCCCGACGATAACGCTGTTGTCGTTTTTAGTGTTTTCTCCCTCTCCCCGTGGGAGAGGGCCGGGGTGAGGGCACCAGCGCGCAGAAGACCCAATCACTCTCCAAGC
Organism: Enterobacter cloacae complex sp. SHL009; assembly: GCF_049237205.1. Classification (NCBI taxonomy): domain Bacteria; kingdom Pseudomonadati; phylum Pseudomonadota; class Gammaproteobacteria; order Enterobacterales; family Enterobacteriaceae; genus Enterobacter; species Enterobacter cloacae complex sp. SHL009. The sequence continues at coordinate 134,523 of NZ_JBMKIW010000002.1, forward strand.
GTCGCCACCATCACCGCCTTAATCGTATGCATCCGGTTTTCCGCCTGGTCGAACACGATGCTCGCCGGCGACTCAAACACCTCGTCCGTCACTTCCATCCCGCCGTGCAGGTCGAACTCCTTCGCCATCTGCTTGCCGAGCGTGGTCTGGTCGTCATGGAACGCCGGAAGACAGTGCAGGAACTTCACGTCCGGGTTTCCGGTCAGCGCCATCATCTGCGCGTTCACCTGATACCCGCGCAGCAGCGCGATACGCTCCGCCCACTTCTCTTTGGCTTCACCCATCGACACCCACACGTCGGTATAGATAAAGTCCGCGCCCTTCACGCCCGCCGCCACGTCTTCCGTCAGCGTGATTTTCCCGCCGTGCTTCTGGGCCAGCGCGCTGCATTCCGCCACCAGGCTCTCTTCCGGCCAGCAGGCTTTCGGAGCCACCAGGCGCAGATCCAGCCCGGTCAGCGCCGCCGCTTCCAGCATCGAGTTGCCCATGTTGTTGCGCGCGTCGCCCGCGTAGACCAGCGTCATCTCGTTAAACGCCTTGCCCGGCAGGTGCTCCTGCATGGTCAGCAGGTCAGCCAGCAGCTGCGTCGGGTGGAACTCGTTGGTCAGCCCGTTCCACACCGGCACGCCCGCGTACTGCGCGAGCGTCTCGACCACTTCCTGGCCGTGGCCGCGATACTGAATGCCGTCGTACATCCGCCCGAGAACCCGCGCGGTGTCCTTAATTGACTCTTTATGCCCAATCTGGCTGCCGCTCGGCCCTAAATAGGTGACGCGCGCGCCCTGGTCAAATGCGGCAACTTCGAAAGAGCAACGTGTACGGGTCGAGTCTTTTTCGAAGATGAGCGCGATGTTTTTACCGGTAAGCTTCTGTACTTCCTTGCCATTTTTTTTATCGGCTTTGAGCTGTGCGGCAAGGGTCAGCAGAGAAGTGAACTGTGCAGGGGTAAAGTCGAGCAATTTCAGAAAGTGTTTCTTGTACAGATCAGACATTTTATCCTCACATGGCGAACGCCACTTATTGAATTAAAATTCACTTTATATGTGTAATTATTCATTTGCAACCCCGTTTCACAAATCTTTCCAACAAAGGTGGAGGCAAACCCGTCCGTGTGTGAAAATAGAAGTATCTGCCGCACTTTAAAGAGGATTGAGCCATGGCAAACCCGGAATTACTGGAAGAGCAACGCGAAGAGACGCGTCTGATTATTGAAGAGCTGCTGGAAGACGGTAGCGATCCGGACGCGCTGTACACCATCGAGCACCATTTCTCTGCGGATGATTTCGACGCGCTGGAAAAAATGGCGGTAGAAGCCTTCAAGCTGGGTTACGAAGTGACCGAGCCGGAAGAGCTGGAAGTGGAAGAGGGCGACACCGTCATCTGCTGCGACATCCTTAGCGAAGGCGCGCTGAAGGCGGAGCTGATCGACGCGCAGGTCGAACAGCTGATGAACCTGGCCGAGAAGTTTGACGTGGAATACGACGGCTGGGGAACCTACTTCGAAGATCCGAACGGTGAAGACGGCGAAGAAGGCGACGACGAAGATTACGTCGACGAAGACGACGACGGCGTGCGTCACTAAGCGTTTCAGGCGGTGGCGCGCGCTACCGCTTTTTCAAGGCAGAACCATGGATTACCCGCAGATACTCGCCCCCGTACTCAACTTCCTCCAGTGCCCGACCCCGCAAGCATGGATTGAAAAAGCCCGCGATCCGGCGAACCTGCCGCTGCTGCTCACCGACCACATGGTGTGCGAGCTCAAGGCCGCCCAGACCGCGCTGCTGCTGGTGCGTAAATACGTCGCCGACGAAAGCGGTGCCGACGCGCTGCTCGACTGGCTCAAGCCCTACGAACAGTTCACCTTCCGCGACGGCCCGGAGCCGGACTTCATCGCCCTGCACAGGCAGATTGGCAAAAGCGTGATGCCCAAAACCGACGACCCGTGGGGCCAGGCGCTCATCGACAGCATGGTGCTGCTGATCAAAGAGGAGCTGCATCACTTCTGGCAGGTGCGCGAGGCGATGCTGGCCCGCGACATTCCGTACGTCAAAATCACCGCCAGCCGCTACGCCAAAGGGATGCTGAAGGAAGTACGCACCCACGAGCCTCTGACGCTGATCGACAAGCTCATCTGCGGCGCCTACATCGAAGCCCGCTCCTGCGAACGCTTCGCCGCGCTGGCCCCGTTCCTCGACGACGACCTGCAGAAGTTCTATCTCTCGCTGCTGCGCTCGGAAGCGCGCCACTATCAGGACTACCTGACGCTCGCCCGGCAGGTGAGCGACGACGATATCTCACCGCGCATAAAGCTTTTTGGCGAAATTGAAGCCACACTTATCTCGACACCGGACAACGAGTTTCGCTTCCACAGCGGCGTGCCGGTGTAAACCGGCACAACTCAAGGATAAGGATGCGAGATGAATAAAACGTGGACCCGTATTGTGATTGTCGTCGTCGCGGCTGCCGCCGTGGCGTTCTGGGTGTTTTTCGACAGGCAGCGCGCCCCGGAACGGCAGATGGATAACGCCCTCAACGCGATGCCCGCCTGGCAGGTGATCAAGGAGCAGGAGCCTGTGCTGCATCAGCGCATCCTCGACCAGATGGCCGCCCTGCAAAAAGCGGGCGAGCCGGAGCAGCAGATTATCGATACCATTCAGCCGCAGATCCTGCATCTGCAGATGTCGCGCCTGCAAAACGCCCCGGACGCCAACGTGGTGAACTACATGACCATCAACATGGAGCAGACCGCCGCCATCCAGAAGGTGAGCGACGACGCCTGCTTCCGCTTCCTCTACCCGACGGTGAAGGGCGGCGTAAACCCGATGCGCATGCTGGATAAAGACCTGATGGCGCGGCGCATGCAGGCCGACGCGGACATGATGCGCGCGGCCTACGGCAAAAACCGCCACACCGTGACCCAGGCCGAACGCGAGGCCGCTGTCGAGGACGTGCGGCCGATTATGAAGGCACTTGCCGATAAGTACGGCGAGGACATCCAGCTGCTGCAGATGCCGGAGAAGGCGGCGGGCAAAGAGAAGCTCTCCTGCGATATGGTGCAGGAGATGTGGGCGAAAGTGCTGGCGCTGCCGGAGCAGAAGGCGGCGGGGGTGATTCGTCTGGCGGTCTCTGAGCTGGAGTGACAAAGGCGCTGGTTTTTTGGGCACTTAGCGCGGGTTTCGCGCGTCGTCGCTTGCATGGCGGCGCGCGACAGGTATAATCCACAACGTTTCCGCATCCCCTTCAGTGCCGAAGTGGCGAAATCGGTAGACGCAGTTGATTCAAAATCAACCGTAGAAATACGTGCCGGTTCGAGTCCGGCCTTCGGCACCATAAAAAGCTTTTTTCAAGTCTACTAACGTCTACTTTAGTCCAGAAAAACAGTAAGTTAAGCGAGTTTTTGACTTGGCTTAGTCTGTTCACGTCTACTCAATTCCTTGAACATATACCAACCGATGATGGTATAACTGATGGTATTCTCGGTTCGATTGATTTTGGTACCAACAACGGAGGTATCAACTGATGGCACTCACTGATATCAAAGTTCGAACAACAAAGCCCTCCGATAAACCTTTCAAACTCACAGATGGGCAGGGTATGCACCTGCTGATCAACCCCAATGGTTCAAAGTACTGGCGACTCCAATACCGTTTCGGGGGCAAACAGAAAGTTTTAGCATTGGGTGTTTATCCAATGGTCTCTCTTGGTGAAGCCCGCAGGAAGCGAGATGAAGCCAAAAAGTTGGTATCTGATGGTATCGATCCTTCTGAAAAGAAAAAAGCAGATAAGATTGAGCAAAGCGAAGCCCTGACATTCGAAGCTGTTGCAAGGGACTGGCATACTGCCTGTAAAAGGAAATGGTCAGATTCTCACAGCGAAAGAGTTCTAAAAAGCATGGAGGATGGTCTCTTTACTGCTATTGGTAAAAGAAAAATATCCGAGCTTAATACCAGAGATCTTATCGCCCCTATCAAGGCCGTTGAAGCTTCTGGACGACTGGAAGTTGCTTCCCGACTACAGCAAAGGACTACGGCAGTAATGCGATATGCCGTCCAGAATGGCTTAATTGACTACAATCCAGCACAAGATATGTCTGGGGCAATTACAGTTGCGAAACGAACCCACAGACCAGCCTTACCATTTGATAGGTTCTCAGAGCTTTTAGAGCGCATTGAAAGCTTTAAAGGTAGGAAACTTACTAAATTAGCTGTGAAGCTGACATTGCTCATTTTTATCCGTTCCAGTGAACTCCGATTCGCAAGATGGTCGGAGATCGACTTTGAAAATGCGATGTGGACTATCCCTGGAGAACGCGAGCCATTGCCAGGAGTCAAACATTCCCATCGAGGTTCAAAAATGAAGACCCCACACCTCGTGCCGTTAAGTCGTCAGGCTTTAGAACTTCTAAAAGCCATCAGAGAAATCAGCGGCGAATGCGACCTGGTATTCATTGGCGATCATGATTTCAGAAAACCTATGAGCGAAAACACAGTGAACAAGGCGCTCAGGTCGATGGGTTATGACACAACCGTTGAGGTATGTGGGCATGGTTTTAGAGCGATGGCTTGTAGTGCTTTGATCGAGTCAGGAAAGTGGTCGAGAGATGCTGTTGAGAGGCAGATGAGCCATCAGGAGCGGAACTCAGTTCGTGCCGCATACATTCATAAAGCTGAGCATTTGGATGAGCGTAGGTTGATGTTGCAGTGGTGGGCTGATTATCTTGATGAAACAATTAAGAGAAGAATTGCACCTTTTGATTTTAATAACTAACTGATTTTTATGAGTAAAATGGCGTATTCAATAACCAATTGAGACGCCATTTTTTTATTTGCGATTTATGTGCTATTACGAAGTAAAACTTTTTACAACGGAGTGGCATTAATGAAATCTTGGGTAAAAATGAATAGTTGGACATCAGAAGACACCAAAGCAGTGAAAACGTGGTTTGATTTGGACAAATATCGAAAGTTTGAAAACATGTCTATTAATATGCTTTACCATGAAATATGGGCGAGAACCTATTTTTTCAAACCAGTAATAGAAGAAGGAATGCAGAAAACAGTATTGAAAAATTATATGCAGATATTGGATGGTGATCCTTTTCTTATCAAAGAGAAGCACTTAAATTATATGGATGCCGAAAATAAATTATATCAACCCCCATACTTTTTTATTACTACTGTTGATCGAATAGCAAATATCAGTTTTGATTGTATGAGAAAGGCTTTATTCATTAGAGCAAATACAGAACAATATAAAATTGATTCCACTATTGAAAATGAATATATTTCCGAAAAAATTCCTGAACAGTTTCCTACTACGATTATGTTAGAAATCGATCTTGCGGGTGGAAGCGATGATGAGATAGCTGAGGCCCTGCGAGTATCATTACCACAATGGCGAAAAGTAAAAGGCGTTAAACCTGCACCACTTGATGCAGTCAGATTTGGTTATGGGGCAATAAAAAAATTAATTAGCTATCGAATTATCCCTATGCTTGATTTGCTCGCATGGTCAGAAAGAAAAAAAGTACTTCTGTCAGACGACAGATTATCTCGATTGCTATACACGGATGAAGATGATGATAAGGCGATTCGCCAAGGATATCATATAAGAGATGCTGATCGGCCTTTCGCAATGAAAACTGTAGAAATTGATTTTTTAAGGCAATTTAACTTTTTTATCAATAAAAATCAGCATGTTAAAGAAATGAGGGTTTCGGATGTTATGAAACTCTCAGACTCTGAGTGATATGAATCTCCAAAGACTCATAGTTTCGAGCCAGGGATGGCTCTGATGTTCGTAATCTCGCTTCATCCATTCGAAATTCATTTGTACTGTAGCCCTGTAGACACAACAGAGGACATACATATGGAAAATCAAGCTCGTCTCATCCGTTTACCAGAAGTCATGAAGAAAACTGGATTTGGTAAAGCGTGGATCTATCGTCTTATCAGCCAAAATCGGTTCCCACAGCCAGTAAAGATCGGTATTCGTGCTACCGCTTTTGTAGAAAGCGAAATCGATGAATGGATTCAATTAATTATCGAAAATTCAAGAAAGCATGTCGCTTAACAGGAATGCTGCTTCATGGATTTTTTAACTTTTGATAATGTATTAAGAAAAAGGAATTTAGAGATCTTTTGAGTTTACTTAGTGGCTTTGAAAAAAAAAGAGGCTTTGTAAAGTTTGTATCTGAAAAATAAGTATATTTGACGTAATTCTTTACCTTTTTTCTAGCAGAGCTTTTGCTATAAGGGTTGAAGATGGTTTTCTTAATATCGGGTATGGATACCTTTTACTAGCCGTACCTGTTTATTTGACGTCAAATAAATTTTTCCAAGCCATTAATATATATACCAAATAAACTAAAGTCATTGTAAAAAATTTGAATTATTTTGAATTGGAATATATTTAATAAGTGAGAGTGATATTAATTTGTAAAGAATGAGGTCAAAATGGGATATAAAATAAAGAAATTCATCATGAGTAATGGGGAGCGAGGATGCCTGATCCTTGATAAAAATAGTAATTTACCAGCTTACTATCAAAATCTATTTCTTACTACAGACATAAGAAATAGAGGCGCAACCGCCTCAACTATGGAAATAGTTGCAACTAACTTACTAATTTTTAGTAATTTCTTAGATAGTAGGAAAATTAATATAGTTGATAGAATTGAGCTTAAAAAGTATCTCAGCGTTGCAGAAATAGATGATCTGGTAAGATATGCGAAACAAAGATTCGACAGACAAAAAATTATAAATATAAAATCAGCAAGTAATAGGTTTATTGCGAAGAGAACCTTTAGTTATAGAATACACGTTTTTTCACGCTACCTTAAGTGGTTATGTGGATTAGTTCATTCGTCAAAGGGGATTCATGCAAAGTATGAAGTAGACGTATTTATTGAAAGTATCAGAGCACATATTCCAAGAAACAGTTCATTGAATATGAATGAAATATCTGAAAAATCGTTAAATGAAGAAGAGATCAAAGTGCTTTTCCGTCTATTGGAAATTGGCGGGATTGAAAACCCTTTCCATAAGGAAGTACAGGTCAGGAACAGACTAATATTTACCTTGCTCTTAAATTTAGGTTTAAGGGCTGGAGAGTTGCTCAATCTTAAAATAGATGATTTTGATCTCAGAGACAACACTTTGAGTGTAGTCAGAAGACATGATTCAAAAGAAGATGGAAGATCTTATCAACCATTAGTAAAGACTGGAGAAAGGGTTATTCCGTTATCTGATGAGTTAGTCTGTGAAATTTTTGATTACATAAGCAATAGCAGAGAAAAAATGACAAAAAGGAAAAAGCATAATTTCTTATTGGTGGCTCATTGCACCGGAAAAAACGCAGGAGAACCCTTAAGCATTTCAGCTTATGAGAAGGTGATATCAACACTGAAACGAGCAAGTCCAGAGCTATATAATCTTTCAGGCCATAGGTTAAGGCACTCTTGGAATTATATGTATTCTAAAGGAATAGAAGGTGCTGAATTAGAATATAGTAGAAGGAAAGATTTAAGGAATTATCTAATGGGTTGGTCAAAGGAGTCAATAATGTGTGATAGATACAACTATAAATATATATCGCAACAAGAGAAGAATGTCGTCCTAAAGATCTATAAATCAGTAAGTAAAATAATTAGTGGAGTTTAGTATGGAAAACAAATGTATTGAAAGTGAGCAAATCTTTTTTGCTAAGATGAATAGGTATAGTTTCAAACTGTCAGATAAGAAATGGCAACTGGATAAAGAAAACTGCGTATACCCTCATAAAGTTGTAGATAGAATGCCTACAAAAATGAAACTTAGCTACTTAAAAACATTGGCTTACTATGCGTCTGAATATAGTTCTTTCTATATTCAAAGCATTAACAATCTATTTTATAAGTGGTTTGGTGCGATGACTATCGATACTATTGATGACAAAGCCATATATCAATTGAATGTTTATTTAGGTTCAGCGAGAAACTATAAGCTAAACATAGTTAAGGCCTTCATCACTAAATGGAAAAAACTCAATTACCCTGGAGTAGAAGCGACTGCCCTTAGAATGTTGGAGAAAATAAAAATCATTCCAAACCAAACAGGAGAGGCAGTTAAAAGACGAGATCCAAATAAAGGACCTTTAACTGAAACGGAACTAAATTATATCCTTAACTCTGTTAGCAAATTTTATCTTCAGAAGAAAATTCAACGCTTCTTATATTGTTATATTCTTCTGTTGGCAATAACAGGAAGAAGGCCATTACAATTAATCTCTCTAAAAGCTAAGGATCTCATTAAAAATGATAAAGGGTATTTTTTAAATGTACCAAAAGTAAAACAAAGGAAATCATTCAGAAATGAATTTAACATGGTAATGATAGAAAAGTTCTTATATGACAGCTTATCAATGCTAATTAATGAAAATCAGGTGTTTGTAGAAGATAAATTTAGTGTTGGGATTAATAACTATAGAGGCGAATTGCCAATCTTCATGGATTTAGACAAGATTACGGAAATAAAAAGAATTGAGGATTTTCTATCTGATTTAACAACAGATTTTTTCCATATGAAAAATTCAGTCATGTCAAAGCTATTAAAACGCTTTCCTTCAAAATTCGATGTTAGATCAGAAAGGACTAACAGCTATATAGAGCTTAATGCCAGAAGATTCAGATATACATTAGGGAGTCGACTGGCTAATGAAGGAGCCTCAATTGAGGTGATTGCTAAAGCGTTAGATCATAAATCAGCAAACTCTTCTATGATTTATATAAAAAATAATCCTGACAGTGTTTATGATATCGATAAGAAACTAAGTGCATTTTTTAAGCCCTTATCTAATATACTTATGGGCATAGAGATTGAAGAAAACAAGAACTTTTTTATCAAGTATGTTTTAGATTCATTTTTATTATTAGAAGATACGGAAGAGGAATTTAAATGTTTATCTTGTAAAAAATTCAACCCCTGGAGAGTATAATGAATAATATATTTATTTTTGAACCGAGTAATAGAAACAACCCACACGATAATGTTATTAAGTTCATCGAGTTTTGTAAGGATACCATTTCTAATAATAATTTAACAACTTCCTGGGAAAGCAATAAATGGAAAGGTTTATATAGGTTTACTAAGTTTAACACAAAAAACAACCTAAACAGCAAGGAATGCTTAGATGTTAGTTTTATTAACTTTGCTAAAGCATATATGTTGTATGTGCATTCATTCAATAAATCTAAGACGAAACACTCAACATTATCAATGTTGAAGATTGTAGAATTCGTTTTACTGAAAATCAATATGCAAGCTAATGTAAGCTATTGCAACAATTCAGTTTTTGATGAATGCATAAGAATAGCCTCTGAAAAGTATTCTAAAGCACATGCATTTGCTATTGGGAAAGAACTTGAGAAATTGAGTTCATTTTTAAGTGATAATAGGATGACTAATTCATCTTATTTATTTTGGGTAAATCCAATTAGATATAGGATTACTCAGTCTTGGACTGGTTATGATTCTTCACTTGTAGGCCATCCTAGATTGCCTGATATCAAATCAGTTATTGCGATTGCTGAGATTTTTTCAAAGCGGGATGAACAATTATCTTCAAGAGATATATTTACTACATCTGTGCTTGCTTTACTTATGTGCGCACCAAGTAGGATATCAGAAATTTTAGCTTTGCCAGCGGATTGTGAAATTACAGAATGTGATGGAAAGGGTATTCAAAGATACGGATTGAGATTTTTTTCAGCAAAAGGGTATGAAGGTAATATAAAATGGATTCCAACTTTAATGATACCTGTAGCTAAAAGGGCTATTAGCAGATTAAAAGAATTATCAAGTCAAGCGAGGTTATTGGCTGCTGAATTTCAAAAAAATCACTCTAATTCAACGATGGGGACCCTTAAAGAGAATATACCTCAAGATTTCCCTTGGTATGATAGAGAGAAGAAAATTGAATATTCTAATGCGCTTTGCTTGTTAACTGAAGGACAGTTAAATCAAAACAAAAAGAAAATGTTAGATAAGTTATTCAGGCCTACAATGAGTTTTTTTAAAACTGACATTGTTGATTCTGATTATATAAAAGGACATTTTAATATCTTTAAAAGATATGGTTATATAAATGAAGATGGTAGCCCATATTTGCTAAGAACACATCAACTGAGGCATCTTCTCAACACATTTGCTCAAATAAATAGCATGGATGAATTCAGTATAGCTCGCTGGTCTGGACGAAAGCTTATTTCTCAAAATGTTTCTTATGACCACAGATCGCATCTTCAAATGTCTAAAGCAATAAGAGAACAAAAGTTATCAGTGTGTGTTAATGAGCACAGAATAAAGGATATTCCAGTGGTGGATCTTAATGAGTTTGATTCACTTAGTAGTGGTGCAGTACTTGTATCAAAACATGGCTACTGCAAACACTCATATGCGTTTAAGCCGTGTGAACATTATCCGATTGAGAATTCTGGTTTAGATAACGAAACTATTTCAAACATTCACGATAAAATTTTAAAAAGAACACTGTATGATAAAAATGATGGGAACATAAATGCTGATAGATGGTATGAATTTCATAAGAGAATAAAAAAAGGAGAATAAATGGCTAAGCATATAAATGGTTATCATGAGAAGAAGATTGTAGATGTTATTAATACATGGTCTATAGATGAAAAACTAACCTGGGATGCTTTGTGCGACAGGTTAGTAAGGATTATTGGCAAAAGGCCATCAAGACAATCCTTAAGTAGTCATGTAAGGATTGCAGAAAGCTTCAGTGTGAAAAAAGCCACTATCAAATCTGGTGCAATACACACTGTAAAACCTGCTAATTTAAAAGTGGCTTCTCAACGAATTAGAAGACTTGAAGCAGAAAATGAAGCTTTGAAGGTATTAAATGAACGCTATTTAGAGCAGTTCAAAGTATGGCTTTATAATGCTCACCTTAAACAAATAACGATTGAAGAACTTAATAATCCGTTACCTGCAAAATACCTTTAATAGAATTGATAGGTTTTAGCTATTGACATGGTAAAATATTATGTTATTTGTTTTCTTGTCAGGACGACAAAATTTCACTATTGCAAGGATGCATATTATGGATAAAACAAATATTAACTTAATGGAAAGGTATCTACTTCTGCTTGATCGATTCGTTGATAAACTCGCTGAATCAGGTTTCTCAGAGCAACGAATTATAGAACAATCATATCTTTTTTGTGCAGGATTTTATGTCAAATACCAGAGTGGTATCGAAAAAATGACCTTCTCCAACAGGGAGGTTGTTTTAACCTTTCTGCTACTTTCATATTATAGTCATATAAATAAACTGGATGATGATTTGATCAACAAAGAGCGTATGAAAAATGTATGTTCTTCATTGATTAACTTTATAGTCAGTAATGGTAGCCGAACAGAGAAAGTCTATGCTAATGAGAAAAGGAAATATGAGGCTTCGACCCTAAAAAGATCGTTATCCATCAAAGAGAAGAAAAGAAAATATGGATTGTGATTATTTTAAAAGCCCGTAGTAGGAATCTACGGGCTAATTCTTTGTTGCTTATGATTTTTTATTTTTTTACTAAATCGATAAGATTTCTGATTTCATGATCAAATCTAGAGCTTCTTCTTTTAATCCAATTGATACAAACGAAGCTTCCGATCCTTGATAGGAAATATGTGAGCCACATATACTTGTGCTCATCCCACACATATCCATCTTTAAAGCCCCAAGGCAATGTGAGAAATGAAATAAGTGCAGCAGCACAAAGTAAAATGAAAACAATAGAGAATAGTTTCGAAACAGGCATTGCTCTGTAATACGATGCTGTAGAAGCATTATGGAACAGCATTGTCAGAAAAGCGGGGATGACAACTTTTTTCCTGTTTAAGTTTACTTCATGTTCTCCCGTGTTCTTATTAACGATAAGTGCATCTTTATACACGTTATACGAACCATCCTCACTATACTGGTGCAGCTCGTATTTATAAATAGTGTGTGAACTTCTGAAGGGGATACCATAGTCGGAAATCTGCTTCTCATCCCCAGCGTCGGTTTTTACCCAGATCTGATTATTGCTTGGGTTGGAATTAATTACAGTGCCAGAGAAAGTCTTAACAAACGTGTAAGTTTCACCAAACAGATCAAACGTTGGGGCTGTAATCTCTGCTTTCCGACGATCAGAAAGACCAACGTTGACTTCTTCATTGCGGCGTTTCGTGGTGGAGATGCTCATACAAGTTCCTTTGTGTTAGATGTTAAATTCATATTCGATGTATGAAGAAATCAGGGACTACAGATGAGATGGTATCTGCCATTTCAAAACCTGCATGTTAGTTGAATACGTAAATAGGCTAGTTAAATCAGTCTGTTATACTTTTTGGTGTGAAATCACATTTTGACTGGGTTTACAGGAAAGGCAAATCACTTGTACCGATCGATTAAAGATTAATGATAGATGCAGGCTATTGGCATTAAAATATCGATCGGTATAAACGATCAATTTATTGGCCTTTATCTATCAAAAAAGGCTTGCCAGCCCTACATTGAAAGCGAAGCTCTATGCGATTTATGTGGTGTTTCAATGGCAGTTTTGGGGGGGGATGATGTTATCTCTATCATTCTCACGCCAGTGATGGTTTTGTGTTTTCGAAGGCGTTTGAGGGGGGGGATTTTGAGGTTTTTCAACATACGATAAATTACATCGAGGTAGGGGATGTATTCCAACCACCTGAACGCTGACACTGCATAGCTTCGCTTGGGCGCTACTTTTAACGCTACGGTTGCTATCGCTTCTTTGTTAGTTGCAACAGCTTCTGGGAGAAGCGCTTCGACAGAAGCGATAGAGTATTCGTCCTGACCAGCAGCTCGTTTATCGAGGATAAGTGCTTCTATGGGGCGGTTAACGTATTCTTTCGTGGTTTCAGGAGCATCTGTAGTTATGGCCATATCATGAGGTGCACTAACAGATGTTTCTCTGACAGATGATTTCAGTTTAAACAGGAAAGCATTATCACGTTCCTCTTGGTAGTCGATTCTGCTTTGCAAGGCAGACCAGGAATACCCTTTTCCCAATTGAGATGCTTTGAAAGCAATCCCTTTGTATTCGAATGAGAAGCCGTTCATGCGTCCGGTAGAAGCGATGTTCGGGATTGCTCTGATGTTTTGTGCGGCAAGCTGATGCACAAACTCAGTGGTTGACGGTCTATCGGCAAGGAATACTTCCAGAGCGTTTTGGATGATGGTTTTCGGGCAAAGCTCACCAGCCCTTTTCTCCATCATCGCTTCACTACGTGATTTTTTACGTTTGGCAGGTGAGGTTGAAGGTTTCAGGGCATCAGTTCCTTTGGTTCTTATTAACTGATAGTCTTTTTCAAGATCCTGGATGATACGGGTGCTGATAAGGTTCTCATTTTTACCAAGGTAGAGCTTCCCCGAAGTTGCATCTATGCGACTTGCAACTATATGGATATGTTGGCCATCTTTATCATCATGCAGGACATAAGCGCGTAGATGCGTCTCAGAGAAGCCCATACGCTTCATATAGTCATCGGCTAACAGCTTCCATTGTTCTGTGGTGATCTGTTCGCCAGCAGGCAGACGCAGAGAATTGTGCCAAACAGGTTTACTGACATCGGTGCGTAGGAGCTTCGTAGCGTTGAACTCTGCACTTAGCGCTTCTGCGAAGCTTTCTATTACATTGCCACCAACTACATACGGATCTGACTTGTGGTGCGAAGCAGGTTTTAATAAATAAGAAATAAGCCCGTTAAAGGTTTTTCCTCTTTTGATTTTTTGCATTCCCTTCATGAAAACTATTTACCACTTGGCAAATCAGAAGCTGTGAGGCATGAGCGAAGCTCTGATATCTGACGCTTTATAGCGAAGATTTCAGTTTTGGTAAGCTCACCTCCGCTGCTTTTGGTATTAAGATGGCATATTAGGTTATTCAGATTCTGAGATATTTCGGCTAATGATTTCCAGGCTTGTATGTTGATGGCAGGAACAGACAAAGGAAGCTTATCCAGGGAAGCTAAGCGAAGCCACTCTCCCTTGCTTTTACCACCACGTTTTTTGTTGAGAAGCTTTAGCTCATCTTGATTAAAACGAACACTGACACAATGGGTTCGCAATGATTTAGCTGGGACTTTGTTATTCTGCTTACAGAATTGTATTGCTATAGTTTCTTTCATAGAAGCTCCTTTTCGTATATTAGGGTTTGTGTTGGTTTTATTGTGAGCAATTCCTTTGCGGCACTTTGTACATTTATATTTCAAAAATGTGATATGTCAATATTTTGAATTTGACCTAGCTTTTCTTTTTCAACCAAAGGGCGAAAAAGCAAGGTCAACTTGAGAAGCGTAGCTTCGATAAGTTAGCCCTTGCTTGATCATATTATTTTACATAAGAACGGTCATTGACTAATTCGTTAATGATGTTAAATATAGTAAATAAAAGCAAGATATTACATGAGGTATCAAATGAATTACTTTAAAAAATTAAAATCAGATGTTAATTATAAAAAAAGGTTGATAGTCAATGTGCTATTTTTAGGGCTTATATTTTCCATACTCTCCATGATTTATGTGTTTGCAGATGCTGAGAACTTTTTAAGTTATTTTTTAATAGTCTCGTTTTTGAGCTTCCCTGCATACCTAACTCTCACTTTTCCTTTAGCAGATTTTAAAAAAAACGTCTAAAAATAGATGGGAATCTTTTATAAAGATGTCTGGTTCTGTATTTTAGTCGCAATAAAATTGTAGGGGTCAGATTATTAGAATGGGAATTTTCGCAAAGAATAATATATTTGCTAAAACTTTCTGAATATGCAATGGAGCATTTTATTATCGTACTACCTGCTATGATGCATAAAGCTAAATAAACATACCAGTGTTGTATCTCTGCTTTTTTTAGCTCATCATTTATATTAGTAACAGTGTTGAGTATATAACATACTGCTAATATTGACGCTGGTATGTATAATACTGTGTCTACTAAAGGTTTTAAAAAATCATTAATTTTTGGAATGCAATAAAAAGATATCACCAGTCCGAAAAACATTGGGATAAATAATAGAAGGAAAACTTTAAAAAAATTGATGTTTAAGGATGTTGTATATATAGAGATAAATACAACTGATACTATTATTAGAAAGATAGCTAACGGCTTTTTCATAAATAAAACGGCGTTTTTATTTCGTTCTCTAATCCTTTTTAGGCGTATCTCAACTAATTTTTGTGAGTTATTGGAAGTAGTATTTATCATGTTAAATCATCCTTAACCTTAGCTCTCTAATTAAATTGTAAAAATAATAATGATGATAGAATTATTTTGCTTTCTTAATTATCTTTATCTTTGGAATCATTTCCATGCAATGCTATCCTTAATATAACGCTCATAACTATTATAGATTGTAAACCAAAAGCAATCTATCCTTTTGTAGGATTTAACTTGCTTTTTCTACTTACGTAATCCTTTAGGAAAATCGAGATTCGTTTTTTTTCCATTCGCATATAAATGTATTAATCTAATAGGATCTTTATATAAACAAAATATAGGTGGGTAGTGTTCATCAAGTAAATCTTTTTGGTCAAGTTTGGTTGATTTGTCTTTTAAAGCCATATGGATTGATTCTATATTTCCCTTCACTCCAGGGAAAACAAAAACACTAAAAATCTCAACAGCTTCTTTTGCAATCAAACTCATAGACTTAACATAATAAAATTGCTTGATAATATCAGGCAAGCTAGGGGCGTTATTAGCATTACTTGCTCTGTAATATTTGGCGTCTATTATATAATATAACTCATTGATTTTAAGAACTATATCCGTCTTTTGACCTCTTGAGGACGCATGAATATATTCATTAGATATTTTGTATACAGGTGCTGCAAATTTATTATTGATGTTTATTCTGTCATTTAAAACTGAACCGAGAATGCTTTCCCACATCCCATGAAACTCTTTAATACCAATAATAATATTTGACTTGTCATATCCAGAGTTTTTTTCAAGATAGTTGCTGATTGATTTCAGCAGATAAATATCTCTTTCGCTATATATTGTGTCCAGTTCTTTTTTGATGGTAGCTATCTGAATCTCTTCGCTTAATTCAGAGCGACCAATCGAGTTTAGAACACTTTCGTAATAAGCTGGTTCTGAGTAAGTGAGCCATCCCAAATCTTTGCTTATGTCATAAATAATTCCAGCATGAATTTTTGAGATCTCACTGTCGAGTTCAGTTCGCTTTGAAATACCCTCGTACTCAAGATAAAGCGGCGAGTTATCAGAAGGATATGGTTGAAAACTATGAATGGTTTTCTTCCAATTAATCTTGCCTGCATTGTAGACTTTTCTTTTACTTCTTCGTTTGTATAAACCGTTGAGATTAAAATCCTCCAAAAGAGAGATGATTAATGTGAGATTTTCTTCGCCTATAAAACCTTCTCCATTGTCTCTATTATCAATACTATTTTTTTTCGATTGTTGATAAATATTAATCGAAAACATTAATTCTCTTGCAATCTTTTCTTTTTCAGAAATTGAGTATTGTTGAAGATTATTTACATCGCTATTCCTTGGAAGGAAAATATAAGGTTTACCTTTGAAGTATACCAACCCAACAAAGTGAATAAAAATGTCATCTTGAACAATAACACCTTTAGAAGTCAAAAAAGCTCTTAAATCTGCCGGTAACTTATTTACGTTATATCTATCACTATAAAAAATTAGCATACTTCCACCAAATATTTATTTGAATCTACAATTTGAAAATTTTAATTTTCTCTTCAATCGTATCATTAAAAATTGGTTTTCCAGACAGAAATGCATTATGCAATTCACCAAATGTTTTAAATTCTTCAGTACGAAATATAAGGCTTTTTTTCCCATGTCGTAACACATCGTCCCAAAGATAGACTAATAACTTACCAGCAACTGTGTCATTGGCTTTTTCTTTTGTTTTTAGTTCATTATCATCAAGGAAACGATGTCCAAGTAATCTATCTTCAGGAACATTTAGCTCTTTCAATTCATCGTTAAGTATCTTAGAAAAATCACCCCAAGTAATATTTATTGTTTCTATATTAGCTTCGTCATTATATATGTTTATTGGTATTTCACCTTTAGTAGCATTACTATAATCGATGAGAAGATACTCAAATTGCCAACGGCGTTTAAATGCTGTGTCCATAGGCATTACTGCTTGATCGCTACTATTCATGGTCGCTAAGATTGAGAGGTTGCGAGGAATTCTTAAGCTTGATAGATTGTCGTCCACTCTTTCATTGATGTAATCCAACATGTCAGGATCAATTATATCAATTTCATATTTGCTTTCACCATACTCATTACGATCTAATAGCTGGAATAATTCACCAAATACAGCGGAGGCAGAAGCTCTATTTATTTCCTCAATTACCAAATATACATTTTCTTCTTTTGAATTTAACGCAAGTATTAAAGCTCTTAAAAAAGGGCCTGCTCTATATTCATAAACTACTTTTTTATTTCCTTCGCTATCTTCGATTGTTCTTGGTCTTAGACTTCCTACAAAGTCTGAATAGAGCATGTCTGGATAAAAAACTGTTCTTATATATTTCGATGAACCTAATATCTCGTTAATCCGATGGCTTTTACCTGTCCCTGGGGCACCATAAAAAATTTTGTTGACTGATTCGATTAATTTTGAGTGCTCACTATATTTAGATAATTCTAATATATACTCATTATTATCAGGTATCTGTGTTTCAAGATAGTTTATTGTATTTCTAAGAGACTCTTTACTAATTTGCATTGTTTTTTCTGAGTAATTTTTACCATCATCATTAGCAATAGTAACAACTTTATTTATTAATGAAAAAAGCGGTAGTGTCTGTGTTGTAGATAGTGTATTGACAACTGCGTCTTTTATATTTACTTCAAATAAGTTACGCCATGTAGATTCGTTATAGGTATTAAAATTAATAAATTCATCTATATTTGATTCAATATCTTTTAAAACTGAAATTAGTTGAGGCAGAGTTATTGAAAAAAATTTAACGCTATTTCTTCTGCCAGTATTTGAAAATACAAAACTCGGTGCTACTTGACTATAGCTGACAGACATTGAACTTGATAGATTTGAACAATCAATAATGAAATCGTTAATGTTTTTGTTGTACATAAAATTTTCCATTGCATGTGTTTTTGTACAGCGCTATCATTGCCCGGAAAGAAACCGGATAAGTATGGACAACCATAGCTAATGACAATAGATAGAGCATACTACATCAAGGAGTTGAGAAAAAGGATGGGGATTGGATGCTCAGCCTTTGCTCAAATCTTAGGTATGGGGTCTTCTGGAGAACGTACCGTTAGAGGGTGGGAGTCTGGCGAACATGAGCCTACACTCAATTACTGGAATCAGATTATTAAACTGGAAGATGTCATGAACACAAACACTGAAAACTCTCCATTTAAACAAGAATCTATTGAAAATAGTAAATTTACTTTCATAGATTTATTTGCTGGTATTGGCGGTATACGTTTACCTTTCCAGCAGTTGGGAGGCCATTGTGTTTTTACATCTGAATGGGATAAATTCGCTCAAAAAACCTATTTTGCTAATTATGGCGAAATGCCTGATGGTGATATCACACAAATCAAAAATTCAGATATCCCAGATCACGATGTTCTCTTAGGTGGTTTCCCTTGCCAGGCTTTTTCTCAGGCAGGGCTGAAACAAGGATTTAGCGATACCCGTGGAACAATGTTTTTTGAAATACAAAGAATACTTGCAGGTAAGAGACCAAAAGCATTCCTTTTAGAAAATGTAAAACAATTACAGGGGCACAATAAAGGTGATACTTTAAAGACAATTATCAATATCTTACAAGGTAAAAATGCGCAAGATATACCCTCTGATATACCTATGAGCAATGATGCACGAAGCGCCTTATCACAACGTTTAAACTACTGGGTTGATTATAAAGTTTTGCGCGCTGCTGATTTTGGTGTACCTCAAAATAGAGAACGAATTTTCATCGTAGGATTTGATAGAGATTATTTTAAAAATGTTGATTTTGATAAACTATTTTCTTGGCCTGAAGCTCCTAAAGAAAAAACGCGCTTAGGTGATATCCTTCTTTCAAGAAAAGAATTAAATGAGCTTGAAAAAGTTCATGGAAAAGATTTTTACACTATTTCCGATAAATTATGGACTGGTCATAAAAAAAGAAAAGAAGAGCACAAAACTAAAGGGAATGGCTTCGGGTATTCACTCTTCAATGAGAACAGTTCTTACGTAAATACCATCAGTGCTCGTTATTATAAAGATGGCTCTGAGATTTTAATTGATCAAGCATCTCTTGGGAAAAACCCTAGGAAATTGACTCCAAGAGAGTGTGCAAGGCTTCAAGGGTTCCCTGAAGAATTTATTGTAGATGCAGTTTCTCATGGGCAAATTTATAAGCAATTCGGTAATTCTGTTTGCGTAAAAGTCATAGAAGCTGTAGCTGAAAATATGATTACCGCTCTGAATAGAGCAACAGATCTTATTGAAGAAAAAAATAAAGTTGCTTAATAGCTTTGTTTTTTTCTGCACCATCTGAAAGCTCAAACACCAGCTTTCAGATGGTATGATAAACTTTATCTAAAGTTATATTCCATAATAAAAGCATAACTTACCGAAATCAGTTCCTAACTGATTTTCAAAAAACATATTTCGTGAGTAATAAAGTTTTTCCAAAATTATTCTTTTCGTTTGACTATCACCGTAGTGAATAGCTCTATGGCAGATAGGGCAAAGTGAGTAAATGTTGCCAATATTATCCAAAGAATGTATATGATTTTTTTGGAATGCAAGAGGAATTAAATGATGTGCTTCCATAAAACTTTTCTGTGTAATCGGTGAAATGAAAGTAATGTGTTCTGGATTATATTCACATTTAAAATTTGCATTTTCTAATGCTTGTAGTGCTAAGGAATAGTTGCGTTGGAATCTATAGCTACTAAATGGAACTGCCTGACCTGCTTGTTGAAGTACTATATTCTTAAGATAAACGTCGTCATCATGATCTTGCTCATATAGTATGAAATTTCTCTCTGCCTGCCTTAACAGTTGCTCCCATTGTAACGGTGATAAGAAACCTATAATAGGTACATCATTCTCTTGCCTATTAAATATAAGGAATACATCATTTGTATTTCCTTGGAATCTTAATCTTCCTTGCATATATAGCCTAATTTCGTTTCCACTTTCTTTAGGATAGACGATAGGGATATCGTTATATTCAAAATTATTTAATTGATAGTCAGTGAAAGTAATGAATTTTAATCGTTCTGATCTTGTTTCCTCAATGTATGATCCTTTTCTAACAATTTTTGTTAAATCATATTTTTCTGCCATTACTTCTTTTTCATAGCGATCTAATGTAATGCTTCTATCACCGGTAGCTTCTCTGTTTGTAACAATTGAAAATGCACCTGATGTTGCGTTTAAGGTTCTTAATAATCCTAAATTCATAAATGCCATCTACATATCCTTATTATAAAGTGATAATACTTGCAGGAGTTTAATGAATTATTTATGTACAAAGATACAATTTTTTAAGTATGATGTACAGAGACAGTGCCCTCTCTTGTCTCAGTATTAAGGTAGGGATGTAATTATTTCATTCTAGAATAAATCGGATATTTTTTTATGAAAAATGTTCGATTATCACCAATAGGGACTGATGGTATCAATGATGGGATCATGCCTAATGTGGTAAGTTTTAATCTCTTAAGATCATAAGGATAGTTGCGATGTTCGAGTCCGGCCTTCGCACCAAGTCACTAAATTCCTTACTGTACAGTTAGTTAGGCGATTAAGTTTGTCTCTTTTGCCTGTAAGAAATGCTCTGTTATATCCCTTGAAAAAGCCGCTGTGTTTGATAGTGGTAATTGGGATGTTAACTCATTGCGGCGTGTAGTTCCAGGCGTCAAACACGTACCGATTGAACACTGACTGAACTCGAATGCTATGACGTTGCAGGGAATAAACAGGTTTATGGTGGTGTTCGTACCTGCACACGAAATGCAGGCTCTGCCAGCGATTCGGCCTCGCTCCTTCGGGTACATGGTCATCCTGATAAACTTCACTATCTGACACTCCCAGTGAAGTTGCCTAACGGCTCCGCGCGTTGTCTTGCCACCAACGACATGAGGCTTGTATTGTCTAAAATCAGTGAGGAGGGGAAAGGCTGGATCTCTCCAGCCTTTGACGGTCATCTCACTTTTTTGAAGATGAGCAGAATCAGAGGGACGCAGACAGCGAAACCAATGATAGAGGCTAAAGCCGAATCAGAGTGATTTTGCGATAGCTCCATAACAAACGACGTTAGCTGAGAAGGGGTAAAATCCCATCCTTGGCTCACGGTTTCTGAGAAGTTAACGGCGAAGACCAGATCGAAATACAGCACGATAACGTAATACACTATGCAAATCAGCGCGATACACCCCCACGTGATCCAGAATTTCTTATTCATCATCTCACCTTTTTAAAGATCAGTAGGATGAGTGGCACGCAGATCGCAAAGCCAAAAAAGGCGACAGTAAAAACGCCATCAGTGGCTTGCATGATCGAGTCTATAGAAGCTTGGTACTCTTTTAATGGGATTGGGCCAGAAAACTGCATACTTTCACTCTCGCTGAATGCGGAAAAAGAGAAGGTAGATAGCACCAGTGCGATAAAGTAGCATAGCGATACAATGACAATCCCACCCCATCGGAAAACGGTTTTAGTTTTATTCGTCATCGCCATATGATCCCCCTAATACGCCACCTACAGTGCCGCCGGAAAACGGAGACAATGAATCGCCAGTGGCAGCACCTTCCGCAGCAACATGCTGAACTACCCCGCCGGGAGTTTCATGGAATGGTTGTAAGTTATCTGAATTAGGGTATTGCTCTTTGAATAATTCTGTCATCTCAACGACAAGCATTGAGGACATGTCTCCACCCTTCGCGATGAGAAATCTTTGCAGCGATACCGGAACGGTGAAATCTTCCTCGGCTTCAACAGGTAGTT
This sequence comes from Enterobacter cloacae complex sp. SHL009, assembly GCF_049237205.1. NCBI lineage: Bacteria > Pseudomonadati > Pseudomonadota > Gammaproteobacteria > Enterobacterales > Enterobacteriaceae > Enterobacter > Enterobacter cloacae complex sp. SHL009. The sequence continues at coordinate 156,574 of NZ_JBMKIW010000002.1, forward strand.
GGGTCGTCGTAGATGTGTAACCGTGCTCAAATACCGTAGAGCCAGCATACTTAATCCCCGCAACTGAATGTGTTGTGCAGTTGCTGCCAGTAACGTCATACTCATCAATGGTATGGCCTCTCCTTCTTGTTGTCTCTGGAATTTTTGATGTGTGTATAGCTGGCTTACTGCTGTTCCATAAGTCTTCGAAGAATGCTCTTGTCTTCACCGGGTCGGCATCGTCTATGCGGAAAACACGAGCACCCATCTCATAGAGTTCAGAACGATAGTAAACCCTTGCATCTTCATCTTGTAGGAAGTTAAGAACACCATCTCCCGTAAATCCTCCATGATTGGTTCTGCCATAGCGACCATACGTGAAGAGATAGACATTGTTATTCTCGTGTACCGAAACGAAAGTGTGACCTGCGTTTTTGGTTTCAGTCCAGATGTAAACGCCGTTCAATAGCGAGTTATCTTCTGGCTTGCAGGTGTCAGTAACGCTGTTCTGCTTCTTCGCTGCTTGGGCGTGCTGCACTAGCTCTACAGGCGCTATAGCCCAGGAAGGGGTATTAACCTCAACGGTGCCAGGCGCGATAAGAAAATTAGTACCCTGTGGACAACCGCAGAGGATTTTCGCACCATCCACGGCGACTGCGGCGCTATTAAAGCAGCGAGGATCTCCGCTCACAATTACCCCCACTTTCCCGCATTTCGGGCAAGGAGTGGTCTTATCGCCGATGTAGAGTTTCCACAAGCCCATAACAGACATACCGGGGCGAGCGGCAATACATTGTGCGCCTGTAGAGGTTTTATCTCCGTGCAGACCAACGTTCTTACCGTGAACCGTGCAACCCCTGTTAACCGATGCCATAGTGACCACCTTATTTCAGAAAGTTTTCTGGCAACGATTCCCCTGCTCGGACTACCTTTCTTCCGGCATTTTGTGGGCAGCTAATAATTTCATCGCCGTTATCCAGCGAGCTACCAACAAGGGCAATAGATTCGCCTGGTGTGTTTCCCACACCATTGGAGATCTTCGCGGACGTTCCATCTGGGTAACGCACTTCATCACCAACTCGAGACACGTTTAGCATTGTGCCGTCATCAAGTTTGATCTGCCGTCCGTTATATTCACTGAAAACTTTCCCACCATTACGTGTCAAGCTGCCCTCTGTAGCGATCAGATAAGCAGCTGTAACGGGATGAGCGAGATTGTAGGCGTTTTGTTTTTCGATGAGAGAACGGGCTTCGTCGTTCATTCCGGCGAGTTGTTCGGTTGTAAATGGTGACTTGTCAAAGGCTGTCAGCGTTTCTGGTGTAAGTTCGTTGGTGTACTGCTTCATAGGTCCCTCTACTTGCTATGGAAATAATACGAATGGCTATTTTACAAACAATAACCATACAAACAACAAGTATTAGACTTAAGCGAAACCGTGTTTCGTAACAACCAGTAAAGGGGGGTTATCCACCCACTTATTTTCCTTCATGAACAGCAAGCAGTAATCCACATTACTCACTCTGCTGATAATCAGTTATTCAATATCATTGTCCATTTCTTTGCCCTGTATCGTTTGCGATAGCCTTTATAGCGGGTATGATTTTGCGCACTGGATTCCAATAATGAATATTTGCCGTGCACATTTGCACTATGGCCGCGATCTCCCCGAGGGTTTCATGACTAACACTAACTTTTCTCAAACGGCTGCGTTTATCTGGTCTGTGGCTGATCTGCTGCGCGGTGATTTTAAACAGTCTCAATACGGACGTGTGATCTTGCCTTTTACGCTACTGCGTCGTCTAGAGTGTGTGCTGGCGGAGACCAAAGACGCGGTTGTGGCAAAATATGATGAATTAAAAACCAGCCCACTGCCGGAAGATGCCAAAGAGAAGTTTCTGCTGCGCGCCAGCGGCCTTTCCTTCTTTAACACCTCGAAGATGGATCTGGGCAAGATGGGGCAGAACGACATCAAAGCCAACCTGGAAAGCTACGTACAGGCGTTCTCCCCGGACGCGCGTGAAATCTTCGAACACTTCAAATTCAGCGAGTTTGTCGGCCTGCTGGAAGATGCCAACCTGCTGTTCAAAGTGGTGAAGAAATTCGCCACCACCGATTTGAGCCCGAAGGCGATTTCCAACTATGAAATGGGCCTGGTGTTTGAAGAGCTTATCCGTCGTTTCGCGGAAAGTTCTAACGAGACCGCCGGCGAGCACTTCACCCCACGCGATATCGTGCGTCTGACCACCTCGCTGGTGTTTATGGAAGATGATGAAGCCCTGTCGCAACCCGGTATCATCCGCACCATTTATGATCCGACGGCCGGGACCGGCGGCTTTCTCTCTTCAGGCATGGAATATGTGCACGAGTTGAACCCCAAGGCGGTGATGCGTGCCTTTGGTCAGGAGCTGAACCCGGAATCCTACGCAATCTGTAAAGCCGACATGCTGATCAAAGGTCAGGATGTCAGCCGCATTAAGCTGGGCAACACTCTCTCTAACGACCAGCTGCCGCTGGACCAGTTCGACTACATGCTCTCTAACCCGCCGTTTGGCGTGGACTGGAAGAAGATTGAGGGCGAGATTAACGACGAACATACGCAGAAAGGTTTTAACGGTCGCTTTGGCCCGGGCCTGCCGCGTGTATCCGACGGCTCGCTGCTGTTCCTGATGCACCTGATCAGCAAAATGCGCGACAACCACAATGTGGATGGCAGCGTGAGCAACGGCGGGCGTATCGGGATTATCCTTAACGGTTCGCCACTGTTTACCGGTGGTGCGGGCAGCGGTGAGAGCGAAATCCGTCGCTACATTCTGGAAGCCGACTTGCTGGAAGGCATTGTCGCGCTGCCAACGGACATGTTCTACAACACCGGCATTGCCACCTACGTCTGGATCCTCTCCAACAAGAAAGCGCCTGAGCGTAAAGGCAAAGTGCAGCTGATTGATGGCACCAACCTGTGCGGCAAGATGCGCAAATCGCTGGGGTCCAAGCGCAACCTGATGGGCGAAGACGATATCAAACTAATCACCCAGACCTTCGGTGATTTTAAGGTAGTGGATGCAACAACTCTGGAAGAGCTTGGTCTGGAAAAAGCCGCCGAGCAAAAATCCAGTCGTGGCCGTCAACCTGCCACCGCCAAACCCGAAGCGCCGAAAACCTTCGCCAGCAAAATCTTCAACAGCACTGACTTTGGCTATCGTCGCCTGACCATTGAACGCCCGCTGCGGTTATCCGCTCAGGTAACGGATGAGGCGATTGCGACTCTGCGCTTTGCGCCGAAGCCGTTTAACGCGCCGATGGAACGTCTGTATGAAGAGTTCGCATCCCAGTGGCAGGAGGATATCTACGGTGATTTCTCCGAGCTGGAAACAGAAGCGCGCGCCACCATCAAAGCCGAATTTTCTGAGCTGAAAGAGAAGCAGATCAAAGACCTGCTCGACAGCAAGCTGTGGCTGGCGCAGCGTGGGTTAATGGAAAAAGCACAGCAGATTCAGGCTGCTCTGGGTACGCAGGCGGGTGGCAAAACGCTGGTAAGCAATGACTTCAATCAGTTCCAGCTGACCCTGAAAGGGGCCATTAAAACGGCTGGCGTGAAGCTGGATGCGAAAGAGAACAAGCAGTTTATCGATGCCATCACCACCAAAAACCCGGATGCCGAACCGGTGGTGAAGAAGGTGCTGAAAGAAGCCGCTCAGCCGTTGTACGGTGCGTTTGAGTACAAAGGCAAAGTGGTTGAGTTTGAACAGGACGGCGAGCTGCGCGATAACGAGAACGTGCCGCTGAACCCAGCATTGTCCACCAGCGACCTGATTGAAAACTATTTCGAGTCTGAAGTGCTGCCGCATGTGAATAACGCCTGGATCAACGCCGATAAGCGCGATGCGAAAGATAACGAAGTGGGGATTGTGGGTTATGAAATTCCGTTTAACCGCCATTTTTACGTTTATCAACCACCGCGCCCGTTGGAAGAGATCGATGCCGACCTGGACGCGGTCAGCGCCGAGATTATGAAGCTGCTGCAGGAGGTACATTCCTGATGGCTAAGTATAAGGCGTATCCGGAGTATAAGGATTCTGGGGTTGAGTGGCTGGGGGAGGTTCCTCTGAATTGGCAGATCCATTCGCTAAAACGTGCAGTCGAAGGTTGTACTAATGGCGTTTGGGGGGGGGAGCCTGATGATAAACATGATTTAATTGTGCTTCGTGTTGCTGATTTTGATCGTCAATCATTTAAAATTTCTGATTTAAAATTAACGACAAGGTCTATCCTTCCTAAGGATAGAGGTAGCCGTTTGCTCAAACAGGGCGATTTGTTAATCGAAAAATCAGGTGGCGGTGAAAAGACCTTAGTTGGCTGTGTTGTTTTATTTGATAAAAAATACGAGGCAGTGACTTCAAATTTTGTTGCAAAAATGACACCAAGAGACAGCTATGATGGTCATTTTTTGACATATGCTTTTTCACAGCTTTACGCAGGGAAAGTAAACTATCCATCGATTAAGCAAACAACCGGCATTCAAAATCTAGATGCAGATTCTTATTTGATGGAGAAATTCTGTTTTCCTCCTAAGCATGAACAGCGAAATATTGCATGCTTCCTCGACCACGAAACCGCAAAAATCGACAACCTGATCGAGAAGCAGCAACAACTGATTGAACTGCTGAAGGAAAAACGTCAGGCAGTGATTAGTCTTGCTGTTACCAAAGGGCTAAACCCTGATGTGCCGATGAAAGATTCTGGTGTTGAGTGGTTGGGGGACGTGCCAGAGCATTGGGGAATAACTAAATTAAAGTGGGTCGGTCGAACTACTAGTGGTGGAACACCAACGACTTCTAAATTTGAAATTTATTATGAAGATGGTCATATTCCATGGATTAGAACTACAGATTTAAATAATGGTGAGCTTTTCGACACACCAATTAGGATTACATCAAAAGCAGTAAATGATACTGCATGCTCGATTCTGCCGGTGGGAAGTGTGCTGCTAGGTATGTATGGAGGTGCGGGTTCTATAGGTAAGCATGCTATCCTACGCTTTGAATCTACAATAAATCAAGCCGTATGTGGTGTTTTACCGTGTGGAAGAATATTGCCAGATTTTTTACATAAATATTATGAATTTTACCGACCTTTTTGGATGATAGATGCGGCTGGTACAAGAAAAGACCCTAATATAGGTCAGGATAATATTAAGGAAGGGATTATTTTAATACCTCCTTTCGAAGAACAAGTCGAAATCAATAATCATATTGATAATATGCGTAATATTTATGAGTGTATAATTGAAAATGCTCTTGAAGGGATGGATTTACTTCAAGAACGCCGAACCGCCCTTATCTCCGCTGCCGTCACCGGAAAAATCGACGTCCGCGATTGGGTTGCCCCTGAGACGCAGGATGTTGAGGAGCCACAGGAGGTCACCGCATGAGCACGGATAGCACCAAAGAGTTGATTTTCCAGAATGAAATGATTGCTCAGATGGAAGCAAAAGGCTGGATTTGCGGTAAAAATGACGGCTACGATCGCGAACGTGCACTGTACTCGCAGGATGCGCTGACCTTTGTGCAAACTACGCAGCCGCATGAGTGGGAGAAATTTGCAAAAATTTATCCTACCGATACCGAGCGTCATTTCCTCGATGCGCTGGTGGCGCAGCTGAAAAAAGCGGATATCAACGCCACCGATATTTTGTCTCGCACCTACGGTACGCTCGGCGTGCTGCGTCATGGTATCAAAAGCCATAATGCGCGTTTTTCACTATGCCAGTTTAAGCCGGAACATAACCTCAATCCGGAAACCCTGACGCGCTACAAGCAGAATATCTGCCGAATCGTGCCGGAGCTGGTTTACAGCCCGCATGCGTCAAACGCCGCGTTTGAAGAAACTGGCGTTAAGGCGAAGAAATGGCGTATCGACCTGGTACTGTTCGTCAATGGCCTGCCGGTAGCGACGCTGGAACTGAAGTCTGAATTTAAGCAGACGGTACAAAACGCCATTACGCAATATAAGAAAACGCGTTTGCCGAAAGATCCAGGCACCAATAAACCTGAGCCGCTACTGACCTTTAAGCGCGGCGCGCTGGTGCACTTTGCCGTCAGCCAGTACGAAGTGTTTATGGCGACCAAACTGGATGGTGATAAAACCTTCTTCCTGCCGTTTAACAAAGGGACCCATGAAGGCGGTGCGGGGAACGATATCCCGGAAGATGCCAACGACTATGCCACCAGCTATCTTTGGAATGAGGTGCTGTTGCCGGACAATCTGCTGAAAATTCTCGCCAGTTTTGTGCATCTGCAAATCGTCGAAAAAGAAAACGCCATTGGCCTGAAGTACAAAAGTGAGAGCCTGATTTTCCCGCGCTATCACCAGTGGGACGTGGTGAACAAACTCATCACTGCCGCGACGGTTGAAGGCACCGGCAATAAATACCTGATTCAGCACAGTGCCGGGTCGGGTAAATCGAACTCTATCGCCTGGACAGCGCATCAGCTTTCCCGCCTGTACGATGAAAATGGCGAGAAGCAGTTTCACTCGGTGATTGTGGTGACGGACCGCACCGTGCTTGACGATCAGCTGCAGGACACCATCTATCAGTTTGAACATCAGGACGGCGTGGTCGGGCGTATCAATAATAAAGAGGGCGACGGCTCTAAATCGGAGAAGCTGGCGAGCGCGCTGGAAAACTCGCAGCCGATCATTATCGTTACCATCCAGACATTCCCGTTTGTCCTGAAGGCGATTGAAAACAGCGTCAGCCTCAAGCAGCGTAAATATGCGGTGATTGCCGATGAAGCGCACTCCTCGCAGAGCGGTTCTACGGCGCGCCAGTTGAAAGAAGTGCTGATGACCGAAGAGGCGGATGACGATGTGGAGATGTCTTCAGAAGATATTCTGGATGCTACCGTCGCGGCGCGTAAAGGCAGCAGCAATCTCAACTATTACGCCTTCACCGCCACGCCGAAGGCCAAAACGCTGGAGCTGTTTGGCCGTCGTCCTAACCCGCAGGAACCGGCATCGAAAACGAACAAACCGGAAGCGTTCCACGTTTATTCCATGCGTCAGGCCATCGAAGAAGGCTTTATTCTTGATGTGCTGAAGAACTACACCAACTACAAGGTGGCGTATAAGCTGCTGCAAAAGCTGGACGATCCTGACCGGGAAGTGGACAGCAAGAAAGCGAAGATCAAACTCAACCAGTGGGTTTCGCTACACGATCATAACGTGTCGCAGAAAGTGAAGGTGATTGTTGAGCACTTCCGCAAGCATGTAATGCATTTACTGGCTGGCCAGGCGAAAGCGATGGTGGTGACCAGTTCCCGCAAAGCGGCGGTGCGTTACAAACTGGCATTCGATAAATACATCGCCGAGCATAAGTACGACAAGATCAGCGCAATGGTAGCGTTTTCCGGGGAAGTGGAATTCCATGAAGATGACCACAACAACCTTGCGCTGCTCAATCAGAAGTTCACTGAGATCAATATGAACCCCGGACTGAAAGGCCGGGATATGCGTACAGCGTTTGATACTGACGACTACCAGGTGATGCTGGTGGCCAACAAATTCCAGACCGGTTTTGATCAGCCTAAGCTCTGCGCTATGTATGTGGATAAAAAGCTGGGCGGCGTGGAGTGCGTACAGACCCTGTCGCGCCTGAACCGTACCTATCCGGGGAAGGCGCAGTCCGGCACATTTGTACTCGATTTCTACAACGAACCTGACGAGATTTTGGGGGCTTTCCAGCCGTACTACCAGACAGCAGAGCTGATGGATGTCAGCGACCCGCAGTTGGTCTTTGAGCTTTATGAAAAGCTGCGTACCAGCGGTATTTTCCTGTGGAACGAAGTGGAGCAGTTCTGTGAGGCGTTCTTCAGTAAAAACAAATCCAACGCGGCCATTAGCAATATCTGCAAACCTGCGGTAGAGCGCTGGAAGCATCGTTACACCTCAGCGATTGATGCCTATGTGCTGGCCAAAGAGATGTTTGAACGCACTAAAAAAACCGGCGATGTTGTGCTGATCACCAATTCGGAAAACACCTTTAAGGACTGCGAGAAAGAAAAAAGTAAGCTGGATATCTTCAAGAAAGATCTCGGCAGCTTTGTCCGCTTTTACGAGTTTATGTCGCAAATCGTCGATTATGACGACAAGAATCTTGAAAAGTTGAGTCTCTTTGCTCGTCATTTGCGTCCGTTACTGCATGAACAGCGTATTGAAGAAGATGAAATTGATTTAAGCAACGTGGAGATGAGCCATTACCGCCTGTCAAAACTCCACGAACAGCACCTGAAGCTGCAAGAGGATGCTGAAGAATACAAAATCAAACCGGGTAATGATGTCGGAACGGCGAAACCAAAGGACAAGAAAGAGGAGTTTCTTTCAAATATCCTGGCTCGTCTGAACGAGCTTTTTGTCACCGATAATCTGACCGATAAAGACATGATCAATTATGCCTTTGCGGTGCGCGACAAGCTTTCAGAAAACCAGGCGGTAATGACCCAGATCGCGAACAATACGCGCGAACAGGCGATGTTGGGTGATTTCCCGAAGGCGATTGATGATGCCGTCATGGATAGCAACGAAGCCCAGCAGGAGATGATGGTGCAATATCTCTCCAATCCTGAACTGGCGAAGGGCTTTGCCCGCGTGGTGTTTGATATGTTGAAAGGGGCATAAGGTTTCACTTTCTGTCAGAATGAGGGATGTTATGTCAGGTGTAAAATAAGACATTTCATCCCTATTCTTAGATTTTAAAAATATGTACTGCTGACTGTCAGTAATTAACTCGTATTTTTTTTGAACTTCAAATGTAAATTTATCGTGAAAACCAATCAAGTTTTTTTGTTATTTTAGGTTGTTCTATTTCATAGATATCATTGTATGTTAACTTTAATTCGAGATTGGATAATTCAGAACGCAATTGTTGTCTAATGAAATTTTTACCTGTTTCAAAGCTTGCTTGTATAAGAGTTATTTCTTTATCTACAGCAATAATTCTGCCATCAACATTCCCAGTAAAACGGTCCCAGACAAGATCCCGTTTGATGTGACTTATTGCATCCAGGAGCTGATGGTGATGATTGTTATCTTTCTGCGTTAAAAACTCTTTTATAATTAAAGGGCCTGTCCCTTGATTTTTTATTTTTAAAAAAATCACGTCTTCATAATCCCCGATTAAAAATTCTGCCAATGGTTTTACCGATAATTGATTGTGCTTTTGCTGATTAACTTGTGCTTTATATGCTATGAATAACGATATTATTGAGGTTACCATTGCACAAAATGAAACGATTAATTCTGATTTACTTGCCAGGAAATTTAACATTATTGCTTTTCATTTAATGTCATATATATTAGTGGGCGTTTTTTCTATTTTTGTGTTTTTTTCATCAAAGCCTTCAATTCCTCAATAGTAAGTGAGGGTTTTCGTCTGTGGATCATTGCATGGCAATTGGGACAGACAGGGCGAAGATCATTTACAGGATCGAGTTTGTAGCGCTCCCCAATCTCAGACAGAGGCGTGATATGGTGGACGTGAATATAGTCCTTGCCGGTTTCACCATACGTTTTCTCAAAGTCCATATTGCATACGCTACATTGGCAGCCGTAGTGGTCTATACATTTGTCTCTTGCTGTTTTGCTCCGTTCGTACTTGTTAACTTTGATCTGTTTTACGGCCCCTTCATAAAAGGTTTCCGGGACTTCATCTGGATAATCGATATCTAACTTGGTAGAAAGCGATTCTGCTTTTTTGATGCCCTCATGAGTGAGTTTCCAGATGCCGAGGCCTGATTCTTTGGCATTATGAAGATACTTGTAATCAACAAGCTTTTTACGCGCCCATTGGACCATATTGTTCCATTGGGGACGGTTGCTATCATCAGGAAGTAAGATGCTCATTTCTTCATCGGTAAGGCCGAACGCCCTCCCCAACGGCACATAACATGAGGAAGAACTAACTTCTCCCCCTCGGTTATAGATATTCAAAAGTAAGGGGATTTCAATTTCTTTATAACTTGGGAATGCCATGTTTATCACCATCAAAATGAACAAGTTACTTTCTGAAAATTTCGCGTATATGCCACTCTATATAACTATCCTGCGGATAATTTTTTTTCTGTAGTGGGAGGTGAATTTGAGCTCCTGCGAAGTCCCAAAAGAATCTGGATACAACGCTATTACCATTTACAGCGGAAGATATTTGAACGCGCATGTTTTCATCCACTCCAAGAGAGCCTTTATCAAAGGCTTTATGATGGATTGAGCAGAGAGCTAAGCCATTAGCAATCTCACATGGCCCTCCAAATTGCTTCCATTTGATATGAGCGGCTTCAAGTGCGACAGAGGTATTATCATGTCGCATATTGAAACCGCAAACGGCGCACTGATAGTTATAGGCTCGCAGTACCTGCTGTCGAAATAAGGGATCGCGCTGTTTGCGAATTTGCAGGAGATCGAATCCCAACTCGTCGGCGAGTTCTTCCTGGATGCTTTCGGTAAAGTGTGCTTCGAGGATTTGCTGAGCTATAGAGTTAATCAGATTCTTACTGTTTATCAAAAGAGAGTAATGCTGCTCGTCAAAACCGCCTGCAACATGATTTTCAACCAGCTCTCCTGCAGGAGGTTGTTTACTGGTACCTGATGTGGAACAGCGCTCCGCATTGCGTAGTTCCCAAAAGCCATCACCCTGTAAACGCCAGAACGGCATATCAGGACGGTACTGTGCACGCTGTGGTCCAAAACGTTCCAGCAGGCTGTGCAGCTGATCGCGTACTTCAGTACCGTAATCAAACAGTCGCGCATGCCCCTGCTGATACTTCGCCAGCACGTACAGAAGCAATAAAGGCTTATGCGGCGCACGCTGTTCGCCTTTGCGCCAGATAGTGATGTCGGCAATTGCCTGTTCAAGAGTTTTGCTGGAAGCCATCGCGTTACGGAAGAAGGTAAATAATTGCGATGATGCTCGCAAAACTCAGGACAGGCAACCCACAATCAACAAAAACATGAGCTTACCGCACACTACGCTATTTCCTGAATCCCCCTCGCAAAATCCAAATTTACCCCGCACCAAACCGCTGTATTTATATTCAGCACGGTATAATGAGCACCAGAAATTACGCCGAACGGCAAAGGAAATATTGAAGAATATTTAATGAACAATTCGCGATATGAAGGTGCTGCAACACCCCCATACCGCTAACCACAAACAACTTACAAGGAGTTGAAAATGGCTGCGACGAATTTTAAGCCAGAGTTTACTGTTTGCAAAACAGAATCAGACGCTTTCACCGGCATGATTGAAAACCGCGAGCTGGTACGCAAAAACAGCGCCCGCCGCCTGCACGGCAACCAGACCAACGCGGCACCCGTCCATCCACGCGCGGAAACACCGCAGGACAGTGCCGCCTGCTGCGAACTGTATGCACGCATAGATATGAAATACCTTCTTCTGGGCGGAGACTGGTTAACCCGTGCAGGCTTTATCAACGGCATGCCGGTAAAAATCCGCGCCATGAAAGACTGCATTGTGATTACACCACAGCATACAAGAGAATTATGGGGATGCCTGGAAGGTATGAGTGTGGTGAATATCAATAAACAGAAAGTCGCGCAGTGGTTGAAGACGTTTCCGGGCGCGTTGAATGATACGGGAGATATACCTATGGTGAAGCGCGGAAATGGTCTGGCAGAATAAGAATAATATCTAAAATCTCCCTTCGTTAATCCTGTAAAAGGATAAATCAATACGGACATGCGCATTCATGTCCGTATTTCTTGTTTTTCACGTGAATTATCTATCACCGCTGGTGCACTCAATAAATCGGTTGTAACATTCTCCGCAAAGCGAGAGGGAGAATTGCTATGCAGATTTGTAGGATGGATTACAACGATGTCTCCGCCGATGGAAGAAGACTGAAACTACATGTTTATGGCGTTGGGACGTTTCCCGTTTTTTCAGGGATAGAACCCGTAACCAATATTGCAGAGTGTGCCTTTATCAGGAATGCTGCATTACCTGTGGGTACGTACTGGATCGTTGATGCACCGGAAGGCAGCATTGCTAATCGGGTTGAGCGGTTTGTAAAAGACTTCAAGAACGGTACCAATCATTCTGAATGGTTCGGCTTGTTTAATGCATCGACCATGGCTGATAACGTATTTGTGAATGGGGTCGACAGAGGCTCATTTCGACTTCATCCATTGAGGCCGAATGGTGAGGGAGAGTCGTGGGGATGCATAACGTTCTATAATATCCCTGATTTTCAACTGGTCAGACAATCTTTGCTTGCACGTAAAAAGATTCGTGTTCCTGGCGGTAAAGGGTTGATGGCATATGGACCTATTGATGTGACAGGAAGGGCTGATTATGCTTCATGCAAAGTTAAAAAATAATATCCTGATTGGTCTGGCATGCCTCATTGCTTCCTTTTTTATCGTCCTGTTTCCTCTGGGAGGCCTGCTCGATTACTTATCTCAAGTCAGCAATGATTTTTTAAATCGCACCGGTCTGGGGTTTGCTGATGGTGAAGCGGACCCATCATTCCTGTGGGTGTTGGGGGGGATGATGGTCGTCGTTACCGTACTACTGATGATTATCATCAGAAAGATATGCAACCTGAAGCAGGGATGAAATATTTCATAGCCGCTTTCTAAAACAATTAAGCGGCGTCATGCCAATCCCACACTCCGCCGCCCAACCTCAATCAACTCACCTCATCAAAATACCGGCACCCCCATCCCAACCTTCACCTCCCTCAACGTCGCCTGCGTCACCCCCTGCGCCCGTTCTGTTCCGCGCTTCAGCATCGTCATCAGCTCACCTTTATCCTGCATATACATCGCCCTCCGCTCCCGCATCGGCGCAATCAGCTCTTGCAGGCACGCCTCCAGTTCGTTCTTGCAAACCCGGTCACCCAGCCCGCCCGCCTGATAGTGCGCCTTCATCGCCGCCACTTTCTCCTTGTCCGGATGAAATGCATCGAGATACGTAAACACCACGTTCCCCTCAATCTGCCCCGGGTCGCTCACCTTCAGGTGGTTCGGGTCGGTGTACATGGCGCTCACCGCACGGTGAATGGTCTCTTCGCTGGCCGAAAGGTGCAGCGTGTTGCCCAGCGATTTCGACATCTTGGCGCTGCCGTCGATGCCGGGCAGGCGGCTGGTGTCGCTCAGCATCGCCTTGCAGTGGCGCAGCACCGGGGCAGGCAGCAGGCTGTTCATCTTGTGCACAATCTCGTTGGTCTGCTCAATCATCGGCAGCTGGTCGTCGCCGACGGGCACGAACTCAGCCTTAAACGCGGTGATGTCCGCCGCCTGGCTGATGGGATAGGCCATAAACCCGACCGGCAGCGAGCGGGCGAAGCCCTTCTGCGCAATCTCGTTTTTCACCGTCGGGTTACGCTCCACGCGGGCGACGGTGACGATGTTCATATACAGCATCGTCAGCTCGGCGAGGGCGGGCAGGGCGGACTGCAGGCAGATGGTGGTCAGGTTCGGGTCGATGCCGGCGGCGAGGTAGTCGGCCAGCACTTCTGGGATGTTGTCGCGAATTTTCTGCGGGTTGCTGCCGTTGTCGGTCAGCCCCTGCAGGTCGGCAATCAGCACAAACTGGCTGTGCGTCTGCTGAAGCGCCACGCGCTGGCGCAGCGATCCGACGTAGTGGCCGAGGTGCAGCGGGCCGGTTGGGCGGTCGCCGGTGAGGATGGTTGGTGCGTTCATAATGACTCCTTAATGGGCAGTTGCCGAAAGGGGTCTTAGAAATGTGAAAGCCGCCTTTCGGCGGCTATCTGAAAATGGGGAAAACTACTCCGTGCCGCCTTTAAGAAGGCAGCCACCAGCGGTTTACGGTGAGCACGGCGTGGTTTATGTTCATCTCTTTACCGTACCACGTCCGGCGCGAAAAACAAAAGGGCACGTCATGCTGCAATCACTCAACCATCTGACCCTCGCGGTCAGCGACCTGCAAAAAAGCGTCACCTTCTGGCACGAGCTGCTGGGGCTTGCGCTGCACGCCCGCTGGAATACCGGGGCCTATCTCACCTGCGGCGATCTGTGGGTCTGCCTGTCTTACGACGAGGCGCGCCGGTACGTGCCGCCGCAGGAGAGCGACTACACCCATTATGCGTTTACCGTCGCGGAAGCGGATTTTGAACCGTTCTCGAACAAGCTGGAGCAGGCGGGCGTCACCGTCTGGAAGCAGAACAAAAGTGAGGGGGCATCGTTCTATTTTCTCGACCCGGACGGGCACAAGCTGGAACTGCACGTGGGCAGCCTCGCCGCGCGGCTGGCGGCGTGTCGCGAGAAGCCCTATGCGGGCATGGTGTTTACCTCAGACGAGGCTTGAGGCGCGCACCTTCAGCCTGCCCGCCAGCGTCACGTGCGTGGCGGCATCTTCCTGATTACACAGGTACTCCACCGCCAGCCGTCCCAGCTCGCTGTAGGGCAGCTGGATACTGGTCAGCGGCGGGGTGAGCTGCTCTGAGATCTTCTGGTCGTCGTAGCCCGCCAGCAGCATATCCTGAGGGATGCGCACGCCGTTCACCGCCAGCGCCTGATAGCAGCCAATCGCCAGCCAGTCGCTGGCGCAGAAGATGGCGTCCGGGCGCTCGGCCAGTTCCAGCAGGGCAGTTGTGGCGGTAAAGGACTCGCTGAACTGCCAGTTGGTCTGCCGCACCAGGTCGTCGTCGCACGCGAGTCCGGCCTGCTGCAGCGCCGCCTGGTAGCCCGCCAGACGCTGGCGCGAGGCCTCCATCCAGCTCTCGCCGGTGATGTGGGCGATGCGCGTGGCCCCGCAGGCGATGAGGTGTTTAGTGACCTGGAAGGCGTTGGCGTAGTCGTCCGGGATAAACGACGGCAGCAGCGGCGAGCCGGGGTCGCGCTGGTTGAGCAGCACCAGTGGGATGCGGGTGCAGTCCTGGAACGCCGTCATGTCCACCAGCGTGGTGACCGGAGAGGCTAGAATAATCCCGATGCAGTTGCGCTTCTCCAGCTGGCGGATGATGTTCAGCGCCAGCTCGATGTCGTCGCCGTAGTCGTAGACGGTGAGCAGGGTCTCGTTGCGCCACGCGGCTTCACGCGCCTGGCTGATGGCGTCGATAAACGGGTCGAAGCTCTGCATGGAGCTCACCAGCAGGGCGATCTCTTCCTGGTTGCGCGGGGCGTGAACGGCGGGGAGGCGGTCGTAGCCGAGCTCGGTGGCGACGCTAATCACCCGCTGGCGGGTGTCGTCGCTGAGCTTGATGTTGCGGGACTGGTTAAGCACCAGCGATACCGTCGCCTGCGACACGCCCGCCGCCCGAGCTATATCGTTCATCGTCACTTTCGTTTTTCGCTTCATCCGTCCTCTCCCTTTCGCGACTTCGCATCATACCCTAACCGCACGCTTACGCGCCGTCGATCACGTTTCTCATTCATCGAAGCGTGAACTTTGTGAGGGGCATCGCTTTTCTTCACGCCATGATTTGCGCATTTATCCTGCAACTAATATTTATTAGCTAAATATTATCAGTGAGAGGACGCGTAATGAAAGAGCAGTGGAGCAGGGAGCAGGCACAGGCGTGGTATGAGCAAAAAGGCTGGCTGTGCGGGTTTAACTATCTGCCGTCGACGGCGGTGAACTGGACCGATATCTGGCAGGCAGAAACCTTCGACGCCGGGACGATTGACCGCGAGCTGGGCTGGGCGGCGGAGGCGGGCTACAACACCCTGCGCATCAACCTGCCGTTTATCGTCTGGGAGCACGACCGCGACGGGCTGATGGCGCGCATCGACCGCTTTTTGACGATTGCCGACGGTCGCGGCTTCAGCACCATGCTGACCCTGATGGACGACTGCGGCTTCTCCGGCGACGAGCCGTACCTCGGCCCGCAAAAGCCGCCGGTGCCGGGCAAGCACAACAGCCAGGCGGCGGCGAGCCCGGGGCGCGACAGGGTGTGCGATCCCGACTGCTGGGCAGACATTGAGCGCTATATCCGCGACGTTGTCCGCCAGTTCCGCGACGATAGGCGCGTCCTGCTGTGGGATCTCTATAACGAGCCGGGCAACCGCGGCATTTTCGCGACCGGCACGCAGGAGGTGCAGTACGACGCGAAGCTGGAGACCTGCGCCCACGCGCTGATGAAGCTCGCATTCCAGTGGGTGCGTGAAGAAGACCCGACCCAGCCGCTCACCGTCTGCGCCTGGCGTCTGCCGCCGGAAGAGGAGGGCGAGACGTTCTTCCGGCATCCGCTGGACCAGACCGCGCTGGCGCTCTCGGACGTGGTGAGCTTCCACGCCTACACCCACACCGGGCGGATGACGGCGATTATCCAGCAGCTGCAGACGCTCGGTCGCCCGCTGTTCTGCACCGAATGGCTGGCGCGCCACGTGGGCAGCACCATCGAAGAGCAGCTCCCGCTGATGTACGCGGCGAAGGTCGCGCCGTACCAGTGGGGGCTGGTGCGCGGCAAAACCCAGACC
This sequence comes from Enterobacter cloacae complex sp. SHL009, assembly GCF_049237205.1. Lineage (NCBI taxonomy): Bacteria > Pseudomonadati > Pseudomonadota > Gammaproteobacteria > Enterobacterales > Enterobacteriaceae > Enterobacter > Enterobacter cloacae complex sp. SHL009. The sequence goes on from NZ_JBMKIW010000002.1 coordinate 173,009, forward strand.
TGGCTGCCGTGGCCGGTGGTGATGAAAGAGTCCACGGACTACTGCCGCCTCTGGTTCCACGACGTGTTCGAGGAGAACGGCATTCCGTTCTCGCGCCGTGAAATCGCATTAATGCAGCAGCTGCGCAAGATCGCCCCGAAAGTTAAGGGCTAATAATATCGACCCGGCGGACCACCGCCGGGCAACCAGGCAGGCATATAACAATGGCAACGACAATGAAAATACCGTCTCGCGAGCTGTGGTCTTATTTTGGCTATGGTTTAGGTCAGTGTTTTAGCTTTGGTTTAGTGGGTTCGTTTATTAACTATTTTTACACCGACGTGCTGGGGATTTCGGCGCTGGCGGCGAGCACCATCTTCCTGATTGCCCGCGCTTGGGACGCGGTTCACGATCCGCTGTTTGCCAGCATCATGGATACCATTAACAGCCGGTTCGGCAAGTTTCGCCACTTTTTACTGATCGCGCCTTTGCTGATCACCGGCGTCACGCTGCTGTCGTTCTATAAAATCGAAGCGGACATGACCACCAAAATCCTCTACGCTGGGGTGACCTACATCCTGTGGGGGACGCTGTACGCCATCTCCGATATCCCGTTCTGGTCGATGTCGTCGGTGATGACCAACGACTCCGCCCAGCGCACCCGCGCGGTGACGGCGGCGATGCTCGGGGTGAACGCGGGGATTGCCTGCGCCAACATCTTCTTCCCGAAGCTGGCGGCGTTCTTCGCCCAGTACAGCAACGATAAAGGTTATTTTATGGCGGCGCTGGTGATGATGCTGGTGGGCCTGCCGCTGATGCTTAACGGCTTTATGCAGATCAAAGAGCGCGTGCCGCCGAGCCCGGAAAAGGTGACCATCCGCGACACCTTCCACAACCTGCGTCAGAACAAGCCGCTGTTTATCGTCCTGCTGTCGTTCTTTTTCTGCGTGTTTCATAACGTGGCGGGCGGGCTGTATATCTACTTCTTTATCAACAATCTGGGCGACGGCAGCCTGCAGATGGCGATTGGCGTGATGGGCATTGTGGCGGCGGTGCTGTGTCTGGTCGCGCCGATGCTGACGCGGCGGATGCAAAAGCGGAAGCTGTTTATGATCCTCTGCGGGCTGGACGTGGCGGTGCGCGTGGTTATGTGGTTTGTCGGGTATCAGCAGGTGACGATGCTGTTTATTCTGCTCGGCCTGAGCACCGTGTTCGTGATGATGACCAACATCCTCACCTCGTCGATGATTGCCGACACCATCGAGTACGCGGAGTACCACACCCACAAGCGCTGCGCGGCGATCACCTTCTCCGGGCAGACCTTTACCGGCAAGATGTCGGTGGCTGTGGGCGGCGGGTTAATCGGCGTGTTCCTGACGATGATCGGCTACGTGCCGCAGGCGCAAATCCAGAGCGAAGGCGTGCTGTCGGGGCTGTTCTTCGGGATCTGCCTGCTGCCGGCGATAGGGTCGCTGATCCGCATGGGCTTTATGTCGCGCTTTACCTTTACCGAGGAGAAGCATGCGGAGATTTGTCGGCTGCTGGCGGAGCGCGAGCACGGAGTTGTGCAACGTGGTGAGCCTGGGCAGAAGCATGAGCCTAGGCTTACGGTGAATTGATTAAGTAGCGCCCGCGCTGCGGGCGTTTCTTAAAAGGCTACTTGATATCATGAAGCAACTTTAATAAAAGGCTTTCATCGGTAGATTTAATTTTCTGAAAATAAACAGGCTCAGCTATAGGAGAATCCCATTGGTGTATCTCATCCTTCTTAAACGGGATACATTTCATAGCGGTGTTTTTTAATCGTTTTATGCGAAGGTCATATTCGTCAAAGTTGTCTGGCGTAGTTTTCAGGCTCAGCGATCTGGCATGATTGATTTGCGTAGGGCAAATAAGCTGAATGTTTCCAAGCGAGAAAATGTTTACGCCGGTGATAAAGAATCTCGAAGGGATATCTTTATAATAACGTGTGTTCCACGTTAAACCATCAAACATCGCTGGTGGGTGAGTGTGAGTATCTATGTAATATTGATGTGTGCGCCAATCGCTTATGCCGGAAAGATTCATGGTCATGTTAATGACCATATTGGGGGTGGGGCGGAAAATCATTGTCAGGACAAGCATGCTGACGGGAATAATGATTAGTGTATAAATGATTATTTGCAATAAACTTTTATTTTTCTTTTCATTTATCAGGATTATTCCTGGGAAAATACCCACAATAATCATCGCGACCGAGAGTGCAAGGAAAATGATAACCTGTAAGAACGTATTACTTTCTTCGTTAAAATCTAGCTGACCCGCGATAAAAATGAGTGGGAAGATTTGTGTAAAAGCAGGTGCAATCAATAACAGAGGCAGACAGTTCCTGATGGCCTTTTTCTGCAAATATTTTACATCACGCGTATCATCAACATCCTTGTACGAGTGAACGTTGAACATAAGCTTGTAGCATAAGCCATACGATGCGGCCAGTATTATGGCTATCGCTAAGGCAAGAACGATAAAACCATTTATATCCAGAAAAAATTGTAAGCAGAACGCTCCGATAAGCACAACGCACATCACAAAGCTATTACCAAAACAGACTGAGGTAAAGCTATGTGTTAAACCTTCGTATTTAACAAACTCTTTCTCATGTGCGGTGTAAATTAAGTAAGTAAGGAAAGATGAGATAAAAATGACAAGGCTGAAACCAAGTAGTGAGACAAGGGTAAACCCAAATATTATTCCTACTGCGCTACTCACGCTTAATGCATCATATAAAATATCAAGCCGGTCAATATTCGCAAGATAGAACCATATAACGCTAAATGTACAGGCTGTGACAAATGAAGAGGATGTTAAAATAGCGATGATAAACTTTCGGGTTAGCCGCTTATGAAGCTGGATATTCATCTTATGTCGTCTCCCTTTGAAATGAAGGAATACTAGTCACAAAGGAGAGGGAGTTCTACGCTCAAATTTAGTATGCCGGGAAGTGCATATTCAGGCTGACGCCTTCTGGCGTCAGCCCCGGGAAATTACAGTGACTTCACAAATGCCAGCAGATCTTCGTTGAGCTGGTCCTGGTGGGTCAGCGCGAAGCCGTGCGGCGCGTTGTCGTACACCTTCAGCGTGGCGTTTTTGATCATCTCTGCCGCCAGCTTGCCGGTGCTTTCAAACGGCACGATCTGGTCGTTACTGCCGTGGATCACCAGCGTCGGCACGTCGATTTTCGCCATGTCCGGGCGGAAGTCGGTTTCGCCGAACGCGGTCACGCAGTCGATGGTGCCCTTCAGGGACGCCAGCAGGGCGATGTTCAGCGTCTGGGTCAGGGCACCGGCGGAAACGGTCTGCCCGGCGTTGATGCCGTAGAACGGCGTCGCGAAGTCGCTGATGAACTGGGCGCGATCTTTACGCAGCCCGTCGCGAATGCCGTCGAACACGCTCTGATCCACGCCCTGCGGGAAGGAGTCGGATTTGCCGAAGATAGGCGTTACCGCGCCCAGCAGCGCCAGACCTGCCACGCGCGCGCTGCCGTAGTTGTTGATGTAGCGGGTCACGTCGCCGCCGCCCATGGAGAAGCCCACCAGCGTCACGTCCTGCAGGTCCAGGGTGGTGATCAGGTCGTTGATGTCGGACGCAAAGGTGTCGTAGTCATAGCCGTTCCACGGCTGATCCGAGCGGCCAAAGCCGCGGCGGTCAAAGGCGATGGCGCGGAAGCCGCGCTCCGCCAGGTAGTTCAGCTGGCTGTCCCACATGTCGCCGTCCAGCGGCCAGCCGTGGCTGAAGAGAACCGATTTGCCCGCGCCGCCGTCCTTGTAGTAAATCTGCGTGCCGTCTTTTGCCTTAAACGTTGCCATAGTGTGTTCCTGTGCAGGTGATGGTTATGGTTATACCGGCGCGACCAGGTAGCGAATTGCCGGTGATGTTGTGCCCTGATGAAAAGCCAGAACGCGGCTCTGCAGCAGGAGGTCATTCATGGTGTGGCGCTCCTGCTGGCGCAGATGCTCAATCCAGGAGCCCATCAGGAAGGTCTCGATAAACAGGCCGGGACGCTCGATATCCTCGTACACCGCCCAGCTCATCGCCCCGGCGCGGCGGCGCACCCGGCGCAGCTCGTGAACCGCCTCCAGGAAGGCCTTCGTATTCTGCGGGTCGATGATGTACTCGTGCGACACAAGCACCGGGCCGCGCTCGTTCGGCAGGTCAATCTCCACGCCGTCCAGCGGCTGGCCGCTGAGGTCGAGGTTCAGGTCGGGATCTTTGCCCAGCTTCCAGCGGAGCACCGTCGCGCTCGCCAGCACCATCCCCAGCGTGGCGACCACCAGCGATGTCGGGGTGCCGAAGCGGGAGGCGATCTGCCCCCAGATGGCGCTGCCCGCGGTCATCGAGCCGAAGAACACCGTCAGGTAGACCGCCAGCGCGCGGGCCTTCACCCAGCGGGCGGCGCTGCGCTGCGCGCCGAGGTTCAGTGTTGAGAGCACCGCAATCCAAGCGAAGCCGGTGAAGAACTCAAACAGGTTGAGCAGCCAGACGTGGCGCACGAACGCCAGCGCCAGCATGGTGAGGGCAAAGGTCAGGCTGGCGGCCACCATCAGGCGGTCGGCGTCGAGCCGCTGGCGCAGGCGCGGCAGAAGGATCGCCCCGGCAATCGCCCCCAGGCCAATGCACGCCAGCATCACGCCGTAGCCCGCCGGGCCTAAGCCCAGCTCGCGGCGCGCCACCAGCGGCAGAAGCGCCCAGCCCGCGCTGCCGAAAACAAAGAAGGCCACGGTGCGTACCAGCACGTTGCGCAGCACCGGCGCGGCGTGCACGTAGCGGATGCCGGAGCGCACCGCGGAGAAGAAGTGCTCCGGCGGCAGGTGCTGAATGGACGGTGCCGGACGCCAGCGCCACAGCACCCACGCCACGCCGACCACGGAGAGCGCGTTCAGGGCAAACACCATCCACGGCCCGGCGAGCGAGAGCAGAAAACCGCCCAGCGCGGGGCCAATCGCCCGGCTGATGTTCACCCCGAGCGAGTTCAGCGCCACGGCGGCGCCCAGCTCGGGCTTGCTCACCAGATCGGGCACCACGGCCTGGAACGGCGGCGAGCTCATCGCCGCGCCCACGCTCAGCAGGAACGTCGCCACCAGCAGAACGGTGGGGGTGACGTGTCCGGTGAAGGAGAGCACCGTCAGCCCGGCGGCGGCGATGAACACCCACAGCTGGGAGAAGAGCAGGTATTTACGTCGGTCGACGATGTCCGCCATCACCCCGGACGGCAGGGCGAAGAGGAACATCGGCAGGCTGCTGGCCGCCTGCACCAGCGCGATATCTAAAGGATCGGCGCTCAGGGTCAGCATGCTCCAGTTGATGCCGACGTCGCTCATCCATGAGCCGACGTTAGAGACCACCGTGGCGATCCACAGCATGCGGAACACCGGCTGGCTCAGCGGCTGCCAGGGCGAAACCGTCGATGCGGGCGTCGTCTCGACGTGTGCGTCGCGAACGTCGTTAACCTGGGTCATGCGAACCTCTCCGCTGTCTTACGCTGCAGCCGCCACTGGCCCGGCCCGGTGAGGGCGAGGGTGGTGAAGATAATCAGCAGCAGCCAGCCAAACTGCCCTTCGGCAATCGACCAGTTGGGGTGGACCGCCAGCATCGCCACCAGCAGCACGGCGATAATCGGCAGGCACGCCAGGCGGGTGTACACGCCCGCAATGATAAACAGCGGGCAGATCACCTCGGCGACAATCGCCGGGATCAGGCTCGCCCAGGGCCCGAAGCCGAACGGATCTTCAATGCGCGTCAGCTCGTCGCTGAAGTGCAGCACCTTCGGCAGGCCGTGCACGTAGAGCAGCAGCAGGCTGCCGGTCAGGCGCAGGAAGAACAGCCCCAGGTCGACCCGGGGCAGAGCAAAGGTGTTTTTCATCAGAATGCAAAGCAGCTGCAGCCCAGCGCCCCCCAGAAAGCGTTATCGTCGGACACCGGCATCTCTGACATGCGGGCGAAATCATGCTGGTGGCTGTGAACCCCGCACGGGCCGCTGCAGTGATGAACGGCGCTCATCCCGACGCGGGCGGCCTGCGGCGGCGCGCTGCGGTAGTGGCCCGGCACCTTCACCACCGGGGACCACTCGGGCAGAACCGGAATGGCAGGCGGCGCGAGCGGACCAAAGCTGCCTGCGGCGTAAACGATATCGCCGTTGACCACCGTCAGGACGGACTCGATGCCCTTGATCTCCTCTTCCGGCACGCGGAAGTAGTCTTTGCTCAGCACGGCCAGGTCGGCGAGCTGGCCGACCTTGATCTGCCCCTTCTGGTTCTGCTCGCTGGAGAACCACGCGCTGCCCTGGGTCCAGAGCATCAGGGCGGTATCGCGGTCCAGACGGGCGCTGTGGTCGTACATCTGCATTCCGCCGACGGTGCGGCCGGAGACCAGCCAGTAGAGCGCGGTCCACGGGTTGTAGCTCGCCACGCGGGTGGCGTCCGTCCCTAAGCCCACCGGCACGCCGGTCTCGAGCATTTTCGCCACCGGCGGCGTGTGGCGGGTGGCTTCGATGCCGTAGCGCTCGGCAAAGTATTCCCCCTGGAAGGCCATGCGGTGCTGCACGGCAATGCCGCCGCCGAGCGCTTTGATGCGGTCGATATTGGCCTGGGTAACGGTTTCCGCATGGTCGAAGAACCAGTGCAGGCCGTTGAACGGAATGTCGCGGTTCACCTTCTCGAACACGTCCAGCATGCGGCTGATGGATTCGTTGTAGGTAGCGTGCAGGCGGAACGGCCAGCGGTGCTCCACCAGATGGCGCACCACGCGCTCCAGCTCGTCCTCCATGCCCGGCGCGAGGTCCGGGCGCGGCTCGAGGAAGTCTTCAAAATCGGCGGCGGAGAAGACCAGCATCTCGCCCGCGCCGTTGTGGCGGAAGAAGTCGCTGCCCTGGCCCGGCGTGAGCATGTCGGTCCATTTTTCAAAATCTTCCAGCTCGTGGCCCGGACGCTGGGTAAACAGGTTGTAGGCGATGCGGATGGTCATCTGCTTTTTCTCGTGCAGCTCGGCAATCACCTCGTAATCTTCCGGGTAGTTCTGGAAGCCGCCGCCCGCGTCGATGGCGCTGGTCAGCCCCAGACGGTTCAGCTCGCGCATGAACTGGCGGGTGGAGTTAACCTGCTGCTCCAGCGGCAGCTTCGGCCCTTTCGCCAGCGTGGCGTAGAGGATCATGGCGTTTGGACGGGCGATCAGCATCCCGGTCGGGTTGCCGTTGGCGTCGCGCTGGATCTCCCCGCCCGGCGGGTTTGGCGTGTCTTTGGTGTAGCCGACCACCTTCAGCGCGGCGCGGTTGAGCAGGGCGCGGTCGTACAGGTGCAGGATGAAGACCGGGGTATCCGGCGCGGCGTCGTTAATTTCGTCCAGGGTCGGCATGCGGCGCTCGGCAAACTGGAACTCGGTCCAGCCGCCCACCACGCGCACCCACTGGGGCGACGGCGTGCGCAGGGCCTGCTCTTTCAGCATCCGCAGGGCGTCGGCCAGCGACGGCACGCCTTCCCAGCGCAGCTCGAGGTTGTAGTTCAGCCCGCCGCGAATGAGGTGCAGGTGCGAGTCGTTCAGGCCGGGGATGGCGGTGTGGCCTTTTAAGTCGATTACTTTGGTGCCTTCGCAGTGGTGTTGCATCACCTCGGCGACGGTACCCACTTCCAGAAATTTTCCGTCGCGCACGGCAACGGCTTCCGCGACAGGATTTTCGCGATCGACGGTGTGAAACTGGCCGTTAACCAGAATGAGATCGGCTTTACCGAGGGTAACCATAAACTGCTCCTGACTGAGAGGGGAATGGTCAGGATTATGGGAACCGGTTTCGGCAAAGATCCAGTTATACAATAGGATAGGTATACCAAAGTATAACTATACCTAAGGTTAACTATACGAAGAGATAATTACGCGCAGGGACGGAAAACCGCAGGATGAGGGTGACTTTATCGTCGCGGCGCTCGCGGCGATTTCACCCTTAACCACTGGAAAATGCTATGACCTCTTCAAAGCTCGAAGTGTTAACCCCTGCGAACTGTCAGATCATCTTTATCGATCACCAGCCTCAGATGGCGTTTGGCGTGCAGTCGATTGACCGCCAGGTGCTGAAAAACAACACCGTGGCGCTGGCGAAAGCGGCTAAGGTGTTCAACATCCCGACCATCATCACCACCGTAGAGACCGAAAGCTTCTCCGGCAATACCTATCCTGAACTGCTGGATGTATTCCCGGGTCAGGACATTCTGGAGCGTACCTCCATGAACTCCTGGGACGACCAGAAGGTGCGCGACGCGCTGAAGGCCAACGGCAAGAAGAAGGTCGTGGTGGCCGGTCTGTGGACCGAAGTGTGCAACAACAGCTTTGCCCTGTGCGCGATGCTGGAAGGCGACTACGAAATTTATATGGTGGCGGACGCGTCCGGCGGCACCTCCAAAGAAGCCCACGACTACGCGATGCAGCGCATGATCCAGGCGGGCGTGATCCCGGTGACCTGGCAGCAGGTAATGCTGGAGTGGCAGCGCGACTGGGCGCGTAAAGAGACCTACACCGCGGTGATGGATATCGTGCGTGAGCACTCCGGCGCGTACGGCATGGGCGTGGATTACGCCTACACCATGGTGCACAAAGCGCCGTCTCGCCAGAAGAGCGAGCACCACACCTTAGCGCCGGTCCCGGCTCGCTAAGTTCCGCTGGCGGGCTGGTCCCTCATCCGGCTCGCCGCTGCCTCTTTCTCTGGAGTTCACAATGAGTACTGGGCTGATATCCCTTGCGGCAGGCGTGTTGATTGGCCTGATGTATGCCGTGCTGAAGGTGCGATCCCCCGCGCCGCCCGCGCTGGCGCTGATTGGTCTGCTGGGGATGCTGGCGGGTGAACAGGCGACGCGCCATCTCTTATCCCGCGACGGCGCCCCACCTCCTCAGGTGACCGTTCCGCAGGCGGCATCGCAGACGGGAGCGTCATCATGAAAGCATGGATAATTTCGCTGGTGTGCGGCGTGGTTGCTGGGGTAATTTACGCTCTGCTCGACGTCCATTCCCCGGCACCACCGGTTGTCGCCCTGCTTGGCCTGTTTGGCATGCTGGTGGGCGAACAGCTTATCCCGGTGGGACGACGTTTACTGAGTCGCGAACCGCTCACCCTCGCCTGGTTTCGTCACGAATGCGTACCGAAAATCAGCGGCACGGCGCCCCCTGCGCCCGCGAAGGACCCTCGCGACGTTAAATGACTGGTTAGAGGAATAACAGCATGACGCTGCCGTGGCGCATTGCCATCATTGATGACGAACGTTCCGTCCGCAGCGGGTTGAGTAATCTCCTGGAGTCGGAAGGCTATTCAACCGACACGTTTGATTCGGCAGAGGTATTTCTGAGCCATCCGCTTGCCCTGTCCGGCGCGGCGCTGGTGATCACCGATATCAAGCTCCGGGGCATGAGCGGCCTTGAGCTGTTTGACAAGCTGCGGCTGCTGGCCGTACCGCCTCCGCCCGTGCTCTTTATCTCCGGTCATGCTGATGAAAATATGCAGCGGTACGCTCTTAATCTGGGCGCCGCTGCTTTTTTGCGTAAGCCGATTAACATCGATATTCTGCTGGATCATATTCAGCGGGAGCTGGCCCGCCGACAATAAGGATCGCGGATGAACGAACACGAGCAGCCTGCATTCTGGCCCGCCCAGGGGAATTTTCACCAGGGGCGGGTTTTTGTCCTTAAAGAGGATGTGATTTTTACCGTGCTGGCGCAGGAGGGCGGAATCGCCTGGATGCACGCGCGACATCCTCACTCCGGCGGTTCGTTCATTATCGCCACCGCGGTGAGCGACGAAGAGGAAGAGCGGGCCACCCGGCTGCTTAAAAACGAGTTTGCGCTGCGCGACGCGCTGCAGGACAGCTGGGCCATCCGCGCCGTTGCGTCCACCCAGTACCGGGGGCGCTTCGCGCTGGTGTACGCCCCGTTTTCGTTTGAGCTGCTGGCGCGGCGCGCGGGCAGAGCGATCTCGGGGATCGCGCGCTTTCTCGAGATGGCGATCCAGATCTGCGTTCCCCTGCGCCAGATGCATCTGCAAAACCTGATCCACGGCGATATCAAGCCCGGCAGTATTTTTGTTCATCACGATGCCACCTGCCGTCTGGGCAGCTTTGGCCTTTCCAGCAGTCTTTCCGATGCCGTCACCCAGACCCGGCTTCCTGTTTCAGGGGGCACGCCCGCCTATATGTCGCCGGAGCACACCACCCGCACCCAGCGCCCCGTCGACGGCCGCAGCGATCTCTACAGCCTCGGCATGGTGCTGTATGAACTCCTGACCGGACGCCTGCCGTTTGAGCTGGGGGAGGACGAGCAGACCAACTGGGCGCACTACCATATTGCCTCGGCGCCGCTGGCCCCGGACGCGATCCGCCCGGACGTGCCGGGAATGCTGTCGACCATCATCCTGAAGCTGCTGGAAAAGCACCCCGATAACCGCTACCAGACGGTCGACGGATTGATTGCCGACCTTCGCCGCTGCCAGGCGACGCTGACCTGCGAGGGCGAAATCGTCGCCTTTACCCTTGGCCAGCAGGACCGCACCCCGGCGATCCATCTGGCGGACTCCCTGTTCGCGACGCATCCGCAGGCGAACGACGTTATTGCGGCGTTTGAGCGGGTGGGGCAGAGCCTGGTGCCGGAGCTGGTGACGATCGGCGGGCCGTCGGGGATCGGCAAATCTTCGATCATCGCGACGGCGCTCAAAACGCTGCAGCAGCGCACGGTGCTGCTGGCGGTGGGCAAAGTCGACCAGTTTTCGCCGTCGCTGCCCTACGGCGTATTAAGCTCCGCGTTCCGCACCCTGACGCTGCACCTGCTGGGGCTGCCCGCAGAGGAGGTAACGAAGTGGAAAATCCGCCTGTCTCGCGCCCTGGAGGGGTACGAGGCGCTGGCCGTCAGCCTGGTGCCCGAGCTGGGCCTGCTGCTTGAGAGCAAGCCGCGCTTCTCGGCGGATACGTTTTCCATTGATGCCCGGGCGCGCTTCAGCCATATGGTGCTGGCGCTGGTAAAAACCTTTGCCTCGCAGGGCTGCCCGCTGGTGCTGGTGCTCGACGACCTCCAGTGGAGCGACGCCGCCAGCCTGCATACGCTTAAATACCTGCTGATGAACTGCGGCGCTGTTCCGCTGCTGGTGGTCGCGGCCCACCGGGATATCAGCGCCGTGTCCGACGCCGCCCTGCAGGCGCTGCTGGCGGGCCTGCCGGAGGCGGCACAAAACGCGAGCGAGATTGTTCCGCAGGCGCTTTCCGTGAAAGCGGTGGCGCGCTGGCTGGCGACGGTATTTCGCACCCGCAGCGCGGCGACAACCGATCTCGCCACGCTGATCCACGAGAAGACGGGCGGCAACCCGCTCTTTGTGCACGAGTTTTTCCGCCGCATCGTGGATGACGGCCTGGTAGTGCACAACAAATATCAGGACAAGTGGCACTACGATCTGCAGGCGATCCGCGCCAGGCATTACACCGAAAACGTCGTCACCCTGGTGCTGGAGCAGCTCGAAGAGCTGCCCGACGAAACGCGCCGCCTGCTGGGCAGCATCGCCTGCCTCGGCGGCACGGGCGAGATGGAGATGATCTGCCGCGTGGTCGGCATGTCGATGGCGGAAATGCGCTATGCGCTGCACCCGGCGGTGATGGCCCAGCTCATCGTGCTGGCGGAAAAAAAGTACGCCTTCACTCATGACCGGGTGCAGGAGGCGGCCTTTGCGCTGCTCGATCGGCATGAGAGAAGCCATATTCACCTGACCACCGCCAGCCTGCTTGCCGACGCCGCGCGTCAGGCGGCGGGGAATGAGCTGCTGTTCCGTGCCGTTCACCACGTCACGGCCGCGCTGGACAGCATCCAGCCCGCCCCGCAGCGGGAGATGTTCCGCGAGCTGAGCCTGCTGGCCGCGCGGCGCGCGAAGCGTTCGGGAGATTACCTTTCGGCGCTTGGCTATATCCAGACCGCCAGAGCGCTGGGCAACGCCGGGACGGTGTCGGACTTTATGCTCGATATCGAAGAGGCGGGCTGCGAGTTTGCGCTGGGGCATCTGGAGCGCACCCGCGAGCTGTGTGACGCCATTCTCGGCTGCCCAGGCGGGCTGACAGAAAAGGCGCTGGCGGCCAACCTGCTGGTGGAGGTGTACATTCGTCAGTCGGACAGCCGTCTGGCGCTGGAGGCGGCGCTCTGCTGGCTGGGGATTTTCGGGATCCAGATTAGCCGCTATCCGGAAGATGCCGACTGCGACGAGGCCTGGGCGCTCTTTTGCAACCGCACGGCCGACGCGCCGCAAAACCTGTTTGCCCAGCTGTCGCGGTTGGATAACCCGGAAACCGAAGCGGTGATGAACCTGCTCTACAGCGCCAGCATTTGCGCCAGCTTCATCTGCCCGCGCCTGCACTTTTTGCTGCTCTGCCGCATGATGCACCTGACCCTCGACCACGGCATTACCGGCGCCTCCACCACGGCGATGGCCTGGTTTGGCGTGCTGATTGGCCACCGCTACGCCGAGTACCGCCTCGGGTTCCAGTACGGCACCCTTGCCCGCGAGCTGGTGAATCGCCACGGCTACGACGCGTTCGAAGCCAAAACCCTGCTGCCGCTCGACCAGCTCAGCGTCTGGACCCAGCCTTTATCGTTTACCATCGAATGCGCGAAGGCCTGCTTCACCTCGGCGGTGACCCACGGGGATATGACGATGGCCTGCTTTGCGGCCTGCCACCAGGTGATTAACTTCCTCTCGCGGGGCGATCACCTGGACGGGGTGTTGACCAGCATCGAGCGCGGCCTGGCGTTCGTGCGTAAAACCCACTTCCAGGACGTGGAGACCATTCTGATGGTCCAGCGCGGCTACGTTGAGTTCCTGCGCACGCCGGTCATCGGCACCTGGACCGCGTCGCAGGTGCTGCCGGAGGCGCTGCTTCCCGCGTCGCCGGAGCAGGCACCGGAGAAGAACTCCACCATGCTCTTCTGGTACTGGCTGTATCGCGGCATGGCGCACTTTACCTGCGGCGAATATGCCGACGCGCAGGCGGATCTCGAGATGGCGGGCTGGTACGCGTGGTCTGCGCCGGGGCATATCCATCTGCTGGATTACCATCTCTACAGCGCCCTGGCGCTGTCACGTCAGCTGACGTCGGAGAGCTTCTCGGCGAACCACCGCCGCAGCATTCACGCCCACTACGACAAAATCGCCCTCTGGGCGCGCGTTAATCCCGGCACGTTCGCGGATAAAGAGGCGCTGATCTACGCCGAAATCGTGCGTCTGGACGGGATGAACAGCATTGCGCTCGAGCAGTATGAGAAGGCGGTCCGGCTCTCCCGCGAGGGCGGGTTTAACCCGATCAACGCTCTGGCCCACGAGCTGGCGGGCCGGTTCGCGCTGGCCTGCGGTTACCCAACCGCCTCGGACGCCCACTTCCGCGGCGCAATTGCCGCCTGGGGCCGCGCGGGCGCGCAGGCCAAGGTGCGCCAGCTGGAGCAGGATTTCCCGCACCTGCTGGCCTCCGGGCAGGCCAGCGCCTACGACACGGTGGCTTTCGCCCAGAACGAGACCATCCGCGATCTGCAAAGCGTCATCAAAGCCTCCCGCGCGCTGTCGGAAGAAATCAACCTGGAGCGCTTAATCGAAAACCTGATGACCATCCTGCTCGAACGCGCCGGGGCGCAGCGCGGCCTGCTGCTGCGCGTGAGCGAGAGCCTGATTCCGGAGATCGAGGCCAGCGCCTGGACCAGCACCGAGGGCGTGCGGGTGCGGATCCTGAAAGACGTGCCGACGGCGACCGACCTGCCGCTGTCGGTGCTGGCGGCGGTGATCCGCACCGGGCAGGAGATCCGCACCGGCAGGCCGGAGGAGTTCCATCCCTTCAGCCAGGACCCTTATCTGGTGACCTCGGGGGCGGCGGTGATGTGCGTCCCGATGTTCAAACAGGCGCGGCTGGTGGGCGTGCTGTACCTGGAAAACCGCCTGATGCCGGAGGTCTTCACCGCCGAGCACTCGCGCGTGGTGAGCCTGCTGGGCGCGCAGGCCGCGGTATCCCTGGAGACGGCGCGGCTGTACGCCGAATTGCTGGCGGAGAACATCCAGCGCCGCCGGGTGGAGAAAGAGCTGCGATCCAGCCAGACCTCGCTGATGCTCGGCGAGCAGATCAGCCACACCGGCAGCTGGCGCTGGGAGCTGGAGCAGGATCTGATGTTTGTCTCGGAAGAGTACGCCCGCATTCTCGGCCTGCCCGAACGGCAAAAGACAATCTCCATGGCGGAGTTTTTGACCTTCGTCCATGAGGACGATTACGCCCGCATCAGCGCCATCGTCACCCAAAGCGTGCGCGACGGGCTCTCCATGCGCGCGGAGTTTCGCGTTAAGCGTACCGACGGCTCAACCCGCTACATCCTCGGGATTGGCGATCCGGTGGGCGTGGGCAGCGAGGTGAACGAGTATTACGGCATCATCACCGATATCACCAGCCAGCGCGCCGCGGAGGATGCGATGCGGGTTGCGCAGGCGGATCTGGCGCGGGTCTCCCGGGCCACCACCGTCGGACAGCTGACCTCCTCCATTGCCCACGAGATCAATCAGCCGCTGATGTCGATCGTCTCGAACGCCGGGGCGAGCCTGCGCTGGCTCAACCGCGAGCCCGCCCGGCTGGATAAAGTGCGCGAAGGGCTGGAGGAGATCGCCGCGGAAGGCGCGCGGGCGGGGGAGATCATTCGCAGCATCCAGTCCCTGACCCGCAAGCAGGATCCCACCTTCTCGCGCATTGACATGCACTACCTGATCCACCATATCATCACGCTTTCGCGCAGCGAGCTGGAGCAGAGACACATTAGCGTTGATTATCTGTTAAGGGCGCAGGACAGCTTTATCACCGGCGATAGCGTGCAGATTCAGCAGGTGCTGCTCAATCTGGTGATGAATGCGGTAGAGGCGATGGCCGAGGTGAAGGATCGCGCCAGTACCATTACCCTCAGCACCGCCAACGCGGACGGGAAAGTGATCGTCGAGATCGCCGATACCGGAAGCGGAATTGAGCCCGAGCGGCTGGAGCAGATTTTTGATTCGTTCTACTCCACCAAAGCGCAGGGGATGGGGATGGGGCTGACTATCAGCGCCAGCATCATCGAGCGCCACTGCGGGAAGCTGAGCGCGCGCCGCCGGGAGCCGTACGGCACGGTGTTTGCGTTTGCGCTGCCGCTGGCGGCGCAGGAAGGGTAAGCGTTACTCCGCAGGCAGGCTTGAGGTCAGGCGCTCAACGGCCCTGACCAGCTCCGCCACGGAGCGCACCTGCATTTTCTCCATCACGCGGCGACGGTGCACCTTCACCGTGATCTCGCTGACGCCCAGCTCGGCGGCAATCTGCTTGTTCAGCATGCCGCTTATCGCCAGCGTCAGCACCTCGTGCTCGCGCGGGGTGAGGGACATGTGGCGCTGCTTCAGGGCGTAGTGCTCTTTATTGCGCTCGGCGTTGTGTTCCGCCAGCTGAAGCGCGGACTCGATGGCGTCGATAAGCGCGGTGGATTCGACGGGCTTGGTGAGAAATTCGTACGCGCCGCCTTTAATGGCGCGCACCGACATCGGGATAGTGCCGTGGCCGGTAAGAAAAATAATCGGGATTTCGCGCCCGCTGTCCTTAAGGGCATCAGCCACCTCAAAGCCCGAAATGGCGGGCATTTGCATATCGAGGACCACGCACGACGGGAGCTCTTCAAAGCGGTGTTGAAGAAACGCTTCTGCCGATGAAAAGCCGACGGCGTTCAGGTCCGCCGAATCCAGCAGCCCGATCACGGACTGTCTGACCGCGTCATCGTCATCAACCACATACACAATGTGTTCCATTCACCGCCCCGGTGCTGATTTACATGTCGAGGATGCAAACAATCCCGCCGGTTACGTAAGGGACTGTTTATGCTGACTTTCATCTTAACACATTAACTATCATTATCATTTAACAATATGATAACCGTATGAAGATGAAGTATAGCGATACGTGACCGGGGCGGTTAAGGAACGAAACGCTGATTTTATGCACCCACAAGCTCAATGCGGTTGCCGTCCGGATCCGCGATCACCGCTTCGTGGATTGCGATCTGTCCGTGAGGACTTTGACCCGTAAAACAGGCTACACTCTGGTTTTGAGCGCGACAAGCTGAGGAAATAACAATGCACTACACACTGAAAGATAGCGACAAGGAAAAAGCGGAAGGGTCAAACGGCGCGGGCGCTCTGCAGCAAAAACTGCTGGAGTCTCGTTCGATTGTTATCTCCGGTGAGATCAACCAGGAGCTGGCGCAGAAGGTCATCACCCAGATGATCCTGCTGCAAAGCGTCAGCAACGATCCGATCAAGCTGTACATCAACAGCCAGGGCGGCCACGTGGAAGCGGGCGATACCATCCACGACTTCATCAAATTCATCCGCCCGGAAGTGCACGTCATCGGCACCGGCTGGGTGGCGAGCGCCGGGATCACCATCTTCCTGGCGGCGAAAAAAGAGCACCGCTACTCGCTGCCAAACACCCGCTTTATGATCCACCAGCCGCTCGGCGGCGTGCGCGGTCAGGCGACGGATATTGAGATCGAAGCGCGCGAGATCATCCGCATGCTGGATCGCGTGAACAAGCTGATCGCCGACGCCACCGGCCAGCCGCTGGAAAAAGTGAAAAAAGACACCGATCGCAACTTCTGGATGTCTCCGGCAGAAGCGCTGGACTACGGCATCGTGGGTAAACTGATTACCCATTATGACGAGCTGAAGCTGGATTAAGTTTTCGCGGCGTGTTTGAGTCGGGTGGCGGCTTCGCCTTACCCGACCTACACGCCCTCGTTTGACCCATGACAAGTTCCCCCTCTGCCTTCTTGCCTATAATCGCGCCTGTTTCCCCTCTCACTGGTGCTACCCATGGCGTATCAACTGAACCTGAACTGGCCGGAATTTCTTGAGAAATACTGGCAAAAACAACCCGTAGTGCTGAAAAATGCCTTCCCGAATTTTGTCGACCCGATTACTCCGGACGAGCTGGCAGGGCTGGCGATGGAGCCGGAAGTCGATAGCCGTCTGGTGAGCCATTTCAACGGCAAATGGCAGGCCAGCAATGGTCCGTTTGAGCAATTTGACGATCTGGGTGAAACCGGCTGGTCGCTGCTGGCGCAGGCGGTGAACCACTGGCATATGCCCGCCGCGGAGCTGGTGCGTCCGTTCCGCGTCCTGCCGGACTGGCGTCTGGACGACCTGATGATCTCCTTCTCCGTGCCGGGCGGCGGCGTGGGCCCGCATATCGATCAGTACGACGTGTTTATCATTCAGGGGATGGGTAGCCGCCGCTGGCGCGTTGGCGACAAGCTGCCGATGCGTCAGTTCTGCCCGCATCCGGCGCTGCTGCATGTCGATCCGTTCGAGCCGATCATCGACGAAGATCTGGCCCCGGGCGATATCCTCTACATCCCGCCAGGATTCCCGCACGACGGCTTTACCCATGAGACGGCGCTTAACTACTCCGTCGGCTTCCGCGGACCGAACGGTCGCGATCTGATCAGCAGCTTCGCCGATTACGCGCTGGAAAACGATCTGGGCGGCGAGCACTACAGCGATCCGGATCTGACCTGTCGCGAACATCCGGGCCGCGTGGAGCAGTACGAACTGGATCGCATTCGTCAGATGATGATCGACATGATTAGCAAGCCGGATGATTTCACAAAATGGTTCGGCAGCTTTGTCTCCACCCCGCGCCACGAGCTGGATATCGCCGCCGCCGAGCCGCCGTATGCGCCGGAAGAGGTGCTGGACGCGCTGCAGGGCGGCGAAACGCTGTCTCGCCTGAGCGGCCTGCGCGTGCTGAACGTTAACGGCAGCTTCTTCATCAACAGCGAACAGCTGGAGACGGTAGACGCGAAAGCGGCGGATGCGCTGTGCCGCTACACCGAACTCGGTCAGGCCGAGCTGGGCGATGCGCTGAAAAACCCGGCGTTTGTAGAAGAGCTCACCGGGCTGATTAACCAGGGATACTGGTACTTCGACGAATAATGCGGCACGGTTTTCTCCCTCTCCCTGTGGGAGAGGGTCGGGGTGAGGACATCAGGCCGCGCTAGCCCTCCTCCATCGCAATCACAATCGCTTCACCCATCTTCTTCAACGCCTCGCGATTCTTCTCCGTCGGCGGCAGCGCCACGTTGATCCGAAGACAGTTGCGGTACTTCCCGGAGGCGGAAAACAGCGACCCGGCCGCGGCCTGGATCTTCAGCCGACACAGCTGCTTGCTGACGCACACCATGTCGACCTTCTCCGGCAGTTCAATCCACAGCAGGAAGCTTCCCTGAGGGCGCGTGACGCAAATCTCTGCCGGAAAATACTGCCGCACCCAGCAGGTGTAGGTTTCCATATTCTGCTGATAAATTTGACGCATACGGCGCACGTGGCGATGGTAATGGCCGTCGCGAATAAACGCCGCCACCGCCATCTGCGTGCCCGGCACGTTAAACCCGCCGGCGGCATATTTCATGTGCATCACCCGGTCGTAATAGCGCCCCGGCACAATCCAGCCGACGCGCAGGCCCGGCGCCACGGTTTTGGTAAACGAGCTGCAGAGGATCACGCGGCCGTCGATATCCATCGAGTGAATGGTACGCGGGCGCGGGTACTCCGCCGCCAGCTCGCCGTAAATGTCATCCTCAACAATCACGATATCGTGCCGCTGCGCCAGGGCTAAGACCTGCTTTTTCCGCGCTTCCGGCATGATAAACCCGAGCGGATTGTTGCAGTTGGGCACCAGAATCACGGCCTTGATCGGCCACTGTTCCAGCGCCAGCTCTAACGCCTCGATGCTGATCCCGGTTTCAGAGTCGGTGGGAATTTCAATCGCCTTGATGTCAAACCCGCGCAGCATCTGCATGGTGCCGTGAAACGACGGCGATTCTACCGCCACGATGTCCCCCGGCTTGCACACCGAGAGCAGGGCAATCGACAGCGCGCCGTGGCAGCCGTTGGTGATGACAATCTCGTTCGCTGCCACGGTGGAGCCGCCGTCCAGCATCAGACGGGCGATCTGCTCACGCAGCTCCAGGCGGCCATCGAGCACGTCATAGCTCAGCATCTCGGCAGGGTTATGCTGCGCTATGCGGCTCATCTCGCGCCACAGGGGCTTCAGGCTCGGCTGGTTAATGTCCGGCGAGCCGCCGCCAAAGGAGATCATCTCTTTGTCGGCGCGGGCGTCCAGCAGCATCATCACCTCATCCCACTGGGTAACGTCCACGGGGCGCTGCACCGGTCGCGTCATGGCCGGAACCGGCGGCTGGGCCTTGCGCTGCGAGACAAAATAGCCGGAGCGCGGCTGAGGGGTGATCAGCTGGAGGTTTTCGAGGATCTGGTAGGCCTGCTGTATGGTGCTGATGCTTACGCCGTGCTCCTGGCTCAGCGCACGCACCGACGGCAGACGTTCGCCGCTGCGATACAGACCTTGTTGAATGCGTTCCGCCAGAAGATTGGCCAGATGTTGGTAGCGCGTCATGCTGTATCCTTTTTTTTCACCATACAGATTATGAAACCAGTACAGATTGCTGCGAAAATTGGCATGCAGATACTGTTTTAGCGGATCTGTATGTTAAACAAAAGGTGTTTTTGCATCTGTATTGCACAGGCCGATTTCCGGGATGATAACCCCACTGACACAGTGAGGAGAGCATCATGGAATTCTACGAGAATCGTTCAAAACGTCCGTTTATTGTGTTTGTCTGGATCGGCAAAACGATCTGCCGCTGGTATCGCATCAACCGCACCCGCCGCATCCTGAGCCGGATGAGCGACGAGCAGCTTAAGGACGTTGGGTTGTCGCGGAATGATGTATGAGCCACGTCATCGCCGGGCGAGCGCAGCGCACCCGGCGATGTTCAGCTCAGCAGCGCAAGCGTCTGCCGCTTCGGCCTTTCCAGCAATTCCACCGCCTCTTCATACGACCGCACGTTGTTATAGCCCATCACCAGCCCGTAGCGTTTGCCCGACCCGCGATACCACTCCGAAAGCGCATTCACCTGCAGCTGCTGTTCCTGCCAGCAGCGTGCCACTTCCCGGTCACGGCTTCCTTTGGTCAGGAACGCCACGATATGCATCCCGCCGTCATTTTGCTCGGTGAAAAACAGATCGCCATACACCTCGCGCAGGGCTGCAATCATCCAGTCGCGGCGGGTTTGATACAGCGCGCGCATCTTTTTCAGGTGACGGAAAAAATGCCCTTCGTTGAGAAAGGCGGTGAGGATCTTTTGCGTCAGCACCGGCTGGCCGCTGGTGGTAATGTCCGCGCAGTCGGTAAAGGCCCCGACGGTGCTGGCGGGCATCACCACGTAGCCCATGCGCAGCGACGGCATGATTGTTTTACTGAAGGTGCCCATAAAAATCACCCGGTCGTGCCGATCGAGACTTTTCAGCGACGGCAGCACCTTGCGGGTGTAGTGAAACTCGCCGTCGTAATCGTCTTCGATAATCCACGCCTCGTTCTGGCTGGCCCAGTCGAGCAGCTGCTGCTTGCGCGGCAGTGAGAGGGTGACCGCCAGCGGGCTCTGGTGCGACGGGGTGACGATGGCAAAACGTGCGTCGCGATGGTAGCGGAGCAGGTAGTCCGTATCGATGCCGCAGCGATCGACCGGCACGGTGTGCAGGCGCGGCACGATCCGCTTGAGCAGCTGCTGGCCCATAAAATAGCCCGGATCTTCAAACACCACCTTGTCGCTGCGGCTGGCAAGCGTGTCTAGGATCAGCCGCAGGCTACCGCTGTACCCGCTGGTAATCAGCACCTGTTCGGCAGTGCAGGAGAGCCCGCGCGAAATGTTGAGATAGCTGGCGATGGCCTGGCGCAGCGGATACCAGCCCAGCACCGGCGGGTTGAGCATCTCCTCCTGGCGCATGGAACGGGTCGCCTGCCCCGCCAGCAGCAGCCATTTTTTATAGGGGAAGCTGTCGAGGGCAGGGATGCCGGGACGCAGAAACCCAGCTCGTTCCCGCTGGCTGATAAGCGATGCCGGGAGCGTGCCGGTGGGCTGTTCCGCTGCGGCATTTTGCGCGGGCAGCAGAAGAGCCGGGTTCACCCGCGTGCCGCGCGCGCCCTGGCTAACCAGATACCCCTCGCCCGTCAGAATGGCATACGCCGTTTCGACGGTTTTACGCGCCACCTTCAGCTCTTCCGCCAGCACGCGGATGGCAGGCACCTTATCGCCCGGCTTCAGCACGCCACGCGTGATGTTGTCGCGATAGCGGGAATAAATCTCGTGATAGCCCGGCTTCATGTCCTACCTCTTTTCACGATTTTTGTATCTTTTTACTATGTCATGAACGGCGTAGATTTACCTCATCGCATGACACATACAGTGTAAATTAGAGGAAAGACCATGAGCACTCGCGTCAACCACCACAAAGCCACACCTGCCCTCGCTAACGCGCTGTCCGCCCTGAGCATGGAGGTGGCAAAAACCTCCATCGACCCGGCGCTGAAGCACCTGATCGACATTCGCGTATCGCAGCTCAACGGCTGCACCTTCTGCCTGGATATGCACTCGAAAGAGGCGAAAATCGCCGGCGAGCGAGAGCTGCGCCTGTACCACCTGGCGGCCTGGCGCGAGTCTCCGCTGTTCAGCGCCCGCGAGAAAGCCGCGCTGGCCTTCACCGAAGCGCTGACCCAGATTGGCGTTCACGGGGTAAGCGACGCGCTGTACCGCAGCGTGGCGGAGCACTTCTCGGACGTGGAGATTTCAGAGCTGAATTTCGCCATCGTGGCGATCAACGCCTGGAACCGTCTGGGGATCACTTCCCGCATGGCACCCGGCTCGCTGGACGCGGCTTACGGGCTGAACAAGGCTAACCTGGAATAATCCCGCGCTCGCGGATCGTTGCCACCAGCGCCCGCAGGCCTGGCGGGACGTGGCGATGGCCGGGGTAGTACAGGCGCAGTCCGGCAAAGGGCTGCGCCCAGTCGTTTAGGACGCTCACCAGCTCTCCACGCTCCAGCTCTTCCCGGATATACAGCTCCGGCAAAAATCCCACCCCTAATCCCGCTTTTACCGCCCGGATCGAGGCAAAAAGATCGGACGTCGCAAAGCGCGGCGGCACGGCAAGGGCGTACGTTTCCCCCCGACGGGCCAGCTCCCAGCGGTAGATCCCGCCGTGGGCCATGCGCATGCCAATCCCCTGATGCGAAAGCAGATCGTCCGGCGTCTGCGGAATGCCGTGGCGTGCAAAATAGTCCGGCGTGGCGGTGACCAGCTGGCGGATCTCCCCGGTCAGCGGCACGGCGATCATGTCCTGAGGCACGGACTCCTCAAGGCGGATCCCCGCGTCGTAGCCTTCCGCGACGATGTCGATCATTCGCGCTTCGCTGACGGTCTCTACGCGCATCTTCGGGTAGCGGATCATAAAGTCGATCAGCAGCTGGTCCAGAAACAGGGCGCCGATATGGTTCGGCACGTTCAGACGCAGCGTGCCGGCGGGTTCCCCGGTGTCGCTGTGGATCTCCTCGCTGGCGAGACGGATCTCCTGCAGGGCCGGGCCGATACGCGCAACGTAGCGCTGTCCGGCGTCGGTGAGCGCCACGCTGCGGGTGGTGCGGTTAAAAAGGCGGCTATCAAGGCGGCTCTCCAGCCCGGCGATGGCGTTGCTAACCGCCGTGGCGGACATGCCCAGCTCCTGCGCGGCGGCGCGAAAGCTGCCGCGCCGCACGACCGCCATCACCACTTCCAGCTCTGTCAGACCTGAACGATGCATAGATTATCCTGAAAATCGAAATAACCCTTGCAGCATAGCGTGGATTATCGCAACGGAGAAGCCGTGACAGACTGTGCTCACACAGCCTGAGGAGGTTTATATGCACACCATCGAACAGATCTTTATTAACGGCGAATTTATTACCCCGCACGGCACCGAGTGGTTTGATTTGTACAACCCGGCGACGGCGCAGGTCATCGGCCAGGTTCGTCTGGCGGATGAGGTTGACGCGGAGCGCGCCGTTGCGGCGGCGAAAGCGGCGTTTCCGGCGTGGTCGCAGACCACAAAGCAGGAACGCCTCGCGGCGCTAAAACGCATGCACGCCGCCGTGGCCGCCCGTCACGACGATCTGCTGGAAGCGGTCATTGAAGAGTACGGCGCGCCCGCCTCGCGCTCGGCGTGGATGGCCAGCTATCCGGCGGAGGTGATTGCTCAGGCCATCGAGGCGCTGGAGGCGTTTGAGTTCGTCATCCCCGCAGGCGCAGCGACGGTGCAGATGACGCCGCTTGGCGTGGCCGGGCTTATCACGCCGTGGAACAGCGACGCGGGGTTTATCTGCGGCAAGCTGGCGGCCGCGCTGGCTGCGGGCTGTACGGCAGTCATCAAGCCGAGCGAAATGAGCGCCCTGCAAACCCGGATTGTCACCGAAGCGCTGCGCGATGCCGCGCTGCCGCCGGGGGTGTTTAACATCGTCACCGGGCGCGGCGAAACCGTCGGTGAAACCATCAGCCGCCATCCGGATGTGGCAAAAATCTCGTTTACCGGCTCGACGAATACCGGCAAGGCGATCCTGCGCAACGCGGCGGAGAGCTTTAAGCGCGTGACTCTGGAGTTAGGCGGTAAATCGCCGACGATCCTGCTGGATGATGTGGATCTGGCGCAGGCGATCCCGCTGGTGATTCAGGCCGGGTTTATGAACAGCGGGCAGGCGTGCGTGGCCGGAACGCGCATTCTGGTGCCGCAGGCGCGCAAGGCTGAGATCGAAACCGCGCTGGCGCAGGCCGTGGCGGCGGTGAAATCGGGCGATCCGCGCGATAGCGCGACGGACGTCGGCCCGATGGTCAGCGAAAAGCAGTGGCAGCGGGTGCAGGGCTATATCCGTAAAGGTATTGAAGAGGGGGCGCGTCTGCTGGCGGGTGGTGAAGGGAGACCGGACGGCACGCGAGACGGCTGGTTTGTGCGCCCGACGCTGTTTGCCGACGTGAACAACCAGATGACGGTCGCCCGTGACGAGATTTTCGGCCCGGTGCTGTGCGCGATCCCCTATCGTGACGAGGCGGAGGCTATCGCCATTGCCAACGACACCGATTACGGATTGAGCGCGATGGTGCTGGGCGGCGATGCGAACCGCGCGCGACGCGTGGCGCAGCAGATTGTTTCCGGTCGCGTGCTGGTGAACACCCTGGCCCATGAGCCGAAAGCGCCGTTCGGCGGGTTTAAGCACTCCGGCGTGGGGCGCGAGATGGGCGAGTGGGGAATTCGGGCGTTTATGGAGCCGAAGTCGATTCTGAGCTAAAACCTGCCCGGTGGCGCTGCGCTTGCCGGGCCTACATCTTCCCACTGGCCGGATAAGCGCAGCGCCATCCGGCACAACGCTTCGCTCTTTGCCGAAGCATCGTTCCTCTCTACCCTGCATTCTCTCCCCAACATCATTACGGAGAGACCATCATGATTGCAGTCATTTTCGAAGCCAAAGCCGCGCCCGCCCATCAGGCGCGCTATCTTCAGCTCGCTGCCGAACTCAAACCTTTGCTGGCGGACATCGACGGCTTTATTGATATTGAACGGTTCCAGAGCCTGACGACCGACGGCAAAATCCTGTCGCTTTCCTGGTGGCGGGATGAGGAGGCCGTCCGTAGCTGGAAGCAGAACGTCTTCCATCAGGCCGCGCAGGCCGAAGGGCGGGAATCGATTTTCGCGTACTACCGCATTCGGGTGGCGCAGCTGGTGCGGGAGTACAGTTCCGAAACCGGAGGGCACGCGGATGTATGACGTTCATGTGATTTTTAGCGACAGGCCCGGCGAGCTGGCGCGCTTTGGACAGCTGCTGGGGCGCAACGGCGTGGGGCTGGAGGGCGGAGGCGTATTTGGTACCGATGCCCATTTTCTGGTGGAAGACGGGGAAAAAGCGCGACGCGTGCTGCTCGACGCCGGGTTTACCGTGCAGGCGTTGCGTAAGCCGGTGATCCGGAAACTCAGGCAGGAGCGCCCCGGCGAGCTGGGTGAAATTGCGGCGGTGCTGGCGGCACGCGGCGTGTCTATCCTTACCCAGTACAGCGACCACGCGAATCACCTTATTCTGCTGACGGATGATGATAAGCTGGCCGCAGAGATCACCGAACCCTGGGCAACACATGTTAAAAACGAGCCTACCTCCTGAGAACGGCGCGGCGCTGGAACAGGCCATTGCCGCGGTGGCTGCCGCAATGGCCGATCCCTCGCGCGTAAAGATGCTGTGCGCGCTGATGGACGGGCGGGCGTGGACCGCCACCGAGCTGAGCGCGGCGGCAGAGGTTGCGCCGTCGACCGCCAGCGGGCATCTCGCCCGGCTGGTGGAGGGAAAGCTGATTACCTGCCTGTCTCAGGGGCGGCACCGCTATTATCGTCTGGCGGGGCACGACGTGGCGGAGCTGGTGGAGCAGATGATGGGGCTCTCCTGGAGCCGCATTACCCCGCCGGAAACGACCGCGCCGAAGGCCATGCGCGAGGCCCGAACCTGTTACGACCATCTTGCCGGAACGGTTGCGGTGCACATCTACGATTTTATGCAGGCGGAAGGCTGGCTGGAGGCTGACGGTTCAGCGCTCACGCTGTATGGCCGGGAGCAGTTTCTGAAGCTCGGCGTTTCGTTAAGCGCTCACCCGCGCCGCAAAGCCTGCTGTGCCTGTCTGGACTGGAGCGAGCGGCGGTTTCATCTTGGCGGTGAGGCGGGCGCGGCGCTGCTCATTCATCTGGAAAGCAAAGGGTGGATCCAGCGGGTGGCGGGATACAGGGAGGTGGTGGTGACGGCTTCAGGTAGGGCTGCTGTTAAGAGACTTTTTAGCCGCTAAACTTCGCTGCGGGCTGGTGCCCTCACCCCAGCCCTCTCCCACGGGGAGAGGGGGACGTCGTTTCGCAATTCCTGCTCTTTCGCCTCTCGTTTCTTGATACTTATCCTGATAACTATTATCGTGACCGCGTGTGACGAGAGGTTTCCCCATGAGCGAAGAAGAACTGTTTAGCCGCAGGCCGATGGGCATGCGGATGGCGATGATCGTGCGCCAGTGGCGTGCGGTAATCGACGACGCCATTCTCGATACCGGGTTAACCCAGTCGAGCTGGACGGTGATGATGCAGCTTCATCAGCTCGGGGATAACGTCTCCGTGAGTGAGCTGGCGGAGGTGCAGGGCATTGAACTGCCGCCGCTGATGCGCACCCTGGCACAGCTGGAAAAGCAGGGTTACCTGCTGCGCTCCGTATCGCCTTATGACAAGCGCATCCGGCTTCTGACGCTGACGCCTGAGGGAAAAGCCATATTAAAAAGGCTCACTCAGGTGATTGAGACCTATCAGGCGCGCGTATCGCAAAACATCGCGCCGGAACATATCGACATTTTCAGCGCCACCCTGAATCAATTCGCCTGCAATTTGCGGACTATCCGCGAAGAAGATAACAAGACCGAAAAATAATGACCCCTGAACAAAAGTTTGCCCGCTGGGTAAGGGTGAGTATTGCCTCTTTCCTGCTGATGTTTGTCTACTTTATCGTCGCGGATATCTGGATCCCGCTGACGCCGGACTCCACCGTGATGCGCGTGGTGACGCCGGTTTCTCCGCGCGTCTCCGGCTATGTGGCGGCGGTACATGTCCACAACAACAGCCAGGTGAAAAAAGGCGATCTGCTGTTTGAGCTCGACGACACGCCGTTTCGCAATAAAGTGGAAGCGGCGCAAATCGCGCTTGAGCAGGCACGCCTTTCCAACGACCAGCTGGATGCGCAGATCGCCGCCGCGCAGGCCAGCCTGAAAACCGCCGTGCTGACCGCGCGTAACGACAAAGTGACCTTCGATCGCTACCAGAAGCTGAGCACCTTGCAGAACGTCTCGCAGGCGGATCTGGATAAGGTTCGCACCACCTGGCAGAGCAGCGAGCAGTCCGTCAGCTCCATCCAGGCCAATATCCATAACCTGCGTATTCAGCGCGGCGAGCGGGACGAGCATCGCAACGTGACGCTGCAAAAATACCGCAACGCGCTGGATGAGGCAGAGCTTAACCTCGGCTGGACGAAGGTCTACGCCCAGGCGGACGGCACGGTCAGTAACCTGCAGTTAAGCCCGGGCTTTTACGCCTCCTCGGGTTCCGCCGCGCTGGCGCTGGTGAACAACCAGATCGATATCGTGGCCGATTTTCGCGAAAAAAGCCTGCGTCACACCCATCAGGGCACCGATGCCGCCGTGGTGTTTGACGCCTTCCCGGGGCACGTTTTCCGCGCCCACGTGACCAGCAGCGACGCGGGGATACTGGCGGGTCAGGAGGCCGTGAACGGCCAGCTGTCCGAACCGGAAACCTCCAACCGCTGGGTGCGTGACGCCCAGCGCATGCGAATTCACGTTGCGCTGGACGAGGCGCTGCCGAAGCATCTGCCGACCGGCGCGCGCGCGACCGTGCAGCTCTATAACAGCGAGGGGCCGTTTGCGCGCTTTTTCTCCGGGATGCAGATCCAC
This sequence comes from Enterobacter cloacae complex sp. SHL009, assembly GCF_049237205.1. Classification (NCBI taxonomy): domain Bacteria; kingdom Pseudomonadati; phylum Pseudomonadota; class Gammaproteobacteria; order Enterobacterales; family Enterobacteriaceae; genus Enterobacter; species Enterobacter cloacae complex sp. SHL009. The sequence goes on from NZ_JBMKIW010000002.1 coordinate 200,426, forward strand.
CTGGTGAGCCTGCTTCACTATGTCTATTAGCACCCTGGCGCGGGTGTTTACCCCGCACGGCAACATCGTCTATACGGCAAACGACTTTCGCCAGACCCTGCGCATCGTCTTCGCCGGGATGATTGCGCTGAGCATCTCCAGCTTTTACAACACCAGCTACGGCGTATTTTTCGTGGTCTATCCGATCATGCTCCTGTCGCTGGTGCCGGTGTTTAACCGCCACGTGGCGAAGCAGTTTATCTTCAGCGCCGCGCTAAACTGCGTCGAAATGATCTTCATTATCGGCTATCTGTCGCAATGGCCGGTCATTATGACGCTGGTGGTGTTCGCCCTGTACGTGATGCGCTTTCGCTTTATGAGCAAGGGGCCGCTGTTCCTGTTTGGCTCAATGGGCGTGGTGTGCCAGAGCGTGATGCTCAACTTTATGAGCTACCCCACCACCAGCTGGCACACGCTGCTGTTTTCCAACATCGAAGCGAGCGTGATGGCGGTGTGCCTGAGCGCGTTGATGAACTATCTCCTGCCTGACGTGGAGCCCCGCAGGCCGCCGCCGCTGATTGAGAAAGACGATGCCCGCGTGCGCCACGAGTCGCTGCTCTCCGGTACCGTCGCGACGCTGATATTCGTGGTGTTTCAGATTAGCGACTTAAGCGATTCGCTTTCGGCGCTGATGGCGGGGATTTTGATCCTGTTCCCGATGCACTATCGCGGTTCGGTGATGAGCTCTATCTGGCGCGTGGTCGGCGTGGTGCTGGGCTGCCTCTATATTCTGGTGGTGCAGCTGATCCTCTACGATCACAGCAGCCATATGCTGTTGATGATGCCCCTGATCGGCCTCGGGCTGGCGTTTGGCGCGCGCCTGCACGTGATGGAAAAGGTGGGCGCGGGCGTGGGGTTTTCCAGCATCACCACCATCGGCATTATGTTCGGGCAGAACATGCACCCGGACACTGACCTGGTGTTCAGCGATCTCTATCGCATCACTTCCGTCACCTTTTCGCTGGTCGCAACGCTGACGATGGTCTTCCTGGTGCACCTGATCCTCAATCGCTTCGAAGCGACGCGCTACGTCATCGCGCCGCCCAAGGTAGATTAATGTCCCAGCACGGCAGGCAGCTGCGAGAGTAAAAACAGGATCAGGCCAATCGTCCCGCCGACCAGCGTGCCGTTGACGCGGATGAACTGCAGATCTTTACCGATATTGAGCTCAATCTGGCGGGACATGTCTTTGGCATCCCAGCTTTTGACCGTGTCGCTGATGTGGCGCGTCAGGAAGGCGGCAAAATCCGGCGCGAGGCGGTGCGCGGCCTGCTCCAGATGCTCGTTCAGCGACGCCCGCAGGCTGGCGTCGTTAGACAGCGTTTCGCCAAACCACAGCCCGGCGTTGGCGATGCGCTGCTTCACCCGCGAATCCTCGCTTTGCATATCCGCTTTCAGCCACTGGCGCAGGTCAGCCCACATCTCTCCCAGATAGCGGTTAAACGCCTCATCGTTTTTCAGGTAGTGCTTGATGTTGTCGGCTTTCGCCGCCATTTCCGGATCGTTTTTCAGGTTGTCGATAAGCTTCAGCGTGGCGCGGTCGAACGCCTGGCGGATCTGGTGCGTGCGGTCGTGGCTGATATCGTCCAGCAGCGTGTTCACCGCGTTCGACACCATCTCCGCGCTTTGATCGCCCAGCCACTCGGTGGGCAGCACCATCGCTTTGCGCGGATGCTCGGTCTTCAGCCAGTGGACAATCTGATCGGCAATAAAGTCCCGCGTGCTCTCCCGCTGAATCAGGGTAATCAGACGGTTGATGATCGCATCCAGCAGCACCTGGTGGCGGTTGTTTTTGGTCATGCTCTCCAGCATCACGGCGCTGGTTTCGGTGAAATCAACCTTGTCGATGGCCTTATGCACCGCCCGTTTGAGCAGGCGCTGAATACGCCCGTCGTCCGTGAGTTCGAGAAAACCGCTCATCACCTGCATCAAATGCAGCCCGACGCGCTGGGCGTTGTCGGGCTTGCTGAACCAGGCGCCGATCATCTGCGCAGGTTCATAGCGGCGAATCAATGCGACCAGCGACTGGGTATCAAGAAACTTCTCCTGCACAAATTGGCCGAGATTGTCGCCGATCCGGTCTTTATTGCGCGGGATAATTGCCGTATGGCGCGAGATAAATGGAATGGGCACCCGGCGGAACAGCGCAACCACGGCAAACCAGTCTGCGAGCGCGCCGACCATCGCCGCCTCGGCAATGGCCTTTACGCCGCGCACCCAGAAGGTCTGCGGCAGGAACAGGGTGGTGATAAAGGCCGCGACTGCAACCAGCAGCAGCGACAGCGCCAGCAGCTTGGCGCGTTTGAGTTCAGCTATTTTTTCCATGGGTTAAGGATAGAGGGAAGCGGGGGGAATGTGCAAAAACCGCCACAGCACCCACCCCCCAAACCCCATCAGCACCACCCCCGCCGTGCGCTCAATCCACCACAGCGAACGGCTGAGCTTCTGTTGTACCGCCGATAGCCCCAACAGCGACACCAGCGCTAAATCCCACGCCAGCACCACCATCACCATCCAGACGCCGCAGGTCGCCTGCTGAAGCAGCGTTACGTCCGGCCCCAGCAAGGCCGTCATCAGCGCCAGATAGAACAGCGCGTTCTTCGGGTTTAACAGCGCCGAACCGAGCCCCAGCAGGATCTGCTTTTGCAGCGAGGGAAAGCGCTGGTGGGTTTCATTCAGCGCCAGCGACTGCTGGCGGCTGCGAATCAGATGCGATCCGATCCACATCAGGTACAGCGCCCCGCAAAGCTCGATCAGCGTAAACAGCCACGTAAACTGGCGCAGCGCGCTCCAGCCGATAATCACCAGAACAATATAGAGCGCGTTGCCCGCGGCGATGCCGACGCACAATCCGGCGCTGCCGCGCAGCCGGTAGCGCGCGGCGTAGCCCACCAGCAGGAAGAAATCCGGGCCCGGGCTTAGCAGGGCAACAAAATGCGCCAGCGCCAGGGCGAGAAAAGCGGAAGGGAATAACAGTTCCATAGCGACCTCAGTAAATAATCTGCGGTCAGACTACGGCGCTGCAGAACCTATTTATTGTCTGATATTGATCGGCCCGTCGCGTACTGGCGCGGCGTGGCGGCGGTATAGCTGACGAAGGTCTTATGAAAATGGCTCTGGTCGGCAAAGCCGCTCTGGTAGCCAACGTCGGCAATATCATCCCCGGCGCGCAGCCGCGCTTTGGCGAATTCCACGCGGGAGATGTTGAGAAAGCTGCCCGGCGTCAGGCCGGTGTCCTGCCTGAAGGTGCGGATCAGCGTCTCCTTGCGCAGCGAGAAGCGTTGGGCAAGCTCGTCGAGGGAAGGCGGGCAGGTGAGATCGGAAAGAAACGCCTGCTGAATCTGCTGGCTGGTTGCGCGAAGCGCGTCAGCGTTATCCACGGCGCGGGGAAGGGCAGAAAGCAGCGTTTCCAGTGATGCCGGAGACAGGGTCTCGACAACGTCCAGGTAATGGGCAAACAGGGTGGGGCTACGAATCACCTGTAGCGCCAGCGGAAGCCCGGTGTCGATGTAGAGCATATGGTAGCTGCGCGGTTGCCCGGCGACGGGGTTACAGCTGTGCGGCGCACAGGCCGGGATCACGATGAGGTCCCCGGGGTTAAGGATGTACTCTCTGTCGTGACACACGCAGCAGGTCTGGCCCTCCACAATCGCGCCGATGGAGAGCTGAGAGTGACTGTGGCGTTTGTACGCCTGCGTACTCTGCCAGGTGCTGCGCAGCTCAAGGCCTGAGGTGCGGTGAAAAGTCTGGCGGATATGTCGGGTATCGGTCATGGGCGCTCCTTCTGAAGATTTTTTATACCATGTCAGCGACCCCTCTGGCAGCGCTTCATTAAGAACCTTCCGGATATACCCAACTTTACGTCCATAGCCAGTCATGTTGACTACCCTTAATACCCTAAGCGGTAAAACAAGGAGATTCGACATGGCTTATCAGACAGTAAATCCTGCCACTAACCAGCTCATCAAAGAATACCCCTCACATACCGACGCGGATATCGAAGCGGCGCTCCGCGCGGCCGATGCGCTTTATCATTCGGACTGGGCGAAAGGCGATATCAGCCAGCGCCTGCCGGTGCTCCATAAGCTTGCCGATCTGATCGACGAGCGCGTGGAGGATCTGGCTAAAATCGCCAGCCAGGAGATGGGTAAGCTCATCGAACAGAGCCGCGGCGAGGTGAAGCTGTGCGCACAAATAGCCCGCTACTACGCCGATAACGCGAAGCAGTTCCTGGCCCCGGTGAAGTACGACTCGGAGCTTGGGGATGCGTGGGTTGAGCATCACCCCATCGGCGTGCTGATGGCCGTTGAGCCGTGGAACTTCCCGTACTACCAGCTGATGCGCGTGCTGGCGCCAAACCTGGCGGCGGGGAACCCCGTCATCGCCAAGCATGCCAGCATCGTGCCGCACTGCGCCGAGACCTTTGCCCATCTGGTGCGCGAGGCGGGCGCGCCGGAAGGGGCGTGGACCAACCTGTTTATTTCGTCCGAGCAGGTGGCGAATATCATTGCTGACGATCGCGTGCAGGGCGCTGCATTAACCGGCTCCGAAAAGGCCGGCAGCGTGGTGGCCGCTCAGGCGGCGAAGCACATCAAGAAATCCACGCTGGAGCTGGGCGGTAACGACGTGTTCGTGGTGCTGGATGACGCAGACCTTGAGAAGGCCGTGAAAATTGGCGTTAACGCGCGGCTCAACAACGCCGGGCAGGTCTGCACCGCGGCGAAGCGCTTTATCCTGCATGAAAAGATTGCGGATGCCTTCCTGAGCAAATTCACCGAGGCGTTTAAGCAGGTGAAGATTGGCGATCCGCTGGACGAAAGCACCACGCTGGGGCCGCTGTCGTCTAAAGATGCGCTCGAAACGCTGACCAAACAGGTTAACGAGGCGGTGAAAAACGGTGCGACGCTGCACTATGGCGGCAAACCGGCGCAGCGCGACGGGAGTTTCTTCGAACCGACGATCCTGACGAATATCTCCCGCGATAACCCGGCGTATTTCGAAGAGTTCTTCGGCCCGGTGGCGCAGATGTACGTGGTGAAAAACGACGACGAGGCGGTCGCGCTGGCGAACGACTCCCACTACGGCCTTGGCGGGGCGGTATTCAGCCAGAATATCGAGCGCGCGAAGAAAATGGCGTCGCGGATTGAGACCGGGATGGTGTACATCAACTGGCTCACCGATACTGCACCGGAGCTGCCGTTCGGTGGCGTGAAGCGCTCCGGCTACGGACGCGAGCTGTCGGATCTGGGGATCAAAGAGTTTGTGAACCAGAAGCTGGTGGTGGTGCGTAAGTAAGAGATAATAAAAAACCTGCCAACCGGCAGGTTTTTTTAAGGGATTATTGCACTTCGATCTTGTCCCAGCCGCTTTTGAACATGCAGCTGTCGACTAACGTATCCCGGCGATATTCATTCGCGTCTTCAACCGTGTAGCTCGTGGAAATATCCTTTTTCTTGTTCTTTTTGTCCGTTTTTTCCGAGCTGGATCCGGTCACGACGTTATCCGGGGGCAGATCGATTAGCGCCTGCGCTTCGCATTCCGTGAGCTTTTTATTCATTTCCGCATCGCTGACGCCCGGTTTCACCCATTTGTACTGGACGCAGCCGGTGAGCATCAGCGTGAGGCTCAGAACGCAAAGCGCGGTTATGCGGTGTTTCATCAGAAGGTGACTCCACCGCCTACATATGCGCCGTCAATCAGCGTGTGGCCAGGACGACCGTCTTTGCCATCCACGCTCACGTGGCGGTAGCCCACTTTCAGGGTCACTGGCGTAATTGGCGTCCAGCTTACGCCGCCGTTAGCTTCAACGTAGTTTTTCACGCTGTTGTTCAGGCCTTCTGGCGCCACATAGCCTTCACCGTACACGTGGATGCTGTCGGTCAGGGCAACGTTTACGCCGCCGCCAATCGGGAACGCCACGCCGTTATCGCCTTTTTTCGGGCCGAGGTAGATGGCTTTTGCGCCCGCATTCAGCATCACCGGGCCAAGACCCAGGTTGTAGCCTGCGCCCACGCCCCCGGTCTGGGTACCGTCATCGGTGTTTTTGAGCCAGTTGCTTTCGAGATAAACACCGGATGAGGATTTCCCCATTTCCAGATTGAGGTTGGTAAAGTTTTTACCCTGCTCAACGGTGCCGCCCATCGCCAGTGCGGAACCCGATACGGCAGCCAGAGCAGAAAGAAGAAGGATATTCAGTTTTTTCATGTTTTATGCCTCGTCATTAAATTCATCTGGGCGCACCTTAACAAGCGATGTTAATGACTGCAAATGTGATATAAATCGCGGTTTTATACTGATATTGTTAACTTTTTTATTGAAGTTGTTGCAATGATGTTTGATTGTCGGGGTGTCAACAGGGGATGTTTTTAGCGTTTAGGAACCGTTTAGTTTTTTGACTAAACATAAACTGAACGAGGTGGGGATAGTGATTTGAGATGAATTAATTGGGTTTCTAATAATTTCCAAAAATGTTTCGCCTGTCACACAAAACAACAAAGCCTTACATTTCGAGCGATGAATATACGTTCAATCGCGCAGGCCGGTTTCCCTTCCATGTCATTTTTCTGACACGTTTATTCTTTACGTTGTTGGCTTCACTAACTGGATGCTAACAATATGAAAAGAAAAATTATTCCTGTACTAATCGGCTGTGCGCTCTCTTTCTCTGGCCTGGCGGCGCAGCCCACTGCTGAGCGCTATGTCGTCAGCTTCCCTGAAGGCTCCCACGTGAGCTACAGCGGCGCGTTTGCCAGCGCGTTTCCGAACGGACTGCCCGTGGGCATTGGCTCCGGCCTGCTGTTTACGGGCAAGCAGGGCGACGCCCTGACCTTTGCGACCGTGACCGATCGCGGTCCAAACGCCGATGCGCCAAAAATGGGTAAAAACGAAGCCAAAATATTTGTCACGCCAGATTTCGCGCCGCTGCTGATGACCATCCGCGTTCAGAACGGCAAAGCGGAGGCTGTTGATGCCCGCCCGCTGCATGATGATAAAGGCGAGATCAACGGTCTGCCGCTGCAAAGCGGCGTGATTGGCTCCACCAATGAAGTGGCGTTCAGCGATACCCTCAAGACCCTGAAGGGTGACAACCGCGGCATGGACACGGAAGGCATCACGCCGGACGGGAAAGGGGGCTACTGGCTGTGCGACGAATATGGCCCGTTCCTGATTAACGTCGACAGCAAAGGGAAGATCCTGGCGATCCACGGTCCGCAGGCGGCGGAAGGGGAGAAATCCATCGCGGGCGGCCTGCCAAACATTATCAAATGGCGCCAGGCGAACCGGGGCTTTGAAGGCCTGACCCGGATGCCGGACGGACGGATTATCGCCGCCGTGCAAAGCACGCTGGATATCGACGGTAAGAGCAAAAAGCAGTCCCTGTTTACGCGTCTGGTGAGCTTCGACCCGGCAACCGGGAAAACGGCGATGTACGGTTACCCTATCGACAGCGCGGCCTACAGCAAAAACAGCGACGCCAAAATCGGCGACATCGTGGCGCTCGATAACCAGCATATCCTGCTGATTGAGCAGGGAAGCGATAAAAACGACGGCATGCGTAACCTTATCTACAAGGTGGATCTCAGCAAGGCGAGCGACCTGACCGCCTTCGACAAGCCGGGCGAGTACCCGGAGTTTGATGATGAGAAAACCCTGGCGCAGCGCGGCATTACCCTTGCGGCAAAAACGCAGGTGGTCGATCTCCGCGCGCTGGGCTGGCAGCAGGAGAAGGCCGAAGGGCTGGCGCTGATCGACAGCAAAACGCTTGCGGTGGCGAACGATAACGACTTTGGCGTGAAGGTGGCGATGCAAAACCCGGTCGAGGGCAAGAAGCTCAAGGATTATCGGGTGAACGCGGAAGGCAAGCTGACGCTGGATGATAAGCCGGTGGAAACCACGCTCAGCGTGAAGCCGCTGAAAAAGCCGGAGTCGGACAGCGAGCTGTGGATTGTGACGCTGCCGGAAGCGGTGAAATAAGTTTACCCTTCTTGCTAAAGGCTGGGGTATCCCCACAAGATAATGCCTGCACAGACGGCTCCCTCTCCCTTGAGGGAGAGGGCTGGGGTGAGGGGGAACATACGGCTGTGGAGGTTATTCCGTTCACTCTATGTTCCTTGCTACTCTGTAACGGCATGACCTGTGAACGTGCCAGGGTGGCTCAGTCGCCACCACCCTGGCGACCCGGGCTCCCGGCGGTAAATCGCCGCTTCGCGGATTGCTCGCCCCATCCCTGTGGCTCACCCTTTCAGGGCCAGCGCAGGCGCTGTCCAAAATTGCTCCCGGCAATTTTGTCCTCAGCTTATTCCTTCAGGCTATCGGGTCGGGCGTGGCCTGCATCCCTGCAGGCCACGCCCTCTCGGCGCATCCCTGCGCCCTCTCGGCGCATCCCTGCGCCCTCTCGGCGCATCCCTGCGCCTCGCCTCGGCCTTACGGAAACGCCTCGGCGATTTACAGCCGGACCAGGGCATCGCTGTAAGCCATTAATTTTTCTGAAGCAACATTCATCGCTTCAGGTTAAAAAATTACCGTGGATCCCTCAGCCCCACAGGGGAGAGGAGATGCATAGCGGTTATTTCTTCAGCCCTGCAAACGCCGCCCGAATTTCTTCTTCCGGCAGCTGTATGCCTATAAACACCATCACGCTGTGCGGTGCTTCCTCGCCCCAGGGTCTGTCCCAGTCGGCGCTGTACAGGCGCTGTACGCCCTGGAACAGCAGGCGGTTCGGCTCGCCGTCAATCCACAGCATCCCTTTGTAGCGCAGCAGCTTGTCGGCAAACGACAGCAGCAGGTTTTCCATCACGCGCGAAACCTCGCCGATGTCCACCGGGTAGTCCAGCTCCACCACAATCGACGCCACGTCGTTTTGCTTATCTCCCATAAAGTGGAAGCGCGGTTTCGCGGTGACGTTCTCTTCCAGCATAAAGCCGTTGGTGTTGAACAGCTGAGACAGATCGATGTCGCCGTGCGTCACCGTGTAAACCGGCGCGCGGGAGTTAATGCGCGTCAGGCGCTCGAGCAGTTTTTCGCTTTCGCCCGCCACGTCGGTTTTGGTCAGCAGGATGCGGTCGGCGTAGCCCACCTGAGACTGGGCGATGGTGAACTGGTTCATCTGCTCGTCGGCGTGAACCGCATCCACCAGGGCAATCACGCCGTCCAGCAGGTAGCGCTGGCAGAGGATCTCGTGAGAGAAAAAGGTCTGAATAATCGGGCCGGGGTCGGCCATGCCGGTGCATTCGATCACCAGGCGGTCAAAGTCGATCTCGCCGCGATCGCGGCTGTCGAGCAGGTCCAGCAGGGCGTCTTCTAATTCGTTAGAGCGGGTGCAGCAGATGCAGCCGTTGGTCAGAGTTTTGATCTGGGTGGCGCGATCGCCGATCAATTGATCGTCAACGGAGACCTCACCGAATTCGTTTTCGATGACGGCGATTTTGAAGCCGTGCTGTTCGTTCAGGATGTGGCGCAGCAGGGTGGTTTTACCGGCGCCGAGAAAACCGGTCAGCAGGGTAACGGCAATCGGGGTCATGGTCTCTCCTTTAGCAGCAGCGAACGCCGCCTTCTCCACTTCCGCCGTAGCGCGCTTCCTGACGCTCGCGGAAGAATTCGGTGTAGGTCATGTACGGCTTATCCGGATGGTTGGTCTTCATGTGCTCAACGTAGTTGTCATAGTCCGGAATGCCAATCAGCATTTTCGCCGCCTGACCGAGGTATTTTTTTGCTTCGCCTAAGTTACCAAACATTGTGGGTTCCAGACAGAAAAAGCCCGGCGATGTGAGTCCGCTGGGCTTATGTTTCCCTCATCCCAGCCCTCTCCCAAAGGGAGAGGGCTGGGATTGCGGATTAATGATGTGAAGAGGTCTTCACGCCGCCTTCCGGCACCGGCACGTACGGGGTTTCTTTATCCGTACGGCCGTCGGCGTTACGCACGTTCAGCCAGGTTTTGATGCCGTAGAAGATGATGCTGTACACCACCACCAGGAACAGAATGCTCAGACCCGCGTTGGTGTAGTTGTTCACCACGATATGGTTCATGTTGGCAATCTGCTGCGCGGTAAGGTCCGCGCCGCCTGCGGCAATCTTCTCTTTGTACTGGTTAGCCATGAAGAAGAAGCCTTCCAGCTGCGGGTTGGCGCTGAACAGCTTCAGGCCAAGCGCCCAGGTGGTGCAGAGCAGCAGCCACAGCGCAGGAACAACGGTTACCCAGATGTATTTGGTGCGCTTCATCTTCACGAGGACCACGGTACCCAGCACCAGAGCAACGGCTGCGAGCATCTGGTTAGAGATACCGAACAGCGGCCACAGGCTCTTCACGCCGCCGAGCGGGTCGACAACGCCCTGATACAGCAGGTAGCCCCACAGTCCGACGCAGCCCGCAGTACCCAGAATGCCCGCTACCAGAGAGTCGGTTTTCTTCAGGAACGGCACGAAGTTACCGAGCAGGTCCTGCAGCATGAAGCGGCCCGCACGGGTACCGGCGTCCAGCGCGGTCAGGATGAACAGCGCTTCGAACAAAATACCGAAGTGGTACCAGAAGCCCATGTCCGCCCACGGCAGCACCTTGTGGAACACGTGTGCGATACCCACCGCCAGCGTCGGTGCACCACCGGCGCGGTTCAGCACGGACGGTTCGCCGATGTCCTTCGCCGTCTGCATAATCTGCTCCGGCGAAATCACGAAGCCCCAGGAGCTAACGGTCGCCGCCGCGTGTGCGCTGGCGTCCTTCAGCTGCGCCATAATCAGCGCCGCGTTGTCACCGCCCATTTCGTGCAGGTTTGGCATGGTGATACCGAGGCCCGCCGGTGGGGTGTTCATCGCGAAGTAGAGACCCGGTTCGATAATGGAGGCTGCAACCAGCGCCATGATCGCCACGAAGGACTCCATCAGCATCGCGCCGTATCCGATCAGACGCGCGTCTTTCTCGTTCGCCAGCAGCTTAGGCGTGGTACCGGAGGCAATCAGGGCGTGGAAGCCGGAGACCGCACCGCAGGCGATGGTGATGAACAGGAACGGGAACAGGGCGCCTTTCCACAGCGGGCCGGTACCGTCGATGTACTGGGTCACTGCCGGCATTTTCAGATCCGGGTTAATCACCAGGATGCCGATCGCCAGACCGACGATAACGCCGATTTTGAGGAAGGTCGCGAGGTAGTCACGCGGGGCCAGAATCAGCCAGACCGGCAGCAGCGCTGAGATAAACGCATAGCCAATCAGCGCGAAGGTAATGGTGGTGTCCTTGAAGGTCAGCGCCGGGCCCCAGTACGGGTCGTGCGCAATCACGCCGCCGAAGTAGATGGAGGCCACCAGCAGCACGATACCAATCACCGACACTTCGCCCACGCGTCCCGGACGCAGGAAGCGCATGTAGATACCCATGAACAGCGCAATCGGCACGGTTGAGCATACGGTGAAGACACCCCACGGGCTTTCGGCCAGCGCTTTCACCACGATCAGGGCCAGCACCGCGAGGATGATGATCATAATCAGGAAGCAGCCGAACAGGGCGATAGTCCCCGGCACGCGGCCCATCTCTTCTTTGACCATCTCACCCAGAGAGGCCCCGTTACGGCGAGAAGAGATAAACAGCACCATAAAGTCCTGCACCGCACCCGCCAGCACCACGCCGGCGAGCAGCCACAGGGTTCCCGGCAGGTAGCCCATCTGCGCGGCCAGCACCGGGCCAACCAGCGGGCCTGCGCCAGCAATAGCGGCAAAGTGGTGACCAAACAGCACGTAGCGGTTGGTTGGCACGTAGTTCAGGCCGTCATTGTTAATGACCGCCGGGGTGGCGCGCGTTGGGTCGAGCTTCATGACCTTCTGCGCGATGTACAAGCTGTAGTAGCGATAAGCAACAAGATAGACGGAAACGGACGCGACCACGATCCACAGGGCGCTTACGTGTTCGCCCCGGCGTAATGCGACAACCGCCAGACAGAAAGCGCCGAGGATCCCGAGTAAGGCCCAGGGCACGTGCTTCAGTAGTTTTTTAGTATCCATAGTAAGACCTGGTTTTTTATGTAAAGAAAAAAGGGTCAGGGTTCGTTGTGAGGAGGTATTGATTAATGCTGGAGCGATCGTGCCAGATCCTCGCGCGTGTAAAGGACGGTAAATGAATGAGTGGTTGAAAGTGCCGGGTGAGCGGTCAAAGGGGGCGACGAGCGGTTCCGGCTCGCCGCCAGGGGGCGAAATTATGTGATTGAGATCACTTGATTATTCGGATTACGCTCCACGGCCAGATAGTTCTCCAGGGTTCTAATCAGTTTTTCCTTCAGCCAGTTCGGTTCCAGAATCTGAATGTGGGGCAGCCAGTAGAACAGCAGCGGCAGGATCTGGTTCTCGTGCGCCGCCTGGCAGCGCAGCGTGACGCCGCCCTGTTGCTCCTCCACCAGCTCCTGTTCCGGCAGAAGATCGCGGCGCAGGAAGTAATGTGAAATATTATCTTTGATAAATATTTTCACTGCGAAAGTATTTTCAGAGACCCAGGGGTCGAGGCTTTTCTCCAGCAGCTCAAGGACATTTTCTTCGGGCGTGAAGGTCGTTTTCTGAATATCAAACCAGCTAATCTGGCTCAATGAGAAGGATTTCAGGCGGCTATTTTCGGTGGCTTGTAAATACCATATATTTTTTTTGTTAATGAGTTTATAGGGATTAATCAGACGGGTTTTCCCCTTATAAACGATCTGACAAACATTATGGTTTTTAATCGATTTCTCGATTTTCGTTAAATGACGGCGAATATCACGTTCTACCGTGTGTTCTGCCTCATTGCCAAGAATAAGAATATGGTTTTCGTCAACGCGCGTTTCGAGCTTCTGCCAGAATTCCGTATTTCTTTCAGGGAAAAAGCTGTCAGCATTCAGGAAGTTAGCAAGGGTGTGATGTAAGCCTTGTCCGCCGGGCGATTGCGCAGAATGGATCAGTCGATATAGCCCGTTACCGGTATGTTCAACAATAGGAGATAGGGCATTTAAATCCCGGTAGACGGTACGCTCGGTAATTTTAAATTTTTCCATTAGCGCACTGCGGTTTACCACACCGTTTAAATGTAGCTCAACCAGAATATCGACCAGACGTTCAGCCGAGCGGCTCCGCGTCGTTTTAGCCATAAGGTCATCCTGTATATTTAGGTATGCGCTGAATGATGCGGATGCACTGACAAAGGGTGTCAGTATTCAGTCACAGAAAATTTCTCTTATGGTTATATAACGGCGTGATTTAGCGGAAACCTTAGGAGTTTTTGTAGAAAGCGGCGCTGGCCGAAGAAAAAGGCCAGCGCGAGGGGGGATCACACGGCGGCTTCCGCCTCCAGCATGACCGGGTGGAAGCGGCGCTTGAAGTAGATCAGACCGTGTCCCGCGTCACTCAGAATGATGTTCTTAACTTCAACAAGGTAGACAAGATGCGTGCCGATGGTTTGCACCTGGCTAATCTCACCTTCAAGGCTGGCGAGCGCGCCCTTGAGCACCGGCTGCGCCAGCGGGCCTTTCTGCCAGCAGGAGAGGGTAAAGCGCTCCTCCATCGTCATACCGGTCATCCCGGCGAAATGGCGAGCCATGATCTCCTGCTCGTGATTCAGCACGTTAACGCACAGCCTGCCGTTGCCCTGAAATACCGGGTTCATGGCGCTGTTGGCGTTGATGCACACCATGACCGACGGCGGGGTGTCGGTGACCGAACAGACGGCGGTGGCGGTAATGCCGCAGCGGCCCGCCTCGCCCTCGGTGGTGATCACATTGACCGCCGCCGACAGGCTACTCATTGCGTCGCGAAAACGCAGGCGTTGTTCATCTAAATGCATTGCAACCTCCCGCTGCGCTATTTCAGCAGCTTGTCGAGCATGTTGATATCGCTGTTGTTGTGCAGGTGCGGCACCGTCCAGCCGTGCTGGTCGTATTCAGACATGCAGCGGTCGACCATCGCCATCATCTTGTCCATGTTGCCGGAGCTCTGCGCCTGGCGCAGACACTGCAGGCGGATCTCATCCTGGCTTCCGGAGTAGTTGATTTCGTATAGCTCGTGACGACCGCCAAACTCGCTGCCGATGGCATCCCACATCAGCTTCAAAATCTTGATGCGTTCGACGTGATCCATGCCGTTGGAGCCGCGCACGTATTTCGCCAGATACTGGTCGATCTGCGGGTTGTTCAGATCCCGGGCGCTGGACGGCAGGTAGATCAGCCCGGACGTCACGTTACGCTCGATGATGTTCTTGATCTTCGCGTAGGCCATCGGCGCCATCACGCGGTAGGTTTGCAGCGCGGCGTGATCCGGCAGATACGCGCCGTTGACCCACGGGGTGGCTTCGGAGCACATGGAGTCGCTCAGCGCCCAGAACATGTTGCGCCAGGCCACCACTTCGCCGAGATCCGCCTGCACGCCGCGGAACTCCAGGGTACCGGTGCACTCCAGGGATTTCTTCAGCAGGGCGGTGATGAAGTCGAGCTTCACCGCAAGGCGCACGCAGGCCTGCAGCGGGTACATTCGCGCAAAGCCGCCCTCCATCGTCCAGCGACGGCAGCGGTCGAAATCGCGGTAGATCAGCACGTTTTCCCACGGGATCAGCACGTGATCCATCACCAGGATCGCATCGTTTTCATCAAAGCGGCTGGAGAGCGGGTAGTCGTACGGGGATCCGGTTGCGCCTGCCACCATCTCGTAAGAGGCGCGGGAGATCAGCTTCACCCCCTCGGCGTCCATCGGCGCGACGAACATCAGCGCGAAGTCCGGGTTTTCGCCCATCACCTGCGCGGAGCCGAAGCCGATCATGTTGTAGTGGGTCAGCGCCGAGTTGGTTGCCACCACCTTCGCGCCGCTGACGATGATCCCGGCGTCGGTCTCTTTCTCCAGCTTGATGTAGACGTCTTTCACCTCGTCCGCCGGCTTGTGGCGGTCGATCGGCGGGTTAACGATGGCGTGGTTGAAGTACAGGCCGGTTTCCTGAATGCGCGTGTACCAGCTGCGGGCGTTCTGTTCGAACTGGCCATAGAAGGCCGGGTTGGCGCCGAGCGCGCAGCCGAACGCGGCTTTGTAGTCCGGCGTGCGGCCCATCCAGCCGTAGCTCAGGCGCGACCACTCGGCGATGGCGTCGCGCTGCTGGCGCAGGTCGTCGGCGCTTTTCGCCACACGGAAGAACTTGTGGGTGTAGCCGCCGCTGCCGGTGTCGGTGCCCCAGCAGAGGGTATCCTGCATGTCCGGCTTGTGAAGCGCGTCGTACATCTGCGCGATGGAGGCCGCCGCGTTGCGAAACGCCGGATGGGTGGTGACGTCGTTGACGCGCTCGCCGTAGATGTAAATCTCACGGCCGTCCTGCAGGCTTTTTAAATACTCTTCGCCGGTTAACGGACGTTTGGCATAAGCGCGGAAATCTTCAGGCTTCATAGGGACCTCGTATCGGAATAGGGTTGTTAAATTTATGTTTTGTTTTTGTTGTTTAATTGAAGCCTGAGAGGGGCGGAACGTGAAGGGACGATTGGGACAACGGCGGGTACTTTTCGCGAGAGATCGCAGAGTGTGATTTCTCTCACCCTAACCCTCTCCCAAAGGGAGAGGGGACGGTTACTCTCTCTCCCTTTGGGAGAGGGCCGGGGTGAGGGGAACAGGCGATACCGGTACTTTCTGCGCCCGATACGCGCTCGGCGAGCACCCCACTAAGCGGTTAAAAAACCGGGCAAAATAGGCCGGGTCCTTAAACCCCAGCTGCCAGGCAATGTCGCTGACCGCGCTGTCGGAGAAGAGCAGCAAGCGTCTGGCCTCCCGCAGCTGGCGGTCGAAGATCAGCCGCTTCGGCGGGCGGTTGGCGAAGCGGCGGCAGATATCGGTCAGGCGGGATTCGGTCAGGTGCAGCTCGCTGGCGTATTCCGGCACCGTCCAGTGCTGGTGGTAGTGGGCATCTATCAGCTGGGTAAAGCGCTGGAACAGCTTCAGCTCGCCGCGCATGCCGCCTGAAGCGTGGTCGTCGAGCTTCGCGTTGCGCAGCAGCAGGGTAAACACCGCCTGCGCCAGCAGGACCAGCGTGTGTTCGCGCCCCGGCAGCTGTTCCGTGGATTCCCGGGCAATGAGCTGCCAGTAGTGCTTCAGCGCCGCCAGCTCGTCCGGCCTGTCGGCCAGCGAGAGGCAGATCCCCGGCAGGCCAAACGCCTCCCGCGTGCCGGGGTAGAGCACCTCCAGCAGCGGCCAGATCAGATCCTCGCGCACCGTCAGCACGTGTCCGTCGCTGTCGGATTCGGTGATAAACGCGTGCGGTACCGACGGCGGCGTGAGGACGAACAGCGGGGCCTGCACCGAGTAGCGGTGATCGTCGAGCTGGAGTTCAATCTGCCCGGTATCGAGAAAGTGCATCTGAAAATACTGGTCGTGACGATGCGCCTGCATGTCGCGGCCAAAAAAGGCCGCCATGCGCGCGAACGACTGGTAGTGCACGTCGTCGGTGCCCAGACTTTCGTCGTACTCCTTGCTGATATCAATGTTGGCGATAGGGTTCTGGCACACGATCGTTCCTCTGTTGATCCCGCTGCGTCATCGGAATGCGCGTCAGCACCAGCGCGCCCACCACCAGCAGACCCGCCACGAACCACAGTCCCGAGCTGAAGCTGCCGGTCGCGTCGCGCAGAATACCTATCAGCAATGGGCTGACGGCAGACCCGACGTTGCCGATGGCGTTGATCACCGCCAGCGCCACCGCGCGGGACTGCAGGCTAATCACCCGATCCGGCGTGGTCCAGAATATGGCCATGGCGGTAAAGGATCCGGTTGAGGCCATAATGATGCCAAGCAGCTGGATCAGGCTGTGATCGGTGGCCGAGGCCAGCATCCATCCCGCCGCGGCGAACAGGTACGGCAGGATGGTGTGCTTTTTTCGCTCTTTCAGCCTGTCGGAGCGTCGACTCCACCAGATCATCCCGAGAATGGTGCAAAACTGCGGGATCGCCGCCAGCAGGCCGATGACGATATTGCTGCTTCCCGTGTTAAAGCTTTGCAGGATCTGCGGCGTCCAGATGTTGATGGCGCTGAGCGTGTTGGTCAGGCAGAAGTAGGCCAGCGTGTAGAGCAGCACCGCCGGGGTCAGCACTTCGCGCAGCGTCGAGCGCGGCGTGACGGATTGGGCGATGGCGACCTCCTGCTCGCGGGCGATCATCGTTTTCAGCGCCTGCTTTTCGTCGTCGTCCAGCCAGGTGGCCTGATCAGGCGTGTCGTTGAGGTAAAACCAGGTCACCACGCCGAGCACCACCGACGGCAGCCCCTCCAGCAGGAACAGCCACTGCCAGCCCTTCAGGCTCCACAGCCCGTCCATCGCCAGAATATAGCCGGAGAGGATCGAGCCGAGCATCATGGTCACCGGCATGGCGATCATAAACAGCGCGTTGGCGCGGGCGCGGTGATAGGCCGGGAACCACCAGGTGAGGTAGACCAAAATCCCCGGCAGGAAGCCCGCTTCGGCAATGCCCACCAGCATGCGCAGGACGTAGAGCGTTTCAGGGCTGGTGGCGAACATGGTGCAGGTGGAGGCGATGCCCCACACCACCATGATCCCGGCGATCCAGCGCCGCGCGCCGATCTTCGCCAGCATGATGTTGCTCGGGATCCCGCACAGCACGTAGGTGACGTAAAACAGCGTCGCGGCCAGGCCAAACATGGTCGACGTAAGGCCCAGATCTTTGCCCATCGTCAGCCCGGCAAAGCCGATGTTGATGCGATCGAGAAACGAAAAGACAAACAGGATAAAGAGAAAGACGATCAGGCGTCGGAACAGCTTGTTAATGGCGCGATGTTCAACAGCTTTATTATCATGAGTTTGCAGGGTAGAGGTCGTCATGGTGCGCTCCAGATCTTACGTTTAGTAGACGGATTTATTGTTATTAACTGACGTAACCGGTTGTTCGATAAAACGTGCCGCCAGCGCTTCGGCGCTGCGGGCGAGCAGGGTGGTGTCGACGCCGACGGCGACAAACAGCGCGCCAAGCTCGAGGTAGCGTTTCGCCAGCGGCTCGTTCGCCATCAGGATGCCGGGCGCTTTGCCCGCGCTGAGGATCTGCGCGATAGCCTGCTCGATGGCGGCCTGCACCTCCGGGTGCTGCGGATTGCCGGCAAAGCCCATGTCGGCGCTCAGATCCGCCGGGCCGATAAACACGCCGTCGACGCCTTCCACGTCCAGGATCTGCGGCAGGTTTTTCAGCGCCTCGCGAGTTTCAATCTGTACCAGCACGCACATGGCGTCGTTGGCCTGCTGCAGGTAATCCGGGACGCGGTTCCAGCGCGAGGCGCGCGCCAGGGCGCTTCCGACGCCGCGAATGCCCGCGGGCGGGTAGCGGGTGGCACGTACCGCCAGCCGCGCTTCGTCGGCGTTTTGCACCATCGGCACCAGCAGGGTTTGCGCCCCCACGTCGAGCAGCTGTTTGATCTGCACCGGGTCGTTCCACGACGGGCGCACCACCGGCTGGCTGGGATAGGGCGCGATGGCCTGCAGCTGGGTTAAGACGGTCTGCACGCTGTTCGGCGCGTGCTCGCCGTCGATCAGCAGCCAGTCGAAGCCTGCCCCCGCCAGCAGCTCTGCGCTGTAGCTGCTGGTGAGCCCCAGCCATAAACCGATTTGCGGGCGGCCCGCCTTCAGCGCCGCTTTGAATGCGTTTTGCATGGTCCTCTCCTAAACAAAGCGGCAGCTGATGGAGCCCATGTTGCCGTAGTCGACGTGGAAGGTGTCGCCTCTGCTGGCGGACACCGGGCGGGTAAACGAGCCGCCGAGGATGATTTGCCCCGGCTCAAGCTGCACGTCGTACGGCGCCAGCTTGTTCGCCAGCCACGCCACGCCGTTCGCCGGGTGGTTAAGCACGCCTGCGGCGACGCCGGTCTCTTCGATCACGCCGTTGCGGTAGAGCAGAGCGGAGATCCAGCGCAGATCCAGTTCGTCGGGCTTAATCGGGCGGCCGCCGAGGATCACCCCCGCGTTGGCGGCGTTATCGGAGATGGTGTCGAACACCTTGCGCGGGCGCTGGGTTTCCGGATCAACGTTGTGACAGCGGGCGTCGATCAGCTCCAGCGCGGGGATGACGTAGTCCGTAGCGTTGTAGACGTCGAAGATCGTGCAGTTCGGGCCGCGCAGCGGTTTCGCCAGCACGAAGGCCAGCTCCACTTCGATGCGCGGAACGATAAAGCGATCGACCGGGATGTCGCTGCCGTCGTGGAAAAACATGTCGTCCAGCAGCGCGCCATAGTCCGGCTCGCTAATCTGCGAGCTGGCCTGCATCGCTTTGGAGGTCAGGCCGATCTTATGGCCCTTCAGCACGCGGCCTTCGGCGATTTTCAGACTGACCCATTCGCGCTGAACGGCGTAGGCGTCTTCAATGGTGATCTCCGGGTAGTCCAGCGAGATCGCGCGGATCTGCTCCCGGGTTTGTTCCGCCTGATGCAGGCGGTGGGCGATCAGGGTATGGGTGTGTTTGTCGAGCATGGCGATATCCTGTTTTACGTTTGTTTTCTCCCTCTCCCTGTGGGAGAGGGTCGGGGTGAGGGCATCAGGCCGCATAGATTTCCCCTCACCCTAACCCTTTCCCAAAGGGACAGGGGGCTGGCCGTGCCGGTATTACTTAAACAACGCGTGCACGTTGTTTTGTTTGTAATTGAGCGTCGGGTGCAGCTCGTCGAGCCCGAACGACAGCGCCAGATAGCGGTCGGCCATCAGCTCCGCGAAATGTGCCTTGATCAGCGCAAAAAGCATCTCCCCCACGGCTTCCCGGCTCTCCAGGCTGCGCCCGGCGCCAATCTTCAGCGTCATATGCACAAAGGCGTAGTCGTGCCTGCCGTCGGCCATCTGCCAGGTGTCCAGCCAGTGGGCGCGGCTGCGGATGCCGCCGATGGGGAAGATGCCCGTGGCGGCCAGCGCCTCGTTGACTTTGGCGAACAGCCCCGGCAGGTCCGCCTGCTCGCGGATGTTGTCGGTACATTCAGCAATAAAGTGCGGCATGGTGACTCCTTACGCGGGCAGCGGGAAAACGGCGTTAACCTGGCCGGTGCCGGAGCTGGCGAACAGCTCGGTGAGGAACTCCACCTTACCGTCGTACTGGTCCCAGCCGAGCATCCCCAGCAGCATCACCGTGTCGTGCATGTTGCCCTCGCCGTAGCAGTAGTCGGCGTACTCCGGCAGCATGCTGCAGAATTCTTTGAACTGCCCCTCGCGCCACAGCTTCACCACGCGCTCGTCCATCTGACGGTCGAACTCGCGGGTGTAGCTGTTCATCCCTTCCTCCGCGCGCTGGTCGTCGATAAAGCGGTGCGATAGCGAGCCGCTGGCGAGCACCGCCACGGTGCCGTCGTATTTCTCAATGGCGCTGACGATGGCCTCGCCCAGCCTGCGGCTGTCGGCGAAGTCGTGAACCGTGCAGAACGCCGAGATGGAGACTACTTTGAAGTGTTTATCCGCGTTCATGTAGCGCATCGGCACCAGCGTGCCGTACTCCAGCTTGAGGCTCGGGATGTTGTGCGCTTTGGCGCGCACGCCGAGCTTCACCGCCTCGTCGGCGATCAGCTGGCCGAGTTCCGGGTTGCCGTCGTAGTCGTAAGTCATGTCGCGGATAAAGTGCGGTAGCTCGTTGCTGGTGTAGACGCCCGCAAAATGGTCCGCACAGTTGATGTGGTACGCGCTGTTCACCAGCCAGTGGGTGTCGAACACGATGATGGTGTCCACGCCCAGCTCGCGGCAGCGCTTGCTGATTTCTTTATGCCCGTCGATGGCCGACTGGCGGCAGCCGTGGTTTTTCCCCGGCAGCTCGGAGAGGTACATCGACGGCACGTGGGTGATTTTTGCCGCTAGCGCTAATTTACCCATGGTCAGATCCCCCACTTTGGAATCGGATGGTCGCCCATGGAGATGCAGACGTTCTTCATCTCCGCGAACACTTCAAAGCTGTACTCCCCGCCCTCGCGGCCGGTGCCGGAGGCCTTCACGCCGCCAAACGGCTGACGCAGGTCGCGCACGTTCTGGGTGTTGACGAACACCATCCCCGCTTCGATATTCCGTGCCAGGCGCAGTACCTTGCTGACGTCCTGGGTCCAGATGTACGACGCCAGGCCATACTCCACGTCGTTGGCCAGGCGCAGCCCTTCCGCTTCGTCCTTAAACGGCAGCAGGCAGGCCACCGGCCCGAAGATTTCTTCCTGCGCCACGCGCATGCGGTTGTCGACGTCCGCCAGCACGGTCGGGCGCAGGAAGTTGCCGCCCTTCAGGTGCGCAGGCAGATCGGTCGGTTTGTCCGGGCCGCCCGCCAGCAGGGTTGCCCCTTCTTCGATGCCGAGACGGATGTAGCCGGAAACCTTCTCCCAGTGCTGCTGGCTGATGAGCGCGCCAATCTGGGTATTCGGATCGGTCGGATCGCCTACGCGCAGGCGGTTGGCGCGCTCGGCAAATCGCTTCACGAATTCCGGATAGATACTCTGCTGGATGAAGATGCGCGAGCCCGCGGTGCAGCGCTCGCCGTTGATCGAGAAGATAGTGAACAGGGCGGCGTCCAGCGCGCGCTCGATGTCAGCGTCTTCAAAAATTAGCACCGGGGATTTGCCGCCCAGCTCCATGGAGTACTTCTTCAGCCCGGCGTTTTTCATGATGTTGCGCCCGGTGGCGGTGCCGCCGGTGAAGGAGACGGCGCGCACGTCGTGATGGCGCACCAGCGCGTCGCCCGCCGTCGCGCCGTAGCCCTGCACCACGTTGAGCACGCCCGCCGGAATGCCCGCCTCCAGCGCCAGCTCGCCCAGACGGTCGGCGGTCAGCGGGGAGAGTTCAGACATCTTCAGCACCGCGGTGTTTCCGAGTGCCAGGCACGGCGCAACCTTCCAGGTGGCGGTCATAAAAGGCACGTTCCACGGCGACACCAGCGCGCAGACGCCCACCGGCTGCACCAGGGTGTAGTTGAGCATCTTGTCGTCGACCGGGTAGGTTTTGCCGTTCATCTGCTGGCACACCTCGGCGAAGAACTCGAAGTTGTGCGAGGCGCGCGGAATCAGCACGTTTTTGGTCTGGTGGATCGGCAGGCCGGTATCGGCGGTTTCCATGGCGGCGATCTCGGGCACGTTCTGGTCGATCAGGTCGCCCAGACGACGCATCAGGCGCGCGCGTTCCTTCATCGGCAGGTTGGCCCATTTCGGGAACGCCTCTTTGGCGGCGGCGACGGCCTGGTGAATTTCAGCTTCACCGCCGGAGGCGACTTCTGCCAGCACCTCGCCGGAAGCCGGGTTGGTGGTGTGGAAGTACTCGCTTCCGGTAACGTTTTTACCGTTGATCCAGTGGTTAATCTTTTTCATTTTGCAGTCTCCTCGCTGACAATTCGGTTCACCAGGCGTCCCACGCCCTCCACTTCCACCACCACCTCATCGCCCGGCACCACGTCGGACAACCCCTTCGGCGTGCCGGTGGCGATCATGTCGCCAGGCTGCAGGGTCATAAAATCGCTCAGGTACGCGATCAGGTACGGGATGCTGAAAATGAGATCGGCGGTGGTGCCTTCCTGGCGCAGCTCGCCGTTAACGAAGGTGCGCAGGGCGAGGTTGTGCGGATCGGGAATTGCCGCTTTCTGCACGATGTGGGGGGAAATGGGCGTCAGCCCGTCGCGGCTTTTTACCCGCAGGTTCGGGCGGTAGTAGTTTTCCAGGTAGTCGCGGATGGCGTAGTCGTTGCAGACCGTATAGCCCGCAACATAGTCCATCGCCTCGGCTTCGCTGACCTTACGCGCGGTTTTACCGATGACCACCACCAGCTCCGCTTCGTAATGCATGTATTCGATATTGTTCGGGCGCACCGACGTCTGGCCGTCGCCGTTGAAGGTGTTTGGCGCTTTGATAAATACCAGCGGCTCGGTCGGCGGCTTAAAGTCCAGCTCGCTGGCGTGATCGGCATAGTTCAGACCGAGGGCAAACAGCGTGGCGTGCGGCGGCGTGCTGTGCGTGATAGCGACGTCGCGTTCATCCACCACCGGGTTTTCCAGCGGCGGAAAGCCTTCTGCCAGAACACGCACGCGATCGCCCGGGCGGATCTCCACGCGGCTTTGCGGGGTGCCGAGCAGGATCGCATCGCCGGGATTGAGGGTGGCGAACTCGCTCAGGGCGCTCAGCAGTTCGGCGGCGTTACGCTGAAGATCGGCCGTGCTCCAGTGGTCCGCTTCGCGGCCGTTGATCTCGGTGATGATGGTCAGGTTATCCACGTTACCAACGGCGACCAGCTCGCCGAGCGGGCAAAATCCGTCCCGGCATTTGGCCTTGATGGCCGGGCGGTAGAAGCTCTCTTCCGGCAGGCTCACCTCGTTGGCGAGCGCATATCCCGCGATGTACGCCGCGGCGTCCTCCGGGCGCACCTTGCTGGCGGTTTTGCCCACGACCAGCGCCACCGTCGCACCGCTCAGCACCGTTTCCCCGTGAGGGAAGGGGATCGGCTCGCCCGCGCGAATCACCGTGTTATGCGGCTTGATAAACCACACCGCCGTTTTCGGCGGCGTGTTGTAGGGCGCTTTTTCAAAGGCCTCACGCCAGGCTTCACGCTGGCTTTGATGGTTGAGGGCGACTGCAAAAACGGTACCTTTCATTCATATACTCCTCACCCCGGCGGTCCGGGTTGTGATTTCATTAATATGTTAATGATCTGGTTTTATGCTTTTGCTGTTTATTTCGCAATCAGAAGTGAAAGATTTGTGATGGGAATAACAATAAATTTACATTCTGTGATTTGTTTATAGTAAAATCAAAAAGTTAATAAAATTATTGGGTTTCTGTTAGACTTTTTGACGGAAAACATGTTGTTTATAAAAACATCTTTTAGTGATTGTTTACTTGTTAATGATGTTAAGGGGAAAGGCTATGCATGATTCATTAACCATCGCGCTGCTGCAGGCGCGGGAAGCGGCGATGTCGTACTTCCGCCCGATCGTGAAGCGCCATAACCTGACCGAGCAGCAGTGGCGCATCGTGCGCGTGCTGGCTGAACATCCGTCGATGGATTTTCACGATCTGGCGTTTCGCACCTGCATCCTGCGCCCGAGCCTGACGGGCATTTTGACGCGGATGGAGCGCGACGGCCTGGTGCTGCGCTTAAAGCCGGTGAACGACCAGCGCAAGCTGTACGTGTCGCTAACCAAAGAGGGGAATGCGCTGTATGAACACGCCCAGGCACAGGTCGAAGAGGCGTATCAGCAGATCGAGGCGGAATACACGCCGGAGAAGATGAAACAGCTGACGGCGCTGCTGGAAGAGTTTATTGAACTCGGAAACCGGCATAACGCAGCGCGGGAAGAAGAGTAAAAACCACAAATTCCAGGATGATTTTCGTAAAGTTTTCCCTTTCCAGGCCGAAAATTCTGTATCTGTCTGAGGAAAGAGAAAACATGTTAAACCGTATCAAGATTGTCACCAGCTTAATGCTGGTTTTAGCGATATTTGGCCTTTTACAACTCACGTCCGGTGGTCTTTTCTTTAATGCCCTTAAGAATGACAAAGAGAATTTCACCGTCCTGCAAACCATTCGCCAGCAACAATCCACGCTGAACGCCAGCTGGGTAGCGTTGCTGCAAACCCGTAATACCCTGAACCGTGCGGGTATCCGCTACATGATGGATCAGAGCAATATCGGCAGCGGCGCGACCGTTAACGATTTGATGCAAATCGCGTCTGCGTCTCTGAAACAGGCGGAAAAAAACTGGGCTGCCTACGAAGCCCTGCCGCGCGATCCGCGTCAAAGCGATGCGGATGCCATGGAGATCAAGCGCAACTATGATATTTACCACGGCGCGCTGGCGGAGCTGATTCAGCTGCTGGGTGCCGGCAAAATCAACGCCTTCTTCGACCAGCCGACCCAGAGTTATCAGGACGGTTTTGAGAAGCAGTATGTGAGCTATCTGCAGCAGAACGACAAGCTGTATCAGACGGCGGTCGAAGACAGCAACAGCTCCTTCAGCCAGGCTATCTGGGTGCTGATCGGCGTCCTGATTGCCGTGCTGGTGGTGATCGTGGCCGTCTGGCTCAACATCAAGCAGACGCTGATCTCTCCGCTGAATCGTCTGATCGACAACATTCGCCATATCGCCAGCGGCGACCTGGTGAAGCGCATTGAGGTTCAAGGCACCAACGAGATGGGTGAACTGGCCGACTCGCTGCGCCATATGCAGGGTGAGCTGGTGCGTACCGTCGGCGACGTGCGTAACGGCGCGAACGCGATCTACAGCGGCGCGAGCGAAATCGCGATGGGCAATAACGACCTCTCTTCCCGTACTGAACAGCAGGCCGCTTCCCTGGAAGAGACCGCTGCCAGCATGGAGCAGCTGACGGCGACCGTTAAGCAGAACGCCGAAAACGCCCGTCAGGCGAGCCATCTTGCGCTGAGCGCCTCTGAAACCGCGCAGAAAGGCGGCAAAGTGGTGGATAACGTGGTGCAGACCATGCGTGATATCGCGGGCAGTTCGCAGAAAATTGCCGACATTATCAGCGTGATCGACGGCATCGCCTTCCAGACCAACATTCTGGCACTGAACGCGGCGGTAGAAGCGGCGCGTGCGGGCGAGCAGGGTCGTGGTTTTGCGGTGGTGGCAGGTGAAGTACGTAACCTGGCCCAGCGCAGCGCCCAGGCGGCGCGCGAGATCAAGAGCCTGATTGAAGACTCCGTGGGCCGCGTGGAAGTGGGCTCAACGCTGGTAGAAAGCGCCGGTGAAACCATGGGTGAGATCGTGAACGCGGTGACCCGCGTAACGGACATCATGGGTGAAATCGCCTCTGCGTCTGACGAGCAGAGCCGCGGTATCGACCAGGTGGGTCTGGCGGTAGCTGAGATGGATCGCGTGACCCAGCAGAACGCCTCGCTGGTTGAGGAATCTGCCGCAGCGGCGGCCGCTCTTGAAGAGCAGGCGAGCCGTCTGACTCAGGCCGTGGCGGTGTTCCGCATTCAGCAGGAGCAGATGAAAGCGCGCGAGTTCGCTGCGGCTAAAGCGGTTTCCACGCCGGTGATGGCGCGTAAAACCGCGACGGCCGATTCAGGCGATAACTGGGAAACGTTCTAACTCGGTGCGTTGTGCCGGGTGGCGGCTGCGCCTTACCCGGCCTACGGTTCAGGGTTTTGTAGGCCCGGTAAGCGCAGCGCCACCGGGCGATATTACAGAGGCAGGCGCATGGCGCAGCGCGTTTCAAAGGCGAAACCGTGCGCTGTCTCTTCTTCCCTTTTCTGACGCAGTTCAGGCGTCAGCGTCGTCATTTTTTCAAACCCCAGCCGCGCATAGAACGGCGCATTCCACGGTACGTCCCTGAACGTCGTCAACGTCAGCGCTGTCAGCCCTCTTTTACGGGCATGGTCTGCCACGCAGGCGATGAGCTGCCTGCCGATCCCTTTTCCCTGCCAGTCCAGATCAACCGAGAGTTCGACAATAAACAGTGATGAAGGATGGGCCTCGGCAAGGATAAACCCGACGGGCTGGTCGTTCGCCAGCGCCAGCCAGCTTAGCCCACGTTCGGCATACTCAAGGTGCTGCTCAGCGGAAATGACCTCGCCGTCGGCAAGCCAGGCGAGATCCGGGCTTTCACGAAAGCGCTCGCCCGCCGCGCGTTCAATGGCGGGCAGGGCGATAATGTCGTGAGGTGTAGTGGGGCGAATGCGAATATTCATGGCGGGAAGTATAGCCTGACCCGTCGGCATTATTCCGAGCAGATCAGCACCGGCGAGTAAAAATTGCTGATCACCAGCGCGTCTTCCGGCGTGCGCTCTATCGTCAGGAGCCTTTTATTGCCCAGCGTCAGGCCCGCGACGTACTTTTCAAAGACCCCGGGCGGCATGGCATCGTGGCTAAAACGCTCCACTTTTTGAATAGCGATCTCATACAGTTCGCCCTCCACGTGACGCCATTTAAACATCTCCTGGCGGGAAACCTCCCAGCTGCGCGGGGCATTCACCACGCTGCCGTTTAGCGTGATGTATCCCGTTTTGTCGGGATGAAAACGCATAATGATCTCACCGTCAAAGGTGAAATCGTGGCTGTCGCGCCTGTCGGAGAAGGTCAGGTTTCCATCGCAGGCTACCGAGAGCGGGGGCGTGTGGAAGTACCAGGCCAGCGCGGCGCCCAGCAGCAGCAGGTTCAGGATCAGGATTAGCCAAACTTTTTTGTGTCTCATATCACCACTCGTAATAGTAAAGCGTACGACAGGCGCTGGCTTTACCCCGCGTGAGGGAACACTGGGAGAGCACCAGCCGCCCTTCGTGGCCGTAGAAAAGCGTTCTCTGAATGTGCATGTAGAAAATCGAATTTTTCAGGCACGGAAGATGGCCGTCCTTTTGAAGCGTTTGCGCGAGCGTAATCGCCTTCCCGTGAAAAACGTCCGCCAGCGGCGTAAAGGTGTAGACCGGACAGGTGCCGATATGCGTGAGCAGATGGATCTCCCGCTGCGAGTTTTCTGGCTTGATGAGCGCGATCCAGAGGCATAGCGCAACGACTACCAGCGTGAGCGCGCCGCAGAACAGCCATTCCGGGCGAACGCGCCTTGCCGGTTTCGCCGTTTCCGCGGTCGGCGGGGCCTCCTCAAGCGGGGTGACCGTGACGTCTGCGCTGAGCATAAAGCCTGTTTTCGGTACGGTAACGATAAAGAGCTCGTCGGGAAGCAGAGTCGCCAGCATTTTGCGCAGAATGCTGATGTACTGGTTTAAGGAGTTGTTAGACCCCTGGAGCCCTCGCCGATCCCAGACTTCCTGAAGAAAGGTTTCCCGTTCGACCACGTTCCCATGATGCTGAACCAGCAGCCTCAGGATGGTATTCGCCGTACAGGTGAGGAGCTGCGCATCTTCATCCGGCGCATTGATAAGAGAAACAAAACCGTCCTCGTCGTTATAGACGATGGCGTCAGCAAGCAGGTATTTCATAAGTTCTTGTAATAAAAACAGAGATAACGAATAAAAAGAGAAGGCTTACGCCTTCCGGGCAGCACTGCTGGCTATTTTAACGCCACTGTTACCGATAACATTGATCCAGACAGGATTTTGGGTGGTTTAATAAGTCAGCGTGATAATCACGTCATCAATAAATTCCCCGGTACCGGTTAGCGGCTGTGCCGGGACTTCGCCGTAAATAGTGTAGTTCTGGGTGCCGCCTGCAGGGTTGGTGACCTGCAGCGCATCACCGCTGCTTTGATCCCCCCAGCGTTGCGTGGCCGCCTCATCCTGCCAGAGCCCGTAGCGCAGGCACTGGCCCTCGCTGTTGCAGAGCTGTCGCTGATTACCGCTGGCATGGTTACCTTTGTCCATGGCAAGGGTGAACGCGATTCCGGCCGGACAGCGCGTGGTGACGGTGGCGGTGGATCGCGTCGGGCGCAGGGTAGCGGTGCTGGTCAGGGTGCCGAAGTTAAGCGGCGTCACGCGCTCGATGTAGCATCCCTGGCTGATTTCGGCCTGCGCGCTGGTGCCGCCCTGCACCTGCTCTCCCTCAGCAGAACCGTCCGAGCAGTTTTGCAGCGCATCCTGACGCACCGCGCTGTGCCAGGCGATGCGCAGATTCATGTTGTAGTTGTAATAGTGGTATGCCGGGAGCTGGCTTTGCCCTGCCGGAATGGTAGCGATAAGCGGAAAGATACCGCTGACGTTGGCATTGCTTTTCGCGGCAAGGGTCTGCTGGATCAGGTTCCCGTTGCTGGCAGGCGCCAGCTCCTGAGAGCGCGCTGCGCCGTTAAGCAGGCGAAAGAGGAGGGTGTACTGTTTCCCCTCCTGATCCCCCTGCGAGATCATCTCAAAGGGCGGTGCATCAACGCTGCTCAGGCAGACGTTGATATATTCCATCCTGCCCTCGTTGTCGACCTGGTCGGCCTGGCAGCTAAATTTGACCTCGGTGTTGACGGAGGTTGTGTTGCCCGCCACGACGTTGCCAAAGTTAATGGCGGGCGTGGAGGTTATCCAGCAGGCTGCCGCCATCGCCTTCACGGACAGGACGAGCAGCAATAATAATGGCGCTCTTAATGACACAGTTGTTCTCCGATATTCTGTATTGATGACGCGGTACGCGGCGCCGGAAGCGTGACCCGGCACTCTCCCTCACCGGTCTTCACCACCAGTTCACCCGGCAGGGGCGGATCTTCAAGCCAGATAAAGCCGTCGCGTCCCACGATCGTGGCGCCCTGCGGCGTAGAAACTACGCTGCCCAGCGGGAGCGGCCTGCGGCGGCTGTCGACCAGCCGGGCCTGAACCGTGACGGCGTGATGGACGTTAAAATCGACTTTTACCGCGCTGCTGTTGCCCAGTCTGGCATGCATGTCGGTGACGGGTGCGATCACGTCGGCAGGCAAATCGAGCGGGTTAATGCTGACTTTGCTATTGTGGTAACGCGGCAGGTCGGTCAGCAGGAGATAACCGTTCTTATCCGTTTCACCGGCCGGGCGGTTTTCCAGCATCACCGGTACGTGCCCAATGCCGTGCGTGGACACCAGCGCCATGCCCTGCTGGATGTAGCGCAGCGCGTGCAGGCTGCCGTCCAGCAGCGTCAGGCTACCTTCGGCTGAGGCGTACTGGTTGCCCTGGTGAGCACTTTGCTGCAGCCCAACGTGCCATTCGCCCGCCCGGCCCAGATAGCCTACGTCCGCATATCTTTCACGTCGTTCGCCAAAGCCCTGGCCCAGCTCCCATGACCAGCCGCCGGCCTCATCGTCCGGCTGGTGGCGGTAATCCATGCGCGGTTTATCCCGGCTGTCCTGGACGGAGAGCGTGTCCTCGCGACCCAATGGGACGGAAAACAGCAGCTGAACGTGACTCGATGAATCCGTAAACGAGCGGGTATAGCTCAGCGTGGTGGAGATGTGTGCCGGCAGCGACAGCGACCAGGAGGCGTTGAGGTAGCGCTGTGTGCTGCCCTGCATGTTTTGCTGTACCCAGCCCGCGCCCACGGCGCCGAAGTGGGGGACGGAGTGGCTTACCCAAACGCTGTCGCTGCGTCTGACGGGCGCGGCACCGCTCATGCGGGCGTTGTCGGCGAAATCCGCCCCGGTACGGACGGTGCTGGCTGAAATGCCCGTTCCTCTGCCGTTCCACTGCCAGCCGAGGCCCCACTGAACGCCCTGGCCGTAAGGGCTGTCGCTCACGGCAACGTGCTGGCTGACCACCCCTACGGCGGGAGAGACCAGCCAGTCAGTGCCCATACCCACGTTGCGCAGCCTGCGCTGCTGCTCCGTATGCAGTGCCAGCGTCAGGTGATTATTAACCCCATAGCGCCAGCCCGCGTCCAGCAGAGGCGAGGCGGCATAGTCGTCGGAATACAGGGCGTAGTTTTCCCGCATCCAGCCGATGTCCAGCGAGCCGCTGCTGAGCCCTTCCGCCAGCATGCCCGGCGCGCCGTAGAGATCGAGCTGTACGGCGCGACGCTGGCCGTTGATATCGGTAATGACCACCTCCGCCTGCCCGCTGCCGGTGAAGGAGGGCAGGGTATCCAGCAGAAAGTCTCCCGGCGTGACGCGCTGGCTGCTCTGCTTAAGGCCGTCGATATACAGATCGACCGTGGAAGGCAGCACGGCCGTGTCGCTGTAGCGGCTGCGCGGTTCGGTATTGAGCTGGGGATTGAGCTCAAAATTACGTGCCCAGTGCAGACCGCCAAAGCGTACCTGCCGGCTCCAGCGGGTGCCGGTGGTGATGCTGTCGCCCAGCGCCAGCGTGGTCAGCGAGTCGGTATTATCCCACTGCCAGCGGGTTTCGAGACGGGTGTGGGTAGGCCGACCGGCGCTGTTTTCCTCCCCGGCATGGCTTGAAAAACTGCTGCTGAACGTTCCGGGTAACCCTACGGACGCGGTCAGTATGGTCTGGGCATTAAGCTGGCGTTTCCCCTGCGCGTCGCTGGCGTAGAGCGCGTATCCGAGCGTGTAAGCGTTGACGGGCTGCGCATCAGGATAGCGAAACAGCGGCGTGGGCTTTGTGACGGTCAGATGCTGCTGGCCCTCGAACGCCTCTGCCTCTGCGGTAATCGACACCTGCTGGGACAGCACGTCGACATTGACCTTCAGGCCCGGCAGGGACGTCAGTTCAACCCACCCGGCGCCATCGTCCGGGGCGTGAAGCCCCAGCTTTTTCATGTCGCTGCGGCTTATCCATAGCGCATTATCCACCACCCGGCAGGCCCAAAGCTCTCCTCGCGGAGCGTGGTTCACGGTAATCGCCAGCCATTGCACGGTGTTGGCGGGTTCAGTCCGGGCTGACAGCATGAGCGGTACCCAAAACAGGAGCGCGAGAAGCGAGCGGGCGCAAGGGTATCTGGCTGGCATGGTGGTCATCATTGAGATAGACGCGTAGCGTGCTGAGCGCGTGTCGTGAAGCCTGCTTAAGCGGTAAAAGGGCGGTTTGTCCCGGGAGCACATAGCCCGCCAGGCCTTTAATCGACCCTACAACCTGCCCATCGGCCGTCAGGGCCTCAAGGTGGCTCAGGCGGATGTGGCGGTTTCCGGCGTTAAAGCAGCGGAGGGTGGCCGGCATTTCTGCCTGCTCACAGCTCAGTGCATCGTGGCTGGCTGGCGCGTCCTGGTTCCCGGCAATAAACACCGGAATCGAGTAGCGCAGCAGGAAGTGCACCGCGTTGGGATTGGCGGCACGGGACGTGGCGTCCGGCAGCTCGTCAATGACCAGCCGGTAACTTTGCTCCTGTGCACGGACGCCAGGCTGCATGACGATAATGCGCACCAGCTGCTGCTGGCCCGGCGCCAGTGATGTCATCGCCGGGCTGCTGACCACCTCCTCGGTGGCCACCAGAACATCTTTACCGTTTTTTTGCGTCCATTCGTACACCCGAATCTGCGCATGGATGGCCGCTTTCCCACTGTTAGTGAGATAGACCGCCGCTGCCCGCTGATTGCTCTGCAGGTCGAGCGTTACCGGGGCCACCTGAAGCGTGGCGGCCAGCGCGTAGCGCGACAGCAGCGCCAGCATCATGAGCCACAGAATGAAGCAGGGAAGGTAGCGACGCACGATCAGTACTCCAGTTTTAACGTGATATCGTCGCTGTAGGTACCTGCCTGGGCGGTTGTCAGCGCCCCGGCGTCAATGACGCCATACAGCGTTTCCTCCTGTTCCGCACCGTTGCCGGTATCGTCCAGGCCATTCGTGCCGGTGATTTGCGTCTGTTTGCCTTCGTCGGCAAAGAGTTTCCACGCAATCTTCTGCGCGCCCGTTTCGCCGTTTTCCGGCTTCAGCCAGAAGGTACCGTTTTCGCCGTCGTTGCTGGTGGCTGTAAGGGTGAAAGGCGTGCCGTTGGTACAGACGATATCGACCTGCGTTTTGGCCTGGATTTCGCTCGACTCATCGGAGCCGTGACGCGAGAAGTTGAGGTCGTTGGCTTTAAGGGTGCACGACTTCACGACCTCAAGTGATACGTGCATCGTCGCGCTTGCGGTACTGTCTGCGGCGATCGCAGCAGCAGGAAGCAGGAGAACGGAACAACTTACAAGGGTGGGAATAATTTTCATGATCTTATTTCCTGACGTGAGTAACAGTGCAATTACAAAGCGAATGACTGAGCGTCCAGCAGGCAGAGTTTTCGATGGAATTCCGCCAGGCTGTGACAACAAAATTTGTTCATCGCGTTACGCTTGTGGGTGTAGATCGTTTTAGGGGACTTATTCATGATTTTTGCGATGCGAACCGGACTGAATCCTTTATGGAGCAACATGCAAACCCGCCTCTCCTGATGCGAGAGCGTGGCGGCGTTTTCGATGGCGAATGTCGTGTCGCTAAAACAGTGGCTTAGCTGCGCAAACGAGAGGTTGTCCGCGACCACTCGGACCCGCTCGTTGCGCAGGCAGGCGTGAACGTCGCAGACCCGCGCGGCATCCGTAAATACCAGCCAGTTCTCTCCAGCGTGTGTATTAAGCAGCCGTTCCTGCAGGTGCAAAAGCCCTTCAGGATTAACGTCATGGATCCAATACATCTCCGGGCGAGGGGTAACGGCCGTCGAGATCATCGAAGTGAGGCCAAGCCATAAAAACGTATTCCCGCTCAGAACGATAACCTGATAACCAGCATTCGGAATGAAAGGGGTCATTTTCTACCCCACAGATAGCCCTGGCCGTAATCGGCCGCGCTGGCGCGGGCCAGCGCGAAATCACCCGCGGTTTCGATGCCTTCGATCAGCACCTTGCTGGCGACGCGCTTGCACTGGCGGGTGAGATGCAGAAACTTTGCCTGCTCGATCCGCCCGTTCCAGAAGGTATGTTTGTCAATTTTGATGCCGCAGAAGCGGATCTGGCTGGTCAGAAGATCGGGAAGAAGGTCTTCGCAGACATCGTCTGCCCACACTTCTATCCCCCACTGATGGAGCGTCGCGATGCATTTCCGCAGCACCTGGCTTTGCGTATCCTCAAGCTGGACCATCGTATGGAGATCGGTGACCTCGATAGCAAGTCTCTCCGGGCAGGGTGTCTCTTCTTTTAGCCTGTCGAGGAAGTCCGTTTCCAGCAGTAAATCCGATGTCGCATTGAGATAATACTTGTCGCCATCCTTGCAAAACATGGCATGACGAAGCTGCGCAAAGAAGTGCGCTTTACGCTGCGTCGCGGGCATCGAGCTAAAGTAATCTTCAAGATTGACGTGGGGCTTTGCCGTAGACAATACCTCCCAGGCAATCACATTTTCACTGCGCAGTGCCCGGATGGATTCGAACTTATAGCCGGTTAGCATGATAAAAGTGCGTAACGCTCCGTTGTGATTTCAGGAGTCGCACATTTTATTGATTTGTATTTTTGCGGGATATTTATAGATAAAAATGGCTTATATAAAGTGTTTTTATCTAATTTATAAGCCTGATATAGGATTATTTATTTTCATAAGCGCCCGGCAGCACGCCGGGCGCGACGCGTGTTAACCCGCTTTGCTGACGATTTTGATTTCAACCATGCCGATCCCGAGCTCGCGCGGTGAGTGCCCAAGGATATTCCCCTCGTTCGTGGACTGCGGGTCCGGCGGCACGATCACCAGGGTATTGCTGCGCGAAGGATTCTCAAAATGCAGCGTCTGCGTGCTCACGTCGTTCCCGAGCGTCAGCGTCTGCTCCCGATCGCCCACGCGCACGGGTACGGGCTTGTTAGCGTTAGGGCCATACGCTCTGGCGGTGATCACCAGGTCGAACTGTTCCGGCAGGGGATGGGCGTACTCAATTTTCACCTCGTTGCCCAGCTGCGCGTTGGACCAGCGCCCCCACGACTCCGGACGCGAGATGCCGCTAAACTGCTTCACTTCCTCGGGCGCGCCGGCCACGTTAAAGATAAAGCTGTCCGCTTTGTAGCGAATATCGTTATCGCTGACTTTAAGCATGTCGATGTTGTGCTGATAGCGCGCGGTATCAATCACCGTATCGTTGAACGCGGTTTTGCCTTTCCACTGGGCTTTATCCACGTGCTGCACGGTTTGCTCCCCGCCGAGCTGACCCTGAGAGACGCACCAGTCGGTAGAAAGCGCCAGCGGCTGCGACCAGAGCTGGCCCATTTTGTAACACCTGTCGACCCAGACAAAATTATCGCGTGGCGCAAAATCGGCCAGCTGATAGCGCAGCGGCGCGGAGTACTCGCTTTCCGGCAGCGGCTCGACGCGACCCTCCGACACGCGCACCAGCAGCGGCAGACGGAAGCTGCTGCCCGAGAAGGCAATCGTGTTTTTATCCCGATCGACGGTGAAGTCTTTCATCTCTTTCGGGAAGTTCCACAGGCGGATAATGTCTGGCTTCCAGGCGAGGATTTTATCCTTCATGTTGAGGAACACTTCCGACAGGGATTGTCCCGACAGCGTGCTGCGGCCCAGGCCAATAAAGTTGTCGCCGCCCAGAATGTCCAGCACGGTTGCGCCGTTATCCATGGAGTTGCGTTTGGTGGCAATTACCTCCTGCTGCGGCTGGTCGCCGCGCAGGACAAAGAACAGGTTGCTGCGGTCCTGCTTGTTGAGCCGATCCCAGGCGCTGTTTTTCATCGCCAGATGGTCAGACGAAACGACGATGACAGTATTTTTAAACCAGGGCGAGGCTTTGATTTTCTCGACCAGCGCGGCAATGTGCTCCTGACTGCAGGTGACGGCGCTGAAGGACTTGTTGTTTTTGCCGTCCACGTCGTAGCTTTTGCGTTTGCAGCTGCGCGAGACGAACCCGTCCGGATGGTGGGTATCCACCGTCAGCGCAAAGAGGGAGAAACGCTTGCCCGCGCGGGAAAGCTCCTCGAATTTCTTCCAGGTTTCGTCGAGTACCGTATCGTCATAGAAGCCCCAGTCGTTGCGGTAGCTCGGATCGGCAACCGTCGTTTTTAACTCTTCTGAGCCATACAGGTGGTCAAAACCGTGGGATTTCAGGAACACGTCTTTTCCGGCAAAGCGCAGGTTTGCCCCCTGCACAAAATAGTTTTCGTAGCCGGAGTTTTTCAGGATATCGCCGAGGCAAATATTCTGTGGGAAGAACGTCGACATTGAGGCTGAGGCGTTACCTTCAAAAGGCGCGAACAGCGGGATACCGCACTGGGAGGCAACCATACCGGCAATCGTATAATCCGTGCCGGGCAGCTGCATGGTGTGGCTGAAATCGAGACCTTCATTTTTCAGCGCGCCCAGGTCCGGCGTCAGGTTGGGGAAGGCATCGTTATCAAAGTACGTGCGCTCCAGGCTTTCACCGTAGATGTAGACCAGATTGAGCTTCGGGCTGGCGATCGTTTTGGACGGTTCTTTGTAGTAAGCCGCGAAATCCGGATCGCCGTCGCGAGACTGGGATTTCACCAGCTCGGTGATCTGATGGAACGCCGGGCTGGCGTCGACGGAGGCCAGCGCCAGGAACAACGCCAGCAGGCTATAGCCATGATGGTGCGGGTGATGGCGACGTCGGCGCAGCACCCAGGCCAGCGCGCCAAAAATCGTCACCAGCGCGGCGATAAGGCCTAGCCCCGGAAGAATGTATTTGCCCACGCCCGCGCCCGTCAGGCTGTTCGTCAGCGTGTAGAGCACCGCATCGTTAATACCGTCACCGGTAAAATAGTCGCTGGCGTATAAGGTAATGTTTAAAATAATAAAAATGCCGAGTACTACCAGCGTGGCGATAAACCACCAGGTGTGACGGCCGGCTTTCCAGGCGTAAACGCCGACAGAAGCTAGAAAAAGGATAAGAGACATGAATTCTGACAACAGCATATCCTCATGACGCCAGGTGCTTCGCTGGCTAACTGTTTATTTTTTGGGTCATACAATGTAATTGCGATGTCGTTAAGCTGCAATTTTAGTGTCACGAAAGTGTGCTGTTGTTAGGATTTGGTTTAGAAAATCGTTTTTATGAAGAAGGTCGCATCCTGACAACCGGACGCTGAGACGGTGGCAACCAGGAAAAACGCTCGTTTAGCGCCGCGTTGCAAGACTATCGCATTAAACGCGGCGTGTTGTGGCAGAAAAAGGGATGGATCAGGAGATGAAATTAAGGCCTTGTTTCAGCACCAGATCGCAGGCTTTGGTTTTCACCTGTTTTGCCAGAGAAGAGTTGCCGAGGGTGCTCAGGTTTAGCTGCTGCCCGTTTTGCGCGTTAAGCAGGCCCTGAATGCCGTCCATATAGTTGGTGTCCGCTTTCTGCTCCTGGGTATCCAGACCCAGTTTACCCAGCACCTGATTTTTCACGTTTTGCGCGTCGGTTACGGAGGCCAGCTTTTGCTTTGCGCAATATTCCAGAATCCCCGCCGCGTTGTTCATCGTGCCCGCGCTGAGGCTCTGAGAGCTGCTGCCCAGCAGGCTGGTGAGGGAAGAGGCGGAGAGTCCACCCTGAGAGCTGCTGCTCTCTTTGGTCAGCTCATTTGCCGCGCTTGACAGGGACTCCTGCCAGGACGCCGCTTCCGCTGCGCCGGTCATCAGCAGAGCGCCTAAAAAGGTGCTGATTAGAATCTGTTTTTTCATCATGGCTCTCTCAAAAAGGTCCGTTTTGGGCCGAAGGGGTTCCAGTATATACCTATGCCCTGGCGGCGATTCCTGGAACTGTCTTAATACTCTTTGCCGGTAACGCGGCTGCGGTAACTTTCCCAGTCGAAGATGACATAAAGACTATTACCCAGCTTCATGCGGTCCATGACGCGTTCACCCAGTAAGCGGGTCATCTCGTCGATATTGTGGTTCGTCAGCATGCCGGTGGGGCGCTTGGACGAGGAGCGGCGGTCGACAATCTGGTTGATGATCACTTTTTCATAGCGGGATTCTGTCTGAACGCCAATCTCGTCGATGACCAGTAAATCAACATTGCTCAGATCGTTGAGCAATTGCTCTTCGCTGGTTTCGCGGTTGCTGAAGGTATCTTTCATCGCGGACATGATATCGGCCACGGTGATGATAAGAACCGATTTACCCCGCAGAAGCAGCTCGTTGCAGATAGCGGCTGCAAGGTGGTTTTTTCCGGTGCCCGGCTTGCCGCTAAAGATGAAGCTGGCGATATTGCCGTCGAATTCATCCACGTACTGACGGGCGGCGGCAAGGGCGTTCATCTGCCCGCTGGTCTCGATTTTATAGTTATCGAACGAGCAGTTCTGGTGCAGGGGACGGATACCGGAACGGTTAAAGGTGCGCTGCATTTTCATCGCCCGGTTCTCCCTGGCGAGCGCGGCGGCGCGGATCTCACCTTGCTCTTTTTGCCACGCCAGAAGCTCTTCACCCGTGGTAAACGCGGGCTTCACGTTGGCAGGCATCATTTTTTGCAGACGTTTCATCAGGTCGCCGACGTTCTTCATTTCGCACCTCGGAATCCGTTGGGGATCTGTTTATCCGGTTCGGAAAACGCGTTGATATCGCGTTTGGGCTGGCCGTTGTTGCCGGCGCGGGTAATTTGAAGATGACGCGCGAGCTTTTGCTGCCATTGAATATGGGTGAAGACTTTCCCTTCCGCCTGCCACCAGGCGGTAAACGCGGCGAGCTCTTCCGCGGTGGCCGGCTGGGTTAGCGCAATGCCCCACAGCGCGGCCTGCCGCTGAAAATCCGCATCCGGCTGCCAGCCCGCGTACAGGGCAAATTTCCCCATCGGAACGGTCACGGGGACGTTAACCGGTTCATCAAAGAACTGGTTATCCAGCGTGATATCGCTCGCCGGGCGTGACAGTTGCGCTTCAATCTCCAGAAGCTGCGCCAGGCGTTCCGGCGTGATTGCGTAGAACGCCGGCGCGTTGTCGGCAAAAACCGCAACCGTGCCGCCTTCGGCATGGGTCAACACACCGCGTGGGTCGCGCATAAAGGCATCAATGCCAGCAATGCTGGTGGTCAGAATTCTGGAGGACATAACGCTTACTCTACTGATTACTACGGGCGTGATATGGGCTTATGGTAGCACAGAGAGAGGAAAGGGAAGGAGGGGATTTCCCCGGTGGCGCTGCGCTTACCGGGGCTACAGTCATAGACCTGATAAGCGCAGCACCATCAGGCATTTATCACGCGATGATATTCAGGGTCACGTCGATGTTGCCGCGGGTCGCGTTAGAGTACGGGCAAACAATGTGCGCCGCATCGACCAGCTTTTTAGCTTCCGCGGGATCCATACCCTCAACGTGGATGTTCAGTTTTGCCTCGATACCAAAACCGGTTGGCAGCGGTCCAATACCCACTTCGCCTTCAATAAAGGCATCTTTTGGCAGGGTGAATTTGTCGCGTGCGGCCACGAACTTCATCGCGCCCAGGAAGCAGGCAGAGTAGCCCGCAGCAAACAGCTGCTCAGGGTTAGTTACTTCTCCGCCCATGCCGCCCATCTCTTTTGGCACGCCCAGTTTTACGTCCAGTACGCCATCGGAAGATGTCGCGCGACCGTCACGGCCACCGGTTGCTTTTGCTTTGGCGGTATAAACAACTTTTTCTAAAGACATGGCAGGTTCCTCATCTTGCTTTAATGTGTGCTATTAAATAGCGTGCGATATATATGGGTGATAATCACGCATAAAGTATAGCTTTACGCGCGGTGTAGCTGTTGTCGCAAAAGTTCGAGCTGCTGTTTGAGCGCCAGCAAAGTGTCGGTATCACACTGCGCCGCGCAACCCACCGCATGGGGAATACCCAATGCCTGCTGCTGTAGTTCACGTCCCGCTT
The DNA here is from genome assembly GCF_049237205.1 of Enterobacter cloacae complex sp. SHL009. Classification (NCBI taxonomy): domain Bacteria; kingdom Pseudomonadati; phylum Pseudomonadota; class Gammaproteobacteria; order Enterobacterales; family Enterobacteriaceae; genus Enterobacter; species Enterobacter cloacae complex sp. SHL009. The sequence goes on from NZ_JBMKIW010000002.1 coordinate 239,481, forward strand.
CACTCAGGGTGACGGCGACCTGACGTTCGTCTTTGCGTGAACGATGACGGTTGATTAACCCGGCACTTTCCAGCCGCTTCAAAAGCGGCGTCAGGGTCGCAGAGTCCAGAAACAGGCGTTCGCCGATGTCCGACACCGTGACGTCATCCTGCTCCCACAGCACCAGCATTACCAGATATTGCGGGTAAGTCAGGTTGAGCGGTGCCAGTAGTTGCCGGTACAGCTTGTTAAGCGCCAGATTTGCCGAATAAAGGGCAAAGCAGAGCTGGTTATCCAGCTTGAGCGCAGCGGTTGCGTCGTTCGTTTTCGCGTTCATGAAATGAATATAGGTAGTGTGCGATTTAATTGCAAGCAATTTTATGGGCAGGTGTAGCGGAGCGCCACCTGAACGGCCATTTTGCGGTAGTGCTGGCGCTGAGCCTGTTCGTCCGCCCCGTCTTCAAACAGCAGCGTGAAGGTGTAACTGTTGGCAACGTAGTGAAAGCTGAAGCTGCTTATCAGGCGGTGAAGATCGCGGGCGTCAACCGTCTGGCTGAAGAGCTGTTTTTCTTTGCCCCGGTGCAGGATGCTCTCAAGCAGGTCGAGCGCGCTACGGTTGACCTGGCGAAGATAGCTCGACTGCTGCATAAAGCGGCCCCGCTGCATGTTTTCCATGCAGATAATCCGGATGTAGTCCGGGTGGTCGGCATGATAGTCAAAGGTGGCTTCAACCAGATTGACCAGCGCTTCGACGGGGGGCATTCCCGCCAGGCTTAGCGCTTTTTCACTGGCGCGAATCTGGGTGTAAACATGTTCCAGAACCAGGAGATAGAGATTCTCTTTATTCTTAAAATGGTAAACCACCATGCGTTTGGTGGTACCCGCTTTCTCCGCGATCTGCTCCATGCGGGCACCGTTCAATCCATACTCGGCAAAAAGCGCGATGGCGCTCTGAAAAATTTTCTCTTTCAGGCTGGATTCTTCGCTGTGCTCGGGGTGTTCGCTGCCAGGGTTAGCCACATCCTTTCCTTATTTTCACCAAACGGACCAGAAGGATTATCTCCATGGCAGCGAAATAACACAAATATCAAACGCGTGGGCGTTTGCGGTACAGCCACAGTCCGGGGATCGACAGCCCTATGGAGAGCGCGCCGACGATGGACGAGGCCTTAAGAAAGTTGCTCAGGAGGAGGATCATCTGCGGCTCAGTGTAGCCAAAATGGCTGATTTTCACCGCGGAAATCATCGCCGTATACGCAGATATGCCCGGGAACATCGGGATCACGGCGGCGACGGTGAACACCTTGGGATGCGCCAGATACCAGCGCGACCACTGGATGCCGATACTGCCAACCAGCATGGAGGCCATAAATGTCGACCATTCGATGTTAAATCCTGCGGTCATCATCACCATTCGCGAGCCATGACCAATCGCGCCCAGCAGCGCACACCACCGCAGAGCGCGTTGCGGAACGTTAAACACCATCGCAAAGCCGACGGCAGGAATGGCGGCCAGAAGCATGTCCTGTGCCAGCGCCAGCAGAAAATCTATCACGCCCATCCGCGTAACCCCCAGAGCGTCATGGCCATCACTACGCCGATGCAGGTCGCCAGCGTCAGCAGGCTGGCAATAGCCCAGCGTGCCAGACCGGTATTGATGTGTCCTTTAAACATGTCGGCAACGGCGTTGATCAACGGAAAGCCCGGAACAAGCAGAAGCACGCTGGCGGCCATGGCAATCGTCGGGGTAGTGGCAAACTGCGGCAGGCGCAGCAGCAGGCCGGAAACCGTGGTGGCGACAAACGCGGTAATGCAGAAGTTAATTTGCGGATGCAGCTGCCGGTGCGTCAGCAGCTGGCGAACATACATGGCGATACTGCTGGCGAAAAAGGTGACGATCGCGCCGTCCCAGCCGCCTTTATTGAGCTTACAAAAGCAGGCGCAAGACAGCCCTACCATCACCACGACAAGCCAGCGCGGATAACGTAATGGCTTAATTTGGCTGAACCGTTTTTCAATCTCACGAAGATCGAGAAGCTTATGTTCAGCAAGGATGACGATGTGCTGCACTTCGGTTACGACGTGCATGTTAATGCCGCGGTCATGGTTTTTGCGGGTGGAGGTCAGGCACTGTCCGTCTTTGATCGTGGTCAACACGATGGCGTTGGATGAAATAGCGCTTTCAACGCTATCCATACCCAGCGCCAGTCCCAGCCGGGTGGAAAGCTCCTCAACAAGCGCGCTTTCCGCGCCGTGCTGGAGCAGAAAAAGACCGCACTGAATACATAGCCGCGTGATAGCACGCTGCGTTGACCGATCTGCCTGCATGTATTGTCCTGAAGAAGGTGAAAAGTTGCCGGTTGGCCCATAGCGATTATTTTTAGCACAAAGTGCAGTGCCTCTTGCTGTGGGTCAGATCAAGGTTTATGCAAACAGTTGCTGCCCTTAAGTGCGGAAGGGGTTGGGATTAATTCATCATTTTGGTGAATTATTAATATTAAAATATAAGTTATTTATATTTAGTTATTCTAATTTTATATTGTAGTTATTTTAATGACACTGCAATTAAAATTAATTTCGCTTTGTGAGATATTACTGCTGTTTAGGCATTTCTTAAACTACGAATACATCTCATCTTCTGCTTGTATTAACCTGCTTTACACTCAGGGACGAAAATACTCATACGTTGATGCGTTTTAACGTTACTCATCAAATGAAGAATGGACACGGAGGGTCTATGTTGTCTTTGCACGGTAAGCATAGCGTTATCATTAGCCGGATACCGGTCATGCAAAACGGGTTAGGGGGCGTGATGACTCGCCATTTCCCCGATTTTGAATTGACCTATTGCAGCTCATTGCAGGAGTTAACGCTGCTCCAGCTACGCCGCGCTGACGTCATCATTGCCGATATTTCAGGCGAATACTGGAATCCTCGGGGCGCGCTCGAAGAGTATTTCAGTTTATTGAATCAATACCGGAACATTCACTGGATCTTTTTAGTTTCGCGTCCGCTTAACCCTATTGCCGTTGAGTTACTTGTGCGCCCGGAAAGTACGTTGCTTTCTGATATTGAACCCATTGAAGGGCTGGTTAACGCTATTCGGGCAGGTAGCGAACGCGCAGAGCGGGTAAGCCAGGCGTTGCTAACCCCGGAACCTCAAAGTACGGGGGAAGAAGACGAACAGGTTATCGCGCTCACGCACTCCGAACGCAAAGTATTGCGGCTGTTAGGTAAAGGATGGGGAATTAACCAAATCGCCACATTGCTCAAGAAGAGCAATAAAACCGTCAGTGCGCAGAAAAACAGTGCGATGCGACGGCTGTCATTACGCAGTAATGCCGATATGTACGCCTGGATAAACAGTACACAGGGAATGCGAGAGCTGAGTTTGATGTCAGCCTATGGAGAGTTCGAGGAATGGAAAAAACCGATTCAACAAGACATATCGCCATCGTCGAAAATTGCACGATGAGTGCTGTTGGGCTAAAGCATCTTTTTGCGACGCCCGGCCTGAATCATTATCAGCTGCATCTGTTTAGTGAGTTTGACAGCTTTAAGAAAGCACTTCAGCACATCAATTTTTTCTCGCTGATCTATTCATATTCCGATGCGCGAGAAGAGCGTCGTAGCTGCCTGGCGCACCTGCGGGATTTTGCGTTTACGCATGGCCATATCCAGCGCATTATCCTGGTCGCTGATGAGATGGAAGCAAGATTAATTAGTCATCTTTCCCCGTCACGCCTTCACGGTGTGGTCAGCAAATCGCTGACGCTTGAGCGCCTGCAGAATGAACTCATGGTATTGCTGAGTGAAACCCTGCGCATCAATGACAATATGATGAATCACTGGTACCGGAGTCAAAGCAGAATGTTAAGCCCAACGGAACGGGCAATATTGCGTTATATGTCTTGCGGCTATTCCATTCCTCAAATCGCGGCACAGCTTGAACGCAATATTAAGACCATCCGGGCGCATAAGTTTAATGCGATGGTGAAGTTGGGGGTAAACTCTGACGTAGGGCTACTCGATGCGGCGGATATTATTACCCACCTTTCTGCAAGAGAACCGCGAAGTTCGGTACTCAGCAAGCCGACCTTTTTATAACCTGCCTGTTGCGCGCCAGAAAGGATCTGGCGCATCAATCAGATGCAAACATCAACCCATTTTGCGGACGTCAGCTCTGCCATTCTGTCAGGTGAGATACGAACGGCACTATGAATTGCGCCTGCGGCGGGCAGGACTTCGGCGTACTGCTTTAATGAAATATCGCAGTAAACCGCGAGCGGGTTTTCCAGGCCGAACGGGCATACGCCGCCAACGGGATGACCGGTGATGGTCACCACTTCATCACTGCTGAGCATGCGCGCTTTTGCACCAAACGTGTCTTTCAGCTTTTTGTTATCCAGGCGCGCATCGCCTTTCGCTACCACCAGAATCACCTCATTTTTCACCTTTAATGACAAGGTTTTGGCGATTTGTCCCGGTTCAACACGATGGGCGGCAGCAGCCAACGCAACGGTAGCGGTACTCTGACTAAGTTCAATAACGTCTATATCCGGCGCGTTGTCGGCAAAAAACTGCTGTACAGACTGCAAACTCATTGTTTCCTCCTGACAAATATCCTGCGTAATCTGTCATAAGAATTTATGCTCTGTAAATATCTCTTCAGTAACAAATATCCCGAACGGCTAATTTCTGGATCCTCTTCACAATCACGGAAACCGGTTACAGTAACCGGTTGCAGAGCGTGATGCGTCGATTAATACTGAGTACGTAACGTCCCCTGTACCCAATAATAAGAGCAAATTATGAAACCATTCCGTCTGAGCAGTACCCCTGGTCCACAAGCCAGCAAGGTTGTGAAGGTGATTTATGGAACAACGTGCGGCGCAAATGTGCCCGTAACAAACGTCTGACAGGAGATCTGCCATGTCTGCCAACCATGCTGCGTTTAACCTGATATTCCGTTTTGTTGAAAATTACGTGAGCCCGATTGCCGGGCGGATCTCTTCCCAGCGTCATGTCATGGCTATCCGTGATGGGTTTATCTCCGCGATGCCATTTATGATTGTGGGTTCATTTTTGTTAGTGTTCGCATACCCGCCGTTTTCGCCGGATACCACCTGGGGTTTCGCCCGAGCATGGCTGGATATGGCGAAGCAGTTTGAAGGTCAGATCCTGACGCCGTTTGATATGACGATGGGCATTATGTCCATTTATATCTGTGCCGCCATTGCCTACAACCTTGGCAAACACTATGTCAAATCGCACCAGTTAGACCCGTTTATGTGTGCCATGCTGTCGCTGATGGCGTTTCTGCTGGTCGCGGCACCGAAAACCAAAGGCACGCTGCCAGTCGATAGCCTGGGTGGGACGGGCATTTTTACTGCGATTCTGGTGGCGATCTACTGCGTTGAGATGATGCGTTTCCTCAAGGCGCATAACATCGGTATTCGCCTGCCAGACCAGGTACCTCCGATGATCAAAAACTCTTTTGATCTGCTCATCCCGGTGCTGGTAGTGGTGTTGACGCTTTATCCTCTGAGCCTGCTCATTCAGTCTCAGTTCGGCATGCTGATCCCGCAGGCCATTATGTCGGTCTTTAAACCTTTGGTTTCCGCAGCGGATTCCCTGCCTGCGATCCTGCTGGCCGTGTTGATTGGCCATCTGCTGTGGTTCGCCGGGATCCACGGCGCCGCCATCGTCTCCGGGATGCTGCAGATGTTCTGGCTGACTAACCTGGGCGCTAACCAGACCGCGCTGGCCGCCAGCCAGCCTCTGCCACATATTTTTATGGAGGCGTTCTGGACGTTCTTTATCGTGATTGGCGGGTCGGGCGCCACGATGGGGCTGGTGATTTGCTATCTGCGTAGCCGTTCAGCGCATTTACGCTCTATCGGGCGTTTGAGCGTGGTACCCAGCTTCTTTAACATCAACGAACCCGTCATTTTCGGTACGCCAATTGTGATGAACCCGGTGTTCTTTATTCCGTTCCTGCTGGCACCGATGGTAAATGCAGTGCTGGCCTGGGCGGCGATGACGTTTGACCTGATTGGCCGCGTCATCTCAGTGGTCCCCTGGACGGCACCGGCGCCAATAGGCGCAGCGTGGGCTCTGGGGTGGGATTTCCGCGCGGCTATTCTGGTTGTGGTTCTGGCCTGCGTATCGGCAATCATCTACTTCCCGTTCTTCAAAGTGTACGAGAAACAGCTGCTGGAGCAGGAAGCTGAAGAAGCGCAGCGTAACGCGGAAGAGGACAATCAGCAGGTGGCTTAGCTAAAAGCAAAACGGCAACTCAGGTTGCCGTTTTTAGTGTTTGTTCCCTGTCCCTGTGGGTGAGGGCATCAGGCCGGGGCCGACTACTTCAGCGTGCAATCCCCGCACTGCTTAACATCCGGCAGGCGGTAGCGCTGGCAGCAGGTGCGGCGAACCAGAAGCCCATCACGGAGCACGACGGTACGGAATAACGGGTTGTCGCGGCCATCGGAAAGCTGTTTTGCAAAGAAACAGGACTGACGCAGGGCATCAACGTTCTCATCACCAAGCAGAGGCTTCATTTCCGTTAAATACCAGTGGATTAAATAGCCCGTATTGCTCCAGATAAGCTTCGCGTTAATCTCTCCCGTCGCTTCAAGCGCTTCCACCACCGGGATCAGGGCCTGAGTGATAAGCCGCTCCATACGTTCCTGAGCCGTCAGGCGTTCCGCGTTCTGGTCTTCGTGCAGATCAATCCAGAAACAGGCTGCGCGCCCGGTTTCGTGAAATTCGACGTGGAAATTATCCGGCGAGAGTTCCAGCATGCTCTTCTGGGTTAACAGCGCCAGCATGAGGGGAGGCACCATCAGCCCGATATACCACTGCGCCCAAAGAGAGAGCAGTGGTTTATTTTCCCGCGTAAGAGTGGGCTGATTGCGATAGATATGGTCGGAATAGGTGGCCAATAGCGACTGCAGTTTTGTTGGTTTACGCCACTCTGAGAGCGTCATGGCGTGGTTCGGGTGCGCTTCATCAAGGCGGATAAAGTCCAGCAGGTGGGCGCGCGTTTCTGCAATCTTATCCCGTATGGCATCCGCAAGCGAAGCATTCCCGCTGGTGAGGGGCGCTCGCCAGAGGAGGGGTTCGACGATGTGTGCGGTATGCGTAGCCATAGTATAGATAGAAATCTAAATGATAATGATTGCCAATCCTAACTATTGCTCATACCAATGGCAAGACTTTTGTCCGGGTGACACCGCCGTGATGTTTACGCCGTCTGCAGCTCTTCACTCAACAGAATGTTATTGCGCCCCATATGCTTTGCTTCGTAGAGGGCTTTGTCCGCTTTTTCCAGCGCGCCTTCCACATCTTCATCCTCGAAAATAGCAATACCAATGCTGATGGTGACGTTTGTCGCGACACTCTCGTTAAATAGATGCGGGATTTTCAAATCGTAGACTTTCTGACGGATCCGCTCGGCCGTCTGGCGGGCATGTTCGAGAGAAATATTGGTCAGCAGCACCATAAACTCTTCTCCGCCAAAACGCGCCACAATATCGCGAGAACGCACGGCGTCGCGGATTGCCGCAGAGACGCGCTTAAGCGCCTGGTCGCCCATCATATGGCCATAATGATCGTTATAGGCTTTAAAGTGGTCGATATCCATCAGCAGAACAAAGTGCTCGCCATTTTCTACCGTCGGCAGGTTTTCCAGACGGCTTTGCAGACCGCGACGATTATAGAGGCCGGTAAGCGGGTCCATCATGCTGAGATCGGTAAGGGTTTCTCGCTCTTCCAACAGGCGTGAGAGCAATTCCTGAGCGAAACGATCGTTACGCGTTTGCAAAATGTTATGAATAGCAATTGCCACCACAGGAAGTGCGAAAGAATAGGTCATTCTCAGCCATATATCGTGATCGCTTAACCACAGGCAGGCAATAAAGGTGGGCAATGAGTGCAGCGTAAATGCTTTGATATTACTGGCGAATGCCAGCGTTCCGATAAAAAGCACCGTTAATAGGGCGATTAACAAATATGTCGCGTGGTCGTGGGTAATTAAGGCGAATTTAGACACAATTTGCGAGGCCCACAAAATACCGAAAATCCCTGAAACAACGGGAATATTTATCTTCCGCGCGCGCTTTCTCCAGTGCCAGACGAACAGGCCGGTGCTGATGGAGAAAATAGCAATAAGTGGGGCAGATAACAGGCGTACAGAATTGAGCGGATTTGTTACCGAGAACACTGCCGAGGTTGCGTTCAGAAATAAAAATAAACGTAACGACAATTGATATTTTCTGTGAACCAAAGACCGCCAGGATTGTGATGTCATAGTCGTGCGTTTTTATTAAAATTTAATTAAAACAAATAAGTAGGTGCCGTTTCGCAATAAAACATGCAAAAAACTCAAAGAGTAATTATCAGAAAATCTTTAGATGTTGTTAACAGGTGTGCAATTTATCACCTTAGGCAATTCCTGTCATTACGGGAAAGGTAAAGGTCGATGGATTTTGATTCATTCAGCTGACAAATGATAATGTGTGTCATATGATATTGGTTATCATTATCGTTATGAGAGGGCAGATCATGTTGAACAGGGCGCTTGGCAGTGGTTGGGGGGTATTGCTACCGGGAGCTATTCTCGGCGGGTTGATGTTTGCCGATCTCTCCCTTGATACCTGGAAAGCGATCATTGTGTCAGGACTGTTAGTCACGTCAGGCATGATCTGGCATAAGCAGCTGCGCCACTTTGTTTTACTGCCATCATGCGTAGCACTGGTCAGTGGAATTCTGGTGATACTGATGAGTTTGAAATAACAGGGAAAACAAGAGGAACTTCAGAAGGGATGTAAGATAATTGGTGCGAGGGGGGGGACTCGAACCCCCACATCCTAAGGACACTAACACCTGAAGCTAGCGCGTCTACCAATTCCGCCACCTTCGCACAGTCATCTTACTATTGTTGATATCGCCTCGTTGGTGCGAGGGGGGGGACTCGAACCCCCACATCCGTAAGGACACTAACACCTGAAGCTAGCGCGTCTACCAATTCCGCCACCTTCGCATACCATCGATACTGTAAAAGTATCGTAACCACGGAGGCGCATTCTAGATGTTTTCAGCTTTACGTCAACAGAAAAGTGCGCGCTACGCCTTGATTGCTGCAAAAATGGCCGATGCAGGCGCCATGCGGAGCCGGATGGCGCTTGCGCTTATCCGGCCTGCTGGAGTGGCGATTACTTTTTGGCCTGGCGCGTCATGACGGTACGGTAGACCTTAAAGCGGCCGGTCTGCGCGATCACTTCGTGGAAGCCGAAGGTTTCGTCCAGCACTTTCGGGTACGCCAGGAAGGCGTTCGCGACAATACGCAGCTCGCCGCCGCTGTTAAGGTGACGGGTTGCGCCACGGATCAGCGTTTGTGCCGCTTCAAGGCTGGTCTCCATGCCGTCGTGGAACGGCGGGTTGGAGATAATCATGTCGAAGCGACCGGTGACGTTGGAGAAGACGTTGCTGGCAATCACCTCGCCTTCAATGCCGTTTGCGGCAAGCGTTGCGCGGCTGGCTTCTACCGCCGGGGCGCTCACGTCACACAGGGTTAAGCGCACTTTTGGTGAATGGCTGGCGAGCACGGTAGAGAGCACGCCCGCGCCGCAGCCCACGTCCAGCACTTTGCCTTTGGTGTGCGGCGTCAGGGTGGAGAGCAGCAGCTTGCTGCCCGTATCCAGCGCGTCACGGCTGAACACGCCCGGCAGGGTTTTGATGGTCAGGCCGTCAAGCTGGTACTCGTCCCAGTAAGCCTGTGGATCGAACGTTGTCTGTTTTTCCAGACGGCCATGGTACAGACCACAGCGGCGTGCGCTGTCGACTTTATTCAGCGGCGCGTAGCCTTCCAGCATCTGTTCAGCGCTACGCACGCCGCTGCGGTTCTCACCCACAATGAAAATATCGCAGCCGACCGGCAGCAGGGAGAGCAGGTTCATCAGCTGGAACTGGGCTTCCGGCTTGTTCTTCGGCCAGTAGTAGATCAGCGTATCGCAGTCGGCGATATCGCTCTGCTCCGCCACCAGGCTAAAGCGCGCGCGCTCGCCCATCTGGCGGCTCAGCACCTGCCAGTGGTGGTAGTATTGGGTGTGGGCACGGCTTTCAGCACAGTCGAAACGCGCAGGCAGGTCATCCTGCATATCTCCGGCAAACAGAATACGGCTTTCTTCGAAATCATCACTGTGACGCAGCAAGACTTCACTTGCCGGGGTAAATGCAGACATGAATTGTTCCTCAATAAACTCAGGCGGGGATTATAGTAGGTAGATGGCGCACTTTCGACACATTTGCTATATTTGCGCGCCTGAGAGACAGGAGTTTTCCCTATGACATCCCGACGAGACTGGCAGTTGCAGCAGCTGGGCATTACCCAGTGGGCTTTGCGTCGCCCGACGGCGTTGCAGGGCGAAATCGCCATTTCCATCCCTGCGCACGTACGCCTGGTGATGGTGGCGGAAGAACTGCCTGCCCTGAATGAACCCCTGATCGATGATGTCCTTCGCAGCCTGAAGATGACGGCCGACCAGGTTTTACAGCTGACGCCAGAGCGTGTCGCGATGCTTCCTCCTGATAGCCGCTGTAACAGCTGGCGTATCGGAGAAACAAACGAGATCCCCCTCCAGGGGAGCCAGATCTGCACGCCAGCGCTGGACGAACTGAAAGCCAACCCAAAAGCGCGCAGCGCGCTATGGCAACAAATCTGCGAATATGAACACGATTTCTTCCCTCACGACGCCTGACCTGTCCACCGCGTTCGCGATTGAAACACGCGCCCACGCGTTTCCGTGGAGCGAAAAAACTTTCGCCAGCAATCAGGGCGAACGGTATCTGAACTACCGCCTGGACGTTGACGGCACCATGGCCGCTTTCGCGATCACGCAGGTTGTTCTTGATGAAGCGACGCTGTTTAATATCGCGGTTGATCCCGCGTTTCAGCGCCGTGGGCTGGGAAGAGAACTGCTTGAGCACCTCATCCGTGAGCTCGAAACCCGTGACGTTTTCACCCTGTGGCTGGAGGTGCGCGCGTCGAATGTCGCCGCCATCGCGCTCTATCAAAGCTTAGGCTTTAACGAGGCGACAATCCGCCGTAACTACTACCCCACCGCAGAGGGACGTGAAGACGCCATTATCATGGCTCTGCCGATTGGATAACGAATATAAGGTTGTAACGATGAAATGGGACTGGATTTTCTTTGATGCCGACGAAACGCTGTTTACGTTTGATTCGTTCGGCGGCCTGCAGCGGATGTTTCTCGACTATAGCGTGACCTTCACCGCTGAAGATTTTCAGGACTATCAGGCGGTAAATAAGCCGCTGTGGGTGGATTACCAGAACGGTGCCATCACCGCGTTACAACTTCAGCACCAGCGCTTTGACGTCTGGGCGGAACGCTTAAAGGTCAGTCCGGGGACGCTGAACGATGCGTTCCTGAACGCGATGGCCGATATCTGTGCGCCCCTGCCGGGCGCGGTTTCCCTGCTGAATGCGTTGAAAGGCAAGGTGAAACTGGGGATCATCACCAACGGTTTTACCGCCCTGCAGCAGATCCGCCTTGAGCGCACCGGCCTGCGCGATCATTTCGACGCGCTGGTGATCTCGGAAGAGGTTGGCGTGCCGAAGCCGGATCCGCGTATTTTCGACTACGCGCTGGCGCAGGCCGGAAATCCCGACCGCGATCGCGTCCTGATGGTGGGTGATACAGCAGAGTCAGATATTCTGGGCGGCATGAAGGCCGGTCTGTCGACCGTCTGGCTCAACGCGCATGGCCGCGTGAAGCCTGAAGGCATCGAGCCGACCTGGACCGTGACGTCGTTGAACGAACTGGAGCAACTCCTGTGTAAACAATGATTGCCTGCCCCCCATTGATGGGTAAAATAGCCGCAATTTTGTATTCCATGATGCGTGGCGTGCTGCCGCGCTTATAAAAGAAGATTTAATTATGACGTTGTCTCCTTATCTGCAAGAGGTGGCCAAGCGCCGCACTTTTGCCATTATCTCGCACCCGGATGCCGGTAAAACGACCATCACTGAGAAGGTGTTGCTGTTCGGACAGGCGATCCAGACTGCGGGTACCGTTAAAGGCCGTGGCTCCAGCCAGCATGCAAAATCCGACTGGATGGAGATGGAAAAGCAGCGTGGTATTTCGATTACCACCTCCGTGATGCAGTTCCCGTATCACGACTGCCTGGTGAACCTGCTGGATACCCCGGGCCACGAAGACTTCTCCGAAGATACCTACCGTACCCTGACGGCGGTGGACTGCTGTCTGATGGTGATCGACGCCGCCAAAGGTGTAGAAGACAGGACCCGCAAGCTGATGGAAGTCACCCGTCTGCGCGATACGCCGATCCTCACCTTCATGAACAAACTTGACCGCGACATCCGTGACCCGATGGAAGTGATGGATGAAGTGGAAAGCGAGCTGAAAATCGCCTGTGCGCCCATCACCTGGCCAATTGGCTGCGGTAAGCTGTTCAAAGGGGTGTATCACCTTTATAAAGACGAAACCTATCTGTATCAGACCGGTAAAGGCCACACCATTCAGGAAGTTCGCGTGGTGAAAGGTCTGGATAACCCTGAGCTGGACGTGGCAGTCGGCGAAGAGCTGGCCGCGCAGCTGCGCGACGAGCTGGAGCTGGTCAAAGGCGCGTCTCACGAATTCGACAAAGAGCTGTTCCTGAGCGGTGAAATCACCCCGGTCTTCTTCGGTACCGCGCTGGGTAACTTCGGCGTTGACCATATGCTGGACGGTCTGGTGGAGTGGGCGCCGCGCCCGATGCCGCGTAACACCGACACCCGTGAAGTGGAAGCGCAGGAAGAGAAATTCACCGGCTTCGTGTTCAAAATTCAGGCCAATATGGACCCGAAACACCGCGACCGCGTGGCCTTTATGCGCGTGGTGTCCGGTAAATATGAAAAGGGCATGAAGCTGCGCCAGGTGCGTACCGGTAAAGACGTGGTGATTTCCGACGCGTTGACCTTTATGGCGGGTGACCGTTCGCACGTTGAAGAGGCGTATCCGGGCGACATCATCGGTCTGCACAACCACGGCACTATTCAGATCGGCGATACGTTCACCCAGGGTGAAATGATGAAGTTCACCGGTATTCCGAACTTCGCACCGGAGCTATTCCGTCGTATCCGTCTGCGCGATCCGCTGAAGCAGAAACAGCTGCTGAAAGGCCTGGTTCAGCTCTCCGAAGAGGGCGCCGTGCAGGTGTTCCGCCCAATCGCGAACAACGACCTGATCGTTGGCGCGGTCGGCGTGCTGCAGTTCGACGTGGTTGTCGCGCGTCTGAAGAGCGAGTACAACGTGGAAGCGATTTACGAGTCCGTGAACGTCGCGACCGCGCGCTGGGTTGAGTGTTCTGACGTGAAGAAATTCGAAGAATTTAAGCGTAAGAACGAAATTCAGCTGGCGCTGGATGGCGGCGATAACCTGACCTATATCGCGCCAACTATGGTGAACCTGAACCTGACGCAGGAACGTTACCCTGACGTTCAGTTCCGTAAAACCCGCGAGCACTAATCCCCTCTCAGAGCACGGCTCCCGCCGTGCTCTTCTTTAATTCCTGTCTTATTAATCCCTTGCGGAATGTTCTTAATTCAACGCAATTTCACGCTATTCGCGCGTTTTTTACCCAATTCTGAAAGCGGCTCTGTGAGAGTGATCTATATTTAACTCAGTGTTTAACACCGGGCGTGGATAAATTAACTGTTCAATGCATGACTTTAGGTTATCCATTTTGCCCGTGTGTTTATTCGCAATATATAAAACTACTAAGGAAGTATGTAGCCCGAATAACGGGTAAACACAGGAATAGATCGATGAATATGACAAGACTGAAGATTTCGAAAACTCTGCTGGCTGTAACCCTGGGTAGCGTTCTGGTGAGCGGTTCCGCTCTGGCGGAAAGCAGCACAATGGATAAAGCCCAGTCCACGGCCGATAGCGCAGGGCAAAAAATCGATAGCTCTATGAATAAAGTCGGCAACTTCATGGACGACAGCTCAATCACAGCAAAAGTGAAAGCCGCACTGGTGGATGATGAATCCATCAAAAGCACCGATATTTCCGTTAAGACCGAGAAGAAAGTGGTCACGCTGAGCGGCTTCGTGGAAAGCCAGGCTCAGGCCGAACAGGCGGTGAAAGTCGCGAAGGGCGTTGAAGGCGTTGCGTCCGTCAGCGATAAGCTGCACGTACGTGACGGTAAAAACGCGTCGGTGAAAGGTTATGCCGGTGATGCCGCTACTACCAGCGAAATCAAAGCTAAACTTTTAGCAGATGACATCGTGCCGTCCCGTAAGGTGAAAGTGGAAACCACCGATGGTGTGGTTCAGCTTTCCGGTACGGTAGATTCGCAGGCGCAAAGTGAACGCGCCGAGTCCATCGCGAAAGCGATTGACGGTGTGAAAAGCGTTAAAAACGATCTGAAAACGAAGTAAATCTGGACCATTCGCCCGTCTGGTTAAAACCTGCGGGCGAAATAAGAACGACTCTGGAAAAACGCCGGTGAGTGACCTGAGCGCTCACGTTTAGCGGCCGACATTAACTATGGTAAAGGAGAAGCTTATGTTTCGTTGGGGCATTATATTTCTGGTTATCGCGTTAATTGCCGCCGCATTGGGCTTTGGTGGACTGGCAGGTACAGCGGCATGGGCAGCTAAGATTGTGTTCGTTGTAGGTATTATTCTGTTCCTGGTCAGCCTGTTTACGGGTCGTAGACGTCCGTAGCAAACGCAATATTCCTTCAACAAAATAAAGCCAGTCACTGCGACTGGCTTTTTCTTATTTGCGTAACAGGTCGGGTGCGTTACTGTGGTGTTATAAAATAATCAAAACAGGAAAGCAGAGGTGGGGCAACGAATTCCCGTTACGCTCGGCAATATTGCGCCGCTGACGTTAAAGCCGTTTCGCGCAGGACAACTCGCGCTGGTCTGCGAAGGTGGAGGACAGCGCGGCATTTTCACCGCCGGCGTGCTGGATGAATTTATGCGCGCGCAGTTCAACCCGTTTGACCTTTACTTCGGCACCTCTGCCGGAGCGCAGAACCTCTCTGCCTATGTTTGTAACCAGCCTGGCTATGCGCGAAAGGTCATCATGCGCTACACCACGGCAAAAGAATTTTTTAATCCGGTGCGCTTTGTGCGCGGCGGCAACCTGATCGATCTCGACTGGCTGCTGGAGTCGACCTCCAGCCAGATGCCGCTGGCCATGGATACCGCTGCCCGTCTGTTTGATAGCGGCAAAGAGTTCTGGATGTGCGCCAGCCGGGGCGATGACTATTCGCCGGGCTATTTTTCTCCTCAGAAGGAGAACTGGCTGGACATCATCCGCGCCTCCAGCGCGATCCCCGGCTTTTATCGTACGGGAGCCCTGCTGGACGGCATTAGCTATCTGGACGGTGGGATCAGTGACGCTGTGCCGGTGCAGGAAGCCGCCCGGCGCGGGGCGAAAACCATTGTGGTGATCCGTACCGTACCGTCGCAAATGTATTACACGCCGCAGTGGTTTAAACGGATGGAGCGCTGGTTGGGCGACAGCAGCCTGCAGCCGCTGGTGAACATCGCGAAGCAGCATGAAACCACCTACGGCGCGATGCAGCGCTTCATTGAAAAACCGCCGGGTAAGCTGCGTATTTTTGAAATCTATCCGCCTAAGCCGCTGCTGAGCATGGCCCTGGGCAGCCGCATCCCTGCGCTGCGCATGGATTACAAAACGGGGCGGCTGTGCGGGCGTTACTTCCTGGCGACGGTGGGGAAAATGCTGGCGGAGCAACCGCCGCTTCATCGCCATAAACGCATTATTTTGCCGCCTGCGATTGTCGCCAACGACGCCCTGACGACGCCGCTGGTGGATATTCCGCAGGCGAATGACGCTTTACTGGATAACGAGGATCTGGCGTGACGCTCCGCTTTGTCGATACCCACTGCCACTTTGATTTTCCGCCGTTTACGGGGGATGAAGACCAAAGCATTGCGAAAGCGGCTGAGGCAGGCGTTCAGGCTATTATTGTGCCGGCAGTGGAAGCGGCTTATTTTTCCCGGGTGCTGGATCTTTCCGCGCGGCACTCCGCGCTCTATGCCGCGCTCGGCCTGCATCCGATTGTGATTGAGCGGCATCTTGATGAGCACATTGAGAGTCTTGATGAGGTCGTGCAAACCGCAGGAGACAAACTTGTCGCCATCGGTGAGATCGGCCTCGATCTTTATCGCGAGGATCCGCAGTTTGAGCGCCAGCAGACGATCCTCGACGCGCAGCTCAGACTGGCGAAGCGCCACGATCTGCCGGTGATCCTCCACTCAAGACGCACGCACGATAAGCTGGCGATGCACCTGAAACGCATCGATCTGCCGCGCAGGGGCGTCGTGCACGGTTTCTCCGGCAGCCTGCAGCAGGCGCAGCGTTTTATTGAGCTGGGCTATAAAATCGGCGTCGGTGGCACCATCACCTATCCGCGCGCCAGTAAAACCCGGGACGTGATGGCACAGCTGCCGCTGTCGGCGCTTCTGCTGGAAACCGATGCGCCGGATATGCCGCTGAATGGTTTTCAGGGCCAGCCGAATCGCCCGGAACAGGCGGCGCGCGTATTTACCACCCTGTGTGAACTGCGAAAAGAGCCTGAAGAGGTGATTGCCGATGCGCTGCTGGAAAATACCCGTTCGGTATTTGGCATCACGCTATAGGTAAAGCGCCGGACGGATCACCGTTATCTTCTGTTTTTCCAGCGCCAGCGCCAGCGGTTCAACGTCCTCGGGCGTGGCGCTGCGCCATGAGGCCGCCTCACCGTAAACGCCCTGCGCATGAAACGCGTTGATTCGTACCGGCACATTTCCAAGTCCGTGGATAAAGGTCGTTAGCGGTTTGAGATGTTCCAGATAATCACACTGCTCCGGAATAACCAGTAGGCGGAGTTCCGTCAAACGGTGACGATCTGCCAGCCAGCGGATGCTCTGCTTAATCTGCGGGTTTTCGCGCCCGGTCAGGAAACGGTGATGCTCGTTCCCCCACGCCTTCAGATCCAGCATCGCGCCATCCAGTACCGGCAGCAGCTTTTGCCAGCCGGTTTCGCTTAACAGACCGTTGCTGTCTACCAGGCAGGTGAGGTGACGCAGGGCGGGATCGGCTTTGATCGCGGTGAACAGGGCGATCAAAAACGGCAATTGCGTTGTGGCTTCACCACCGCTCACGGTGATCCCTTCGATAAAGGGGGAGGATTTGCGGACATGAGTGAGGATCTCTTCCACGCTGAAGCGGTGCGCCATAGGCGTTGCCTGCTGCTGGCACAGGTGCAGACAGGTGTCGCACTGCTGGCAGTCACTCTCCTGCCACCAGACGCGTCCGGCCTGAATCGTCAGCGCGTCGTGCGGGCAGTGGGGCACGCAGTCCCCGCAGTCGTTGCAGCGACCGATCGTCCACGGGTTGTGGCAGGTTTTGCAGCGCAGGTTGCAGCCCTGCAGGAACAGCGCCAGGCGGCTGCCCGGCCCGTCCACGCAGGAAAAAGGAATGACCTGACTAACTAAAGCGCATCTGCTGTTCATGGCTAACCACGCGCGGCTGACGTTCCAGAATACGGGTATTGCGTGCGGCTTCTTCCCCCAGCCAGGTAGTATTGGTGCGCGATCCCGCTTCCCGGTATTTCTCCAGATCCGACAAGCGAACCATGTAGCCGGTCACGCATACCAGATCGTTACCCGCTACGTTGGCGGTAAATTCACGCATGCCGGCCCTGAACGCGCCCAGGCAAAGCTGAACCACCGCCTGCGGATTGCGTTTGACCGTCTCCTCCAGGGTGAGAATATCGCTGATTCCGGAGTGATAGTGTTTGTGATGCGGCGCAACGGCCAGCAGGTGGCTGACAGGATCCGGCTCATCGCCGTAGGGCAGGCGCGCGCCCGGCGTGGTGCCGGAGTCGGAGCTGATCCCCGACTGCGCGTGAAGCATCGCGCGGTGCTTCCAGCCGTGCTTCACCGGCGTGCTTTCAACGAACGCCGCAAGCTGTTCGCTGATGCGATAGCCCAGCGCGTTGGCCTGCTCGTCTTTTCCGTAACGGCCTTCAATGCCCTCCTTTTCACAGAGCGTATTCACCGCTTCCGCCAGGCCGTACATGCCAAACATGGGCACAAACCGATCCGCATCAATCAGCCCCTCTTTGACCAGGAAGCTATTCTCAAAGAAGCCAGATTGCTCGTACAGGAAACCGCAGCGCGCATCGATGATGGCAATTTGCTGCTGGCAGTAGTGCGGGAGCGCGCGGGTGA
The DNA here is from genome assembly GCF_049237205.1 of Enterobacter cloacae complex sp. SHL009. NCBI lineage: Bacteria > Pseudomonadati > Pseudomonadota > Gammaproteobacteria > Enterobacterales > Enterobacteriaceae > Enterobacter > Enterobacter cloacae complex sp. SHL009. The sequence continues at coordinate 257,743 of NZ_JBMKIW010000002.1, forward strand.
AGAAGTCTTCAATGGATGCGCTGCGTTCAGCAATGGCTTTGAGGTTGAGGCGCACCAGAGTGCTGCCACCGCCAGCAAGCGGCAGGGAGTTGTAACAGCTCACTACGCCGTAACGGCCTTTTGTGAAAATTTTATCATTCATCGGGCCATTAGAAATATGCGGTTTGCTGCATTCACATATGTTTTTTGCCACCTCAAGCAGCAGGTCGTCCGGGGTGATATCGGGATCGTAGATAAAGGTCAGGTTCGGCGCGACCTGCTTCAGCTCTGCATCGGCACGCAGAATGGCGCGCGCGAGGGGCGTATCTTCAGGCCCGATGTTTGCGTGCATAAACGCATCCGGCAGCGTACGGTCGAGATAGCGCCAGAAACGTTTTATTCGGCTATCGACCTCTTCTTGTGTTAGAATTCTAACATATGGCGTCAATATCGCATCAAGCTGACCGAGATAGACCGGCATCGATGTGACGGACGGAACATGATGGTAGAGGATGGTTAACAGCGAGAGGGCGTCGTCGAGATCTTTCGCGCCTTCCAGCTCCAGCCACTCTGAACCGTTAGCCAGAAATTTTGCGTAATCCGGCAGAACGTAACGGGGTTTGTAAGACGCATGGCCTTCGAACATGTCGCAGATAAAACCCTCGTCCAGCGCGGCTCGTGCGGCCTCAGGAAGTGCCGGGTAAGGCAGGTTGTTCTCCGCTTCCAGCGCCAGAAAATGACGTTTTTGTTCCGGGGTTAACACCGGGCTTGTCACAATGTGCTGGCAACGTTGTTGCAGGGCGTCGGGGCTGGAGTGGGGCATAGTCGCTTCCTTGAGTGTTCTGCGGATGATGAACGGATTGTAGGAAGCCAGCCTGTTGGGGCTTTTGATCCGACAGGGGGTATCGCTGCTTTAGTCGGCAACTTACGCACTAAAGTTTGAAGAAGATCTCATTACAGTAATGCAAATTTGTATGCAGTTTTCATTAACTGTGATGAATGTCGAAGTGTGGATGCGGGTGAATGTTAGAATACTCACAGACCCGCAAGGTAAAATTTATACGGCACTGCCGTTGGAGAATGTTATGACCGATTTAACTGCAAGCAGCCTGCGCGCGTTGAAGCTGATGGACCTGACGACCCTGAACGATGACGACACCAATGAAAAAGTCATCGCCCTGTGCCATCAGGCGAAAACGCCGGTGGGTAACACCGCAGCCATCTGTATCTACCCGCGCTTTATCCCGATTGCCCGTAAGACGCTGAAAGAGCAGGGCACGCCGGACGTGCGTATTGCAACCGTAACTAACTTCCCGCATGGCAACGACGATATCGAGATTGCGCTGGCAGAAACCCGCGCGGCGATTGCTTACGGCGCAGACGAAGTTGACGTGGTGTTCCCGTACCGCGCGCTGATCGCCGGCAACGAGCAGGTCGGTTTTGACCTGGTGAAAGCCTGTAAAGACGCGTGCGCGGCGGCAAACGTGCTGCTGAAAGTGATCATCGAAACCGGCGAGCTGAAAGAAGAGGCGCTGATTCGTAAAGCATCTGAAATCTCCATCAAAGCCGGTGCGGATTTCATTAAAACCTCTACCGGTAAAGTGCCGGTGAATGCGACCCCGGAAAGCGCGCGCATCATGATGGAAGTGATCCGCGACATGGGCGTATCCAAAACCGTTGGTTTCAAACCTGCGGGCGGCGTGCGTACCGCTGAAGACGCGCAGCAGTTCCTGGCGATTGCCGACGAGCTGTTTGGCGCCGACTGGGCGGACTCCCGTCACTACCGCTTCGGTGCGTCCAGCCTGCTGGCCAGCCTGCTGAAAGCGCTGGGTCACGGCGACGGTAAGAGCGCAAGCAGCTACTGATTGCCAGACACTGCCGGATGATACTTTGATTATCCGGCCGACAGGATCGTAGGGCGGGTAAGCGTCACGCCACCCGCCACAACTCCCCCGATTCCGCATGGAGGTTACCGTGTTTCTCGCACAAGAAATTATTCGTAAAAAACGTGATGGTCATGCATTAAGCGACGAAGAGATCCGCTTCTTTATCAACGGCATTCGTGATAACACCGTCTCAGAAGGGCAGATTGCGGCTCTGGCGATGACCATCTTCTTCCACGATATGTCGATGCCTGAGCGCGTGTCGCTGACCATGGCGATGCGAGATTCAGGAACCGTTCTGGACTGGAAAAGCCTTAACCTTAACGGCCCGATTGTGGATAAACACTCCACCGGCGGCGTAGGCGACGTGACGTCTCTGATGCTCGGCCCAATGGTGGCAGCCTGCGGCGGTTACATCCCGATGATTTCCGGGCGCGGCCTGGGCCACACCGGCGGTACGCTCGACAAACTGGAAGCCATTCCGGGCTTCGATATCTTCCCGGACGACAACCGCTTCCGCGACATTATTAAAGACGTTGGTGTGGCGATTATCGGCCAGACCAGCTCTCTTGCTCCGGCAGACAAGCGTTTCTACGCGACCCGCGACATCACCGCGACCGTTGACTCCATCCCGCTGATCACCGCCTCTATCCTGGCGAAGAAACTGGCAGAAGGGCTGGACGCGCTGGTGATGGACGTGAAGGTCGGCAGCGGCGCGTTTATGCCGACCTATGAACTTTCTGCTGCGCTCGCAGAAGCGATCGTTGGGGTCTCCAACGGCGCGGGCGTGCGCACCACCGCGCTGCTCACTGACATGAACCAGGTGCTGGCCTCCAGCGCCGGTAACGCCGTCGAAGTACGTGAAGCCGTCCAGTTCCTCACAGGCGAATACCGTAACCCGCGTCTGTTCGACGTCACCATGGCGCTGTGCGTTGAGATGTTAATCTCCGGCAAGCTGGCCAAAGACGACGCAGAAGCCCGCGCGAAGCTGCAGGCGGTGCTGGATAACGGCAAAGCGGCGGACATTTTCGGCCGCATGGTTGCAGCCCAGAAGGGCCCGACCGATTTCGTCGAAAACTACGCGAAATACCTGCCAACCGCGACGCTCAGCAAAGCGGTGTATGCCGATAGCGAAGGGTTTGTCTCTACAATGGACACCCGTGCGCTGGGTATGGCGGTGGTCTCGATGGGCGGCGGCCGTCGTCAGGCGTCAGACACCATTGATTACAGCGTCGGCTTTACCGATATGGCCCGTCTGGGCGACAGCGTTGACGGTCAACGTCCGCTGGCGGTGATCCACGCCAAAGACGAAGCCAGCTGGCAGGAAGCGGCTAAAGCGGTGAAAGCGGCTATTACGCTTGACGATAAAGCGCCGGAAACCACACCGACTGTCTATCGCCGTATCACCGAATAGCGGTATACTGATCTGATCGATAATTTTTGAAGCACTACGTACGGAGAACAATTATGAAACGTGCATTTATTATGGTGCTGGACTCATTCGGCATCGGTGCAACCGAAGATGCAGAACGTTTTGGTGACGTGGGTTCCGATACCATGGGCCACATCGCGGAAGCCTGTGCGAAAGGCGAAGCGGACAACGGTCGTAAAGGCCCTCTGACTCTACCTAACCTGACCCGCCTCGGTCTGGTGAAAGCGCATGAAGGTTCTACCGGTAAAATCGCAGCCGGTATGGACGGCAACGCGGAAGTCGTGGGCGCCTATGGCTGGGCTCACGAACTCTCCTCCGGTAAAGACACCCCGTCTGGCCACTGGGAAATTGCCGGTGTGCCGGTGCTGTTCGACTGGGGTTACTTCTCCGATCACGAGAACAGCTTCCCGCAGGAGCTGCTCGATAAGCTAGTGAAGCGCGCCAACCTGCCGGGCTACCTCGGTAACTGCCACTCTTCCGGTACCGTGATTCTGGATCAGCTCGGCGAAGAGCACATGAAAACCGGCAAGCCGATTTTCTACACCTCTGCTGACTCCGTGTTCCAGATTGCGTGCCACGAAGAGACCTACGGCCTGGATAAACTCTACGAGCTGTGCGAAATCGCCCGTGAAGAGCTGACCGAAGGCGGCTACAACATTGGCCGCGTGATCGCGCGTCCGTTTATCGGCGACAAAGCGGGTAACTTCCAGCGTACCGGTAACCGTCATGACCTGGCCGTTGAGCCACCGGCACCGACCGTACTGCAGAAGCTGGTTGAAGAGAAAGACGGCCACGTGGTTTCCGTGGGTAAAATCGCGGATATCTACGCCAACTGCGGCATCACCAAAAAAGTGAAAGCCACCGGTCTGGACGCGCTGTTCGATGCCACCATCAAAGAGATGAAAGAAGCGGGCGACAAGACCATCGTTTTCACCAACTTCGTGGACTTCGACTCCTCCTGGGGCCACCGTCGCGACGTCGCAGGCTATGCGGCCGGTCTTGAGCTGTTCGACCGTCGTCTGCCGGAGCTGATGGAGCTGGTGGGTGAAGATGACATTCTGATCCTGACCGCGGACCACGGCTGTGACCCAACCTGGACCGGTACCGACCACACCCGTGAGCACATTCCGGTGCTGGTATACGGCCCGAAAGTGAAGCCTGGCTCGCTCGGTCACCGTGAAACCTTTGCGGACATCGGCCAGACCCTGGCGAAATACTTTGGTACGTCTGACATGGAATATGGCAAGGCCATGTTCTGAATCATGTTGGGTGAGGTCTGATGCCCTCACCCCGGCCCTCTCCCACAGGGAGAGGGTGAAAAGAATAAACAATGTAAAAGGAACTGAAGATGGCAACTCCTCACATTAATGCAGAAATGGGTGATTTCGCTGACGTCGTATTGATGCCGGGCGACCCGCTGCGCGCGAAGCACATTGCAGAAACTTTCCTGGAAGACGTGCGTGAAGTGAACAACGTTCGCGGCATGCTGGGCTTCACCGGTACCTATAAAGGCCGCAAAATCTCCGTTATGGGCCACGGTATGGGTATCCCATCCTGCTCTATCTACACCAAAGAGCTGATCACCGACTTCGGCGTGAAGAAAATCATCCGCGTTGGCTCCTGCGGCGCGGTGCGCATGGACGTTAAGCTGCGCGACATCGTTATCGGTATGGGTGCCTGCACCGATTCCAAAGTTAACCGCATGCGTTTCAAAGACCATGACTTCGCGGCGATTGCTGACTTCGGCATGGTGCGTGACGCGGTTGACGCGGCAAAAGCGCTGGGCGTTGAAGCGCGCGTGGGTAACATCTTCTCTGCTGACCTGTTCTATGCCCCGGACGGCGGCGAGATGTTCGACGTGATGGAGAAATACGGCATTCTGGGCGTGGAAATGGAAGCGGCGGGTATTTACGGCGTCGCGGCTGAGTTTGGTGCGAAAGCGCTGACCATCTGCACCGTGTCTGACCACATCCGTACCCACGAGCAGACCACTGCTGCCGAGCGTCAGACTACCTTTAACGACATGATCAAAATCGCGCTGGAATCCGTTCTGCTGGGCGATAAAGAGTAATTCTGTCTCTTCCCTCCCTCTCCCTGTGGGAGAGGGCCGGGGTGAGGGCACCAGACCGCACCTAGCGCACGGCCTGTGCAATCCACGCCGACAGCTCCCGCAGCTCTTTTTCCTGCTCCGGGAAATCTCCGATCAACGCGTCGCATTCCTGCTGCAGCATATCTGCCCTGTACAAACAGCCCTGCAAACGTGCCGCCAGCGCCTCTAACGGTGCCGGGTTCAGGCTATCGGTAAACACCTGCGTGCGGGTGATATGGCCTTTCTCCACGTCAAAATGCAGCTCCACGCCGCCCCAGGTAAAACGCTCGTCCAGCAGATGGGAAAACGCAGGAGCCTGACCGAAGTTCCACTCCCAGCTGCTCTGGCGGGCGAAGGTTTTGGCGAAGTTGGGCAGGTCCGGGTTTTTTTCAGGGGAGATGACTTCTGCTTCAACGCGCTCGCCGTAATATTCAAAGAACGCGTCACCGATGGCATCGCAAATCTGCTCGTGCGTGATCCCCGGCAGCAGCTCCACCAGATTTGCCACGCGGCCGCGTACGGAGGTAATTCCTTTGGCCTGGAGCTTTTTCTTATCCGGATTCAGGTAGTTCGCCAGACGGCTCAGATCGGCGTTCAGCAACAGGGTGCCGTGGTGGAAGCCGCGATCCATCGTTTCACGGTAGGCGGAGCCGGAGACCTTCCGGTCGCCCTCGGGGGTTTTCACCACCAGATCGTTACGCCCGGAGGCTTCTGCCGTCACGCCGAGTGAATTGAGCGCGTTGAGGACGATGGACGTTGAGATGGTTTTATCGTATTCCGGTTTGCCCGCCATAAAGGTAAAGCAGGTATTGCCCAGATCGTGAAACACCGCGCCGCCGCCGCTGCTGCGGCGCGCGAGACGGACGTTGTCCTCTTCCATGCGCCGCGTATTGCACTCTTTCCACGGGTTTTGCGCGCGGCCGATGACCACCGTATCGGCGTTACGCCAGAGAAACAGTACGCGCTGGGTAGCGGGCATCTGGCGGAAGATGCACTCTTCTACGGCGAGATTAAACCAGGGATCGTAAGAGTCAGAGATAAGCAGGCGTAACGTCGTCATGGCAAAGTTCCTTTTCCGAATCGTTCGCCTACTTTATCACTAATCTTTCTTCTCGCTCTCTTCGTCTTCGGGGACGGATTTGCTGGCGGTCAGCAGGAACGGGGATTGCTGCCAGCGCGAGCGCTTGCCGCGAAGCAGGGTGCGCGCCAGCACAACGCCGATGGCGAGTGAAAGCAGCAGCATCAGGCGCAGAATATTGGTGGTATTATCGACCTGTTTGGCTTCAGTAGGCAGGGTGTGGGTATCGAGGGTCAGGCGCAGATAGCCCAGCGGGCCATTCTTCCCCTGAATAGGTTCGACAATCTGCTGGTTAAAGTAGCCCCCGGCTTTTTTCCCGTCCAGCGCCAGCCTGTCGCGCACGTCGACGTGCTCGCCCGCGCGGGCAATAAGGTTGCCTTGCTCATCATAGACGCCAGCATCAAGAATGCGGCTGTTCTCCGTGAGCAGGCGTAAAACCTGGCCTATCCGCTTATCGTCCGGCGTTTCGGTACGCATGGACGGTGCGACGTTGAGCGTCACCTGGCGCGCCAGCGTGCGGGCCAGCTCTTCAAACTGCGGGTTGCGTTGCCGTTGATGGTTCTGGCTAAACCACGATGCCCCTTGCATCAGCACCACTAGTAGTGCGAGACAGGAAAGGACAATCACGGCGCGATGAAGCCGGAATTTCAGTTTTGCGCGAGCCATATTCCACCTGCTGAAAATTTACGGCTTAATGTTGCCAGAAGTGATGGTTACAGGGTAGCCTCATGCGTTATTTTCCCTCTGCAACCTTCCGGCGCGAACGAAATTACAGGAGCTTTAATGCCGAACATTACCTGGTGTGACCTGCCAACGGATGTCTCTTTATGGCCAGGATTGCCGCTCTCTTTAAGTGGCGATGAGGTGATGCCTCTGGATTACCACGCCGGTCGTAGCGGCTGGCTCCTCTACGGACGCGGTCTGGATAAGCAACGCCTGACTCAGTATCAAAGCAAGCTCGGTGCGGCAATGGTCATCGTCGCCGCCTGGTGCGTGGAAGACTACCAGGTTATTCGCCTGGCGGGTTCCCTGACGCAGCGCGCAACGCGTCTGGCGCATGACGCGGGGCTGGACGTCGCGCCGCTGGGCAAAATTCCGCATCTGAAAACCCCGGGCCTGCTGGTGATGGACATGGACTCAACCGCCATTCAGATCGAGTGTATTGACGAGATTGCGAAGCTGGCGGGCAGCGGCGAGCTGGTGGCGGAAGTCACCGAACGTGCGATGCGCGGCGAGCTGGACTTCACCGCCAGCCTGCGCCAGCGCGTGGCGACCCTGAAAGGGGCCGATGCCAACATTCTGCGTCAGGTGCGCGACGTGCTGCCGCTGATGCCTGGGCTGACGCAGCTGGTGCTGAAGCTGCAGTCCCTCGGCTGGAAAGTGGCGATCGCCTCCGGTGGCTTCACCTTCTTCGCGGATTACCTGCGGGAAAAACTGCATCTGACCACCGTGGTGGCCAACGAGCTGGAGATCATGGACGGCAAGCTGACCGGCCAGGTGATCGGCGATATCGTAGATGCCCAGTACAAAGCCAATACGCTGACGCGTCTGGCGGAAAAATATGAAATTCCGGTCGTCCAGACCGTCGCCATCGGCGATGGCGCGAACGACCTGCCGATGATCAAAGCCGCCGGGCTGGGCATTGCCTACCATGCCAAGCCAAAAGTGAATGAAAAGACGGAAGTCACTATCCGTCACGCTGACCTGATGGGGGTGTTCTGCATTCTCTCCGGCAGCATTAATCAGAAATAACGGTCTGCTTTGTAGGCCGGGTAAGCGTAAGCGCCGCCCGGCACGCAGGCCGCACAGAAATAACGAGGTAAACCGTGGCGAAAGCTCCAAAACGCGCATTTGTTTGTAATGAATGTGGTGCGGATTATCCGCGCTGGCAGGGGCAATGCAGCGCCTGTCATGCCTGGAACACCATCACCGAAGTGCGTGGTGTGGCGGCTTCGCCGAGCGTGGCGCGTAATGAGCGCCTGAGCGGCTATGCCGGTAACGCGGGCGTGGCGAAGGTGCAAAAACTTTCGGACATCAGCCTCGAAGAGCTGCCGCGCTTCTCCACCGGGTTCAAAGAGTTTGACCGCGTGCTCGGCGGCGGCGTGGTGCCGGGCAGCGCGATCCTGATCGGCGGTAACCCGGGCGCGGGTAAATCGACCCTGCTGCTGCAAACGCTCTGCAAGCTCGCCGAACAGATGAAAACCCTGTACGTCACGGGCGAAGAGTCACTGCAGCAGGTGGCGATGCGCGCGCACCGTCTGGGCCTGCCGACCGGCAACCTGAACATGCTCTCCGAAACCAGCATCGAGCAGATCTGCATGATCGCTGAAGAAGAGCAGCCGAAGCTGATGGTGATCGACTCCATCCAGGTGATGCACATGGCGGACATTCAGTCTTCGCCGGGCAGCGTCGCGCAGGTGCGTGAAACCGCGGCTTACCTGACGCGCTTTGCCAAAACGCGCGGCGTGGCGATTGTGATGGTCGGCCACGTGACCAAAGACGGCTCGCTGGCCGGGCCGAAGGTGCTTGAACACTGTATCGACTGCTCCGTAATGCTCGATGGCGACGCGGATTCTCGCTTCCGTACCCTGCGCAGCCACAAGAACCGCTTTGGGGCGGTGAATGAGCTAGGCGTATTTGCCATGACCGAACAGGGGCTGCGCGAAGTCAGCAACCCGTCGGCCATCTTCCTGAGCCGCGGCGATGAGATCACCTCCGGCAGTTCGGTGATGGTGCTGTGGGAGGGGACGCGCCCGCTGCTCGTCGAAATTCAGGCGCTGGTGGATCACTCGATGATGGGCAACCCGCGGCGCGTGGCGGTCGGTCTGGAACAGAACCGTCTGGCGATCCTGCTGGCGGTGCTGCACCGTCACGGCGGGCTGCAGATGGCGGATCAGGACGTCTTCGTTAACGTGGTCGGCGGCGTCAAAGTCACGGAGACCAGCGCAGACCTGGCGCTGCTGCTGGCGATGGTCTCCAGCCTGCGAGACAGACCGCTGCCGCAGGATCTGGTGGTATTCGGCGAAGTGGGCCTCGCCGGGGAAATCCGTCCGGTACCCAGCGGCCAGGAGCGTATCTCCGAGGCGGCAAAACACGGTTTCCGCCGGGCGATCGTTCCCGCCGCCAACGTGCCGAAAAAGATCCCGGAAGGGATGCAGGTATTTGGCGTGAAAAAACTCGCAGATGCGTTAAATGTCTTTGACGACTTATAATTACGTAAATTTGATTTTGCAGGAGGCACCGTAATTTATGTCATCATTTGACTACATCAAGACCGCAATCCGCCAGAAGGGCTGCACGCTGCAGCAGGTGGCGGATGCCAGCGGCATGACCAAAGGCTACCTGAGCCAGCTGCTGAACGCCAAAATCAAAAGCCCCAGCGCGCAGAAGCTGGAAGCGCTGCACCGCTTTCTGGGGCTGGAATTCCCGCGTATGCAAAAGAACATCGGCGTGGTGTTCGGCAAGTTTTACCCCCTGCATACCGGACATATCTATCTGATCCAGCGCGCCTGTAGCCAGGTTGACGAGCTGCATATCATCATGGGATACGACGAAACCCGTGACCGTCAGCTGTTTGAAGACAGCGCCATGTCGCAGCAGCCGACCGTGCCGGACCGCCTGCGCTGGCTGCTCCAGACCTTTAAGTATCAGAAAAATATTCGTATTCATGCCTTTAACGAAGAGGGCATGGAGCCGTATCCGCACGGCTGGGACGTGTGGAGCAATGGCATCAAAGCGTTTATGGAAGAGAAGGGCATTGCGCCTAACTGGATCTACACCTCTGAAGAGTCCGACGCGCCGCAGTTCCGCGAGCATCTGGGTATCGAGACGGTGCTGATCGACCCGAAACGTACCTTTATGAACATCAGCGGGGCGCAGATCCGCGAGAACCCGTTCCGCTACTGGGATTACATCCCGACTGAGGTGAAGCCGTTCTTCGTGCGTACCGTCGCGATCCTGGGCGGCGAGTCGAGCGGGAAATCAACGCTGGTCAACAAGCTGGCGAACATCTTCAACACCACCAGCGCGTGGGAGTACGGCCGCGATTACGTCTTCTCGCACCTTGGCGGCGACGAGATGGCGCTGCAGTATTCCGACTACGACAAAATCGCGCTCGGTCATGCCCAGTACATTGATTTTGCGGTCAAATACGCCAACAAGGTGGCATTTATCGATACCGATTTTGTCACCACCCAGGCGTTCTGTAAAAAATACGAAGGTCGCGAGCACCCGTTCGTGCAGGCGCTGATTGACGAATACCGCTTTGACCTGGTGATCCTGCTGGAAAACAACACCCCATGGGTGGCCGACGGCATGCGCAGCCTCGGAAGCTCCGTGGACAGGCGTGAGTTCCAGTCCATGCTGGTGGAGATGCTCAACGAAAACAACGTTGAGTTTGTCCATGTGGAGGAGTCGGACTACGACTCCCGTTTCCTGCGCTGCGTCGAGCTGGTGAAGGAGATGATGGGGGAGCAGGGGTAAAAACTTACCCCTCACCCTAACCCTCTCCCACAGGGAGAGTGGACGTTAACCTCCCTCTCCCTGTGGGAGAGGGCCGGGGTGAGGGCATCAAGCCACTCAGAACTCAACCACCACTTTACCCCGCATATGTCCCTCCAGCACTTTACGGTGCGCCTCGGTAATGCTCTCCACGCTCAGCCCGTGCAGCGTTTCACTCAGTGAGCTTTCCACCACGCCGTTATCCACCAGCTTTGCCACCTCATTGAGGATCTCACCCTGACGCGCCATATCCGCGGTCTGATACATGCTGCGGGTGTACATAAATTCCCAGTGCAGGGCGGCGGATTTGGACTTCAGCTTGTCCTGGTTCAGCGGACGTTCATTCTCAACGATGGAACAGATATGCCCCTGAGGCGCAATCAGGTCGCTGACCGCATCCCAGTGCCCGTCGGTGTCGTTGAGGATGAAGATGTAATCCACAAAGGTGAGCCCGTGTTTCGCCAGCTCGCCTTTCAGGTCGCGGTAGTTGACGACAACGTCAGCCCCGCGATCGCGACACCACCGGGCGGAATCTTCTCGTGAAGCGGTTGCGACGATCTTCACCTTGCTGTTGTGCTTCGCAAAGGGGATCGCCAGCGATCCCACTCCGCCCGCGCCGCCAATGATCAGCAGCGTTTTATCCGCCCCGGCATCCTGAATGTTCAGCCGCTCGAATAATCCTTCCCAGGCTGTAAGGGCGGTCAGTGGCAACGCGGCAGCCGCGGCCCAGCCGAGGCTGGCAGGCTTGTGCCCGACAATGCGCGCGTCGATCAGCTGGTGCGTGGTGTTGCTGCCCGGGCGGGTGATGTCGCCCGCGTACCACACTTCATCCCCCGGTTTGAATCCGGTGACGCCACCCCCAACGGCTTTGACGATCCCGCTGGCATCCCACCCGAGGATGCGCGGCTCATTCAGCCCGTTTTTGGCAATACCCGCATGGACTTTGGTATCGACCGGGTTAACGGAGACGGCCTTCACCTCCACCAGCAGATCGTGCTCGCCGGGCTGCGGCATCGGCGGGGTGATTTCAATGAAGGTGGACGGATTTTCTGGGTTAACGGCAATGGCTTTAACAGACATGGTGTGCTCCTCAATGGAATGCGTTTTGTTGAGGCTAGTCTATAAAGTGGCCAGCTGCGTGATAAGATGGACAATCAAGAACTCAGCGTTCGTACAGAGTGAACAATCATGTTTAAACAGCTGCAGGATATGGCGCTGTTCGCGCTGGTGGCGGAGATGGGCAGCTTTACCGCTGCCGCGCAGAAAGCCGAACTGCCGAAATCCAGCGTTAGTCAGCGAATTAGCCAGCTGGAGCAGCAGGTGGGTATCCGCCTGCTGAACCGCACCACGCGCAGGATTAGCCTCACGTTTGCGGGCGAGCACTATCTGGTGCACTGTCGTGAGATGCTGGCGGCCAGCGAGCGGGCAGAGTACGCCATTCAGCGCCTGCGCGAAAACCCCAGCGGGCGGCTGCGGATCACCTGTCCGGCGGGGATAGGGGCGACGCTGCTGGCGCACATGAATGCCGAGTTCCAGCTTCGCTATCCTGACGTTTCGCTGGATGTGTCAATTTCTGATGACGTGGTGGATCTGGTCGAGGCCGGTTTTGACGTAGCGCTGCGCACCGGTAAGCCGCAGGACTCCTCCCTGATTGGCCGGATGATCGGGCACTGCCCGCGTTATATGCTGGCTTCGCCGGACTATCTGGCGCGTCGGGAGTCGCTGACGCATCCCCGCCAGCTGGTGGAGCACCGCTGCATTACGCACAGGGCGTGGTCGGAGTGGCTTCTGCGAAGCGAGAGCGAGGATTACCGCTACCTGCCGGATAACGCGCACATGACCGATAATCTGGTATACGCCCGCGAGTGTGCGATTGCCGGTGCGGGGATCACGCTCTTACCCGCATTTCTGCTGGAAGATAAAATTGAAAAAGGTGCGCTGGTTCAGGTGCTGCCGGAGTGGAATGTTGAAGGTAACGATCTGTGGCTGGCGTATCCAAGCCGCAAGCTGAACTCGCCCGCGCTGATGAGCTATATCGACTTTGCGATGCAGTTTGACGAGGTGAAGCGGTATTACGTGGGTGGCTGAATTTGTGCGGCCTGATGCCCTCACCCTGACCCTCTCCCACGGGGAGAGGGTACAAACATAAAAAACGGCAACCGAGGTTGCCGTTTTGCTTTTATTTCGCGATACGCTTGTACTTAATACGCTTCGGCTCCAGCGCGTCGGCGCCCAGCGTGCGTTTCTTGTACTCTTCGTATTCGGTGAAGTTACCTTCGAAGAACTCCACTTTACCTTCGTCCTGGTAGTCCAGGATGTGGGTCGCGATACGGTCCAGGAACCAGCGGTCGTGCGAGATAACCATCGCGCAGCCCGGGAACTCCAGCAGGGCGTTTTCCAGCGCGCGCAGGGTTTCGATATCCAGGTCGTTGGTTGGTTCATCGAGCAGCAGGACGTTACCGCCCACCTGCAGCAGCTTCGCCAGGTGCAGACGACCGCGCTCACCGCCGGACAGCTCGCCCACGCGTTTGCCCTGGTCGGTGCCTTTAAAGTTAAAGCGGCCAACGTAGGCGCGGCTTGGCATCTCGGTGTTGCCGATACGCATGATATCCAGACCGCCGGAGACTTCTTCCCACACGGTTTTGCTGTTGTCCATCGCGTCACGGAACTGGTCAACGGAGGCCAGCTTCACGGTCTCACCCAGGGTGATAGAGCCGCTGTCAGGCTGTTCCTGACCGGACATCATGCGGAACAGGGTAGATTTACCCGCGCCGTTCGGACCGATGATGCCAACGATAGCGCCTTTTGGTACGGAGAAGGTCAGGTCGTCGATCAGCACACGGTCGCCGTAGGACTTACGCAGGTTGGTCACTTCAACCACTTTATCCCCCAGACGTGCTCCAGGTGGAATAAACAGTTCGTTGGTTTCGTTACGTTTCTGGTATTCGGTGTTGTTCAGCTCTTCGAAGCGTGCCAGACGGGCTTTGCCCTTAGACTGGCGGCCTTTCGCGCCCTGACGAACCCACTCCAGCTCTTTCTCGATAGACTTACGACGCGCCGCTTCCTGTGAAGCTTCCTGCGCCAGACGCTGATCTTTCTGCTCCAGCCAGGAAGAGTAGTTGCCTTCCCACGGAATACCTTCACCGCGGTCCAGCTCCAGGATCCAGCCAGCGACATTGTCGAGGAAGTAACGGTCGTGGGTAATCGCCACAACTGTACCTTCGAAGTCGTGCAGGAAGCGCTCCAGCCACGCCACGGATTCTGCATCCAGGTGGTTAGTCGGTTCGTCAAGCAGCAGCATGTCTGGTTTTTCCAGCAGCAGGCGGCACAGCGCCACGCGGCGGCGTTCACCACCGGAGAGGTTAGCGATTTTCGCATCCCAATCCGGCAGACGCAGGGCATCAGCCGCGCGCTCCAGCTGCACGTTCAGATTGTGACCGTCGTGCGCCTGGATGATCTCTTCATACTTGCCCTGCTGTGCGGCCAGCTTGTCGAAGTCCGCATCCGGCTCGGCGTATTTGGCATACACTTCGTCCAGACCTTTCAGCGCGTTAACCACTTCGGATACCGCTTCTTCAACGGATTCGCGAACGGTGTGTTCCGGGTTCAGCTGAGGTTCCTGCGGCAGGTAACCAATCTTGATGCCAGGCTGCGGACGGGCTTCACCTTCGATGTCTGTATCAATGCCGGCCATGATGCGCAGCAGGGTGGACTTACCGGCACCGTTGAGACCCAGAACACCGATTTTTGCGCCCGGGAAGAAGCTCAGCGAGATATTTTTAAGAATATGACGTTTCGGCGGGACAACTTTGCCGACACGATGCATGGTATAAACGAATTGAGCCACGTTGGACTTCGCCTCTTTTATCGTAATGAGAAGGAATTTCAGCCTCGAAGTGTAGCCTTTTTCACGTCCTAATCCCAGCCAGGAACGTCGGGAGTGTTAAAACGCGCAAGAAAGGTAAAAAAGTGTCCATGACGTGGCGCGTTGAAGGATGCCTGGTTAGCATAAGTTAATTAGACTTTGACGTAGCAAGACGCTGCAATTGACGAAAAAACAATGAGGAAGAGCTTGTGGAAAAAGCCAAACGGGTGGTCTGGCGTCTGCTGGCTGCCAGCGTATGCGTAATGGCGGTAAGCCAGGCGGTGCATGCCGATTCACTGGATGAACAACGTAACCGCTACGCCCAGATTAAACAGGCGTGGGACAACAAGCAGATGGATACCGTGCAGGCACTGATGCCGACGCTAAAGGATTATCCGCTGTATCCGTATCTGGAGTATCGCCAGATTACGGACGACCTGATGAACCAGCCTACCGTCACCGTGAATAACTTCATTCAGGCGAACCCGACCCTGCCGCCTGCCCGAAATCTCCAGTCTCGCTTTGTGAATGAGCTGGCGCGTCGCGAAGACTGGCGCGGCCTGCTGGCGTTTAGCCCTGAGAAGCCGAATGCCACCGAAGCCCAGTGTAACTATTACTACGCAAAATGGGCGACCGGCCAGCAGGAAGAGGCCTGGGCCGGGGCGAAAGAGCTCTGGCTGACCGGAAAAAACCAGCCGAACGCCTGTGATTCCCTGTTTAGCGCGTGGCGTGCTTCCGGCAAGCAGGATCCGCTCTCCTACCTTGAGCGCATCCGTCTGGCGATGAAAGCCGGTAACACGCGTCTGGTGACCACGCTGGCGGGGCAGATGCCGTCCGATTACCAGACGATCTCTACCGCGGTTATCGGGCTTGCAAACGATCCCAACAGCGTGCTGACCTTTGCCCGCAGTACGGGCGCGACCGATTTTACCCGCCAGATGGCGGCGGTGGCCTTTGCCAGCGTGGCGCGTGACGATGTGGAAAACGCGCGGCTGATGATCCCGCAGCTGGTGCAGGCGCAGCAGCTCAATGAGGAGCAAACCCAGGAGCTGCGCGACATTGTGGCGTGGCGACTGATGGGCACCGATGTGACCGATGAACAGGCGCGCTGGCGTGACGATGCGATTATGCGTTCGAACTCCACCTCGCTGGTGGAACGCCGCGTGCGCATGGCGCTGGGCACGGGCGATCGTCGCGGGCTCAATACCTGGCTCGCGCGTTTGCCAATGGAGGCCAAAGAGAAAGACGAATGGCGCTACTGGCAGGCCGATCTGCTGATGGAGCGCGGCCGTGATGATGAAGCCAAAGATATCCTCCATACGCTGATGCAGCAGCGCGGGTTTTACCCAATGGCTGCCGCGCAGCGTCTGGGCGAGGAATACACCTTCCGTATAGATAAAGCGCCTGCCAACGCGAACCCGTCGCTGACGCAGGGGCCAGAAATGGCGCGCGTTCGCGAGCTGATGTACTGGAATATGGATAACACCGCGCGCAGCGAGTGGGCGAATCTGGTGACCAGCCGCACCACCGATGAGAAAGCCCAGCTTGCCCGCTATGCGTTTGATAATCACTGGTGGGATCTCAGCGTGCAGGCGACGATCGCCGGCAAGCTCTGGGATCATCTGGAAGAGCGTTTCCCGCTGGCTTACAAAGACCTGTTCGATCGCTACACCAGCGGCAAAGATATCCCGCAAAGCTACGCGATGGCGATTGCCCGTCAGGAGAGCGCGTGGAACCCGAAAGTCCGTTCCCCGGTGGGTGCCAGCGGCCTGATGCAGATTATGCCAGGCACGGCGACGCACACGGTGAAGATGTTTAATATTCCGGGGTACAGCAGTCCGTCGCAGCTTCTGGATCCGGATACCAACATCAATATCGGTACCAGCTATCTCCAGTACGTGTATCAGCAGTTCGGCAATAACCGCATCTTCTCTTCGGCGGCGTATAACGCGGGGCCAGGACGCGTGCGCACCTGGCTCGGCAACAGCGCCGGACGCATCGACGCGGTAGCGTTTGTGGAGAGCATCCCGTTCTCGGAAACGCGCGGCTACGTGAAGAACGTGCTGGCCTATGACGCTTACTATCGCTACTTCATGGGGCAGAAAGATACCCTGATGAGCGATGCCGAGTGGCAGAGGCGTTACTGATCGGCGTGGGTTGTGTTATGCTGTACTCGCTAAAGAGTACAAGAGGCAGCATAACATGACCCAGCATTCCCCGTATTCCTCGGCAATGGCCGAACAACGTCATCTGGAGTGGCTTCGTTTTGTGGAGCTGCTGCGTCAGTCTTACGAACAGGATCTGCATTTACCCCTGATGCAGCTGATGCTCACGCCGGACGAGCGTGAGGCGCTTGGCACGCGCGTGCGCATCATTGAAGAGCTGCTGCGCGGAGAAATGAGCCAGCGCGAGCTGAAAAATGAGCTCGGCGCGGGCATTGCAACGATCACCCGCGGCTCGAACAGCCTGAAGTCGGCGCCGGTTGAGCTGCGCCAGTGGCTGGAAGCGGTATTGCTGAAAAATGCCGGATGACGGCTTTTCTTTATCCGGCCAACAAACTTACCGATAAATCGCGTTATGGAACGGGCTTAACGCCAGAATCACGGCCTGGTGGTAAACGCCTGAACGCGTCAGCTTGCCAGCGGTAAAGACGCCAATAGCCCCTTCTTTACGGCCAATCTCATCGATGCCGGTGTACTGCGACATCACTGGCCCGAGCGCTTCACCCGCACGGACTTTTTCCAGAATGATTTCCGGCAGCGGCAGGGTGGCCGAACGCGCTTCACCGCGCTGCTCGCGGCTTTCGATGACAACCCAGCTAAAGGTTGCGCCTTCGTCGATACCTGCTTCAATCGCTACCCAAAAGTCAGCATCTGGTGCGGCAGCCTTAGCGTTTGCCACGCGATTTCGTGCGCCAGCGCGCGTTTCCTCGCTGCCAAACGGCTGTTCAGGAACGCCACTCTCGACGCCGATGGCCTCAATATGGCAGGATCCTGCGCCGAAGATCTCGTCAAATGCCCTTAGAATTGCCTGAATTTTGGCAGGATTAGTGGTAGCAGAGACAACATGGTGCATAATTAAGCTCGATTCAAAAAAAACTCATCGCAGTATAACGGAAAAAAAGCATGTTACAGGTATACCTTGTTCGCCACGGTGAAACGCAGTGGAACGCCGAGCGACGTATTCAAGGCCAGTCAGACAGTCCTCTCACCGAGAAGGGGGTGCAGCAAGCGTGGCAGGTGGCGGAACGCGCCAGAACGCTGGGCATTACCCACGTGATTACCAGCGATTTAGGTCGCACACAGCAGACGGCGCGCATCATCGCAGATGCCTGCGGCTGCGACGTCATGCTGGAGCCGCGCCTGCGCGAGCTGGATATGGGCGTGCTGGAGAAACGCCATATCGATACGCTGACGGAAGCGGAGGAGGGCTGGCGCCGCACCCTGGTGAACGGTACCGAAGATGGTCGAATTCCTGAAGGCGAATCCATGCAGGAGCTTAGCGTACGCATGCATGCCGCCCTGGCGGAATGCCTGAAGTTGCCGGCGGGAAGCCGTCCGCTGCTGGTGAGTCACGGGATTGCGTTGGGTTGCCTGGTGAGCACGATTCTGGGGTTACCGGCTTACGCTGAGCGCCGTTTGCGTCTGCGCAACTGCTCCATTTCCCGGATTGATTATCAGGAAAGCGCGTGGCTGGCGTCGGGCTGGGTAGTGGAGATGGCAGGGGACATTTCGCATCTTGATGCCCCTGCGCTTGACGAACTGCAGCGTTAACGACGTATCGGAATCAAGAATTCCATACGCAGATTGATTGGGCCTTCTTCCGGTTTGGCATCCTGCGCCGGGTAGTAGCGCTCAATGTCCTGACCTTTACGGCGATTCAGATTCAGCATCGGCATGCAGGTTCCGTAAACGGTCAGGATAAACTCCTGAACCCCCGTTCCCAGCCCTTCATAGGTGAACATCACGTATTCGCCGCCTTCCAGCACGACAGGCTTCGAACCCTGAATATACCCATTCGCCATCTCTGGCGTCAGCGCGGTGGTGTAGAACACCTCCTGCTCGTCGTCTTTTTCCTGGCTTGGGTGCGTTTCGTTGAGGCCATAAAGGATTGGCGGGATCGTCGGTGCGTGGCTCAGGAAGTCGCGCCAGAACTGGACGCGCATCTGATGACGGAACTCAGAAATCTGCTCCAGTGAACAGGAGTAGCTCTGCGTCGTGCCGATCAGATGGGTTTCCGGCAGCGCGACAATTTCATATTTCGGCATCGCGAACTCGCCCAGACGCAGCGGCGGACGCATGCCAAACGAGCTCCAGTCAGGCGAGCGACGATACAGCGCTGGCGTCAACGAAAACTGTTTTTTAAAGGCGCGGGTGAAGGTCTGCTGCGAATCGAAACGATATTGCAGGGCAATATCCAGAATCGGCCGCGCGGTCAGGCGCAAAGCCACCGCAGATTTTGATAAACGACGTGCGCGAATATAGGCCCCGATAGCATGACCGGTGACATCCTTGAACATCCTTTGCAGATGCCACTTGGAATAGCCTGCTTTAGCCGCCACATTATCCAGTGACAAAGGCTGGTCGAGATGACCTTCCAGCCAGGTGAGCAGGTCGCGAATAATTCCAGCCTGATCCATATACTATCCTCATCCTTAAAACAGCAGGTGCCTGATAACAGGTTATCGGATAATAGCATTTTTTGATGTTTTAGCATTCAGTGTTTTTTTTGCGCATTCATGCTTTTTAGAGCACATTACAGGCAGATATATTCTAATCCTGTGATCTTGCTACATTTTTGTCTAAAGTGTTGAATAATCGCTCAGTGTAATTTTAAAGAATGGTAACAATATGAAATACAAGACTTTGATCTTCACCGCGTTGATGCTGATGGTCGGGCGCGTGGCGCAGGCAGAACAGATTGGCTCCGTCGATACCGTGTTCAAAATGTTCGGCCCGGACCACAAAATCGTGGTGGAGGCGTTTGACGATCCGGACGTGAAAAACGTCACCTGCTACGTCAGCCGCGCGAAAACGGGCGGTATCAAAGGCGGGCTGGGACTGGCGGAAGATACTTCCGATGCGGCGATTTCTTGTCAGCAGGTGGGGCCGGTTGAGTTGAGCGATAAAATTAAAAACGGCAAAGCGCAGGGCGACGTTGTATTCCAGAAACGGACTTCGCTGGTATTCAAAAAACTGCAGGTGGTGCGTTTCTATGATGCCAAACGCAACACCCTGGCGTACCTTGCCTACTCTGACAAAGTGGTGGAAGGCTCGCCGAAAAACGCAATCAGCGCGGTGCCGATTATGCCGTGGCGGGAATAAAAAAAACGGCGCAAAGGCGCCGTTTTTTAATGCGTTAACTGCGGGATTACTCCTGCAGATCGCCGCAGAAACGATACCCTTCGCCGTGGATCGTGGCGATGATTTCCGGCGTATCTGGCGTAGATTCGAAATGCTTACGAATACGACGAATGGTCACGTCTACGGTACGGTCGTGCGGTTTCAGCTCACGGCCGGTCATTTTCTTCAGCAACTCTGCACGGGACTGAATTTTGCCCGGGTTTTCGCAGAAGTGCAGCATCGCGCGGAATTCACTGCGCGGCAGTTTATACTGCTCACCGTTCGGGCTAATCAGCGAACGGCTATTGATATCAAGTTCCCAGCCGTTGAATTTGTAGCTGTCTACGCTACGACGCTCTTCGCTGACCGTACCCAGGTTCATGGTGCGGGACAGCAGGTTGCGTGCACGAATGGTTAACTCGCGAGGATTGAACGGCTTGGTGATGTAGTCATCCGCACCGATTTCCAGGCCAAGAATTTTATCAACTTCGTTATCACGGCCCGTCAGGAACATTAACGCGACGTTCGCCTGCTCGCGCAGTTCGCGCGCCAGAAGAAGACCGTTTTTGCCCGGCAGGTTAATATCCATGATCACCAGGTTGATATCATTTTCAGAAAGGATCTGATGCATCTCTGCGCCATCGGTCGCTTCAAAGACATCGTAGCCTTCTGCTTCGAAAATGCTCTTTAACGTGTTGCGTGTTACCAACTCGTCTTCAACGATAAGAATGTGCGGGGTCTGCATGTTTGCTACCTAAATTGCCAACTAAATCGAAACAGGAAGTACAAAAGTCCCTGACCTGCCTGATGCATGTCGCAAATTAACATGATCGGCTTAACGTGACTAAAGTACGTAATTGCGTTCTTGATGCACTTTCCATCAACGTCAACAACATCATTAGCTTGGTCTTGGGTACTTTCCCTTTGGACCCGACAGTGTCAAAAACGGCTGTCATCCTAACCATTTTAACAGCAACATAACAGGCTAAGTGACACCAGACACCCAATAAAACTACGCTTCGTTGACATATATCAAGTTCAATTCTAGCACGTTAACAGTTTGATGAAATCATCGTAGCGGAATGCTAGCCTTTGTCACAATTTTTCAATAAACCAACTAGTTGCGGACATTGATTTATAAACGAAGCGAATCCAATCAGAATAGGGTATTCATGTTGCTATTATCATTATAAAACATAGGGATAATAGTGTTCTGTTAACATTCTAACTGATTGTTCAGACAAGGAATAGTTTAGCGTTTTTAATTTGTTATGAAACGCTATTTCGGTGATTTGTGTTGCAATTTTGTAAATTCGCGCTGCGTAATATGTTGAAGTGCATCACATTTTTACCCGCTAACTGATTAAAAAGAGAGCATAAATGCATCTGTCGATTGTACTGGTTGCCCCAGCCAGAGCCGAAAATATAGGCGCTGCCGCGCGTGCCATGAAAACCATGGGGTTCACAGATTTACGTATCGTGGACAGCACTGCCCACCTGGAGCCTGCGGCTCGTTGGGTAGCGCACGGATCGGGCGATATCCTCGATAATATAACCACTTACGCTACGCTTGCTGATGCGCTGCACGACATTTCGTTTACCGTTGCGACCACCGCGCGCAGCCGTGCGAAGTTCCATTACTATGCCACGCCAGCGGAGCTGGTGCCGATGCTGAGCGAGAAAAGCCAGTGGCTGGAGAAGGCCGCTCTGGTGTTTGGTCGCGAAGATTCCGGATTAACCAACGAAGAGCTGGAGCTGGCGGACGTTCTTACCGGTGCGCCGATGGTCGCCGATTATCCCTCCCTGAATTTAGGCCAGGCGGTCATGGTTTACTGCTATCAATTAGCCTCCCTAATACAAATCCCCCAACCTCCGGCAGAAGGGGCAAATGAAAATCAGCTGGCTGCGCTGCGCGCTCGCGTTGAGCAACTGTTGTCTCAGCTGGGGGTAGCGGACGATCAGAAAATGGCTGACTGGCTGCAGCAGCGTTTGGGCCGTCTTGAGCAGCGGGACACCGCAATGCTGCACCGTTTGCTGCACGATATTGAAAAAAAATTAGCGGAGTAAAATCCTGTCATAAGTTTTTACTATGGAGAATAAGTCTGTCCTGATGGGTTGCATCTGGGTGAATCGGATGAAAATAAATCTGCAAACAGCGGGAGGTGAGAGTCTCCCGAATTGTGATCAAATTAAAAATTCGTTGACTTAAGGTGCCCGATCCTTTAACCCTAAAAGAATACAGGACAGACAGATAATAATGACAGAGTACACAACATCCATGAAACGCATCAGCATCACCACCATTACTACAACCATCATCATTACCACAGGTAACGATGCGGGCTGACGCGTACAGGAAAAACAAAAAAAAGCCCGCACCTGAACAGTGCGGGCTTTTTTTTCGGCTAAAGGAAACGAGGTAGAACCATGCGAGTGTTGAAGTTCGGCGGTACATCAGTGGCAAATGCAGAACGTTTTCTGCGTGTTGCCGATATCCTGGAAAGCAACGCCAGGCAGGGGCAGGTTGCTACCGTGCTCTCTGCCCCGGCAAAAATCACGAACCATCTGGTGGCGATGATTGAAAAAACCATCGGTGGCCAGGATGCACTCCCGAACATCAGCGACGCAGAGCGTATCTTCGCTGACTTACTGCAAGGGCTGGCAGAGGCGCTGCCTGGCTTCCCGCACGCTCAGCTGAAGTCCTTCGTTGAGCAGGAGTTCGCGCAAATCAAACACGTCCTGCACGGCATCAGCCTTCTCGGCCAGTGCCCGGACAGCGTCAACGCGGCGCTGATCTGCCGGGGCGAAAAACTTTCTATCGCCATCATGGCCGGCGTGCTGGAAGCGCGCGGCCATAGCGTGACCGTAATCGATCCGGTTGAAAAACTGCTGGCGGTGGGCCACTACCTCGAATCCACCGTTGATATTGCCGAATCAACCCGCCGTATCGCCGCTAGCAAAATTCCGTCTGACCACATGATCCTGATGGCAGGCTTCACCGCCGGTAACGAGAAGGGCGAGCTGGTGGTGCTGGGCCGTAACGGCTCCGACTACTCCGCCGCCGTGCTGGCCGCCTGTTTACGTGCGGACTGTTGTGAAATCTGGACTGACGTCGACGGCGTTTATACCTGCGACCCACGCCAGGTACCCGATGCCAGACTGCTGAAGTCGATGTCGTACCAGGAAGCGATGGAGCTTTCCTACTTCGGCGCCAAAGTGCTTCACCCGCGTACCATCTCCCCGATTGCCCAGTTCCAGATCCCTTGCCTGATTAAAAACACCGGTAATCCGCAGGCGCCGGGTACGCTGATTGGCGCGAGTACCGATGAAGACGGTTTGCCGGTCAAAGGCATCTCCAACCTCAACAACATGGCGATGTTCAGCGTCTCCGGTCCGGGGATGAAGGGGATGGTTGGCATGGCGGCGCGCGTCTTTGCTGCTATGTCCCGCAACGGTATCTCGGTGGTGCTGATTACCCAGTCTTCTTCCGAATACAGCATCAGCTTCTGCGTGCCGCAGGCCGACTGCCTGCGCGCCCGCCGCGCGCTGGAGGACGAGTTCTACCTGGAGCTGAAAGAAGAGCTGCTGGAGCCGCTCGCCATTCAGGAGCGTCTGGCGATTATCTCCGTGGTCGGCGACGGCATGCGCACGCTGCGCGGTATCTCCGCCAAGTTCTTTGCCGCGCTGGCGCGCGCCAATATCAATATCGTGGCGATTGCCCAGGGCTCGTCAGAGCGTTCAATTTCCGTTGTTGTGGACAACGATGACGCCACCACCGGCGTACGCGTGGTTCACCAGATGCTGTTCAACACCGACCAGGTTATCGAACTGTTCCTGATTGGCGTCGGCGGGGTGGGCGGCGCGCTGCTGGAGCAGGTGAAGCGTCAGCAGGAGTGGCTGAAGAAGAAACATATCGATCTGCGCGTCTGTGGGATTGCCAACTCCAGAGCGTTGCTGACCAATGTGCATGGCCTTAACCTGGAAAACTGGCAGGCCGAGATGAACGAGGCGAAAGAGCCGTTCAACCTGGGGCGCCTGATCCGCCTGGTGAAAGAGTATCATCTGCTTAACCCGGTGATCGTCGACTGTACCTCGAACCAGGCGGTGGCCGATCAGTACGCCGACTTCCTGCGCGAGGGGTTCCACGTGGTGACGCCGAACAAAAAGGCCAACACCTCGTCGATGGATTACTATCACCAGCTGCGTCTGGCGGCGAGCAAGTCGCGCCGCAAGTTCCTGTACGACACCAACGTGGGCGCGGGCCTGCCGGTTATCGAGAACCTGCAGAACCTGCTGAACGCCGGCGACGAACTGCAGCGTTTCTCCGGCATTCTCTCCGGCTCGCTGTCGTTTATCTTCGGCAAGCTGGATGAGGGGATGAGCCTGTCGGAAGCCACCCGCGCCGCGCGCGAGCTGGGCTATACCGAGCCGGATCCGCGTGACGATCTCTCCGGTATGGACGTGGCGCGCAAGCTGCTGATCCTCGCCCGTGAAACGGGCCGTGAGCTTGAGCTTTCCGATATCGTGATTGAACCCGTGCTGCCAGCAGAATTTGACAGCAGCGGTGATGTCGCTGCATTCATGGCAAATTTGCCGCAGCTTGACGACGCTTTTGCCGCTCGCGTTGCGAAAGCCCGTGATGAAGGTAAGGTATTGCGCTATGTTGGCAACATTGAAGAAGATGGCGTGTGCCGGGTGAAGATTGCCGAAGTGGATGGCAACGACCCGCTGTACAAAGTCAAAAACGGCGAAAACGCCCTCGCGTTTTACAGCCACTATTATCAGCCACTGCCGCTGGTGCTTCGCGGCTATGGCGCAGGGAACGATGTTACGGCGGCGGGTGTGTTTGCCGATCTGCTGCGTACCCTGTCATGGAAGTTAGGAGTTTAACATGGTCAAAGTTTATGCCCCGGCTTCCAGCGCGAATATGAGCGTCGGATTTGACGTGCTGGGCGCGGCGGTGACGCCGGTGGATGGTTCACTGCTGGGCGATACGGTCACGGTGGAAGCGGCAGACAGCTTCAGCCTGAACAACGTGGGCCGCTTCGCCAGCAAACTGCCGTCAGACCCGCGCGAGAATATCGTCTATCAGTGCTGGGAACGCTTCTGTCAGGAGATCGGTAAAAACGTGCCGGTTGCCATGACGCTGGAAAAAAGTATGCCGATTGGCTCGGGTCTGGGTTCCAGCGCCTGCTCGGTGGTCGCCGCGCTGGTGGCGATGAACGAGCACTGCGGCAAGCCGCTAAACAACAACCGCCTGCTGGGGTTGATGGGCGAGCTGGAAGGGCGCATCTCCGGCAGCATTCACTATGACAACGTGGCGCCGTGCTTCCTCGGCGGCATGCAGCTGATGATCGAAGAAAATGGCATCATCAGCCAGCAGGTGCCAGGGTTTGATGAGTGGCTGTGGGTGCTGGCCTATCCGGGCATTAAGGTCTCTACCGCGGAAGCGCGTGCGATCCTGCCCGCGCAGTATCGTCGTCAGGACTGTATCGCCCACGGGCGTCATCTGGCGGGCTTTATCCACGCCTGCTACACCCGTCAGCCGCAGCTGGCGGCGAAGCTGATGAAGGACGTCATTGCCGAGCCGTACCGCACGAAGCTGCTGCCGGGCTTTAACGAGGCGCGACAGGCATCCATGAATATCGGCGCGCAGGCGTGCGGCATCTCCGGCTCCGGCCCGACGCTGTTCGCCCTGTGCGACAAGCCTGACACCGCGCAGCGCGTGGCGGACTGGCTCTCTAAACACTACCTGCAAAATCAGGAAGGCTTTGTTCATATTTGCCGTCTGGACACGGCTGGCGCACGAGTACTGGGATAATTAATGAAACTCTACAATCTTAAAGATCATAACGAGCAGGTCAGCTTCGCGCAGGCGGTGACTCAGGGACTGGGCAAAAATCAGGGGCTGTTCTTCCCGCATGACCTGCCGGAATTCCAGCTGACCGACATCGACGAGCTGCTGAAACAGGACTTCGTCACCCGCAGCACCACAATTCTGTCTGCGTTTATCGGCGACGAAATTCCGCAGGAGCTGCTGGAAGAGCGCGTGCGTGCGGCGTTCGCTTTCCCGGCGCCGGTTAAGCAGGTTGAGCCTGACGTTGGCTGCCTGGAGCTGTTCCACGGCCCGACGCTGGCGTTTAAAGACTTCGGCGGCCGCTTTATGGCGCAGATGCTGACCCACATCAGCGGCGACAAACCGGTGACCATCCTGACCGCGACCTCCGGCGATACCGGTGCGGCGGTGGCGCATGCCTTCTACGGCCTGAAAAACGTCCGCGTGGTGATCCTCTATCCGAAAGGCAAAATCAGCCCGCTGCAGGAAAAACTGTTCTGTACGCTCGGCGGCAACATTGAAACCGTGGCAATTGACGGCGATTTCGATGCCTGCCAGGCGCTGGTCAAGAAGGCTTTCGACGACGAAGAGCTGAAGGTGGCTCTGGGTCTGAACTCTGCTAACTCCATCAACATCAGCCGTCTGCTGGCGCAGATTTGCTACTACTTCGAAGCGGTGGCGCAGCTGCCGCAGGAAGCGCGCAACCAGCTGGTGATCTCCGTGCCGAGCGGTAACTTCGGTGACCTGACGGCAGGTCTGCTGGCGAAATCCCTGGGTCTGCCGGTGAAACGCTTTATCGCCGCGACCAACGCCAACGACACCGTGCCGCGCTTCCTGAAAGACGGGAAGTGGGCGCCGAACGCTACGCAGGCGACGCTCTCCAACGCGATGGATGTGTCACAGCCGAACAACTGGCCGCGCGTGGAAGAGCTGTTCCGCCGTAAGATCTGGCGTTTGGGTGACCTGGGTTACGCCGCGGTGACGGATGAAACCACCAAAGAGACCATGCGCGAGCTGAAGGCGGTGGGGTATACCTCTGAACCGCACGCGGCGATTGCCTACCGCGCGCTGCGCGACCAGCTTAACCCGGGTGAATATGGCCTTTTCCTGGGCACCGCGCATCCGGCGAAGTTCAAAGAGAGCGTAGAAGCGATCCTGGGCGAAACGCTGCCGCTGCCGAAAGAGCTGGCCGAGCGCGCCGACCTGCCTCTGCTGTCACATGAGCTGCCGGCAGATTTTGCCGCGCTGCGTAAGCTGATGATGACTCGCGCGTGATTGTGTTGCCCGGTGGCGGCTACGCCTTACCGGGCCTACAACGACCACGACGACCTAATCGTAGGCCGGGTAAGCGCAGCGCCACCCGGCAATCGCAACACCGATCTCTATGCCGGGTAAGGCGAAGCCGCCACCCGGCTTTTTTATGGAGAAATTAAGGAGAGAAAAAGCAGGAAAAAAGCAGAAATTCCCAATAAATGCGGTCACTTAGCCTTTAGGATTGCAGAGAATAACATCCCCCGCTCCCCTCGCGTAATCTCCTTACATCGGCCCACGTTGGGCAAGAAGAATAAGGAGTCACCTGTGTCTACACTGAAACCTGCACTCATCGCGCTTTCACTGGTGCTGGCCGCCCCCATGGCGGTTCAGGCATCAGAAATTACCCTCGTACCGGCGGTTAAACTGCAGATTGGCGACCAGGATAACAACGGTCATTACTGGGACGGCGGCCGCTGGCGCGACCACGACTGGTGGAAGGCGCATTATGACTGGCGTGATAACCACTGGCGTCCACATGATGAGCATCGTAAACACGACGATCGTCACGATGACCATCACCACGATGACCACCGCAACGATCGCGGCCCGGACTGGAAACACCATTAATGCAAAACCCCGCCAGCTGGCGGGGTTTGTTTTACTGATCGTGGCGCTTAAACACCAGCTCGCCTTTCCCTGACGCTTCTTCGTCAAAGAAATAGCCTTCGTTGTTGAAGGCGGTCAGCTGCTCCGGCTTCGTCAGGCGGTTCTGGATGATGTAGCGGCTCATCAGGCCGCGCGCTTTCTTGGCGTAGAAGCTGATCACCTTGAACTTACCGTTCTTCTCGTCGAGGAATACCGGTTTGATAATCTCCGCATCCAGCTTTTTCGGCTTCACCGACTTGTAGTATTCATCGGATGCCAGGTTTATCACCACGTTGTCGCCCTGGGCGTGCAGCGCCGCATTAAGCTTGTCGGTAATGATATCGCCCCAGAAATGGTACAGATCTTTGCCTTTGGCATTTTCCAGGCGAATCCCCATCTCCAGACGATACGGCTGCATCAGATCCAGCGGGCGCAGTACGCCGTACAGACCCGACAGCATGCGCAGATGCTGCTGGGCAAAATCGAAATCGGCTTCGCTAAAATCTTCCGCCTGCAGGCCGGTGTAGACATCACCTTTAAACGCCAGAATCGCCTGGCGAGCGTTTGCCGGGGTGAAATCCGGGTGCCACTCGTGAAAGCGGGTCGCGTTAAGATCGGCCAGCTTGTCGCTGATGCTCATCAGCGAGGCGATTTGCGGCGCAGAGAGCTTACGCGCTTCGCGGATCAGCTGTTGCGAGTAGTCCAGCAGTTCAGGCTGGGTATAGCGCTCGGTGGCGAGCGGGCTCTGGTAGTCGAGCGTTTTTGCAGGTGAAATTAGAATCAGCATATCCAGTCCTTGCAGGAAATTTAGAGCGACTTTAGCAAAAAATCGCCCTGAATTGATCGATAGCTGTTATTGCCGCGGCAAATCATCCCACGTGCCGGGGGCAA
The DNA here is from genome assembly GCF_049237205.1 of Enterobacter cloacae complex sp. SHL009. Lineage (NCBI taxonomy): Bacteria > Pseudomonadati > Pseudomonadota > Gammaproteobacteria > Enterobacterales > Enterobacteriaceae > Enterobacter > Enterobacter cloacae complex sp. SHL009. The sequence continues at coordinate 286,537 of NZ_JBMKIW010000002.1, forward strand.
GCTGCGCCTTAACGTCGGGATAGCGGGCGGGATCAAATACCGGCGGAACGCCGAGTTTGCGCTGACGCAGATAGTCTCTGGCAATCAGGGTCACAACGGGTGAGAGCAGCAGGATAGCGGTGAGGTTCGTGATCGCCATCAGCGCCATAATGATATCGGCCAGCTGCCAGACCAGCGGCATACTGAGGAAGGAGCCAGCGATGATCATCAGAATGACCGCGAGACGCAGGGTTCCGATTGCGGCGCGGGAGTCGAGTTTCAGGAAAATAAGGTTATTTTCGGCGTAGAGGTAATTCACCACAATCGAACTGAAGGCAAACAGCACCAGGACGAGCGAGACAAATCCTGCTCCCCAGCCGCCGGTCAGGTTCACCAGCGCCTGCTGGAGAAGCTGTATCCCGGCGGTACCAGAAGAATGCGGGACGGGGCCTGCCAGCAGCAAAATCATGGCGCTGGCGGAGCAGATGATAATGGTATCGGTAAAGACGCCAATCATCTGCACAATGCCCTGTGCCGCCGGGTGTGGCGGCCAGGAAGAGGCGGCAGCGGCCGCGTTGGGGGTTGACCCCATTCCGGCTTCATTGGAGAACATGCCCCGCTGAAAACCCGCCATCAGCGCCTGGCTGAAGGTGTAGCCCAGCGCCCCGGAGGCCACCTCGCGCCAGCCAAAAGCGCTTTTGACGATGGTCGCAATCACGCCCGGCACCTGGTCGATATGCAGTGCGGCGACGAACAGGCTCGCGACAACCCAAAGCAGCGCCATAACGGGAACCAGCCACTGCATCAGGCGGGCGATGCCCCTGAGACCGGCTGAAATGGTGAGCAAAACGACGAGAGCTAACACGATACCGGCGATCCACTCCGGGCAGGAGAAGGCATAGCGCAGGGCATTGGCGACAGAATTTGCCTGGACGGTATTAAAAATAAGGCCGTACGCGAGCAGTAAAAAAAGCGAGAACAGAACGCCCATCCAGCGCATCCCTAAGCCACGCGCCATGTACCAGGCAGGACCGCCGCGAAACTGGCCGTTTTTATCTTTCTCTTTATACAGCTGGGCGAGCGAACTTTCCGCAAAGGAGGTGGCCATCCCGAGTAGCGCCGTTACCCACATCCAGAAGACCGCGCCTGGCCCACCGGCGCTGATGGCCAGCGCAACGCCCGCCAGATTCCCGCTGCCGAGGCGTGCCGCCAGGCTGGTACAGAGTGCCTGGAACGACGTTAATCCGCCCGGCTGGGGCGTAACGCTGTTTTTCAGACTTCTGCCAAACTTGCGAATATAACGAAACTGGATAAACCCACTGCGTAGCGTAAACCAAATACCTGCTCCCAGAAGCAGGTAAATCATTATCGAACCCCACAGGACTTCGTTAATAAAGAAAAAGAAATCAGGCATTAACGTCCCTCTTGTTGATGCCAAAGTGAATATGTAAGCGCTACCACTGATTGGGCATGCTGTTGCTTAGCAGCCTGTTAATCTTCCGAGTTTACCATACTCTGCCTAAGCGCACTGTCTGCGGTTGCGCTACCCCTCCGTCGTGTTATCATCAGGGCAGACCGGTTACATCCCCCTAACAAGTAAACCTGTCATTTTTCCGCTGCAGGCATGCTGTCGGTAGCGTGAATTATCCAGGGCACGTTAAAAGAGAAACACTATCATGACGGATAAATTGACCTCCCTTCGTCAGTTCACCACTGTCGTAGCTGACACCGGAGATATCGCGGCAATGAAGCTGTACCAGCCGCAGGATGCCACAACCAACCCTTCTCTGATCCTTAACGCCGCACAGATCCCTGAGTATCGCAAACTGATTGACGACGCAGTGACCTGGGCGAAAGCGCAGAGCAATGACCGCGCGCAGCAGGTTGTGGACGCTACCGACAAGCTGGCAGTGAACATCGGTCTGGAAATCCTGAAGCTGGTTCCTGGCCGTATCTCTACCGAAGTGGATGCACGTCTCTCCTACGACACCGAAGCGTCTATCGCGAAAGCGAAACGCCTGATCAAAATGTACAACGACGCTGGCATCAGCAACGACCGTATCCTGATCAAACTGGCTTCTACCTGGCAGGGTATCCGCGCGGCAGAGCAGCTGGAAAAAGACGGTATCAACTGTAACCTGACCCTGCTGTTCTCCTTCGCGCAGGCGCGTGCATGTGCAGAAGCAGGCGTATACCTGATTTCTCCGTTCGTGGGCCGTATTCTGGACTGGTACAAAGCTAACACCGATAAGAAAGAGTACGCGCCGGCTGAAGATCCAGGCGTGGTTTCTGTTACTGAAATCTACGAATACTACAAACAGCACGGCTATGAGACAGTGGTTATGGGCGCAAGCTTCCGTAACGTCGGAGAAATCATCGAGCTGGCTGGCTGTGACCGCCTGACCATCGCCCCTGCGCTGCTGAAAGAGCTGGCAGAAAGCGAAGGTACCATCGAGCGTAAGCTGTCCTACACCGGTGAAGTGAAAGCACGCCCAGAGCGCATCACTGAATCCGAGTTCCTGTGGCAGCACAACCAGGATCCAATGGCTGTAGACAAGCTGGCGGACGGTATCCGTAAGTTTGCTGTTGACCAGGGCAAACTGGAAAAAATGATCGGCGACCTGCTGTAATCATTCTGCGTGACCGGGTTCCCGGTCACGCGACTTCTTTCGTACCCTGTCTGAATCTCCTCTCTGCGTGTATCATTCCCTTTAATCAGTACTTTTTGAATGGAATGGATATGAATACCTTACGCATCGGCTTAGTGTCGATTTCTGACCGCGCCTCCAGCGGCGTTTACCAGGATAAAGGCATCCCCGCTCTGGAAGAGTGGCTTGGCAGCGCGCTGACCACCCCCTTTGACATTCAGACCCGCCTGATCCCTGACGAACAGCCGATCATCGAGCAGACGCTCTGCGAGCTGGTGGATGAGATGAGCTGCCACCTTGTTCTGACGACGGGCGGAACCGGCCCCGCGCGCCGCGACGTGACGCCGGACGCAACGCTGGCGATCGCCGATCGTGAAATGCCGGGCTTCGGCGAACAGATGCGCCAGATCAGTCTACACTTTGTTCCGACGGCCATTCTTTCCCGCCAGGTGGGAGTGATCCGCAAGCAGGCGTTGATTCTGAACCTGCCGGGGCAGCCGAAGTCGATCAAAGAGACGCTGGAAGGGCTGAAGGCGGAAGATGGCAGCGTCCTCGTTCACGGCATCTTTGCGAGTGTACCTTATTGTATACAGCTGCTTGACGGCCCCTATGTGGAAACCGATGAGAAAGTAGTAGCAGCTTTTCGCCCGAAAAACGCACGTCGCGAAACAATCTCCTGAAATTAACCAATATGTGGCATTAGCTGAAGCGGCGATAGCGTGGTAAAGCTTTTACGGTATAGTAATTTTTTCTTTACGATTGCTGTAAAAATAAATCCACAACACACGCAAATGGTTCGCTATGTCACATAACACCCGACCTCTGAATCGACAGGACTACAAAACCCTCACGCTCGCGGCCTTAGGCGGCGCGCTGGAGTTTTACGACTTCATCATCTTTGTTTTCTTCGCCGCCGTGGTGGGAGAACTCTTCTTCCCGGCGGATATCCCGGAATGGCTGCGTCAGGTGCAAACCTTCGGCATTTTTGCCGCCGGATATCTGGCGCGTCCGCTGGGCGGCATTATCATGGCCCACTTTGGCGATCTGGTCGGGCGCAAGAAGATGTTTACCCTTAGCATTTTGCTGATGGCCGTGCCGACGCTGGCCATTGGTCTGCTGCCCACCTATGCCTCGATGGGCATCCTTGCTCCGTTGCTGCTGTTGCTGATGCGCGTCCTTCAGGGCGCGGCGATTGGCGGTGAAGTGCCGGGCGCGTGGGTGTTTGTCGCGGAGCATGTTCCGGCGCGCCGCATTGGTATTGCCTGCGGAACCTTAACCGCGGGGTTAACGGTAGGGATTTTGCTTGGTTCCGTCGTCGCGACAATTGTAAACACCAGCATGACGCAGCAGGCCGTGCACGACTGGGGCTGGCGTATTCCGTTCCTGCTGGGCGGGGCGTTTGGTCTGGTCGCGATGTACCTGCGCCGCTGGCTGCAGGAGACGCCGATTTTCCTCGAGATGCAGCAGCGCAAGGCGCTGGCGCAGGAGCTGCCGGTGAAGGCGGTCGTGGTACGCCATAAAAAAGCGGTGGTGGTGTCGATGCTGCTCACCTGGCTGCTCTCGGCGGGCATTGTGGTGGTGATATTGATGTCCCCGGTGTGGCTGCAAAAGCAGTACGGTTTCGCTCCTGCCGTGACGCTACAGGCGAACAGTATCGCGACAATCATGCTCTGCTTTGGCTGCCTGGCCGCCGGGCTGGCGGCAGATCGTTTCGGTGCCAGCGTTACCTTTATCGTCGGCAGCCTGTTACTGGCCGCATCAAGCTGGGCGTTTTACCATCTGGCGGGTAGCCATCCTGAACAGCTGTTCCTGCTGTACGGCACGGTAGGGCTGTGCGTGGGCGTTGTCGGGGCGGTACCGTACGTGATGGTCCGCGCGTTCCCGCCGGAGGTACGCTTCACCGGGATCTCATTTTCCTACAACGTGTCGTATGCCATTTTTGGCGGGCTGACGCCGATTGCGGTGACGGTGCTGATGGGCGTGTCGCCGATGGCGCCAGCCTGGTATGTACTCGCGCTCTCGCTGATGGGGCTGGTATTAGGATTTTGGCTTCGTCAGGCGGGGGGATGTCGTGCCCGCGAGGCGGGCACGACAGAGGGATCAGTGTTTTTCACCAATCGGTAGAATGGTGCGGTCAAACTGCTCGTTCAGCACTTCACCCATTGCGAGGTAGATAGCGCTTGCGCCGCAAACCAGACCAATCCAGCCTGCAACATGAACGATGCCTTCGTTATCCACCAGGTGACCAATCGCCAGCAGGGCGAACAGTACGGTCAGGCTCAGGAAAACGAACTGCAGCATGCGGTTACCTTTCAGGGTGCCGAAGAACATGAACAGGGTGAAGACGCCCCACAGGCCCAGGTAAACGCCCAGGAAGTGGGCGTTTGCCGCGTCTGCCATGCCCATTTTAGGCAGCAGCAGAATGGCAACCAGGGTCAGCCAGAAAGAACCGTAAGAGGTGAAGGCGGTTAAGCCGAAGGTATTGCCTTTCTTATATTCCAGCAGGCCCGCGAAGATTTGCGCGATACCGCCGTAAAAAATGCCCATCGCCAGAATAATGCCATCCATCGGGAACATCCCGATGTTGTGCAGGTTCAGCAGGATAGTGGTCATGCCAAAACCCATCAGGCCCAGCGGAGCCGGATTAGCCAACTTAGTGTTGCCCATAAGTCCTCAAAAAAATCATCATTAATATGGTGAAATGGTTAAACCCGCGTCAATACTCCCTGACGGGGCGCGGCATCATAATGGGCGCTATCGATGGCGTCTATGATCTCATCAGGGTGAAATTAAAATTTTTTTTATGCTTGCCCCTTGATGGATGCCGTCGCGACCCCATCTTGTAGTCAACCGCAGTGTGTGGACCTGAAAAAAATCAAATCTGGGCAGTTGAAAAAGCACGTTCTGCCCTTATTACAGGTACACAACCACATGTTGACTGAATTTTTAGTGGAGACGTTTAGATGGGTAAAATTATTGGTATCGACCTGGGTACTACCAACTCTTGTGTAGCGATTATGGATGGCACTACTGCACGCGTGCTGGAGAACGCCGAGGGCGATCGCACCACGCCTTCTATCATTGCTTATACCCAGGATGGTGAAACTCTGGTTGGTCAGCCGGCTAAACGTCAGGCAGTGACAAACCCGCAAAACACCCTGTTTGCGATTAAACGCCTGATCGGCCGCCGCTTCCAGGACGAAGAAGTTCAGCGTGACGTTTCCATCATGCCTTACAAAATCATCGCGGCAGATAACGGCGATGCATGGCTTGATGTGAAAGGCACCAAAACTGCACCACCGCAGATTTCTGCTGAAGTGCTGAAAAAAATGAAGAAAACCGCTGAAGATTACCTGGGTGAGCCGGTAACTGAAGCTGTTATCACCGTTCCTGCGTACTTCAACGATGCTCAGCGTCAGGCAACCAAAGATGCTGGCCGTATCGCAGGTCTGGAAGTAAAACGTATCATCAACGAACCAACCGCTGCTGCACTGGCTTACGGTCTGGATAAAGAAGTTGGCAACCGCACTATCGCGGTTTACGACCTGGGTGGTGGTACCTTCGATATCTCTATTATCGAAATCGACGAAGTTGACGGCGAAAAAACCTTCGAAGTTCTGGCAACCAACGGTGATACCCACCTGGGTGGTGAAGACTTCGATACCCGTCTGATCAACTACCTCGTTGACGAGTTCAAGAAAGATCAGGGCATTGACCTGCGTAACGATCCGCTGGCCATGCAGCGCCTGAAAGAAGCCGCTGAGAAAGCGAAGATCGAGCTGTCTTCCGCTCAGCAGACCGACGTGAACCTGCCGTACATCACCGCAGACGCGACCGGTCCTAAACACATGAACATCAAAGTGACCCGTGCGAAACTGGAAAGCCTGGTAGAAGACCTGGTGAACCGTTCTATCGAGCCGCTGAAAGTTGCTCTGCAGGACGCTGGCCTGTCTGTATCTGACATCCAGGACGTTATCCTGGTTGGTGGTCAGACCCGTATGCCAATGGTTCAGAAGAAAGTGGCTGAGTTCTTTGGTAAAGAGCCACGTAAAGACGTTAACCCGGACGAAGCGGTCGCAATCGGTGCTGCGGTTCAGGGTGGCGTACTGACCGGTGAAGTTAAAGACGTACTGCTGCTGGACGTTACCCCGCTGTCTCTGGGTATCGAAACCATGGGCGGTGTGATGACTGCGCTCATCAACAAAAACACCACCATCCCAACGAAACACAGCCAGGTGTTCTCTACCGCTGAAGACAACCAGTCTGCGGTAACCATCCATGTGATTCAGGGTGAGCGTAAGCGCGCGGCGGATAACAAATCTCTGGGTCAGTTCAACCTGGACGGTATTAACCCGGCACCGCGCGGCATGCCGCAGATCGAAGTGACCTTCGACATCGATGCTGACGGTATCCTGCACGTGTCTGCGAAAGACAAAAACAGCGGTAAAGAGCAGAAGATCACCATCAAGGCATCTTCTGGCCTGAATGAAGCGGAAATCGAAAAAATGGTTCGCGATGCCGAAGCTAACGCGGAATCCGACCGTAAGTTCGAAGAGCTGGTTCAGACCCGCAACCAGGGTGACCATCTGTTGCACAGCACCCGTAAGCAGGTTGAAGAAGCAGGCGATAAGCTGCCAGCGGAAGACAAGACTGCTATCGAAGCTGCACTGAGCGCGCTGGAATCCTCACTGAAAGGTGAAGACAAAGCGGACATCGAAGCGAAGATGCAGGAACTGGCGCAGGCTTCTCAGAAGCTGATGGAAATCGCTCAGCAGCAGCACGCTCAACAGCAGGCGGGCGCTGACGCTTCGGCGAACAACGCGAAAGACGACGACGTTGTCGACGCTGAGTTCGAAGAAGTTAAAGATAAAAAATAATCGCCCTGATGCAGGGTAATTAATCGGCACGGGCGTAGGAGAATTCTCCACGCCCGTGCTCGCATGTTAAGGGGCTTAAAAAAACCAATGGCAAAGCAAGACTATTACGAGATTTTAGGCGTTCCGAAAACTGCGGAAGAGCGTGAAATCAAAAAGGCGTACAAGCGCCTGGCCATGAAATTCCACCCGGACCGTAATCAGGGTGACAAAGAGGCTGAAGCCAAATTTAAAGAGATCAAAGAAGCCTACGAAGTCCTGACCGATGCACAGAAACGTGCGGCCTATGACCAATACGGTCACGCAGCCTTTGAACAGGGCGGCATGGGCGGCGGTGGATTCGGCGGCGGCGGCTTTGGCGGCGGCGCTGACTTCAGCGATATCTTTGGCGATGTATTTGGCGATATCTTCGGCGGCGGGCGTGGTCGTCAGCGCGCGGCGCGCGGCGCGGACCTGCGCTACAACATGGAGCTGACGCTGGAAGAGGCCGTTCGCGGTGTCACCAAAGAGATCCGTATCCCGACGCTGGAAGAGTGTGACGTTTGCCACGGCAGCGGCGCGAAAGCGGGTACGCAGCCTCAGACCTGTCCAACCTGTCACGGCTCTGGCCAGGTACAGATGCGTCAGGGCTTCTTCGCGGTACAGCAGGCCTGTCCTCACTGTCACGGTCGCGGCACGCTGATTAAAGATCCATGCACCAAATGCCACGGGCACGGTCGCGTTGAGAAAACGAAAACCCTGTCCGTTAAAATCCCGGCTGGCGTTGATACGGGCGACCGCATCCGTCTGGCAGGTGAGGGCGAAGCAGGCGAGCACGGCGCACCGGCGGGCGATCTGTACGTTCAGGTTCAGGTCAAGCAGCACGCCATCTTTGAGCGTGAAGGTAATAACCTGTACTGCGAAGTGCCGATCAACTTCGCGATGGCGGCACTGGGCGGTGAAATCGAAGTGCCTACGCTGGACGGTCGCGTGAACCTGAAAGTACCTGGGGAAACCCAGACCGGCAAGCTGTTCCGCATGCGCGGAAAAGGCGTTAAATCCGTTCGCGGTGGCGCCCAGGGCGACCTGCTGTGCCGCGTCGTCGTCGAAACGCCGGTTGGCCTGAACGACAAGCAGAAACAGCTGCTGAAAGAACTGCAGGAGAGCTTTGGCGGCCCAACGGGTGAGAAAAACAGCCCGCGTTCCAAAAGCTTCTTCGATGGCGTCAAAAAATTCTTCGATGATTTGACCCGCTAATTCGTTAGCTGATTTTCATCTTCGAAAGCCCGGAAGCGATTCCGGGCTTTTTTATTTGCGCGTATAGCTCGGTTAAACTGAGTCTATACTCAACATTAATCTGTTTTTGCCGAGCTATTTGGCTTGGTATTATGGTTTTATCGAGGTATTGTTGTAAAAGAGAGAACTTAAATGAAATTACTACACCGTTTCTTTAGCAGTGAGGCGTCCGGTGGGGTGATCCTGATTATTGCCGCAGCGGCCGCGATGGTGCTGGCTAACCTTGGCATCACGCAGGATCTCTACCATGCATTTCTGGAAACGCCCGTTGAGCTGAAGGTCGGGGCGCTGGAAATTAACAAGAACATGCTGCTGTGGATCAACGATGCGCTAATGGCGGTATTCTTCCTGCTGGTAGGTCTTGAGGTTAAGCGTGAGCTGGTTCTGGGCTCGCTTGCCAGCCGCCAGCGCGCGGCGTTTCCTGTGATCGCAGCCATCGGCGGAATGGTCGTTCCGGCGTTGCTCTTCCTGGCGTTCGCCTGGCAGGATCCTGTTGCGCGTGACGGCTGGGCGATCCCGGCCGCGACGGATATCGCCTTTGCGCTCGGTGTCTTAGCCTTGCTCGGTAGCCGCGTGCCGGTGGCCCTGAAAATATTCCTGATGGCGCTGGCGATCATCGATGACCTGGGCGCCATTGTGATTATCGCGCTGTTCTATACCAGCGATCTGTCGATCCTGTCCCTGAGCGTCGCCGCCGGGGCGATTGCGGTGCTGGCGCTGCTGAACATCTTCAATGTTCGCCGCATCGGTATCTATATCCTGGTGGGGATGGTGCTGTGGACGGCGGTGCTGAAATCCGGCGTGCACGCCACGCTGGCAGGCGTGATTGTGGGCTTCTTCGTGCCGCTTAAACCGCAGGACGGCAAGTCGCCTGCCAAACAGCTGGAGCATGTGCTGCACCCGTGGGTTGCCTTTATGATCCTGCCGCTGTTTGCGTTTGCCAACGCGGGCGTTTCCCTCGGCGGCGTGACGCTGGACGGGCTGACGTCCGTGCTGCCGCTGGGCATCATTGCCGGGCTGTTTATTGGTAAGCCGTTGGGCATTAGCCTCTTCTGCTGGCTGGCGACGAAGCTGAAGCTGGCGTCATTACCGCACGGCACAACGTTTGGTCAAATTATGGCCGTCGGCGTGCTGTGTGGCATCGGGTTTACGATGTCGATCTTTATCTCGACCCTTGCGTTTGGTGCGCATGCGCCTGAGCTTATCGTCTGGGCTAAACTCGGCATTCTCATCGGGTCATTACTGGCCGCGGTAATCGGTTATACCTTGTTGAAGGTGAAGTTGTCCGGACAGGCCGTCCAGGCATAACGGAACACCGGGAGGAGGCGATCCTCCTTCCGATATACACTCAGGGAGAGAAGACGCGATGTCTCATTTAAATTACAACCATCTGTACTACTTCTGGCACGTCTACAAACAGGGCTCGGTAGTGGGGGCGGCAGAGGCGCTCTACCTGACGCCGCAAACCATCACCGGGCAAATCAAGGCCCTGGAAGAGCGCCTGCAGGGCAAGCTGTTCAAGCGTAAAGGGCGTGGGATTGAACCCAGCGAACTGGGTGAACTGGTGTTCCGCTATGCGGACAAAATGTTCACCCTGAGCCAGGAGATGCTGGATATCGTCAACTATCGCAAAGAGTCGAACCTGCTCTTTGACGTGGGCGTGGCGGATGCGCTGTCCAAGCGGCTGGTGAGCGGCGTGCTGGATGCGGCGGTAGTCGAAGACGAGCAAATCCACCTGCGCTGCTTTGAATCCACCCACGAGATGCTGCTGGAACAGCTGAGCCAGCACAAGCTGGACATGATTATCTCGGACTGCCCGATTGACTCCACCCAGCAGGAAGGGCTGTTCTCGGTGAAGATTGGCGAATGCGGCGTGAGCTTCTGGTGCATTAATCCACCGCCGGAGAAACCGTTCCCCGCGTGCCTTGAAGAGCGCCGTCTGCTGGTGCCGGGAAGACGTTCCATGCTCGGACGCAAGCTGCTGAACTGGTTTAATTCGCAGGGGCTGAAGGTAGAAATCCTCGGTGAGTTCGACGATGCGGCGCTGATGAAAGCCTTTGGCGAAGCCCATAATGCGATCTTCGTTGCGCCGACGCTGTACGCGCACGATCTCTATTCAGACGACAAGATTACGGAGATAGGCAGAGTGGATAACGTGCTGGAGGAGTATCACGCCATATTTGCCGAAAGAATGATTCAGCACCCGGCGGTGCAGCGAATCTGCAATCGTGACTACTCGGCGCTGTTTACGCCACCGGCAATCTGAAGGCATAAAAAAACCCGCGTTAAGCGGGTTCTTTAAACAAGCAACAACAAGTAGCGATTAAGCCAGTTTGTTGATCTGCGCGGTCAGGTTTGCTTTATGACGCGCTGCTTTGTTTTTGTGGATCAGACCTTTAGCAGCCTGACGATCCACGATTGGTTGCATTTCGTTAAATGCGTTCTGCGCTGCAGCTTTGTCGCCTGCTTCGATTGCTGCGTATACTTTCTTGATGAAAGTACGCATCATAGAGCGACGGCTTGCGTTGTGCTTACGAGCCTTTTCAGACTGAACGGCACGTTTCTTAGCTGATTTGATATTAGCCAAGTCCAACTCCCAAATATGTTCTATGTGGACAATTCAAAGGCCGAGGAATATGCCCTCTTTGCCTTCTTTTGTCAATGGATTTGTGCAAATAAGCGCCGTTAATTAGCGACGCTACGTTACGTAGTGATGGCGCAGGATTCTACCAGCTTGTCTTCCCTGAATACAGCCTTTCGGCATAAAAATCGCAGTTCAGGAGCAGATTTTTTCGCTGCGAAAGGTCAGCCTGATGAAATCATTACGGCTTTCTGTTTTGCGCGAACAATCGCCGGTTAACCTTAACCGCTGTACAAGGTATACTTTGGCGATTTTCACTGTTTTGAGCCAGACATGAAGCTGATACGCGGCATACATAATCTCAGCAGCGCGCCACACGGGTGCGTGCTGACTATTGGTAATTTCGACGGCGTGCATCGTGGTCATCAGGCGCTGTTGCAGGGATTGCGTAAAGAAGGGGAGGCCCGCGGCCTGCCCGTTGTAGTGATGATTTTCGAGCCGCAGCCGCTGGAGCTGTTCGCGGGCGATAAATCTCCCGCCCGACTCACTCGCCTGCGCGAGAAATTGCGCTATCTGGCGGAGTCCGGCGTGGACTATGTATTGTGTTTACGTTTCGATCGTCGCTTTGCCGCGCTGACAGCACAAAATTTCGTCAGCGACCTGCTGGTTAAGCGTCTTGGCGTACAGTTTCTCGCCGTGGGTGATGATTTCCGCTTTGGCGCTGGTCGTCAGGGCGATTTCTTGCTATTACAGAAGGCTGGTCTGGAGTACGGATTTGACGTCACCAGCGCGATGACCTTCTGCGAAGGCGGCGTACGCGTCAGCAGCACGGCGGTGCGTCAGGCGCTGGCTAATGATGACCTGGACACGGCAGAAACCCTGCTGGGGCATCCGTTCACTATCTCTGGCCGCGTGGTCCATGGCGATGCGCTGGGCCGCACGATAGGCTTCCCGACGGCGAATATACCGCTGCGTCGTCAGGTTTCCCCGGTTAAAGGGGTGTATGCGGTGGAAGTAGCAGGACTGGGCGATAAGCCGTTCTACGGCGTCGCCAACATTGGCACGCGTCCGACCGTCGCCGGTGTGCGTCAACAGTTAGAAGTGCACCTGCTGGACGTTGTAATGGACCTCTATGGTCGCCATATAGATGTGATACTGCGTAAAAAAATACGCAACGAGCAGCGATTTGGTTCGCTGGATGAACTAAAAGCGCAAATTGCGCGAGATGAATTGACGGCCCGCGAGTTTTTTGGGCTTTGAACCCGGCTTAACTGCCTACGTGATAAATACGGAACCGAGAATCTGATGAGTGACTATAAATCAACCCTGAATTTGCCGGAAACAGGGTTCCCGATGCGCGGCGATCTCGCCAAGCGCGAACCGGGAATGCTGGCGCGTTGGACCGATGATGACCTGTACGGCATCATTCGTGCAGCCAAAAAAGGCAAAAAAACCTTCATTCTGCATGATGGCCCTCCATATGCGAATGGCAGCATTCATATTGGTCACTCGGTTAACAAGATTCTGAAAGACATTATCGTGAAGTCCAAAGGCCTCACGGGATATGACTCGCCTTACGTTCCAGGCTGGGACTGCCACGGTCTGCCAATCGAGTTGAAAGTGGAGCAAGAGTTTGGCAAGCCTGGTGAGAAGTTCACCGCCGCCGAGTTCCGTGCGAAGTGCCGCGAATACGCAGCCACGCAGGTTGACGGTCAGCGCGCTGACTTCATCCGTCTGGGCGTGCTGGGCGACTGGTCGCATCCGTACCTGACCATGGACTTCAAAACGGAAGCCAACATCATCCGTGCGCTGGGTAAAATCATCGGTAACGGCCACCTGCACAAAGGCGCTAAGCCGGTGCACTGGTGCGTGGACTGCCGTTCTGCGCTGGCAGAAGCGGAAGTTGAATATTACGACAAAACCTCTCCATCTATCGACGTGGCGTTCCAGGCCGTCGATCAGGATGCGGTGAAAGCTAAATTTGGCGTCTCCTCGGTAAACGGCCCGATCTCTCTGGTGATCTGGACCACCACCCCGTGGACCCTGCCAGCCAACCGCGCGATCTCCCTGTCCGGTGAGTTCGAATACGCGCTGGTGCAGATTGACGGTCAGGCGGTTATCCTGGCGAAAGATCTGGTTGAGAGCGTGCTGAAGCGCGCGCATATCAGTGACTACACCGTGCTGGGCACCGTGAAAGGTGACGCCCTGGAGCTGATGCGCTTCAAGCACCCGTTCCTGGACTTCGACGTTCCGGCGATCCTGGGCGACCACGTGACGCTGGAAGCGGGTACCGGTGCGGTGCATACCGCCGGTGGCCACGGTCCTGACGACTACAACATCAGCCTGAAGTACGGTCTGGAAATCGCTAACCCGGTTGGCCCGGACGGATCTTATCTGCCTGGCACCTACCCGGCGCTGGACGGTATCAACGTCTTCAAAGCGAACGACATCATCGTCGACATGCTGCGCACCAGCGGCGCGCTGCTGCACGTTGAAAAAATGCAGCACAGCTATCCGTGCTGCTGGCGTCACAAGACCCCGATCATCTTCCGTGCGACCCCGCAGTGGTTCGTCAGCATGGATCAGAAAGGCCTGCGCGAGCAGTCTCTGAAAGAGATCAAAGGCGTGCAGTGGATCCCTGACTGGGGCCAGGCGCGTATCGAATCCATGGTGGCTAACCGTCCTGACTGGTGTATCTCCCGTCAGCGTACCTGGGGCGTGCCGATGTCTCTGTTCGTACATAAAGAGACGCAGGAGCTGCACCCGAACACCCTGGAACTGATGGAAGAAGTGGCGAAGCGCGTCGAAGTTGACGGCATTCAGGCGTGGTGGGATCTCGACGCCCGCGACATCCTGGGCGTTGACGCAGACAACTACGAGAAAGTGCCGGATACCCTGGACGTGTGGTTCGACTCCGGGTCTACTCACTCCTCCGTGGTTGACGTGCGTCCGGAATTTGCCGGTCACGCTGCCGATATGTATCTGGAAGGATCTGACCAACACCGCGGCTGGTTCATGTCATCTCTGATGATCTCCACCGCCATGAAGGGTAAAGCGCCTTACCGTCAGGTACTGACTCACGGCTTCACCGTGGATGGTCAGGGCCGCAAGATGTCCAAATCTATCGGTAACACCGTTTCTCCGCAGGATGTGATGAACAAGCTGGGCGCAGACATTCTGCGTCTGTGGGTGGCCTCTACCGATTACACCGGCGAAATGGCGGTTTCTGACGAGATCCTGAAGCGTGCTGCCGACAGCTATCGTCGTATCCGTAACACCGCGCGCTTCCTGCTGGCGAACCTGAACGGGTTCGATCCGGCAAAAGACATGGTGAAACCGGAAGAGATGGTGGTGCTGGATCGCTGGGCGGTAGGCTGCGCGAAAGCGGCGCAGGAAGATATCCTGAAAGCCTATGAGTCTTACGACTTCCACGAAGTGGTGCAGCGCCTGATGCGCTTCTGCTCCATCGAGATGGGCTCGTTCTACCTCGACATCATCAAAGACCGCCAGTACACCGCGAAGGCGGACAGCGTGGCGCGTCGTAGCTGCCAGACCGCGCTGTTCCACATCGCAGAAGCGCTGGTTCGCTGGATGGCGCCGATCATGTCCTTCACCGCGGACGAAATCTGGGGCTACCTGCCGGGCGATCGTGAGAAGTATGTGTTCACGGGCGAGTGGTACGAAGGTCTGTTCGATCTCTCCAGCACCGAAGCAATGAACGATGCCTTCTGGGACGAGCTGCTGAAAGTGCGTGGCGAAGTGAACAAGGTTATCGAGCAGGCGCGCGCAGACAAAAAAGTCGGCGGCTCTCTGGAAGCGGCAGTTACGCTGTACGCCGAACCGGAGCTGGCGGCGAAGCTGACGGCGCTGGGCGATGAATTACGATTTGTCCTGTTGACCTCCGGTGCGAAAGTTGCGGATTATGCCGATGCTTCTGCTGATGCTCAGCAGAGCGAACTGCTCAAAGGACTGAAAGTCGCGCTGAGCAAAGCCGACGGTGAGAAATGCCCGCGTTGCTGGCATTACACCACCGATGTTGGCCTGGTGGCGGAACACGCAGACATCTGCGGACGCTGTGTAAGCAACGTCGCCGGTGACGGCGAAAAACGTAAGTTTGCCTGATGAGTAAAACTCTCTGTTCAACAGGACTGCGCTGGCTGTGGCTGGTTGTGGTGGTGCTGATTATCGATCTGGGCAGCAAGTTCCTGATCCTCCAGAATTTTGCTCTGGGGGAGACGGTTCCGCTGTTCCCGTCGCTTAACCTGCACTACGCGCGTAACTACGGCGCAGCGTTTAGTTTCCTTGCCGACAGCGGTGGCTGGCAGCGCTGGTTCTTTGCGGGTATCGCTCTCGGTATCTGCGTGATCCTCGCGGTGCTGATGTACCGCTCGAAGGCGACGCAAAAGCTGAATAACATCGCCTACGCGCTGATCATTGGCGGCGCGCTGGGCAACCTGTTTGACCGCCTGTGGCACGGCTTTGTGGTCGATATGATCGACTTCTACGTCGGCGACTGGCACTTCGCGACCTTTAACCTGGCCGACACCGCAATTTGCGTTGGCGCCGCGTTAATCGTGCTGGAAGGCTTCCTGCCTAAACCCGCCGCGAAAGAGCAGGCGTAACACACTCGCCCGGCGGCGTAACGCCACCGGGCAAAACAAGTGAGCAATTTGCATGTCTAAATCCGTACAGAGCAACAGCGCGGTTCTCGTTCACTTCACGCTGAAGCTGGATGACGGCTCCACGGCCGAATCCACCCGCAATAACGGCAAACCAGCCCTGTTTCGCCTGGGCGATACCTCCCTGTCTGAAGGTCTTGAGCAGCAGCTTCTGGGCCTGAAAGAGGGTGAGAAAAAAGCCTTTTCGCTGGAGCCGGATGCCGCGTTTGGCGTGCCGAGTCCGGACCTGATCCAGTATTTCTCGCGCCGCGAGTTTATGGACGCGGGTGAACCGGAGATCGGAGCGATTATGCTCTTTACCGCTATGGACGGCAGCGAAATGCCTGGTGTGATCCGCGAAATCAACGGCGACTCCATTACCGTTGACTTCAACCATCCGCTTGCCGGGCGTACCGTTCATTTTGATGTTGAAGTGCTGGAAATCGATCCTGCACTGGAGGCCTGAAATGCAGATCCTGTTGGCTAACCCGCGCGGCTTCTGCGCCGGTGTAGACCGCGCTATCAGCATTGTTGAAAACGCGCTGGAGATTTACGGCGCGCCGATTTATGTGCGTCACGAAGTGGTGCACAACCGCTACGTGGTCGACAGCCTGCGCGAGCGCGGCGCCATCTTTATCGAGCAGATCAGCGAAGTGCCGGACGGTGCGATCCTGATCTTCTCCGCGCACGGCGTCTCGCAGGCGGTACGTAACGAAGCGAAAAGCCGCGACCTGACCGTCTTCGATGCCACCTGTCCGCTGGTGACAAAAGTGCATATGGAAGTGGCGCGCGCCAGTCGTCGTGGTGAAGAGTCGATTCTGATTGGCCATGCCGGCCATCCGGAAGTCGAAGGCACCATGGGGCAGTACAGCAACCCGGAAGGGGGGATGTATCTGGTTGAGTCGCCTGAAGATGTCTTTACGCTGAACGTTAAAAATGAGGCCCGTCTGTCGTTTATGACTCAGACGACGCTCTCCGTAGACGATACCTCAGACGTGATTGACGCGCTGCGTCAGCGCTTCCCGAAAATCGTCGGTCCGCGTAAGGATGATATCTGCTACGCGACCACTAACCGTCAGGAAGCGGTGCGCGCGCTGGCTGAACAGGCGGATGTGGTGCTGGTGGTCGGCTCCAAAAACTCGTCTAACTCCAACCGTCTGGCCGAACTGGCGCAGCGTATGGGGAAAGCGGCGTTTCTGATCGACGATGCTACGGACATTCAGGAAGCGTGGGTGAAAGAGGCGAAATGTGTAGGCGTCACCGCAGGCGCTTCCGCGCCGGATATTCTGGTGCAAAACGTGATTACCCGTCTGCAGGAGCTGGGCGGTGGCGAGGCTATTCCGCTGGAAGGGCGTGAAGAGAACATCGTTTTCGAAGTCCCGAAAGAACTGCGCATCGACGCCCGCGAAGTCGAATAGTCCTTTTTCTGATGAAAGGCCAGCACCTCCTGTGCTGGCCTTTTTTTTACCCGTTACTTTATCGTGACGACAAAATCATGTCTTTTACTGATATTTAAGTCGGTTTCACGTTAAATTCTAATTATCGGTGTTTTCAGTTGGCAGTGCTTCTCAAGGCTGGTTAATCTGAAAACGGTTTACATCATTTTAACGTAAGAGAATAACTATGCATGATGCACAGATCCGTGTCGCCATTGCGGGCGCGGGTGGACGTATGGGCCGTCAGCTGATTCAGGCGGCACTTCAGATGGATGGCGTCGCGCTTGGCGCGGCACTGGAGCGTGAAGGTTCGTCGCTTCTGGGGGCCGATGCCGGTGAGCTGGCGGGCGCAGGCCACACGGGCGTTACCGTGCAAAGCAGCCTGGAGGCGGTTAAAGAGGATTTCGATGTCTTCATCGATTTTACCCGCCCGGAAGGGACGCTCGCGCATCTGGCATTTTGCCGTCAGCACGGCAAAGGGATGGTGATCGGCACCACCGGTTTTGACGATGCGGGCAAGCAGGCTATCCAGGATGCATCCAAAGAAATTGCGATTGTCTTCGCCGCAAACTTCAGCGTCGGCGTTAACGTCATGCTGAAGCTGCTGGAGAAGGCCGCGAAGGTAATGGGCAACTATACCGATATCGAGATCGTAGAAGCTCACCACCGTTACAAGGTTGATGCGCCATCTGGCACGGCGCTGGCGATGGGCGAAGCAATTGCGCATGCACTAGATAAAGATTTAAAAGACTGCGCGGTCTATACCCGCGAAGGTTACACCGGCGAACGCGTGCCTGGCACCATTGGCTTTGCAACCGTGCGCGCGGGCGACATCGTCGGCGAACACACGGCAATGTTCGCCGATATTGGCGAACGTGTCGAAATTACGCATAAAGCCTCCAGCCGAATGACGTTCGCCAACGGTGCGGTACGTTCCGCTTTGTGGCTTAAAAACAAGGAAGATGGTCTTTTTGATATGCGAGACGTGCTCGATCTCAACAATTTGTAAGCATTATTACCCATCGTGATGTGGTTATTGCAGTCGTAATTGTTTGATTGCATAGGGCAATATTTTATTGCCCTTTTATTTTATCTGTTTCATCGCGTGCTTTTGCTTAATGCTCTAAAAATATATCTCTTATAGCGTTTTAACGTTACTGAAATGTAAATTTTGACCATCCGGTCTACTTTTTCATGCTCCAACACGACATTTTTTATTAAACCCGGCGCGCAAGCGTTTTCTGCAGTGATTTACCTGATCTTTTTGTTGCTTAAGCTCTGTTCCGCTCGCCAGGCTTGCAAAAGGTTAAGCAAAATATCCGTTTTAAGTTGACTTTTACCCACCAAATCTCCAGAATGCCGCCGTTTGCCAAAAATCCGCTGGCAACACATTTGCATTGATCCATGACATGCTATGAATTAATATGCAAATAAAGTGAGTGAATATTCTCTGGAGGGTGTTTTGATTAAGTCAGCGCTATTGGTTCTGGAAGACGGAACCCAGTTTATCGGTCGGGCCATAGGGGCAACGGGTTCGGCGGTTGGGGAAGTCGTTTTCAATACTTCAATGACCGGTTATCAAGAAATCCTCACTGATCCTTCCTATTCTCGCCAAATCGTTACTCTTACTTACCCTCATATCGGCAATGTCGGCACCAACGCGGCTGACGAAGAATCCTCTCAGGTACATGCGCAAGGCCTGGTCATCCGCGACCTGCCGCTGATTGCCAGCAACTTCCGCAATACCGAAGACCTCTCTTCTTACCTGAAGCGCCATAACATCGTGGCGATTGCCGATATCGATACCCGTAAATTAACGCGTCTGCTGCGCGAGAAGGGTGCACAGAACGGCTGCATCATCGCGGGTGATAACCTCGATGCGACGCTGGCGCTGGAAAAAGCGAAAGCCTTCCCGGGCCTGAACGGCATGGACCTGGCGAAAGAAGTGACTACTGCTGAAGCCTACAGCTGGACTCAGGGTAGCTGGACGCTGGAAGGCGACCTGCCGGAAGCGAAAAAAGAGAGCGAGCTGCCGTTCCACGTGGTGGCCTACGATTTCGGCGCCAAGCGCAACATCCTGCGCATGCTGGTTGACCGCGGCTGCCGCCTGACGGTGGTGCCGGCACAAACGTCCGCCGAAGACGTGCTGAAGATGAATCCGGACGGTATTTTCCTGTCCAACGGCCCTGGTGACCCGGCGCCGTGCGATTACGCCATCGCCGCCATCAAGTCCTTCCTGGAAACCGACATCCCGGTATTCGGCATCTGCCTCGGCCATCAGCTGCTGGCGCTGGCGAGCGGTGCAAACACCGTTAAGATGAAGTTCGGCCACCACGGTGGTAACCACCCGGTGAAAGACATCGATAACAACACGGTGATGATCACCGCGCAGAACCACGGCTTTGCCGTCGATGAAGCCTCGATGCCGGCTAACCTGCGCGTGACCCATAAGTCGCTGTTCGATGGCACCCTGCAGGGGATTCATCGCACCGATAAGCCAGCATTCAGCTTCCAGGGCCACCCGGAAGCGAGCCCGGGCCCGCACGACGCCGCGCCGCTGTTCGATCACTTCATCGAACTTATCGAGCAATACCGTAAGACCGCTAAATAATCAGGAGCCGAGAAGACAATGCCAAAACGTACAGACATAAAAAGCATCCTGATCCTTGGCGCTGGCCCGATCGTCATCGGCCAGGCCTGCGAATTCGACTACTCCGGCGCGCAGGCGTGTAAAGCCCTGCGCGAAGAGGGTTACCGCGTTATCCTGGTGAACTCTAACCCGGCCACCATTATGACCGACCCGGAAATGGCCGATGCTACCTACATTGAGCCGATTCACTGGGAAGTGGTGCGTAAAATCATCGAGAAAGAGCGTCCGGACGCGGTGCTGCCAACCATGGGCGGCCAGACGGCGCTGAACTGTGCGCTGGAGCTGGAGCGTCAGGGCGTGCTGGAAGAGTTCGGCGTGACCATGATTGGTGCGACCGCCGACGCGATTGATAAAGCAGAAGACCGTCGCCGCTTCGACGTGGCAATGAAGAAAATCGGCCTCGACACCGCGCGTTCCGGTATCGCACATAACATGGAAGAAGCGCTGGCCGTCGCGGCTGACGTGGGCTATCCGTGCATCATCCGTCCATCGTTCACCATGGGCGGCACCGGCGGCGGTATCGCCTACAACCGCGAAGAGTTCGAAGAGATTTGCGAACGCGGTCTGGATCTCTCCCCAACCAAAGAGCTGCTGATTGATGAATCGCTGATTGGCTGGAAAGAGTACGAGATGGAAGTGGTGCGTGATAAAAACGACAACTGCATCATCGTCTGCTCCATCGAAAACTTCGATGCGATGGGTATCCACACCGGCGACTCCATCACCGTTGCGCCAGCCCAGACCCTGACCGACAAAGAGTATCAAATCATGCGTAACGCCTCGATGGCGGTACTGCGTGAAATCGGCGTGGAAACCGGCGGTTCTAACGTGCAGTTCTCGGTGAACCCGAAAACCGGCCGTCTGATTGTTATCGAAATGAACCCGCGCGTGTCCCGTTCCTCCGCGCTGGCCTCTAAAGCGACCGGCTTCCCGATTGCGAAAGTAGCGGCGAAGCTGGCGGTGGGCTACACCCTAGACGAGCTGATGAACGACATCACCGGTGGCCGCACGCCTGCGTCCTTCGAGCCGTCAATCGACTACGTTGTCACCAAAATTCCACGCTTCAACTTCGAGAAATTCGCAGGCGCGAACGACCGTCTGACCACCCAGATGAAATCTGTCGGTGAAGTGATGGCGATTGGCCGCACGCAGCAGGAATCCCTGCAGAAAGCGCTGCGCGGCCTCGAAGTGGGCGCGACCGGCTTCGACCCGAAAGTGAGCCTGGACGACCCGGAAGCGCTGACCAAAATTCGCCGCGAGCTGAAAGACGCTGGCGCAGAGCGTATCTGGTATATCGCCGATGCCTTCCGTGCGGGCCTGTCCGTCGACGGCGTGTTCAACCTGACCAACATCGACCGCTGGTTCCTGGTGCAGATTGAAGAGCTGGTGCGTCTGGAAGAGCAGGTCGCGGAGCTGGGCATCAATGGCCTGGACGCTGATTTCCTCCGCGTGCTGAAGCGTAAAGGCTTCGCCGATGCGCGTCTGGCTAAGCTGGCGGGCGTGCGTGAAGCGGAAATCCGCAAGCTGCGCGACCAGTATGACCTGCACCCGGTCTACAAGCGCGTAGACACCTGTGCGGCTGAATTCTCGACCGACACCGCCTACATGTACTCCACCTATGAAGACGAGTGCGAAGCGAACCCGTCCGTCGACCGCGACAAGATTATGGTGCTGGGCGGCGGTCCAAACCGTATCGGCCAGGGCATCGAGTTCGACTACTGCTGCGTACACGCCTCCCTGGCGCTGCGCGAAGACGGTTACGAGACCATCATGGTCAACTGTAACCCGGAAACCGTCTCTACCGACTACGACACCTCTGACCGCCTCTATTTCGAGCCGGTTACCCTGGAAGACGTGCTGGAAATCGTGCGCATCGAGAAGCCAAAAGGCGTTATCGTGCAGTACGGCGGCCAGACCCCGCTGAAGCTGGCGCGCGCGCTGGAAGCAGCAGGCGTGCCGGTTATCGGCACCAGCCCGGACGCGATTGACCGTGCTGAAGACCGCGAGCGTTTCCAGCAGGCGGTTGACCGTCTGAAGCTGAAACAGCCGGCGAACGCCACCGTCACCGCCATTGAAATGGCCGTTGAGAAGGCGAAAGAAATTGGCTACCCGCTGGTGGTGCGTCCTTCGTACGTGCTGGGCGGCCGCGCGATGGAAATCGTGTATGACGAAGCCGACCTGCGTCGCTACTTCCAGACCGCTGTGAGCGTGTCGAACGATGCGCCAGTGCTGCTCGACCGCTTCCTCGACGACGCGGTGGAAGTGGATGTGGACGCCATCTGCGACGGCGAAATGGTGCTGATTGGCGGCATCATGGAGCACATCGAGCAGGCTGGCGTGCACTCCGGCGACTCCGCCTGTTCTCTGCCGGCGTACACGCTGAGCCAGGAGATTCAGGACGTGATGCGCCAGCAGGTGCAGAAGCTGGCCTTCGAGCTGCAGGTTCGCGGCCTGATGAACGTCCAGTTCGCGGTGAAAGACAACGAAGTCTACCTGATTGAAGTGAACCCGCGTGCGGCACGTACCGTACCGTTCGTCTCCAAAGCCACCGGCGTACCGCTGGCGAAAGTGGCGGCGCGCGTGATGGCGGGCCAGACGCTGGCGCAGCAGGGCGTGACCAAAGAGATCATTCCACCGTACTACTCGGTGAAAGAAGTGGTGCTGCCGTTCAACAAATTCCCGGGCGTTGACCCGCTGTTAGGGCCAGAAATGCGCTCTACCGGGGAAGTGATGGGCGTGGGCCGCACCTTCGCCGAAGCGTTCGCGAAGGCGCAGCTGGGCAGTAGCTCCACCATGAGAAAATCAGGCCGTGCGCTGCTCTCCGTTCGCGAAGGCGACAAAGAGCGCGTGGTTGACCTGGCCGCCAAGCTGCTGAAACAGGGCTTCGAGCTGGACGCAACCCACGGTACGGCGATTGTGCTGGGCGAAGCCGGCATCAACCCGCGTCTGGTGAACAAGGTGCATGAAGGTCGTCCGCACATTCAGGACCGTATCAAGAATGGCGAGTACACCTACATCATCAATACCACCGCAGGCCGCCAGGCGATTGAAGACTCCAAGCTGATTCGCCGCAGCGCGCTGCAGTACAAAGTGCACTACGACACCACCCTGAACGGCGGTTTCGCGACGGCCATGGCGCTGAACGCGGATGCCACCGAGAAGGTGATTTCGGTTCAGGAAATGCACGCGCAGATTAGCAAGTAAGTAAAAATGCCCGGTGCCGTTCGGTTGCCGGGCATTCTCCCATCTTCAGAACCTTCTGGTTTTTCATCCGCATTCAGTCAGTTAGCCTAAAATGGTTAGGTCGATAACGAAATTCAACTGAGAGCAGGGGAAAACACCATGCAAAATAAATTACTGATCGCTTCCGTTCTGGCTGCCACGACAATGTTTACCGTTGCGGGCTGTTCGTCTAATCAGGCCGTAAAAACCACCGATGGCAAAACCATTGTCACCGACGGCAAACCGCAGGTAGATGACGATACCGGTCTGGTGTCGTATAAAAACGCCGAAACCGGTCAAACCGAGCAGATCAACCGTGACCAGGTGAAATCCATGGGCGAGCTGGATAACTAATTCAGAATTCTGACGTAACCCCGTCAATAATATTCACTATTAGCCTGTTGAATTACTGACTACACTCTTTTGTTAAAAGAAAGCAGTAACAACAGGCTAATCAATGATTCTGATAATTTATGCCCATCCTTATCCGCAGCACTCGCATGCGAATAAGCGGATGCTTGAGCAGGTAAGGACGCTTGATAACGTAGAGATACGTTCCCTCTATCAACTTTATCCCGATTTTAATATCGATATCGCCGCCGAACAGGAGGCGCTCTCCCGTGCCGATCTGATTATCTGGCAGCACCCCATGCAGTGGTACAGCACGCCTCCGCTCCTGAAGCTGTGGATTGATAAAGTCTTCTCCCACGGCTGGGCGTACGGACACAACGGCAATGCGCTAAAAGGAAAAAGCCTGATGTGGGCGGTCACCACCGGCGGTGGTGAAAGCCATTTTGATATCGGTTCCTTCCCAGGTTTTGACGTCCTGGCGCAGCCGCTGCAGGCGACTGCGCTCTATTGCGGCCTGAACTGGCTCCCGCCTTTTGCGATGCACTGCACGTTTGTTTGCGACGATGAAACGCTGCAGGCGCAGGCTCGTCATTATAAACAACGCTTACTTGAGTGGCAGGAGACGCATCATGGATAGCCATACGCTGATACAGGCGCTGATTTACCTCGGCGCGGCGGCGCTGATTGTGCCCGTGGCGGTACGCCTGGGGCTGGGTTCGGTGCTCGGCTACCTGATTGCGGGCTGCGTCATTGGGCCGTGGGGCTTTCGGCTGGTCACGGATGCCGAGGCGATTCTCCATTTCGCTGAAATCGGCGTGGTGCTGATGCTGTTTGTGATTGGCCTGGAGCTCGACCCGCAGCGGCTGTGGAAGCTTCGCGCCTCGGTATTTGGCGGCGGGGCGCTGCAGATGGTGGCCTGCGGCCTGCTGCTGGGTGGGTTCTGCATCCTGTTGGGTATGGACTGGAAAGTGGCAGAGCTCATCGGCATGACGCTGGCGCTCTCCTCGACGGCGATTGCCATGCAGGCGATGAACGAGCGAAATCTGACGGTCTCCCAGATGGGACGCAGCGCGTTCTCGGTGCTGCTGTTCCAGGACATTGCCGCTATCCCGCTGGTGGCGATGATCCCGCTGCTGGCGGCCAGCGGTTCCTCTACCACGCTGGGCGCTTTCGCGCTGTCGGCGCTGAAGGTGGCGGGCGCGCTGGCGCTGGTGGTGCTCCTTGGCCGCTACGTGACCCGCCCGCTGCTGCGGTTTGTTGCCCGTTCTGGCCTGCGTGAAGTGTTCAGCGCCGTAGCGCTGTTCCTGGTGTTTGGCTTCGGTCTGCTGCTGGAGGAGGCCGGGCTGTCGATGGCGATGGGGGCGTTCCTCGCGGGCGTTCTGCTGGCGAGCTCTGAATACCGTCACGCGCTGGAAAGCGATATCGAGCCGTTCAAAGGACTGCTGCTGGGGCTGTTTTTCATCGGCGTCGGAATGTCCGTCGACTTCGGCACGCTGGTGACGCACCCGCTGCGGATCGTCATCCTGCTCGTCGGCTTCCTGGTCATTAAAATGGTGATGCTGTGGCTGGTTGCTCGCCCACTGAACGTGCCGGGCAGGCAGCGCCGCTGGTTCGCCGTGCTGCTGGGGCAGGGGAGTGAATTTGCGTTCGTGGTCTTTGGCGCCGCGCAGATGGCAAACGTGCTCGATCCCGAGTGGGCGAAGGCGCTGACGCTGGCGGTGGCACTGTCGATGGCGGCGACGCCGGTGCTGCTGGTGGTGCTGACGCACCTGGAAAAATCGGGCAGCGAGCAGGAGCGCGAGGCCGACGAGATCGACGAGGAGCAGCCGCGCGTCATCATCGCCGGATTTGGCCGCTACGGGCAGATCGTGGGTCGTTTACTGCTGTCGAGCGGGGTGAAAATGGTCATCCTCGATCACGATCCCGACCATGTCGATACCCTGCGTAAATTTGATATGAAGGTGTTTTACGGGGATGCGACCCGCGTCGATCTGCTGGAATCCGCCGGGGCGGCAAAAGCCGAGGTGTTAATTAACGCCATTGACGATCCGGAAACCAGCATGCAGATGGTGGAACTGGTAAAAGAGCATTTCCCGGCGCTGACTATTATCTCCCGCGCGCGTGATGTGGATCACTACATCCGGCTGCGACAGGCTGGCGTAGAGGCGCCTGAACGTGAAACGTTCGAAGGTGCGCTGAAGTCTGGCCGAGTGGCGCTGGAAAACCTGGGGCTCGGGGCGTATGAAGCGCGTGAGCGTGCAGACCTGTTCCGCCGCTTTAATACCGAGATGGTTGAAGAGATGGCGGCGATGGCCGGCAGTACGGCCACCGAGCGCGCGGCGGTGTTCAAACGCACCAGCGCGATGCTGACGGAAATCATTAACGAGGACCGTAACCACCTGTCGCTGATCCAGCGCCATGGCTGGCAGGGCACGGAAGAGGGCAAGCATACCGGCGATCCGGCTGACGAGCCCGAGAGTAAACCTTCCGCGTGAAGTGGAGTTGCCAGCAATATTAAAAAATTTCTTTATCTTTACCCTGCCGCCAGTCGACGAAAGATTAAGCTTTCCGTATAGTGGCGGCAATTTTTTGCATCCGGGAAATTTTCAATGATCAGTCTGATTGCAGCGCTGGCGGTGGACCGCGTTATCGGTATGGAAAATGCCATGCCGTGGAACCTGCCTGCCGATCTCGCATGGTTTAAACGTACTACGTTAAACAAGCCGGTAGTGATGGGCCGCCTGACCTGGGAGTCGATTGGTCGTCCATTGCCGGGCCGTAAGAATATCGTTATCAGCAGCCAGCCGGGCACTGACGATCGCGTCGAATGGGTAAAATCAGTAGACGAGGCGATTGCTGCATGCGGCAATGCCGAAGAGATCATGGTGATTGGCGGTGGGCGCGTGTACGAGCAGTTCCTGCCAAAAGCGCAGAAGCTGTATCTGACCCACATTGATGCAGAAGTGGAAGGGGATACCCATTTCCCGGACTACGATCCGGACGAGTGGGAATCGGTATTCAGCGAATTCCACGACGCGGATGCACAGAACTCCCACAGCTACTGCTTCGAGATTCTGGAACGTCGTTAAGTGATTTTCCCTCTCCCGGCCGGGAGAGGGAATAGCGTATCAGGAGGCGACTGCCTCGCCTTCTCCTAAGTCCAGCTGTCGGTTGGACGGCTGCACAAAGTAAGCTTTATCTTCCCAGCGTAAGCAGGTTAACTCTCCGCCCCAGCAGCATCCGGTATCCAGACCGTAAATCCCTTCCGGTGTGCCTTTTCCTTCCAGCGCAGCCCAGTGACCAAATACCACGCTGTACTCGCTTGTCACCGGCCCCGGAATGGCAAACCACGGTTTCAGCGGAGCGGGCGCACTTTCCGGCGTCTCTTTGGAATACATGTCCAGCTGTCCGTTCGGGAAGCAGAAGCGCATGCGGGTGAACGCGTTGGTGATAAAGCGCAGACGGGCCAGACCGCTGAGATCCTCGCTCCAGTGGTTCGGCATATCGCCGTACATGGCATCGAGGAAGAAAGGATACGAGTCGCTCGCCAGCACCGCCTCAACGTCACGCGCGCAGGTTTTCGCCGTCTCGAGATCCCATTGTGGCGTGATCCCGGCATGCGCCATGACCAGCTTTTTCTCTTCGTCGATCTGCAGTAGGGGCTGACGGCGCAGCCAGTTAATCAGATCGTCCGCGTCCGGCGCATCCAGCAGTGGGGTGAGGCGATCTTTAGGTTTGTTGCGGCTGATCCCGGCGAAAACCGCCAGCAGATGCAGATCGTGATTGCCCAGCACCATGCGGACGCTGTCGCCCAGCGATTTGACGAAACGTAATACTTCAAGGGAGCCGGGGCCACGCGCGACTAAATCGCCCGTCAGCCAGAGCGTGTCCTGTCCTGGCGTAAAGTCGACCTGTTTTAACAATGCGATCAGTTCATCGTAGCAACCGTGAACGTCGCCAATCAGATATGTAGACATTAGATTAATGAATGAGTGTGGTTACGGCGAGACGGAACACAGGAATGGCAACGCGGAAATCATTGCCATCGACGTCGACCATTTCATAATGGCCTTGCATAGTACCCATCGGCGTTTCAATCACCGCGCCGCTGGTGTACTGGTACTCTTCGCCAGGAGCGATGTGGGGCTGTTCACCAACCACACCTTCGCCCTGAACTTCAATTTCGCGGCCATTGCCGTTAGTGATAAGCCAGTAGCGCCCGCGCAGCTGCACGGGCATCCGCCCCAGATTGCGAATGGTCACGGTGTAAGCGAAAACAAAACGTTCTTCGTCCGGTGAGGACTGTGATTCAACATAGACGCTTTGTACATGGACACATACGCGGGGCGAATCAATCATGGCTTAACTCTCCTTCGGCGGCGCATTATCGCTGATGTAATTAGCCAGCTTGCAGTACTGCTCTACGGAAATGTTCTCTGCACGCATTGCCGGGTCGATCCCCAGCTCGGCTAACACCTCAACGGTAAACGAATTGCTCAGGCTGTTACGGATCGTTTTACGGCGCTGGTTAAAGGCTTCTGTGGTAATGCGGCTCAGTACGCGCAGATCTTTAACCGGATACGGTTTCGTCTTGTGCGGCACAAGGCGCACAACCGCTGAATCCACTTTTGGTGGTGGTGTGAACGCTGACGGCGGTACTTCGAGTACCGGGATCACGTTGCAGTAATACTGTGCCATCACGCTTAAACGACCATACGCTTTACTATTCGGGCCTGCAACCAGACGGTTAACAACCTCTTTTTGCAACATGAAGTGCATGTCGGCAATGGCATCAGTATAGCTAAAGAGGTGGAACATGAGCGGCGTGGAGATGTTGTACGGCAGGTTGCCGAAGACGCGCAGCGGCTGGCCCATTTTTTCGGACAGCTCGCCAAAGTTCATGGTCATGGCGTCCTGCTGATAGATGGTCAGCTTCGGCCCGAGGAACGGGTGCGTTTGCAGGCGTGCGGCCAGATCGCGGTCCAGTTCGATGACGGTCAGCTCGTCGAGGCGTTCGCCTACCGGCTCGGTCAGCGCGGCAAGGCCCGGGCCGATTTCGACCATCGCCTGACCTTTTTGCGGATTAATAGCCGAGACAATGCTTTCGATCACGAACTGATCGTTAAGGAAGTTTTGCCCGAAACGTTTACGGGCTAAGTGGCCCTGATGGACTCGATTAGTCATTGAGTATTAACAATCATTTTGATGGCGAGATTAAGCGCCGTAATAAAACTGCCGACATCCGCTTTCCCCTGGCCTGCCAGATCCAGCGCAGTACCGTGGTCAACGGACGTTCGAATAAAGGGTAAACCGAGGGTGATATTCACCCCGCGGCCAAAGCCCTGGTATTTTAGCACGGGCAGGCCCTGATCGTGGTACATCGCGAGCACGGCGTCGGCATTATCCAGGTATTTCGGCTGGAAAAGGGTATCTGCAGGCAGCGGCCCGCTGAGATTCATCCCCTTCGCCCGCATTTCGTTGAGTACCGGAATGATGGTGTCGATCTCTTCGGTGCCCATGTGCCCGCCTTCACCGGCGTGCGGATTCAGGCCGCAGACCAGCACGTGCGGCTGCGGGATCCCAAACTTTGTCTGCAGATCGTGATGCAAAATCCCGATGATCTCGCGCAGGAGATCAGGGGTGATCGCGTCAGGAATGGCTTTGATCGGCAGATGGGTGGTCACCAGAGCAACGCGCATCTCCTCCGTCGCCAGCATCATCACCACTTTCGGGCTGTGCGAGCGCTCTTCGAAGAATTCCGTATGCCCGGTAAAGGGTATACCCGCTTCGTTGATGACGCCTTTGTGGACGGGGCCGGTAATAAGGGCGGCAAATTCGCCCTTCAGGCAACCGTCGCAGGCGCGCGCAAGGGTTTCAACGACATAGTGACCGTTTTCCGTGCTGAGCTGGCCCGGGATGACCGGCGTACGAAGGGGAACTGAAAGAAGGGTGAGCGTACCGGCTTGCTGGGGTGCAGGCTGTTGGCCTTCAACGTAAGGGATGAGCGTTAAAGGCAGACCGAGCAGCGTTGCCCGGTCTTGTAACAGTGTTGCATCGGCGCAGACAACCAGTTCTACCGGCCAGCTGCGCTGGGCGAGCTGGACAACGAGGTCAGGCCCAATCCCGGCGGGTTCGCCGGGCGTGATAACAACACGATGCTGTTTCATTAGTTGCTCAGAACTTTCACGTAAGCGCTGGCGCGTTGTTCCTGCATCCAGGTTGCTGCTTCTTCAGAGAACTTACGGTTAAACAGCATACGGTAGGCTCTGTCTTTCTGTGCCGCATCCGTTTTATCAACGTTACGGGTGTCCATCAGCTCGATCAGATGCCAGCCGAATGAAGAGTGGACCGGCGCGCTGATCTGGCCTTTGTTCAGCTTCATCAACGCATCGCGGAAGGCAGGATCGTAGATATCCGCAGCCGCCCAGCCCAGGTCGCCGCCCTGGTTAGCAGAGCCTGGATCCTGAGAGAACTCTTTTGCTGCTTTCGCAAATGAGGTTTTACCGCTCTTAATGTCAGCTGCGATCTGTTCCAGCTTCACACGCGCCTGATCGTCAGTCATGATCGGTGACGGTTTCAGAAGAATGTGGCGAGCGTGAACTTCGGTGACGGAGATATTTTGGCTCTGGCCGCGCAGATCGTTCACCTTCAGAATGTGGAAGCCCACGCCTGAACGGATAGGACCGACGATATCCCCTTTCTTCGCCGTGCTCAGCGCCTGGGCAAAGATGGATGGCAGCTCCTGAATACGGCCCCAGCCCATCTGGCCGCCTTTCAGCGCCTGTTGATCAGCGGAGTAGGTGATCGCCAGCTTGCCAAAGTCGCCGCCGTTACGCGCCTGTTCAACAATAGAACGCGCCTGGCTTTCGGCTTCCGCAGCCTGATCGGAAGTTGGGTTCTCTGGCAGTGGGATCAGAATGTGGCTCAGGTTCAGCTCTGTGCTCGCATCGTTCTGGTTACCCACCTGTTTTGCCAGCGCGTCAACTTCCTGAGGCAGGATGGTAACGCGGCGACGCACTTCGTTGTTACGCACTTCCGAAATCAGCATCTCTTTACGGATCTGGTTACGGTAGGTGGCGTAGCTGATGCCGTCATAGGCCAGGCGGCTGCGCATCTGGTCTAAAGACATATTGTTCTGCTTCGCGATGTTAGCGATCGCCTGATCGAGCTGCTCGTCAGTGACCTTCACACCCATTTTCTGCCCCATCTGCAGAACGATCTGATCCATGATCAGACGCTCCAGGATTTGGTGGCGCAGCGTGGCGTCATCCGGAAGCTGTTGACCGGCTTCGCCCGAATTGAGCTTCACCGATTTCATCAGACCGTCAACGTCACTTTCAAGCACGACGCCGTTGTTCACCACAGCAGCGACTTTATCAACAACCTGGGGGGCCGCGAAGCTGGTATTCGCAACCATAGCGACACCGAGCAGCAGCGTTTTCCAGTTCTTCATACTTTTTCCATTTCAATTAACCGCAAAGCGGATTACGTTGCAAATCAAGCACATTACAAGGCGCTACTGTACGGCAGAATATTCGAGCGCAGCATTTTCTGCGTACCCAGACCGTAGTTGGAACTCAGGCCGCGTAACTCGAAGTTAAAGCCAATCACGTTATCGTATTTGCTCTGATTGTTTTGAGTATCCCAGCCGTTAAGCTTGCGTTCGTAGCCGACACGCAGCGCGTAACAGCAGGAGTTATATTGCAGACCCACCATCTGGTCAGCAGGTTTATTGGCGTTAGTGTCGAAGTAGTATGCGCCTACGATTGACCAGCGGTCGGCGATTGGCCAACTCGCTGCGCCACCCACCTGCGAGATACCGTCTTTATACTGTTCTGCACCAGCATATGATGGCAATGTTGCCTGAATATATTCCGGGCTGGCGTAACGATAAGTCAACTGCACCATACGGTCTTCATCGCGACGGTACTCAATAGCCGCACTACTTGTGGCAATATTATCGAGGCGAGTGTCATATTGCACACCACCGCGCAGACCCCAACGATCGGTCATACGCCAGTAAGTATCTCCCGCCCAGACCAGCGATCCCGTTTTGTTATCTTTCTCCCAGTTAATGTTGTCATCACCGGTGCGTGACTCGGTGAAATAGTAGATTTGACCAACAGAAACGTTAAAACGTTCAACGGCAGCATCATCATAAACACGTGTTGTGACGCCGGTCGTTAACTGGTTAGCAGACGCGATGCGGTCAAGACCGCCGTAAGTACGGTCACGGAACAGGCCGCTGTAGTCAGACTGCAGTAAAGAGGAGTCGTAGTTCTGGATTTTGCTCTGATCGCGATACGGCACGTACAAATACTGCATACGCGGTTCAAGCGTTTGGGTATAACCATCCGCCAGCAGAGCCATATCACGCTCGAAGATCAGCTTCCCGTCCATTTTGAACTGCGGAAGCGTTCGGTTGACCGACTCCTCAAGGTTGGCATTTCTACTGGCATTGTAATTATCGATATTTTTTTGCTGATAGTGAGTCGCCATCAGCTTGGCTTCGGTATTCAGGCTCGCCCAGTCGTTAGACCACGGCAGATTGATCGTCGGCTCAAGGTGAACACGCGTCGCTTCAGGCATGTCCGAATCCGTGTTAACGAAATGTACCGCCTGAGCGTAAACCCGGGTGTCGAATGGACCCACGTCATTCTGATACCAGTTAACGTCCAGCTGTGGCTCTGCCCCATATGTAGGCGTGGACTGGTCAGAAAATACCTGGAATTGCTTGGTCGAGACGGTTGCGTCAAAGTTCTGTACCGCATAGCCTACGCTGAATTTCTGCGTGGCATAGCCATCGGTACTTGAGCCGTATTTGGACGAGAAGTCATTAAAATAAGACGAATCGCTAACTTTGGTGTAGTCAACATTAAAGCGCCATACCTGATCCATTACCCCGGCATGCTGCCAGTAGAATAACCAGCGGTGCTTGTCGCCTTCGGTCGGATGCTCGTCCTGGAAGACTTTATCGGACGGCAGATAATCCAGCTCCATCAGACCCGCACCGGCGTGGGTCAGATAGCGGAACTCGTTCTCCCACATGATGTTGCCGCGCTTGTGGATATAGTGCGGCGTGATCGTCGCATCCATGTTTGGCGCGATGTTCCAGTAATACGGCAGGTAGAACTCAAAGTAGTTCGACGTGCTGTACTTGGCATTCGGGATCAGGAAACCGGAGCGACGTTTGTCACCGACGGGAAGCTGCAGATAAGGGCTGTAGAATATGGGTACTGGACCCAGCTTAAAGCGGGCGTTCCAGATCTCTGCGACCTGTTCTTCGCGGTCATGGATAACCTCGCTCCCGACCACGCTCCAGGTATTTGAACCCGGCAGACATGATGTGAACGTACCGTTTTCCAGGATCGTATAGCGGTTTTCACCGCGCTGTTTCATCAGGTCAGCGTCGCCGCGCCCCTGGCGACCCACCATCTGGTAATCACCTTTCCAGACGTTAGTATCTTTAGTATTCAGGTTTGACCAGGCTTTCGGACCTTTCAGGATGACCTGATTGTCGTCATAGTGCACATTACCCAGCGCATCCACCGTTCGTACCGGCTCGGCCGCACCTTCCGGCTGCTTCTGGTGCAGCTGCACTTCGTCTGCCTGCAGGCGGCTATTGCCCTGGTTAATATCTACATTGCCCGTAAACGTGGCATTGTCAGGGTAAGTCCCTTTCGAACTGTCGGCAGTAATGGTTACCGGCAAGCTATTTGTATCGCCACTCACCAGTGGGCGATTATAACTTGGGACGCCAAGCATACACTGCGAGGCGAGATCGGCCGCCAGCCCCTGTTGACTGTACAGGGCGGAGCCAATCATTGTGGCCAGGAGGGTGGGGATACGTTTTTTCATACGTTGTATTTTATTGTTCCGTCATCAGTGGCTACGGCTTACAAACGCTCAGAGACTATCTTACTCATCTGCGCAGTACCAGCGTTAATCCTGCCCGTTTGCGTGCCAGAGTGTTAGGCTCGCTATCGAATGACGAGTATGATAAAGCAAATTATAGGCGATGTCCTTCAATTGACCGTGACTTGAACACAGTGATGATGACGTTGCGTCGGCCAGGAATATGACTATCCGGGGAGTATATGCAGTATTGGGGTAAAATAATCGGCGTTGCGTTCGCCATCATCATGGGTGCCGGGTTCTGGGGGATTGTGCTTGGGCTTATTATCGGCCATATGTTTGATAAGGCGCGCAGCCGCAAAATGGCCTGGTTTGCCAATCAGCGCGAGCGTCAGTCACTCTTTTTCTCCACCACCTTTGAGGTCATGGGGCATTTAACCAAATCCAAAGGGCGTGTCACAGAAGCCGATATTCAGATTGCCAGCGTTTTTATGGATCGCATGAACCTGCACGGCGACTCCCGTCTGGCAGCGCAAAATGCGTTTCGCATCGGTAAGTCGGATAATTATCCGCTTCGCGAAAAAATGCGTCAGTTCCGCAGCATCTGCTTTGGACGTTTTGATTTAATTCGGATGTTTCTGGAAATTCAAATCCAGGCGGCCTTCGCAGACGGCTCACTTCACCCTAACGAACGTGACGTGCTGTACGTCATTGCGGAAGAGCTGGGCATCTCCCGCATGCAGTTCGACCAGTTCCTGCGCATGATGCAGGGCGGGGCGCAGTTTGGCGGTGGCTATCATCAGCAGTCGTCCGGCGGTGCCTGGCAGCAGGCGCAGCGTGGTCCGACGCTGGAAGACGCCTGTAACGTGCTTGGCGTTAAGCCCTCTGACGATCAGACCACGATTAAACGTGCCTATCGCAAGCTCATGAGTGAACACCATCCGGACAAACTGGTCGCGAAAGGCTTACCGCCAGAAATGATGGAGATGGCGAAGCAAAAAGCGCAGGAAATCCAGAAGGCGTACGAGCTCATAAAAGAGAAGAAAGGTTTCAAATAAAAAAAGCCCGACGATGTCGGGCTTTTTTTTAGAAGTCCACCGGGGCTTTAAACGTCATCGCGTTACCGAAGGCCGGATGGGTGATGGTGAGCGTCTGCGCATGGAGCTGCAGACGTGGCGCTAAGGCCAGCGCTTCAGGCGGCGCGTAGAAGCGGTCGCCCAGAATCGGATGACCCAGGGCGAGCATATGCACGCGCAGCTGGTGTGAACGTCCGGTAATCGGCTTAAGCAGGACGCGCGCGGTATTATCCGGCGCGTACTCCAGCACTTCGTACTCGGTCTGCGCGGCCTTGCCGGTTTCGTAACACACCTTCTGCTTAGGCCGGTTCGGCCAGTCGCAGATCAGCGGTAAATCCACCAGGCCTTCCGCCTGCGCGGGGTGGCCCCAGACGCGGGCGACATACTGCTTTTTCGGCTCGCGCTCGCGGAACTGGCGCTTTAACTCGCGTTCCGCCGCTTTGTTCAGCGCTACCACAATCACGCCGCTGGTGGCCATATCCAGGCGATGGACAGACTCCGCCTGCGGATAATCGCGCTGAATGCGCGTCATCACGCTGTCTTTGTGCTCGTCCAGACGACCCGGCACGGACAACAGCCCGCTGGGCTTGTTGACCACCATAATGTGTTCATCCTGATACAGAATGACCAGCCAGGGATCCTGCGGCGGATTGTACGGCTCCATCACCATCTTGCGCTCCGGTTACTGATGCGTCACAACGATAAGACGCAGGGCATCCAGGCGCCAGCTAGCCTGATTGAGGCTTTCCAGCACCTGCTGACGGTTGCTTTCAATCGCTGCCAGTTCGTCGTCGCGGATGTTCGGGTTGACGGCTTTTAACGCTTCCAGACGGGACAGCTCCGCAGACAGTTTCTCGTCGGCTTCACTGCGCGCGGCGTCAATCAGCGCTCTGGCCGCTTTTTCAATCTGGGTTTCGCCCAGTTGCAGAATCGCGTGCACATCCTGCTGTACCGCGTTCACCAGCTTGCTGCCCGTATGGCGGTTTACCGCGCTCAGCTGTCGGTTGAAACTCTCGAATTCAACCTGTCCTGCCAGGTTAGTGCCGTTTTTGTCCAGCAGCAGGCGGACGGGCGTTGGCGGCAGGAAGCGGGTGAGCTGCAGCTGTTTCGGCGCCTGCGCTTCCACAACGTAAATCAGCTCCAGCAGCAGCGTTCCCACCGGCAGCGCCTTGTTTTTTAACAGGGAGATAGTGCTGCTGCCGGTATCGCCGGAGAGAATCAGGTCCAGCCCATTGCGGATCAGCGGGTGTTCCCAGGTAATGAACTGGGCATCTTCACGGGACAGCGCCACATCACGCTCGAAGGTGATGGTGCAGCCATCTTCCGGCAGGCCCGGGAAATCCGGAACCAGCATGTGATCGGACGGTGTCAGGACAATCAGGTTCTCACCACGATCGTCCTGGTTGATGCCGACGATATCGAACAGGTTCATGGAGAAGCTGATGAGGCTGGTGTCGTCATCCTGCTCTTCGATGCTCTCTGCCAGCGCCTGCGCTTTCTCACCGCCGTTGGAATGGATCTCCAGCAGGCGATCGCGGCCCTGCTCCAGCTGAGCTTTCAGCGCGTCATGCTTCTCACGACAGGATTTAATCAGATCGTCAAAGCCCTCGGTGTTTTCCGGCGCGGCCAGGTAGCCGATAAGATCGCCATGCACTTGATCATAAATGGTGCGGCCCGTCGGGCAGGTATGTTCAAACGCGTCCAGACCTTCGTGGAACCAGCGTACCAGCACGGACTGCGCGGTTTTTTCCAGATACGGCACGTGGATCTGAATATCATGCGCCTGACCGATACGATCCAGACGGCCGATACGCTGCTCCAGCAGATCCGGGTTAAACGGCAGATCGAACATCACCAGGTTGCTGGCAAACTGGAAGTTACGGCCTTCAGATCCGATTTCCGAGCACAGCAGAACCTGTGCGCCGCTGTCCTCTTCGGCAAACCACGCCGCGGCGCGGTCGCGCTCGACGATGGACATGCCTTCGTGGAACACGGCGGCGCGAATGCCTTCACGCTCGCGCAGAACCTGTTCCAGCTGCAGCGCGGTGGCCGCTTTGGCGCAGATCACCAGCACTTTCTGGGAGCGGTGCGCGGTCAGGTAGCCCATCAGCCACTCCACGCGCGGGTCGAAGTTCCACCAGGTGCCGGTATCGCCTTCAAATTCCTGGTAGATTTGTTCCGGATAAAGCATGTCGCGGGCGCGCTCTTCCTGGGTTTTGCGCGCACCCATAATGCCGGAGACTTTAATCGCCGTCTGATACTGCGTCGGCAGCGGCAGTTTAATCGTATGCAGCTCGCGTTTCGGGAAGCCTTTGACGCCGTTACGGGTGTTACGGAACAGCACGCGGCTGGTGCCGTGGCGGTCCATCAGCATGTCGATCAGCTCTTTACGCGCGGATTCCGCGTTGTCGCTGTTCGCAGCCTGCAAAAGCGGCTCGATATCCTGCTCGCCAATCAGATCGCTCAGGGTGTTGAGCTCGTCATCAGAAAGACGCTTGCCCGCCAGCAGCATGGCGACGGCATCCGCGACCGGACGGTAGTTATTCTGTTCTTCCACGAACTGCGCAAAGTCGTGGAAACGGTTTGGATCGAGCAGGCGCAAGCGTGCGAAGTGGCTTTCCAGACCAAGCTGCTCCGGCGTTGCGGTCAGCAGCAGAACGCCAGGCACGCGCTCGGCAAGCTGCTCGATAGCCATGTATTCGCGGCTCGGCGAGTCTTCGCTCCAGACCAGATGGTGCGCTTCGTCAACAACCATAATGTCCCACTCGGCATCGCACAGGTGCTCAAGACGCTGCTTGCTGCGGCGCACGAAGTCCAGGGAGCAAATGACCAGCTGTTCGGTTTCAAACGGGTTGTCGGCGTCGTGCTGCGCTTCGGCATAGCGTTCATCGTCGAACAGGGAGAAACGCAGGTTAAAGCGGCGCAGCATTTCAACCAGCCACTGGTGCTGCAGAGTTTCTGGCACCACGATCAGCACGCGTTCTGCAGCGCCGGAAAGCAGCTGTTGATGCAGGATCATGCCCGCTTCGATGGTTTTACCCAGGCCCACTTCATCTGCCAGCAGCACGCGCGGCGCGTGGCGACGGCCCACGTCGTGGGCGATGTTCAGCTGGTGGGGGATCAGGCTGGTGCGCTGGCCGCGCAGGCCGCTCCACGGCATGCGGTACTGTTCACTCTGGAACTTACGCGCGCGATAGCGCAGGGAGAAGCGATCCATACGGTCGATTTGCCCGGCAAACAGGCGGTCCTGCGGCTTACTGAACACCAGTTTGCTGTCGAGCAGCACTTCACGCAGGACGACATTGGCTTCATCCGTATCAAGACGAGTACCAATGTAGGCGAGCAGTCCATTCTCTTCTTTTACGTCTTCAATCTTGAGCTGCCAGCCGTCATGGCTGGTCACGGTGTCACCCGGATTAAACATCACGCGGGTTACAGGGGAGTCATTGCGAGCGTACAGACGGTTTTCACCGGTGGCAGGGAAGAGGAGGGTAACCATACGCGTATCGATTGCTACGACGGTTCCTAATCCAAGTTCGCTTTCTGTATCGCTGATCCAGCGTTGACCAAGTGTAAAAGGCATAGTTGTTCGGCTCTAATCTTTAATTGCAGGCAATAGTTCGACTACCGTCAAAAAAGACGGTCATCGAAAAATGGGTCCGGGAATGGAAAGGGCGCTATGGTACTGGATGGCAGCCATTTCGTCACGCGTCAAAATAGGCCAAGTTGCCCTGTCACTAGTGTAGCAAAATCATCGTCGATGAAGGGCAAAATTCCGTCGGCAACCGGCTGAAGCTGACGCGTCAGATAGTGTTCGTAATCCAGAGGAGAATGCTGATAATCCACAGGTTCCGGGCCGCTAGTGGTCCAGACGTATTTAATGGTTCCCCGGTTTTGATATTGCGGCGCGCGGCCACGGCGGACGTTTTCTTCATCCGCCAGACGCGCGGCGCGTACGTGCGGAGGAACGTTGCGCTGGTACTCCGCCAGCGGGCGGCGCAGGCGCTTGCGGTATACCAGCTGCGCGTCAAGTTCGCCCGCCATCAGGCTGGCTATCGTCTCGCGCACGTAGTCCTGATACGGCTCATTGCGAAACACCCGCAGATAGAGCGTCTGCTGGAACTGCTGCGCCAGCGGCGTCCAGTCGGTACGCACCGTCTCCAGCCCTTTAAAAACCATCCGCTGCGCGTCACCTTCCTGAATCAGCCCGGCGTAGCGCTTTTTGCTGCCCTGATCGGTGCCGCGGATGGTGGGCATTAAAAAGCGGGCGAAATGGGTTTCAAATTCCAGCTCCAGCGCGCTGGTTAACCGCTCTTTCTGCAAATGTTCCTGCCACCAGTCGTTCACGAAGGCGACCAGCGCTTTGCCGATTTGCGCGGCGTCGTCTTCAGAGTGCGCGCCCTTAAGCCACACAAAGGTGGAGTCCGTGTCGCCGTAGATGACGTCATAGCCCCGGGACTCAATCAGCGCTTTGGTCTGGCGCATGATCTCGTGCCCGCGCATGGTGATCGAGGAGGCCAGACGCGGATCAAAGAAGCGGCAGGCGCTGGTGCCCAGCACGCCGTAAAAAGCATTCATAATGATTTTTAGCGCCTGAGAAAGGGGCTTGTTGCCGTGGCGCTTGGCCTCATCGCGGCCGTGCCAGATGTTTCCCACGATTTCAGGCAGGCAGTGTTTTTCCCGCGAGAAGCGTGCGCCGAGGAAGCCTTCGGTGCTGTGCTCATCATCAGGCTGGGCCAGGCCTTCCACCAGCCCGACGGGGTCGATCAGGAAGGTGCGGATAATCGACGGGTAGAGGCTTTTGTAATCCAGTACCAGAACGGAGTCATACAATCCTGGCCGGGAGTCCATCACATACCCGCCGGGACTTGCCTGCGGCGGCACGTCCCCGAGGTTGGGGGCGACGTATCCTGCCCGATGCATCCGCGGAAAATAGAGGTGGCTAAAGGCCGCTACGGAGCCGCCGTGTCTGTCGACGGCCAGGCCGTTTACCGTCGCGCGCTCCAGCAGGAACGGCATAATCTCGGTTTTGTGGAAGATCTGCGTGACCAGCTCGCAGTCTTTCAGGTTATAGGTGGCGAGCGCGGGTTTGTCTTCGTTAAAGCGCCGGTCAATTTCGTCCATTCTGTCCCAGGGGTTGTCGATGGATTTGCCTTCGCCAAGCAGCTCCTGCGCGACGGCTTCCAGGGAGAATGAAGAGAAGTTCCAGAAGGCGGATTTTAGCGCCTCGATGCCGTCGATAATCAGGCGACCGTTAGCCTGCGCGAAGAAAACGCCGTTCTTAAAACCGTGTTCGCGCCATTCCAGCTCGCTGTTTCCGCGCCCCAGCATCAGCGGGATGCGGTAGCGCTCGGCGTGCTTTTGCAGCACGCGCAGGTCAAACTGCACCACGTTCCAGCCGATCAGGACGTCGGGGTCGTTGTCGGCAAACCACTGGTTAAGCTTCTCCAGCAGCTGCGGGCGGCTGTTGACGTACTCAAGCCGGAAATCCAGCGCGGAGGCATCGCCATTCGGCGGCCCGAGCATATAGACAACCCGATCGCCGCAGCCTTCCAGACCGATGCAGTACAGTTCGCCGTGGCGGGTGGTTTCAATATCCAGTGAGACCCACTTCAGCGGCGGGCGGTAGTGCGGATTGGGCTTCAGGCGCGCGTTAACGAGGCTGCCGCTATGATCGGTGCCGTCGACCCAGACGGGGGCGGTAATAAACCGCTCCATCAGAAAGCGTTCCGGTGGGCGAATATCCGCCTCGTAGAGCGTCACGCCCGCCTCGCGGAGCAGCTTTTCATAGCGCATCAGCTGACGATGGGCGCGACAGTAGAGGCCGTAAACCGGCTGACGGTGGAAATCTTTCAGCTCAAGCGGAGTGATGCGCCAGCCGTTTTCGCCGCGCAGCAGCTGCTTCACCTTCTCGACGTGGGCTTCAGGAATAAAGGCAACGGATTCCTGCGGCGGCAGCGTAACGTGTAGCGGACCGTTGTCGGTTGCCAGCCAGAACGCGACCTCGGTGCCCTGAGGGGTATCCCGCCAGTGTCGGGTCAGTAAAAAACCTTCTTGCGCCTGCGCCACGCCGTTATCCCAGAAAACAAAACCAGGCCTGATTATAGCCTGGTTAAGGTTGTTTTGCTGGGGTTTTATACAGTGTCTGTTTTGCCAGATAGCGCTGCGCTTGTCCAGCCTGCAAGCTACTGCCCGTAATAGGCCTTCGCGCCGTGCTTGCGCAGGTAATGCTTTTCCAGCAGGGTTTGCTGCATATCCGGCAGCTGCGGCGCCAGCTGGCGACAGAAGATCCCCATATAGGCGACCTCTTCGAGCACGATGGCGTTATGCACCGCGTCTTCTGCGTTTTTACCCCAGGCAAACGGGCCGTGGGAGTGCACCAGCACGCCGGGCATCTGCGCCGCGTCGATACCCTGTTTTTCGAAGGTTTCAACAATCACGTTACCCGTTTCCCACTCGTACTCACCGCCGATCTCCGCATCGGTCATCAGACGCGTGCAGGGAATGGTGCCGTAAAAGTAGTCCGCGTGGGTGGTGCCGGTCGCCGGGATGGACTGGCCCGCCTGCGCCCAGATGGTGGCGTGGCGCGAATGGGTATGCACGATGCCGCCGATGCTCGGGAATGAGCGGTACAGCAGGCGGTGAGTCGGCGTATCGGAGGACGGTTTTTTCTTACCTTCGACCACTTCGCCGGTCTCGAGGCTGACAACGACCATATCGTCTGCGGTCATCACCGTGTAATCCACGCCGGAAGGCTTAATCACCAACACGCCTTTTTCGCGGTCAACGGCGCTGACGTTGCCCCAGGTCAGGGTGACCAGATTATGTTTCGGCAGCGCCAGGTTGGCTTCGAGCACCTGACGTTTGAGATCGTCTAACATTGTTGTCTCCCTGCCCGGTGAGCGTAGCGTCACCGGGCATTCCGTACTTAGCGTTTTGAACCGTAATAGACTTCGTTCCAGCGCAGCGCGTCTTTAAAGGCGGGCAGGCGGGTATCGTTATCAATCACGGTCAGCTCGATATCGTGCAGCTCGGCGAACTGACGCATGTCGTTCAGATCAAGGGCGTGGCTGAACACCGTGTGGTGCGCGCCGCCGGCCAGGATCCATGCCTCAGAGGCGGTTGGCAGATCAGGCTGCGCTTTCCACAGGGCGTTGGCGACCGGCAGTTTCGGCAGAGAGTGCGGCGTTTCAACCGCATCGACGCAGTTCACCAGCAGGCGGAAGCGATCGCCCAGGTCGATCAGGCTGGCGTTGATGGCCGGGCCCGTACGGGTGTTGAAGATCAGGCGCGCCGGATCGGCTTTACCGCCGATGCCGAGGTACTGCACGTCGAGGATCGGTTTCTCTTCCACGGCGATCGTCGGGCACACTTCCAGCATGTGCGAGCCGAGCACCAGGTCGTTGCCGTTTTCGAAGTGATAGGTGTAGTCCTCCATAAAGGAGGTGCCGCCCTGCAGACCGGTCGACATCACCTTCATGATGCGAAGCAGAGCGGCAGTTTTCCAGTCGCCTTCGCCCGCAAAGCCGTAGCCCTGCTGCATCAGACGTTGTACCGCCAGGCCCGGCAGCTGTTTCAGGCCGTGGAGGTCTTCAAAGGTAGTGGTAAAGGCGTGGAAGCCGCCCTGTTCCAGGAAGCGCTTCATGCCCAGCTCGATGCGCGCCGCGTCCAGCACGTTCTGACGCTTGTCGCCGTTGATTTGTGCCGCAGGCGTCAGGCGGTAGCTGCTTTCGTACTCGTCCACCAGCGCGCTCACGTCGCCGTCGCTGATTTCATTCACCACCTGCACCAGGTCGCCCACGGCCCAGGTATTTACGGAGAAGCCGAACTTGATCTGCGCGGCCACTTTGTCGCCGTCGGTGACCGCCACTTCACGCATGTTGTCGCCGAAACGCACTACTTTCAGATGGCGGGTATCCTGTTTGGATACTGCCTGGCGCATCCAGGAGCCGATACGCTGTTGCGCTTTGCCATCCTGCCAGTGGCCGGTGACCACCGCGTGCTGCTGGCGCATACGCGCGCCGATGAAGCCGAACTCGCGGCCGCCGTGCGCGGTCTGGTTCAGGTTCATAAAGTCCATGTCGATGCTGTCCCACGGCAGGGAGGCGTTGAACTGGGTATGGAACTGCAGCAGCGGCTTGTTGAGGATAGACAGGCCGTTAATCCACATTTTAGCGGGTGAGAAGGTGTGCAGCCACACCACC
Organism: Enterobacter cloacae complex sp. SHL009; assembly: GCF_049237205.1. NCBI lineage: Bacteria > Pseudomonadati > Pseudomonadota > Gammaproteobacteria > Enterobacterales > Enterobacteriaceae > Enterobacter > Enterobacter cloacae complex sp. SHL009. The sequence continues at coordinate 329,346 of NZ_JBMKIW010000002.1, forward strand.
AGACCGGCGCATTTATCGTCGTAGTTGGCGTCGCGGCAGATGTGGGTAATTTCATCCGGCGTGGTGCCCAGCGGTTTCAGCACCAGTTTGCACGGCAGTTTAGCTTCCGCATTCAGCGCGTTAACGACGTGCTCCGCGTGTTTCGTCACCTGCTGCAGCGCTTCCGGTCCGTACAGATGCTGGCTGCCAATCACAAACCACACTTCATAGTTATTAAAAATGGTCATCATCGTGTCCTTAATGGGTCAGGGTTGCCGTAGTGTCCGCGGTGCTTTTGGCCGGGGCGGCGACAGGGAGATAGTGAAGTTCGGCGCTTTTTGCCCATTGCTGGTAGCGCTGATAAAGCTGTTCAAAGCGCTGTGCCTGTTGGGTGCGCGGCTGGAGCGTGTTTTCGACGGCGCTCGCCATATGCTGCTGTGCGGTCGGGATGTCGGCATGGACGCCCGCGGCCACGGCGGCGAAAATCGCCGCGCCCAGCGCGCAGCACTGATCGGAGGCCACAATCTGCAGCGGACGGTTCAGCACGTCGCAGCAGGCCTGCATGATCACCGGGTTTTTACGGGCGATGCCGCCCAGCGCCATCACGTTGTTCACGTTGATGCCCTGCCCGGTGAAGCACTCCATAATGGCGCGGGCACCGAAGGCCGTTGCGGCAATCAGACCGCCGAACAGCGCGGGCGCGTCGGTCGCCAGGTTGAGATCGGTGATCACTCCTTTCAGTCGCTGGTTGGCAAACGGCGTGCGGCGGCCGTTAAACCAGTCCAGCACCACCGGCAGGTGATCGAGAGACGGATTTTTTGCCCAGGCGTCGGTGAGCTGCGGCAGGAGCTGCTTTTTGCTCTCTGCTATCTGTGTTTTCAGTTCAGGATGCGCCGCCGCCAGCTGGTCCAGCGGCCAGCCGAGCACGCGGCCAAACCAGGCATAGATATCGCCAAACGCGGACTGACCGGCTTCCAGACCGATAAAGTCCGGCACCACGCTGCCGTCAACCTGGCCGCAGATGCCTTTCACCGCGCGGTCGCCGACGGTGCCTTTATCCGCCGTCAGGATGTCGCAGGTGGAGGTTCCGATGACTTTGACCAGCGTGTTTGGCTGTGCGCCCGCACCCACGGCGCCCATATGGCAGTCAAAGGCGCCGCCGGAGATGGCCACGTTCTGAGGCAGGCCGAGGCGCGTCGCCCACTCTTCGCAGAGGGTGCCGACCGGAATATCAGCGGTGAAGGTGTCGGTAAACAGCGGGTACGTCAGGCTCTTGTTGATGATCGGATCGAGCTCGTCGAAGAACGTGGCCGGAGGCAGACCGCCCCAGCTTTCGTGCCACAGGGATTTATGCCCGGCGCTGCAGCGGCCGCGGCGGATATCCTGCGGGCGAGTGGTGCCGGAGAGCAGGGCAGGCACCCAGTCGCACAGCTCAACCCATGACGCCGCAGCCTGCGCAACGGCTGCGTCGGCCCGAGTGACGTGAAGGATCTTGGCCCAGAACCATTCGCTGGAATAAATCCCGCCGATGTAGCGCGAGTAGTCTGTCTTGCCCGGCTGATGGCACAGGCGCGTAATGGCTTCAGCCTCTTCTACGGCGGTGTGGTCTTTCCACAGCACAAACATGGCGTTCGGGTTGTCGGCAAACTCCGGGCGCAGCGCCAGCACGCGGCCTTCGGCATCCACAGGGGCCGGCGTGGAGCCGGTGCTGTCGACGCCAATCCCGACAATTTCAGACCGCTGGGCGTCGGTCAGTTCGGCCAGGACGGTTTTGATCGCCGCTTCCATCGACTCGATATAGTCACGCGGGTGGTGACGGAACTGGTTGTTAGGCGCATCGCAGTAGCGCCCCTCTTGCCAGCGCGGATACCACTCAACGCTGGTTGCTATCTCCTGGCCGGACGTACAGTCCACTGCCAGCGCGCGAACTGAATCGCTGCCAAAATCGAGGCCAATCGCAATTGCCATGGTGTTGCTCCATCGAAAAAACAGGTATGGAAGAACATTAGAGACTGGGGAAAAAAGTCGTCAGGCAGGATCCGCTAATCTTATGGACTAAATTGCTGTTACGACGGAAAGTGTGACGCCGTGCAAATATTCAATGTGGACATTTCTGCCGCACTTATAGACACTTTTGTTACTGGTTATCTGTCTGCTCTGGCGGAGAAATCAGGGGGAAAGGCTGAAACATGGCGGACGTAAAAGCGGCGTGATGCTTTTTGGATCTTTTCGCGGGCCATTTTTAACCTGCATTTAGTGATATGGACAATTGGTTTCCTTCAGGACCCTTGGGAGAACTGAATCTATGGCCGAAACGCAAAACGATCCCCTGCTGCCGGGATACTCGTTTAACGCGCACCTTGTGGCGGGACTGACCCCTATCGAGGCTGAGGGATACCTCGACTTTTACGTCGACCGACCGCTCGGCATGAAAGGGTATATCCTCAATCTGACCGTGCGAGGAGAAGGGATCATCAAGAACGGTGACCAGCAGTTTGTCTGCCGCCCCGGCGATATCCTGCTGTTCCCGCCGGGGGAAATCCACCACTATGGCCGTCATCCCGATGCCAAAGAGTGGTATCACCAGTGGGTCTATTTCCGTCCGCGCGCCTACTGGCAGGAGTGGCTTTCGTGGCCAGCTATTTTTGCGCACACCGGTTTTTATCGCCCGGATGAGGTTCATCTGGCGCAGTTTCGCGAGCTTTTTGCGCAGATTATCGAGGCGGGACAGGCCGGTGGTCGTTACGCTGAACTGCTGGCGATTAACCTGCTCGAACAGCTGCTGCTTCGCCGCATGGAGGCGATTAACGAGTCGCTTAACCCCCCGCTGGACAACCGCGTGCGCGACGCCTGCCAGTACATCAGCGACCACCTGGCCGATAGCCAGTTCGATATCGCCAGCGTTGCTCAGCACGTCTGCCTGTCGCCGTCGCGGCTGTCGCATCTTTTCCGCCAGCAGCTGGGCGTCAGCGTGCTGAGCTGGCGCGAGGATCAGCGCATTAGCCAGGCAAAGCTGCTGCTCAGCACCACCCGGATGCCGATTGCCACCGTGGGACGCAACGTGGGCTTTGAGGATCAGCTCTATTTCTCCCGGGTATTTAAAAAATGCACCGGTGCCAGCCCGAGCGAATTCCGCGCGGGATGTGAATAAACGGTAAAAAAAGATAAACAAACAGGTGAATGCAGAAAGCAACCTGTAAACTATTCAGACAATTGTTGCCTTGACGTGGTGCGGGGCGCTAAGCAGAATCGCTGATTCGTTTTCTGACCGGAATAGTTATGCAGGCATTGCTGGAACACTTTATTACCCAGTCCGTTATGTACTCGCTCATCGCCGTGGCGCTGGTGGCGTTTCTGGAATCGCTGGCGCTGGTTGGGCTGATCCTGCCCGGCACCGTGATGATGGCAGGGCTTGGGGCGCTGATTGGCAGCGGCGAGGTTAATTTCTGGCAGGCGTGGCTGGCCGGGATAATCGGCTGCCTGCTCGGCGACTGGATCTCCTTCTGGCTGGGCTGGCGCTTTAAGAAGCCGCTGCACCGCTGGTCGTTCATGAAAAAGAACAAAGCCCTGCTGGATAAAACCGAGCATGCGCTGCATCAGCACAGCATGTTTACCATCCTCGTCGGCCGCTTTGTCGGGCCAACGCGTCCGCTGGTGCCGATGGTGGCGGGAATGCTGGATCTGCCCGTCGCAAAATTCGTGGTGCCGAACATTATCGGCTGCGTCTTCTGGCCGCCGTTCTACTTCCTGCCGGGGATCCTCGCGGGCGCTGCCATCGATATTCCTGACGGTATGCAAAGCGGTGAGTTTAAGTGGCTGCTGCTGGGTACGGCTGTGCTGCTGTGGCTGGCGGCATGGCTCTGCTGGCGGCTGTGGCGCAGCGCGAAAGCCAGCGTCGATCGTCTGACGCGCTATCTCCCGCGCACTCGTCTTTTGTGGCTGGCCCCGCTGACGCTGGGCGTGGCTGTGGTAGCCCTGGTCGCGCTGATTCGCCACCCGCTGATGCCTGTGTACGGTGAGATTTTATTGAAAGTGGTGAGCCGTTAAGGACTTTTTCCCTCTCCCTGTGGGAGAGGGCATCAGACGGCACGAATGCCCAACAGTGAAGACGCCCCCGCCTTACCGCTCAGCAGTTCTTCTGTTTTTCCATCCCACAAAATACGCCCTTCGGCAATCACTACCGATCGCGGGGCGATGCGGGCAGCATCCTCAATACTGTGTGAAACCATCAGCATCGTCAGCTGCTGGCGCTGACAAACGTCCTGCACCAGGGCGAGCATCTCCTGGCGCAGCGCGGGATCGAGCGCCGAGAACGGCTCATCCAGCAGCAGGATCGGCTGCTCGCGGACCAGACATCGCGCCAGCGCCACGCGCTGACGCTGGCCGCCGGAAAGCTCGCCCGGGAGCCTGTCGATGAACTCGTTGATCCCCATCTGGGCGGCAATGATCTCCAGCTTCTGGCGCTGGGCATCGTTCAGCCTGAGTCCCGGATGCATTCCCAGCGCGATGTTTTGCCGCACCGTCAGGTGGGTAAACAGGTTGTTTTCCTGAAACAGCATTGAGACCGGACGTTTTGCGGGCGGCGTGTGGGTATGATCTTGATTGTTAATGACGATCGCACCGCTTGCCGGCTGCAGAAAACCCGCAATCAGATTAAGCAGCGTGCTTTTTCCCGCGCCGCTTGGGCCAAGCACGGCGATCATCTCCCCCTGGCGCACGGAGAGCGTGAAGCGCATCGGCAGATGCTGGTAAAGCCAGGTTACATCAGTCAGTTTTAACATCACGCCCCGGAAGTTTTTCGATAACGGTAAATAAGGCAAAGCACAGCAGCAGCAGCAGCAGCGCGGTGACCGCGCCGTCCTGACTGCGATAAGAGCCGATCTGCTGATAGAGCCAGTATGGCAGCGTGCGGAAATCGTCATTGCCAAAGAGAGCCACCACGCCAAAATCCCCAATCGACAACACGCAGGCAAACGCCAGCGCCTGCGCCAGCGGGCGTTTTAGCGCGCGGAGTTCGACCACCCTCAGCCGCTGCCAGCCCTGCATACCCAGCGACTGGCACAGCAAACCGTAACGGCTGTTGACGTCGCGCATCGGGTTTTCCAGCACCTTAAGCGCGTAGGGGATGGCCATTAAGGCGTTGGTAAAAATCACAATGCCATCGGCGCTTTCCGGCAGGCCGATGGTGCTGTTGAACAGTAAAAAGAAGCCCGTCGCCAGCACGATGCCCGGCATCGCCAGAATCAGCATGCCCGTCAGCTCCAGCATTTGCCCGGCCTTACGGGCCTGCCGCGCGTAGAGTTCGCGGCTGCTCCACAGCAGCATCATGGTCAGCATGACGCACAGTAACCCTGCCGCCAGCGCGATACGCAGCGAGGTCCATGTCGCCTGCCAGAGGATGGGCTGTTGCAGGACGGAGATGAGATTGAGGTTCAGTCCGTCAACGATAACGGCCATCAGCGGCGGCAGCAGAAGCAGGAGCGCCAGCGCGATCAGGATAAAATCGATAACGCGGCTGTGCAGGCTGTCCTGCGGATCGCGCCAGCCGGTTATTTGATTACTGCCAGCGGGAATGGCTTTACTCAGCCGCTGGCTCACCAGCACCAGCACAAGGCAGCACGCCATCTGCACCATCGCCAGCAGCGCGGCGCGACCGGGATCGTAGTCGTAACTCAGCGCCTGATAAATCGCCAGCTCAATGGTGGTGGCCTGCGGCCCACCGCCGAGCGACAACACGGTGGCAAAGCTGGCAAAGCAGAGCATAAAGATTAACGCCGCGACGGGCGGGATCTGGCGGCGCAGCCACGGCCATTCGACAAAGCGGAAGAACGACACGCCGCGCATGCCGAGCTGGGCGGCAACCTGACGCTGCTCGCCGGGAATGTTCTCCAGCGCCTGCAAAAAGAGGCGGGTTGCCATCGGCATATTGAAAAACACGTGCGCCAGCAGAATGCCCTGCAGGCCGTAAGGAGAGAATGACCATTCCAGACCAAGCTGGTCGAACAGCGAAGCCAACCAGCCCTGGCGACCGTAAACGCTGAGGATGCCAAATACCGCCACCAGCACGGGCAGGATCAGCGTCATGGCGCACAGGCGCAGCAGTGCCAGCCTGCCGGGAAAACGCCGCCGATACAGGGCGCGCGCCAGAAAAATAGCCGGAATCACCGACAGCAGGGCTGAAAGCGACGCCTGCCAGAAGGAGAACCGGATAACGTGCCAGAGGTAGCTGTCGTGCCAGAGGGCGAGCAGGTCGCTCTCTGGCGCGTTGAACCACAGTGCAAGAAAAGCCCCCAGGCTGACCGCCACCATCACTGTGGCGGCGAGCAGCCCGGGAAGTAACCAGCCGGGAATCAACGGCTGACGGCGCGTTGCCATTCACTTACCCATGCTGCACGCTGCGCGGCGACCTGCTGCGGCGTAAACTCCAGCGAGGTGTTTGGTTTGGTCAGCTGCTCGAAACCTACGGGCAGGGTAACGTTAGTGACCGGATACATCCAGTTGCCTGCGGGAATCGCATTCTGGAACGCCGGTGAAACCATAAACTTCAGGAACTTCTCGGCCAGCTCCGGCTGTTTGCTGGCAGCGGTACGCGCGGCCACTTCCACCTGCAGATAGTGCCCTTCAGCAAAATCAGCGGCAGCGTAGTTATCTTTCTTCTCGGCGATAATGTGGTAGGCCGGAGAGGTGGTGTAGCTCAGCACCAGGTCGCTTTCGCCTTTCAGGAACAGGCCATAGGCTTCGCTCCAGCCTTTGGTGACGGTGACGGTTTTAGCGGCCAGTTTCTGCCACGCCTCCGGCGCTTTATCCCCATAAACCTTTTGCATCCACAGCAGCAGGCCCAGGCCTGGCGTACTGGTGCGCGGATCTTCATAAATCACGCGCCATTTCTGGTCACTTTCCACCAGCTCTTTCAGGCTCTTCGGCGGGTTTTTCAGCTTATTTTTGTCGTAAACAAAAGCAAAGTAGCCATAGTCGAACGGCACAAAGGTGTCGTTTTTCCAGCCGCCCGGCACGTTAACGGCATTTGCCGCTACGCCGCTTTTGGCAAACAGTTTGGTTTGCGAGGCGGCTTCCAGCAGGTTGTTATCCAGCCCGAGCACCACGTCGGCCTTGCTGTTTTTCCCTTCCATACGCAGACGGTTGAGCAGCGACACGCCATCTTCCAGCGCCACGAACTTCAGCTCGCAGTTACAGTCCGCTTCAAAGGCTTTTTTAACCACCGGGCCAGGGCCCCAGTCGGCAGAGAAGGAGTCATAGGTGTAGACCGTCAGGACGGGCTTCGCAAAAGCAGGCAGCGCAAACAGCGCCAGCAGGGGAAGAACTTTTTTTAACACTTTGCACCTCAAAGTTGAGTGGCAAAGGATTTTGAGCAACAGCCTCAAATCCCTTCGCCGGCGTTATCCGGATCAGGTTCGACGGGTATTATCTCAGCGCACATCTTTGATGCAGCACCCCGTTGAGAACGGCGCTATTGTAATGATTTGGTGAATATTACGAAAGCGTTATGGCTCCGGCGGCGCAAACCAGGCGGATTTAAAATCAAACCAGCCCAGGGTGTTCATCCGCAGGCCGCGCATGCTGCGCTGGCCCTGGATCATCAGCCAGTGGTGGATCAACGGGACGATCGCCTGCTCGGCCAAAAGCTGCTGGCACCAGGCTGCAAGATTCATTTCGCCCGCGCGCCACAGGGCGGCATCCTGCTGCCAGTCACGGTCGATGCAGTGCTGGATCAGCGGGACTTCATACAAATGCGAGAAAAGGGAAAAATCGAGCGGCAGGGTAAAGTTGGCGCTGTTGAGCCAGATATCACTGGCGATCTCCCCCTGATGCCATTCGTCATAGTCTACTTCCCTGACCTCTAACCTGACCCCCTCGGCTGCCAGCAGCCGGGTCATGATTCTGGCGATAAAACGATGCTCCACGTGTTCGCGGTAGTAGGTCAGGGAGATGGACTCCAGCCCGGCGGGTTTGTCGCAGTGCACCGGGCGGGCGTGGTGCCAGCGCGGAAGCAGGCCGTACGCCGGGAACCAGTATGTCTGGTACTGCTCTTCCGCATGGTAGATCAGATTGGAAGGGGACAAAACGTGGCTGACCCACCTGCGGACGGCCTGGTTTGCCCCACGGTGGGTGCGGCGGTCAAACAGGAGATAGTAACACCCTTCCTCCAGGCGACTCTCCACGGCTTTTTCTCCCGTGGTGGGGCCTTCCAGCGTCAGCCCGCAGCTCAGGTCTTCATTGAGATCCGGCAATACCCAGACGTTCACTTCGTCGATCAGCGCCCGATAGCCAAAGTAGTCGTCGAACGCGCGGATTTTCAGCTGGTTGCTGTTATTGCGGGACACGGAGTAAGGCCCGGTACCAATCGGCAGGCTGGCAAAGTTGTTCATTGATTCCCACTCGCCGGGCAAAATCATCGACGGCACATAGCCCAGCAGCCAGGGAAGCCACTTATCCTGCTGCGACAGCTCGATATCCAGCGTCCAGGCCGTGGGCGAGTGGACGCGGGAGATATGCGAGTAGAGCGGTAGCCTGCGGGCACGTTCCAGAGAGGCGATGACGTCGTGCATTTCCAGCTCGCGGCCGTGGTGAAAGTGGATACCGGGGCGTAAAAAAAAGCGCCAGTGAAGCGGGGAAACCTGCTGCCAGTGGTGCGCGATATCCGCCTCCAGTTCCCCGTTTTCCTCATTTATGCGCGTCAGGCCGCTGAATATTTGCCGGGCCATGTGGGTTTCAGAGCGGCGTAAGGCCGTGCCGGGCAACAGATTTTTCATCGGACGGTAGTAGAGCACCCGCAGAATGTGTCGGCCCTGACGAAAGCTGCGCCCGAGATGGGAAACCAGCATCTGGCGCACGGCGGCTTTGTCGCCCACCAGCTGGACCAGCTGATCGATGCGATCCTGCTCGAGCAGATCTTCCGCGCGCTGCTGCTGCAGCGCCAGCCCGGTATAGAGGAAAGTCAGCCGCGAGCGTTTGCCGCGTCCCGCCTCCGCTTCCCAGCTTAACCAGCCCTGCTGCTGCATGGTGTTGAGCAGCGTGCGCATATGGCGGCGGGAGCAGCTAAGCAGGTCGGCCAGCTCGTTGAGCGTGGTCTCCTGCGATTGCCCCTCGCAGCACTGCCAGAGGCGGATAAACTGTTGTTGCAGACGACCGGAAGGCATAAAAGGGGAACTCCTGACAAAAAACCAGCAATTTATTTATCCCTATATTAGGCCAATAATTCTCCTCGATGAAGCGAGGAGGTAAATTATGAAGAGGTCTACCGCACGTCAGTTTTATCAGCAGTACTTTTCAGCGACAAAAGGATCGTCCTGGCTGGCCCGCCGGTGTGCAGAGCAACGGCTGAAAACGTTAGAAGAATTGATGCAGTGGGACGTTACGACACCGACCTCTTCCCGCTAACTCGCCTCGATCATGTGTGACTGAGTATTGGTGCTTATCACCCGCCAGCAAAATGTTTTTGCTGGCTTTTTTCGTTAACTATTCACTCAATTTCGATTCGCTTTCACAAGGACTTGCGCATGCTGTGGTTGATGACGATGGGGCGACGCCTGAACGGTGTGTATGCCGCTTTTATGCTGGTGGCCTTTATGATGGGCGTGGCGGGGGCGCTGCAGGCGCCGACGCTGAGCCTGTTTCTCAGCCGTGAGGTAGGGGCGCAGCCGTTTTGGGTCGGCCTGTTTTACACCGTTAACGCCATTGCCGGGATCCTGGTCAGCCTCGCGCTGGCGAAACGATCGGACAGCCAGGGCGATCGCCGCAGGCTGATCCTCTTTTGCTGCGCCATGGCCGTGGGTAACGCGCTGCTCTTTGCCTTCAACCGTCATTATCTGACGCTCATTACCTGCGGCGTGCTGCTGGCGTCGCTGGCGAACACCGCCATGCCGCAGCTGTTCGCGCTGGCCCGTGAATATGCGGATAACTCGGCGCGTGAAGTGGTGATGTTCAGCTCGGTGATGCGCGCCCAGCTTTCGCTGGCGTGGGTCATTGGCCCGCCGCTGGCCTTCATGCTGGCGTTGAACTACGGCTTTACCACCATGTTTTCCATCGCCGCCGGGATTTTTGTCATCAGCCTGGCGCTGATTGCCTTCGCGCTGCCGTCCGTGGCGCGCGTCGAACAGACGACGGATAAACCTGTCACCGAGGTGAGCGGCTGGCAGGACAAAAACGTCCGCATGCTGTTTATTGCCTCCACGCTGATGTGGACCTGCAACACCATGTACATCATCGATATGCCGCTGTGGATCAGCAGCGATCTGGGCCTGCCGGACAAGCTCGCGGGGATCTTAATGGGAACTGCCGCCGGGCTGGAAATTCCGGCAATGATTCTGGCGGGTTACTACGTTAAGCGGTTTGGAAAGCGCAGGATGATGATCGTCGCCGTGGCGGCCGGGGTGCTGTTCTACGCGGGGCTGATCCTTTTCCATTCGCGGGAAGCGTTGCTGGCTCTGCAGCTGTTTAACGCCGTGTTTATTGGGATTGTTGCCGGGATAGGCATGCTCTGGTTTCAGGATCTCATGCCCGGCCGTGCCGGCTCGGCGACCACGCTTTTTACCAACAGTATTTCAACCGGAGTGATTCTGGCTGGCGTGATTCAGGGGGCGCTGGCGCAAAGCTACGGCCATGCGTCAGTCTACTGGATGATTGCGGCGCTATCCGTCGTGACGCTCCTGCTGACCTGCCGCGTAAAAGACGTGTGATCGGATGAGTGAAACGGAGCCCGGGAACGCCGGGCTCTGCGAACCGTTTTATTCTGAATACTGATATTTACGCTGTGCGCGTAGCGTCAGGTACATATGAACGAGGCCCATGAAACCGTGTGCCCAGAAGTATGTCTCGATAAAGACCGTCAGAAATTTATGCAAATCCAGGACGGATTCCGTGACGGACGAAACCGGCCCGAGCGTGGCGTTCAGCACGAACCAGGCCGCGCCGCAGAGTGCAACGCCCAGCAGCGCCAGCACGCCCAGACCTTGCACCGTTGCCGCCATACCGCCAGCATGCGCGTCAGGAAGCTGACGCTGCGCGAGGGTGCGAATATCGTCAACAATTCCGCGAAAATCCAGCGCCAGCCAGGCGAAGTAATACTTAAATCCGCGCTGGGTTAGCATCCATGCCATCATGGCAATGCCACAAAAAATTAAACCAAATCCGGAGATAACATGGATCCAGGTGACGATTCCGTTCAGCCCGGATTCGTGGAGGGCTTCACTTTCGGTGAAATTAGAATTGATAATCTGGGCCAGGACCAGTACGGCCACAAGAATGTGCAGTATGCGAAGAAAAGGCGTTTCTTTATGGGGAAGCGTATCGCGTAATGTTGGTTTCATCGCATTTTACCTCAATAATGAGAGAGCTGATGCGATGCAGTGTGGCGCAGATTAATTAACGAAACCTTAACGATCGCTTGCGTCACACTGTATTTATGCGTTTCGATTAGCGGGCAGGATCAATATGCGTCATCACGTTCAGCACATTGAATTTTTGCATCACGTTATTTCTGGCATTAACGGCAATCTGATGTCCTTCTTTTACGCTTAATTCGCCGTTTACTTCCAGATGAACATCGACAAGGGCTAAATCACCCATCTTGCGGGTTTTTAAATCATGGAGTCCGGTGACGCCCTCGGTTGCGAGAAGACACGTTTTGATGTCGTGCTCCAGCTCGGGCTCCAGCGAGCGGTCCATCAGATCGTGCAGGGCATCGGCAGCAAATTTGTAACCCATGTGGGCGATGAATACTCCGACAATCAAGGCCGCAATGAGGTCCATCGCGTGAAAACCCACTAAATTCCCGGCAATGCCGATGGCGACAACCACTGACGACGCTGCATCAGAACGGGCATGCCAGGCATTGGCTATCAGCAGCGAGGACTGAATACGTTTTCCCGTGGCAAACATGTATCGGAACAAGCTTTCCTTTACCACCAGCGCCAGAATCGCCACCCACAACGCGGCCCCTTTCACCAGCTGATGCGTATCGGGGTGAAGCAGTTTATTCCCTGCGGACCAGAGCATCCCGACCCCCACAAGCAGCAGAATAGCGCCAATAATGAGCTTTGCACCGTTTTCGAAACGCAGATGACCGTAATGATGATCGATATCAGAGGCTTTCTGACTCTTTTTATTCGCAACCAAAACGACAAAGTCGGAGGATAAATCGGAAAGAGAATGAATCCCATCAGCAATTAAACCTTGTGAGCCGGAAAATATTCCTGCAAGTATCTGAAAGGCAGTGAGTAAACTATTTATTATTACGCTTACTAATGTGCATTTATGTATTTCCCGAGAACGGATATGAGACTCATTGCCATTTTTCTTTTCCATGATTTTTTCCGCTGCCAGCTGATTGAGCGGTTATTCTGCGCAGGAAACATTAAATTGACATTAAATATAACGTCATTAGTGGCTGGGTTTGGGAAGTATTTACAGAAGGAGACGGGTATCAAGATAAAATGCGGCCTGCAGAATGGACTGCAGGCCGGAGGATTATTTCATAAATGCAGGTTGTTTGTTTTCGTAAGCGGCAATCGCCGCGTCGTGCTGGAGAGTTAAACCAATGCTGTCCAGACCGTTCAGCATGCAGTGACGGCGGAAGGCATCAATGCTGAAGCTGTAGGTCTTATCCCCGGCTTTCACCACTTCGGCTTCCAGATCCACTTCAAACGAAATGCCCGGATTCGCCTTAACCAGCGCGAACAACTCATCGACCTGTTCATCGCTCAGCGTGACGGGCAGCAGCTGGTTGTTGAAGCTATTGCCGTAGAAGATATCCGCGAAGCTAGGGGCAATGACCACTTTAAAACCGTAGTCGGTGAGCGCCCACGGCGCGTGTTCACGGGATGAGCCGCAGCCAAAGTTTTCGCGTGCCAGCAAAATGGAGGCGCCTTTGTATTCCGGGAAGTTCAGAACGAATTCCGGATTAGGCACTTCTCCCTTATCGTCCAGGAAACGCCAGTCGTTAAACAGATGTGCGCCGAAACCGGTACGCGTCACTTTCTGCAGAAACTGTTTTGGAATAATAGCGTCAGTATCGACGTTAGCGGCGTCCAGCGGGACAACACGGCCCGTATGTTGGGTAAATTTCTCTGCCATGATTGTCTCCTTATTTCAGGCTGCGAATATCGGCGAAATGGCCGGTGACTGCCGCAGCGGCGGCCATTGCCGGGCTGACCAGATGGGTGCGCCCACCGCGGCCCTGACGGCCTTCAAAGTTACGGTTGCTGGTGGAGGCGCAGCGCTCGCCCGGATTCAGGCGATCGTTGTTCATGGCCAGACACATGGAGCAGCCGGGCAGGCGCCACTCGAAGCCCGCTTCGATAAAGATCTTATCCAGACCTTCGGCTTCCGCCTGGGCTTTCACCGGACCGGAGCCAGGTACCACCAGCGCCTGCACGCCTGGTGCCACTTTACGGCCTTTGGCAATCTCGGCGGCGGCACGCAAATCCTCGATACGGGAATTGGTGCAGGAACCGATAAAGACTTTATCAATGGCGACATCGGTCAACGGCACGCCGGGCTTCAGCCCCATATAGGCCAGCGCTTTTTCGGCACTGGCGCGCTCGACCGGATCGGTAAAGGATGCCGGGTCCGGGATATTGTCGTTAACGGAAATTACCTGGCCCGGGTTGGTGCCCCAGGTTACCTGAGGCGCAATCTCTTCTGCCTGCAGCGTGACGACGGTGTCAAAGGCTGCGCCATCGTCGGTTTTCAGGGTTTTCCAGTACGCTACCGCGTCGTCAAAATTCTGACCTTTCGGCGCGTGCAGACGACCCTTCACGTAGTTGAAGGTGGTTTCGTCCGGCGCGACCAGACCGGCTTTTGCGCCCATCTCAATGGCCATATTGCACAGGGTCATGCGCCCCTCCATGCTCAGCGCCTGGATGGCTTCACCGCAGAATTCAACAACATGACCGGTGCCGCCCGCACTGCCGGTTTTACCGATAATGGCCAGCACGATGTCTTTTGCGGTAATACCCGGTGCGGCTTTACCCTTCACTTCAATCTTCATGGTTTTGGCGCGGCCCTGTTTCAGGGTCTGCGTTGCCAGAACATGTTCCACCTCGGAAGTGCCAATTCCGAACGCCAGAGCGCCAAACGCGCCGTGGGTCGCGGTATGGGAGTCCCCGCAGACGATCGTCATGCCCGGCAGGGTGATCCCTTGCTCAGGCCCCATCACGTGGACAATGCCCTGGTACGGATGGTTCAGGTCGTACAGCTCAACGCCAAATTCCTTGCAGTTCTTAATCAGCTCCTGCATCTGGATACGGGCCATCTCACCCGAGGCATTAATGTCTTTGGTCTGGGTGGATACGTTGTGATCCATCGTCGCGAAGGTTTTACCCGGCTGACGTACCGGACGCTTGTGCGCGCGCAGGCCGTCAAATGCCTGAGGAGAGGTCACTTCGTGCACCAGATGACGGTCAATGTACAGCAGCGGGGTTTCGTTTGGCGCCTCGTAAACAACGTGCGCATCAAACAACTTTTCATATAACGTCTTAGCCATGATTACACCCCTTCAGCGACATAGCGGGCAATGATGTCGCCCATTTCATCGGTACTGACTGCCGCCGTGCCGCGTGCTAAATCGCCGGTACGGACGCCCTCTTCTAACGCCCGGTTAATGGCGTTTTCAATTGCGGTTGCTGCGTCGCCTGCATCCAGGCTGTAGCGCAGCAGCAGGGCCAGGGAGAGGATCTGCGCAATAGGGTTGGCAATGTTTTTGCCTGCAATATCCGGCGCGGAGCCGCCCGCAGGCTCGTACAGGCCAAAGCCTTCTTCATTCAGGCTTGCGGAGGGCAGCATGCCCATCGAGCCGGTGATCATCGCGCACTCGTCAGAGAGAATATCGCCGAACAGGTTGGAGCACAGCAGCACGTCAAACTGGGACGGATCTTTAATCAGCTGCATGGTCGCATTGTCGATGTACATGTGCGACAGCGCGACGTCCGGGTACTGCTTAGCGACTTCACTGACGATCTCGCGCCACAAAATGGAGGACTGCAGCACGTTCGCTTTATCAATGGAGGTCACTTTATGGCGGCGTTTGCGCGCCGACTCGAACGCGATGTGGGCGATACGTTCGATTTCGAAACGGTGATACACCTCGGTGTCGAACGCTTTCTCGTGTTGTCCGCTGCCTTCGCGGCCTTTTGGCTGACCGAAGTAGATCCCGCCGGTCAGTTCACGCACGCACAGAATGTCGAAACCGTTGGCGGCGATATCCGCGCGCAGCGGGCAGAACTCTTCCAGACCCTGATACAGCTTCGCCGGACGCAGGTTGCTGAACAGCTTGAAATGTTTACGCAGCGGCAGCAGCGCGCCGCGCTCTGGCTGCTCTGCCGGCGGCAGGTGTTCCCATTTCGGGCCACCGACGGAACCAAACAGCACGGCATCGGCATTTTCGCAGCCTTCCACGGTCGCTTTTGGCAGCGGCGTGCCGTGGTTATCAATCGCAATACCGCCCACGTCATAGTGGCTGGTGGTGATTTTCATCGCAAAACGCGCGCGAACGGCTTCCAGTACTTTCAGCGCCTGTGCCATCACTTCCGGACCAATACCGTCGCCCGACAACACAGCAATATGGTAATTCTTCGACATTACACGGTTTCCTTGTTGTTCTCTTTATTCTGAGCTTTGCGTTGCAACTCTTTTTCGACTTCGGCGGCGCGCCAGATGTTGTTCAGAACATGCACCATCGCTTTCGCGGAGGATTCAACGATATCGGTCGCCAGGCCCACGCCATGGAAGCGGCGGCCATTGTGGGTAACAACAATGTCGACCTGACCCAGTGCATCTTTGCCGTGGCCCTTGGCCGTCAGGTCATATTTCACCAGCTCAACGTCATACTCGGTGACGCGATTAATCGCCTGGTAGATGGCATCGACAGGGCCGTTACCGTTAGCGGCCTCTGCTTTAATTTCATCCCCGCAGGCCAGTTTGACCGAGGCGGTGGCGATGTCGCTGGAGCCGGACTGCACGTTGAAGTAATCCAGACGGAAGTGCTCCGGCTCTTCCTGCTGCTTGTTAATAAAGGCCAGCGCTTCCAGGTCATAGTCGAACACCTGGCCTTTTTTGTCGGCCAGCTTCAGGAACGCGTCGTACAGCTGATCCATGTTGTAATCGCTGTCCTTATAACCCATCTCTTCCATACGGTGTTTAACCGCGGCGCGACCGGAACGGGAGGTCAGGTTCAGCTGTACCTGATTCAGGCCAATGGATTCCGGAGTCATGATTTCGTAGTTTTCACGGTTCTTCAGGACGCCATCCTGGTGAATACCGGAGGAGTGCGCGAAGGCGCCAGTACCGACAATCGCTTTGTTAGCCGGAATCGGCATGTTGCATATCTGGCTGACGGTCTGGCTGGTGCGCCAGATTTCGTTGTGATTGATGCGGGTGTGCACGTCCATAATGTCTTTGCGCACTTTGATCGCCATGATCACTTCTTCCAGCGAACAGTTGCCCGCGCGTTCGCCTATACCGTTCATCGCGCCTTCTACCTGACGCGCGCCAGCGTGGACGGCGGCGATAGCATTGCCTACGGCCAGACCCAAATCATCGTGGGTGTGGACGGAGATAATTGCTTTATCAATATTCGGCACGCGGTCATACAGGCCGGTGATGATGCTGGAGAACTCAAACGGCATGGTGTAGCCGACTGTGTCCGGGATGTTGATGGTTTTCGCGCCCGCGTTGATGGCGGCTTCCACAACGCGTGCCAGGTCTTCGATAGGCGTACGGCCCGCATCTTCACAGGAGAATTCAACGTCATCGGTATAGTTGCGTGCGCGCTTAACCATGTAAACCGCACGCTCAATCACCTCATCCAGCGTGCTGCGCAATTTGGTTGCGATGTGCATAGGCGAGGTAGCAATAAAGGTGTGGATACGGAACGCTTCGGCGACCTTCAGCGACTCGGCGGCGACGTCGATGTCTTTCTCTACGCAGCGCGCCAGGGCACAGACGCGGCTGTTTTTAATGGTGCGCGCGATGGTCTGTACGGATTCGAAATCACCCGGGGAAGAGACAGGGAAACCGACCTCCATCACGTCGACACCCATACGTTCGAGAGCCAGCGCGATCTGCAGTTTCTCTTTTACACTCAGGCTTGCCTGTAATGCCTGTTCACCGTCACGTAAAGTAGTATCGAAAATAATGACTTGCTGGCTCATGGGTTAGGTCCTTGTCAGTCTTAGGGCGCCTTGCTACGAGCATAAAAAAACCCGCGCAGTGGCGCGGGTTTTTAGTCTTACTGGTGACGATTCAACGCTGAATTTCGCCCGCCAGTCTACCGCGCACAGTGGATGCGTTTAGTAGTAGTAGACCGGTGAAACGAATGGTGCGTGTCATGAATCGTGCTCCGTTAAATTCAATATGCTTTTAGTGGTACTGGATACGGCTGTTCATGTCAACCCCTGAGGATGAAAACGGGCCCGACAGACGGAATCAACAGGATATTCACTTTAGCTAATTGTGCTGGTTTTAGCTTTCCCTGCCCGACTAATTGTCTAATTTTGGACTTAAAAAAAGAGTTGCAGAAACAAATGAATATAATTATTTAAAAATGAGTGAAATGTCTTGAAGGGGATGCTTTGTGCTTAAAGAGTTTGGATATCATTAAGTTATAAATGCAGTGAATCTATTTCGGAGTGCTAAAAAACGAACAGGGATAACAGGCTGTTAACTAATTGTAGGGAGATAGCAATAATAGTTTAATAATACTTAAGTCATCATTAACCTGATGGCAATTGTATATTTGTTTGGTTTGTGGTTTCATTCAGATCCTAAAGTCAAACATATCATTTTCGCTCATTAATTTTTGTTAATATAGAGTCTTTATATATTCCGAATTTTAAATAATTCTCTTTCGCTGATCGTATTTGCATGATAAATCATATTTTTCGAGATTATTGCAGTACGTTGGCAAAGGAGTGTAGCGTGACAGTGGAGTCAGAAGTGCCAGAAAACAATATTAAACAGTCTCAAGCTACTGATGGGATTAAACCGCAGTTACGCACGGTGGATCTGAATCTTCTGACGGTGTTTGATGCGGTCATGCAGGAACAGAATATCACCCGCGCGGCTCAAGCGTTGGGGATGTCACAACCTGCGGTGAGTAATGCCGTTGCCAGACTTAAGCTCATGTTTAACGACGAATTATTTGTTCGCTACGGGAGGGGGATCCAGCCTACGGCACGCGCATTCCAGCTGTTCGGCTCCATCCGCCAGGCGTTGCAACTGGTCCAAAATGAGCTGCCGGGATCGGGCTTTGAACCTTTAAGCAGCGAGCGCGTATTTCATCTTTGTGTCTGCAGCCCATTAGATAATTATTTAACGTCAATTATCTATAATAAAGTTGAAGAGATCGCACCAAATATCCATCTTGTTTTTAAATCATCTCTGAATCAAAACACGGAACATCAGTTACGCTATCAGGAGATCGAATTCGTTCTGGGATATGAAGAGTTCCGTCGTCCGGAATTTTCCTGCGTGCCGCTGTTTAAAGATGAAATGGTTCTGGTCGCCAGTAAAAAACACCCGCGCCTGAATTCTCCGCTGCGAGAAAACGATGTTTATAACGAGCAGCACGCCGTTGTTGCGCTCGACAGATATGCTTCCTTTAGCCTGCCGTGGTATGACACTGCGGATAAACAGGCGAGCGTGGCTTATCAGGGCATGGCCATGGTCAGCGTATTAAACGTGGTTTCCCAGACACAGCTGGTGGCAATTGCGCCGCGCTGGCTGGCAGAAGAGTTTTCTGACCCTTTAAATCTGCAAATTTTGCCTCTGCCGCTCAAGCTAAATAGCCGTACCTGTTATCTTTCCTGGCATGAAGCGGCGGGCCGGGATAAAGGACATCAGTGGATGGAAGAGTTGCTGGTTGGCATCTGCCGCCGGTAAATGCATCAGGATAAATCGCATTGGTTTATGTGATTTATCCTGAGTTTTTCTGGATACTTGATATTTTGTTCTGTGAATCTTTTTTTCTGACTGCTCTCCGGCGCGCAAAAATAGATGATTTCCTGCATTGTCGCGGTTTTCAGCGATGATTTATCACCCCATCCTCTATTCCCAGAGGAATTAACCATATCTTCTGATAACGGCTGCTTTTTCTGCTTTACACAGCGTTTATCTCACCGGGTTTGCTAATTGCCTGCCTCATAACGAGCGGTTAAGGTAAAGAACACTCTGCAAAATATAAGATTGGTTTATCCCAATCGTAAGACGGTGCGGAAATGAATTCGGCAGTCCGTCTATAACAAAATGCCTGGAGGCAAAGCATGGAGATGTTGTCTGGCGCGGAAATGGTCGTTCGGTCGCTGATCGATCAGGGCGTAAAGCAAGTGTTCGGCTACCCTGGCGGTGCGGTCCTCGATATTTATGATGCGCTGCATACGGTTGGGGGCATTGACCATGTTCTGGTACGTCACGAGCAGGCGGCGGTACACATGGCTGACGGCCTGGCACGTGCGACGGGTGAAGTGGGCGTGGTATTAGTCACGTCCGGCCCCGGCGCGACAAACGCCATTACCGGCATTGCGACGGCCTATATGGACTCCATTCCGCTGGTGATCCTCTCCGGGCAGGTGGCAACCTCACTGATTGGCTACGATGCGTTTCAGGAGTGCGACATGGTCGGGATTTCGCGTCCCGTTGTGAAGCACAGCTTTCTGGTCAAGCAAACAGAAGACATTCCCGGCATACTGAAAAAAGCCTTCTGGCTGGCGGCGAGCGGACGCCCGGGACCGGTGGTGGTCGATCTGCCTAAAGATATTCTCAACCCGGCAAACAAGCTGCCTTATGTCTGGCCGGAATCGGTCAGCATGCGCTCTTATAACCCCACAACGCAGGGGCATAAAGGTCAGATCAAGCGAGCGTTGCAAACGCTTCTGGCCGCCAAAAAACCGGTGGTCTATGTCGGTGGCGGGGCGATCAACTCTGCCTGTGAAGCCCAGCTTCGTGAACTGATTGAAAAGCTTAACCTTCCCGTTGCGTCGTCGCTGATGGGGCTGGGGGCGTTCCCTGCCACCCATCGTCAGGCGCTGGGGATGCTGGGTATGCACGGTACCTATGAAGCCAACATGACAATGCATCATTCCGATGTGATCTTTGCCGTCGGCGTGCGCTTTGACGATCGCACCACCAACAACCTGGCGAAGTATTGTCCGAACGCCACCGTGTTGCACATTGATATCGATCCAACGTCAATTTCAAAAACGGTGTCGGCTGATGTGCCGATCGTCGGCGATGCCCGTCAGGTTCTGGAGCAAATGCTGGACCTGCTGACCCAGGAGAGTGTAACCCAGCCGCTGGATGAGATCCGCGACTGGTGGCAGCAGATTGAACAGTGGCGCGCGCGTCAGTGCCTGAAATATGACACGCAAAGTGAAAACATTAAGCCGCAGGCGGTCATTGAAGCGGTGTGGCGACTGACGAAAGGTGAGGCGTACGTGACCTCAGACGTGGGGCAGCATCAGATGTTTGCCGCCCTGTATTACCCGTTTGATAAACCGCGACACTGGATCAACTCCGGTGGTTTAGGAACCATGGGCTTCGGTCTGCCTGCCGCGCTGGGCGTGAAGCTGGCGCTGCCGAATGAAACCGTCGTCTGCGTGACGGGGGACGGCAGTATTCAGATGAACATTCAGGAGCTGTCTACCGCGCTGCAGTATGAACTGCCGGTACTGGTGCTGAACCTGAATAACGGGTATCTCGGTATGGTCAAGCAGTGGCAGGATATGATCTACTCTGGCCGCCACTCCCAGTCCTACATGAAATCGCTGCCGGATTTTGTTCGTCTTGCTGAAGCTTATGGCCACGTAGGCATGCGGGTGACCGATCCGGCCGAGCTGGAAACGAAGCTCGCACAGGCGCTTGAGCACGTTAAAAACAACCGCCTCGTCTTTATGGATGTGATTGTTGATGGAACCGAGCACGTTTATCCGATGCATATTCGTGGTGGTGGTATGGATGAAATGTGGTTAAGCAAAACGGAGAGAACCTGATATGCGCCGGATATTATCTGTTTTACTGGAAAACGAGTCTGGCGCACTGTCGCGCGTCATTGGCCTTTTTGCGCAGCGCGGCTATAACATTGAAAGCCTGACCGTTGCCCCGACGGAAGATCCGACGCTGTCGCGCATGACGATCCAAACCGTCGGCGATGCCAAAGTACTTGAGCAAATTGAAAAACAGCTGCATAAGCTGGTCGACGTACTGCGCGTGAGCGAGTTGGGGCAGGGGGCCTACGTTGAACGTGAGGTCATGCTAGTGAAAATCCAGGCCAGCGGCTACGGGCGTGATGAAGTCAAACGCAATGCGGATATTTTCCGCGGACAGATTATCGACGTCACGCCTTCTCTTTATACCGTTCAGTTGGTCGGTACAAGCGACAAGCTGGATGCTTTCCTGGCGTCCGTGCGGGATGTCGCAAAAATTGTTGAGGTCGCAAGATCGGGTGTTGTGGGTCTGTCACGCGGCGAGAAAATCATGCGTTAGTTGTCAAAAAGGTTCGCCTCTTTCTGCCCGGTCACCAAAGCCGGGCTTTTTTTTGCGTAATCAGCCGACAACGCAGATAAAAGCGGTTGCCGCGAAGGCTTTTCTGCGTTTAGATGTTAAAAGATTTAACCATAACCTTGACAGGGCCATGGACTCTTTTCTTTTTTTAAGGGGCAATTGTGAAACTGGATGAAATCGCCCGGCTAGCCGGCGTGTCACGAACAACGGCCAGCTATGTGATTAACGGTAAAGCAAAGCAGTACCGTGTCAGCGACAAGACCGTTGAAAAAGTTATGGCGGTGGTTCGTGAGCATAACTACCATCCGAATGCTGTCGCAGCCGGTCTGCGTGCCGGGCGTACCCGCTCTATTGGTCTGGTGATCCCTGACCTGGAAAACACCAGCTATACCCGTATCGCCAACTATCTTGAACGTCAGGCGCGCCAGCGCGGCTATCAGTTGCTAATTGCCTGCTCGGAAGACCAGCCCGACAACGAGATGCGCTGCATTGAGCATCTCCTCCAGCGCCAGGTGGATGCAATCATCGTGTCGACCTCCTTGCCGCCAGAGCATCCGTTCTACCAGCGCTGGGCGAACGACCCGTTCCCAATCGTTGCGCTGGATCGCGCGCTCGATCGCGAGCATTTCACCAGCGTCGTGGGTGCGGATCAGGATGATGCAGAAATGCTGGCCGCAGAGCTGAGAACGTTCCCCGCAGAGACAGTGCTGTATCTTGGCGCGTTGCCCGAGCTTTCCGTGAGCTTCCTGCGCGAGCAGGGATTCAGAACCGCCTGGAAAGACGATCCGCGCGAGGTCCACTACCTCTATGCCAATAGCTACGAGCGTGAAGCCGCGGCGCAGCTGTTCGAAAAATGGCTGGAAACGCACCCAATGCCTCAGGCGCTGTTCACCACCTCGTTTGCGCTGTTGCAGGGCGTCATGGATGTGACCTTACGCCGTGAAGGTAAACTGCCCTCCGATCTGGCGATTGCCACGTTCGGGGATAACGAGCTGCTCGACTTCCTCCAGTGCCCGGTGCTGGCGGTAGCACAGCGTCACCGCGATGTGGCTGAACGCGTGCTGGAGATTGTGCTGGCAAGTCTGGATGAGCCGCGCAAACCGAAGCCGGGCCTGACGCGGATCAAACGTAATCTCTACCATCGCGGAATTTTAAGCCGCCAAAAATGAAATGACTGGGGCGGCGAAATCTGCCCCATTTTGTTGCGATAATTCGTGCGCATAATTCCCGGAGAGAAATTAGGATAATTCTTGAGAAATCCTAATCGCCTATTTTCTTAATTCATTCCTGCTTTTAAATTGGCCCTTTAAAGAACGTCCGGGCGATTTTAAACAGCCATCTTTGTATTAATTTGTTACAAACCCTCTTCGGCCGATGAATATTCAGACGTTTTTGCTCCTCCTTTGTCAGCTTACGTGGCAACCGCCGCGCTTACCGGGTGCCCGAGTGAATCTGGCGCTGTTATCCCCTGAGAATCTGTCATAAAATGCTGCCCGCGTCGCAAACTGACACTTTATATTTATCTGCGATGATATTGAGTGAGCTTTAACGCTAGTGTGCATATTCGGTTTTTTTCTTACAAATATTCATAACGTTAATTTTGCCTCGCCAGTTGTGCAGTTATTAACCAGGACTGTTTATCTCTGTAAATAGAGGGCTTTCGGGTCCTTATAGGGAGAGTCCTGGCTTGACAAGCTTTTCCCTCGCTCCGTAAACTCCTTTAGGTGGGAATTTGTGGGTTAAAGTGGTGAGGAGGGGTGAGACTGGCATGTTCCGTGGAGCTACGTTAGTCAATCTCGACAGCAAAGGGCGTTTATCGGTACCAACCCGATACCGCGACCAGCTGATTGAGAACGCTGCGGGTCAAATGGTTTGCACCATTGACATTAACTCCCCCTGCCTGCTGCTTTACCCCTTGCCTGAATGGGAAATTATTGAGCAAAAGCTGTCGCGACTGTCGAGCATGAACCCGCAGGAACGCCGCGTGCAGCGGCTTTTATTGGGACATGCCAGTGAATGTCAGATGGATAACGCAGGGCGATTACTGATTGCGCCTGTGTTGCGGCAACATGCCGGTCTGACCAAAGAAGTGATGCTGGTCGGGCAGTTCAACAAGTTTGAACTGTGGGATGAAACGACCTGGTATCAACAGGTCAAGGAAGATATCGACGCTGAGCAGTCTGATTCCGCGACATTATCGGAACGGCTGCAGGACTTGTCTCTATAAATATGATGGAAAATTATAAACATAAAACGGTGTTACTGGACGAGGCCGTTAACGGTCTGAATATTCGTCCGGATGGCATCTACATTGATGGCACGTTTGGTCGCGGTGGTCACTCGCGTTTGATTCTCTCCCAGCTTGGAGAGGAAGGACGTCTGCTGGCAATCGATCGCGATCCGCAGGCAATTGCCGTTGCACAGACCATCAATGATCCACGCTTTTCCATCGTGCATGGACCTTTCTCTGCGCTCGCGGATTATGTTGCCGAGCGCGGCCTGACGGGCAAGATCGACGGGATTCTTCTCGATCTTGGCGTCTCTTCACCCCAACTTGATGATGCCGAACGTGGTTTCTCCTTTATGCGTGATGGTCCGCTGGACATGCGGATGGACCCGACGCGCGGTCAGTCTGCCGCTGAGTGGTTACAGACCGCTGACGAAGCAGACATTGCATGGGTCATCAAAACGTTTGGCGAAGAGCGCTTTGGCAAACGTATTGCGCGCGCCATCGTTGAGCGCAATCGCACTGAGCCAATGACCCGCACCAAAGAGTTGGCTGAGGTGATCGCGGCGGCGACACCGGTGAAGGATAAGCACAAACATCCCGCGACCCGTACCTTCCAGGCGGTTCGCATCTGGGTAAACAGTGAACTGGAGGAAATAGAGCTGGCGCTAAAAAGCTCGCTCGACGTGCTGGCCCCGGGTGGGCGGTTATCCATCATCAGCTTCCATTCGCTGGAAGACCGTATTGTGAAACGCTTTATGCGTGAACAAAGCCGCGGTCCACAGGTGCCAGCGGGGCTGCCGATGACGGAAGAACAACTCAGGAAGCTGGGTGGCCGTCAGTTGCGAGCATTAGGCAAGTTGATGCCGGGCGAAGAAGAAGTGGCAGAGAATCCACGCGCCCGTAGTTCAGTGCTGCGTGTTGCAGAGAGGACGAACGCATGATCGGCAGAGTGACAGAGACCCTAAGCAAAGTTAAGGATTCGTTAGGAAGCAACGAGCGCCATGCCTTGCCTGGCGTGATCGGCGACGATCTTTTGCGGTTTGGGAAACTGCCACTCTGTCTGTTCATTTGCATCATTGTCACGGCAGTTACGGTGGTGACTACCGCCCACCATACACGTTTATTGACTGCGCAACGCGAGCAGATGGTACTGGAACGCGATGCGCTGGATATTGAATGGCGAAATCTGATCCTTGAAGAAAACGCGCTCGGCGATCACAGCCGGGTTGAACGGATCGCAACGGAAAAGCTGCAACTGCAGCATGTTGATCCTTCGCAGGAAAATATCGTAGTACAAAAATAAGGGAAAACGCGACGCATGAAAGCAGCGGCAAAAACGCTAAAACCAAAACGTCAGGAAGAACAGGCCAACTTTGTCAGTTGGCGTTTTGCGTTGCTTTGCGGCTGCATTTTACTCGCTCTGGGTTTTCTGCTGGGACGCGTGGCCTGGCTGCAAATCATCGCCCCTGACATGCTGGTGCGCCAGGGCGACATGCGCTCCCTGCGCGTCCAGGAAGTGTCGACATCCCGCGGGATGATCACCGACCGTTCGGGTCGTCCGCTGGCGGTGAGCGTGCCGGTGAAGGCGATCTGGGCCGATCCTAAAGAACTGCATGATGCTGGCGGGATCACGCTTGATAACCGCTGGAAGGCCCTTGCGGATGCGCTGAAGATGCCGCTGGACCAGTTAGCTTCACGCGTAAATACGAACCCGCGAGGGCGGTTTATCTATCTGGCACGTCAGGTGAACCCTGACATGGCAGACTACATCAAAAAATTGAAGCTGCCGGGGATCCATCTGCGTGAAGAATCTCGTCGTTACTATCCTTCCGGCGAAGTGACTGCTCACCTCATTGGCTTTACTAACGTAGATAGCCAGGGGATTGAAGGCGTCGAAAAAAGCTTTGATAAATGGCTAACCGGCCAGCCGGGCGAACGCATTGTGCGTAAAGACCGCTACGGTCGCGTGATCGAGGATATTTCCTCTACGGACAGCCAGGCGGCACACAACCTTGCGCTGAGTATCGATGAGCGCTTGCAGGCGCTGGTTTACCGCGAGCTGAACAACGCCGTGGCCTTCAACAAAGCGGAATCGGGCAGTGCCGTGTTAGTCGACGTCAACACGGGTGAAGTGCTGGCGATGGCCAATAGCCCTTCCTACAACCCTAACAATCTCACCGGTACGCAGAAGGATGTTATGCGTAACCGTACCATCACCGACGTATTCGAACCGGGTTCGACCGTTAAGCCGATGGTGGTCATGACTGCACTCCAGCGCGGTATCGTCAATGAAAACACCGTACTGAATACCATTCCATACCGAATTAACGGCCACGAAATCAAAGACGTGGCGCGCTACAGCGAATTGACCCTGACCGGGGTGTTACAGAAGTCGAGTAACGTCGGTGTTTCAAAGCTGGCGTTAGCGATGCCGTCCTCAGCGTTAGTAGAGACTTACTCACGTTTTGGGCTTGGAAAGGCGACCAATTTGGGGTTGGTCGGAGAACGCAGTGGCTTATATCCTCAAAAACAACGGTGGTCTGACATAGAGAGGGCCACCTTCTCTTTCGGCTACGGGCTAATGGTGACACCGTTACAGTTAGCGCGAGTCTACGCAACGATCGGCAGCTATGGCGTTTATCGTCCGCTGTCGATTACCAAAGTTGATCCACCGGTTCCCGGCGAGCGTATCTTTCCGGAATCAACCGTCCGTACTGTTGTTCATATGATGGAAAGCGTAGCGCTGCCCGGCGGGGGCGGCGTGAAGGCGGCAATCAAAGGTTATCGCATCGCCATCAAGACCGGTACGGCGAAAAAAGTAGGGCCGGACGGCCGCTATATCAATAAATACATTGCCTATACCGCAGGCGTTGCGCCTGCAAGCAATCCGCGTTTTGCGCTGGTGGTCGTGATAAACGATCCACAGGCGGGTAAATACTACGGCGGCGCCGTCTCCGCGCCTGTGTTCGGGGCTATCATGGGCGGCGTGTTACGCACCATGAACATCGAGCCGGATGCGCTGGCGACGGGCGAAAAAAGTGAATTTGTAATTAATCAAGGCGAGGGTACAGGTGGCAGATCGTAATTTGCGCGACCTTCTCGCTCCGTGGGTGCCAAATGCACCGGAGCGAGCACTGCGAGAGATGGTACTGGACAGCCGCGTGGCTGCTTCTGGCGATCTTTTTGTGGCGGTGGTCGGTCATCAGGCGGACGGGCGTCGTTATATCCCGCAGGCGATTGCGCAAGGTGTGGCTGCCATTATTGCTGAGGCCAAAGATGAGGCAACCGACGGTGAGATCCGTGAAATGCACGGGGTGCCGGTCATCTATCTCAGCCAGTTAAACGAGCGTCTTTCCGCGCTGGCGGGGCGTTTTTATCACGAACCTTCCGACCAGCTGCGCCTGGTTGGCGTGACGGGTACCAACGGTAAAACCACTACCACGCAGCTGATGGCGCAGTGGGCCCAGCTGCTGGGTGAAACCGGTGCCGTGATGGGTACCGTGGGTAACGGCCTGCTGGGCAAAGTGAGCCCGACGGAAAACACCACCGGCTCGGCGGTAGACGTACAGCATGTGCTTGCCGGTCTGGCAGGGCAGGGGGCAACCTTTGCTGCGATGGAAGTCTCTTCGCACGGTCTGGTTCAGCACCGCGTCGCGGCGCTGAAATTTGCTGCTTCCGTGTTTACCAACCTGAGCCGCGATCATCTTGATTATCACGGTGATATGGAGCATTACGAAGCCGCGAAATGGCTGCTGTTCTCTACTCACCATTACGGACAAGCCATCATCAACGCCGACGACGAAGTGGGCCGCCGCTGGCTGGCGAAGCTGCCGGATGCGGTTGCGGTGTCGATGGAAGACCATATCAATCCGAACTGCCACGGCCGCTGGCTGAAGGCGGTTGAGGTGAATTATCACGACAGCGGGGCGACAATCCGCTTTGCCTCTTCCTGGGGGGATGGTGAAATTGAAAGCCGCCTGATGGGGGCGTTTAACGTCAGTAACCTGCTGCTGGCGCTGGCAACGTTGCTGGCGCTGGGTTATCCGATGGCTGAACTGCTGAAAACCTCAGCGCGTCTGCAGCCTGTTTGCGGCCGTATGGAAGTGTTCAGCGCGCCGGGCAAACCGACCGTTGTGGTTGATTATGCCCACACGCCGGATGCGCTGGAAAAAGCGCTGGAGGCGGCGCGCCTGCACTGCACAGGGAAGCTCTGGTGCGTGTTTGGCTGCGGCGGCGATCGCGACAAAGGCAAACGCCCGCTGATGGGGGCTATTGCCGAGCAGTTTGCAGATATTCCGGTTGTGACCGATGACAACCCGCGTACCGAAGAGCCGCGCGCCATCATTAATGACATTCTGGCGGGCATGCTGGACGCGGGCCGCGCTCGCGTGGTGGAAGGGCGTGCGGAAGCCGTGACCAACACCATCATGCAGGCGCAGGAGAATGATGTTGTTCTGCTGGCGGGCAAAGGCCATGAAGATTATCAGATCGTTGGCAATCGCCGTCTGGACTACTCGGACCGCGTAACGGCAGCACGCCTGCTGGGAGTCGTGGCATGATTAGCATCACGTTAAGCCAGGCCGCTGCTATTCTGCAGGGCGACCTCTACGGGCAAGACCTGACCATTGATGCCGTAACGACGGACACCCGTAAAATCACCGCAGGCTGTCTGTTTGTGGCGCTGAAAGGCGAGCGTTTTGACGCACATGATTTTGCGGAACAGGCCAAAGAGAACGGCGCTGGTGCGCTGCTCGTCAGCCGCAGGCTCGATATCGATCTGCCACAAATTGTGGTGAAAGATACGCGTCTCGCGTTCGGTGAGCTGGCCGCCTGGGTTCGTCAGCAGGTCCCTACTCGCGTTGTCGCCTTGACCGGTTCATCAGGCAAGACGTCGGTGAAAGAGATGACGGCGGCGATCCTCAGCCAGTGCGGGAATACGCTTTATACCGCGGGCAACCTCAATAATGACATCGGCGTGCCGATGACATTACTCCGTCTGACTAAAGAACACGAATTTGCGGTGATCGAGTTAGGGGCGAACCACCAGGGCGAAATCGCCTGGACCGTGAGCCTGACTCGCCCGGAAGCCGCGCTGGTGAATAACCTCGCGGCGGCGCATCTGGAAGGTTTTGGCTCGCTGGAAGGCGTAGCGAAAGCCAAAGGTGAGATTTACACCGGCCTGCCGGATGACGGTATCGCCATCCTGAACGCCGACAACAACGACTGGCTGAACTGGCAAAGCATCATTGGTTCGCGTAAAACCTGGCGCTTCTCGCCGAATGCGGCCAACAGTGATTTTACCGCGACCAATATCCACGTGACGTCGCACGGTACGGAGTTCACCCTCACCACCCCAACGGGTGGCATTGATGTGCTGCTGCCGCTGCCGGGTCGCCATAACATCGCCAATGCGCTTGCGGCGGCGGCGTTGTCGACGGCGGTGGGCGCGTCGCATGAAGCGATTAAAACCGGGCTGGCGAACCTGAAAGCCGTGCCGGGGCGTCTGTTCCCGATTCAGCTTTCGGAAAACAAGCTGCTGCTGGATGACTCCTACAACGCGAACGTTGGCTCAATGACGGCGGCGGTGCAGGTGTTATCTGAAATGCCGGGCTATCGCATCATGGTGGTGGGCGATATGGCAGAGCTGGGCGACGAAAGCGAAGCCTGCCATACCCAGGTCGGTGAAGCGGCGAAAGCGGCGGGGCTGGACTGCGTGCTGAGCGCAGGAAAACTGAGCCAGTCGATTAGCCATGCCAGCGGCGTTGGCGAGCATTTTGCTGATAAAACCGCGTTAATAGCGCGCCTTAAGACGTTGATTACAGAAAAACAAATTGTGACTGTGTTAGTGAAAGGTTCACGTAGTGCCGCCATGGAAGAGGTTGTGCACGCATTACAGGAGAACGGGACATGTTAGTTTGGCTGGCCGAACATTTGGTCAAATATTATTCAGGCTTTAACGTCTTTTCGTATCTGACGTTTCGCGCCATCGTCAGCCTGCTGACTGCGCTGTTCATCTCGTTGTGGATGGGCCCGCGCATGATTGCCCGTCTGCAAAAACTCTCTTTCGGCCAGGTTGTGCGTAACGACGGTCCGGAATCGCACTTCAGCAAGCGCGGCACGCCGACGATGGGCGGGATCATGATCCTGACTGCCATCGTCGTTTCTGTGCTGCTGTGGGCGTATCCCTCCAACCCGTACGTCTGGTGCGTTCTGACGGTACTGGTGGGTTACGGGATCATCGGTTTTGTTGATGATTACCGCAAAGTCGTCCGCAAAGATACTAAGGGCCTGATCGCGCGCTGGAAGTATTTCTGGATGTCGGTGATCGCGCTGGGCGTTGCTTTCGCGCTGTATCTGGCAGGCAAAGACACGCCAGCCACCGAGCTGGTCGTGCCGTTCTTTAAGGACGTGATGCCGCAGCTGGGGCTGTTCTACATCCTGCTGGCCTACTTTGTGATTGTTGGTACCGGCAACGCCGTTAACCTGACCGACGGCCTGGATGGTCTGGCGATTATGCCAACCGTCTTTGTGGCCGCCGGTTTTGCGCTGGTGGCGTGGGCGACCGGTAACATGAACTTTGCAAATTATCTGCACATCCCTTATCTGCGCCACGCGGGTGAGCTGGTGATCGTCTGTACGGCGATTGTCGGCGCGGGGCTGGGCTTCCTGTGGTTCAACACCTATCCGGCGCAGGTCTTTATGGGGGACGTCGGTTCTCTGGCTTTGGGCGGTGCGCTCGGCATTATCGCCGTACTGCTGCGTCAGGAGTTCCTGCTGGTGATCATGGGCGGCGTGTTTGTGGTTGAAACCCTGTCGGTGATTTTGCAGGTCGGTTCCTTCAAGCTGCGCGGTCAGCGCATCTTCCGTATGGCGCCGATTCACCACCACTATGAACTGAAAGGCTGGCCGGAGCCGCGCGTGATTGTGCGCTTCTGGATTATTTCGCTGATGCTGGTGCTGATTGGCCTGGCAACGCTGAAGGTACGTTAATCATGGCAGATTACCAGGGCAAAAAAGTCGTTATCATCGGGTTGGGCCTCACGGGGCTCTCCTGCGTGGACTTTTTCCTCGCACGCGGCGTGACGCCGCGCGTGATGGATACGCGTGTCTCTCCGCCGGGTTTGGACAAACTGCCGGAACAGGTTGAACGCCACCTTGGTGGTCTGAATGATGACTGGCTGCTGGCAGCCGATCTGATTGTCGCAAGCCCTGGTATGGCGCTGGCGCATCCTT
Organism: Enterobacter cloacae complex sp. SHL009; assembly: GCF_049237205.1. NCBI lineage: Bacteria > Pseudomonadati > Pseudomonadota > Gammaproteobacteria > Enterobacterales > Enterobacteriaceae > Enterobacter > Enterobacter cloacae complex sp. SHL009. Next base: position 360,301 of record NZ_JBMKIW010000002.1, read on the forward strand.
CGCTGAGCGCTGCCGCGGATGCGGGCGTTGAGATTGTCGGCGATATCGAACTCTTCTGCCGCGAAGCGCAGGCGCCCGTTATCGCCATTACCGGTTCTAACGGTAAAAGCACCGTCACCACCCTGGTGGGTGAAATGGCGAAAGCGGCGGGAATGAACGTCGGCGTTGGCGGTAACATTGGTTTACCCGCTCTGATGCTGCTGGACAAAGGCTGCGAGCTCTATGTTCTCGAGCTTTCCAGCTTCCAGCTGGAAACCACCTCCAGCCTGCACGCTGCGGCTGCGACGATCCTCAACGTGACTGAAGATCATATGGACAGGTATCCATTTGGTCTTCAGCAGTACCGTGCCGCCAAGCTCCGCGTTTATGAAAATGCCAAAGTCTGCGTTGTTAACGCCGATGACGCGCTAACCATGCCGGTGCGTGGCGCAGACGATCGCTGTATTAGCTTCGGTATCACGATGGGCGATTACCACCTGAACCGTCAGCTGGGCGAAACCTGGCTGCGCGTGAAGGGTGAGAAAGTGCTGAACGTGAAAGAGATGAAGCTCTCAGGTCAGCACAACTATACCAATGCCCTGGCGGCGCTGGCGCTGGCGGATGCAGTAGGACTTCCGCGCTCCTCCAGCCTGAAAGCGTTAACCACGTTTTCTGGTCTGGCGCACCGTTTCCAGCTGGCGCTGGAGCACAACGGCGTGCGCTGGATCAACGACTCCAAAGCCACCAACGTGGGCAGCACCGAGGCCGCGCTGAATGGCCTGCACGTTGACGGCACCCTGCATTTACTGCTGGGCGGCGACGGTAAATCAGCGGATTTCTCCTCCCTGAAGCCGTATCTCGCCGGAGATAACATCCGCCTGTACTGCTTCGGCCGTGACGGCAGCGAGCTGGCTGAACTGCGCCCTGAGGTTGCCGAGCAAACCGAAACCATGGAACAGGCGATGCGGCTGATTGCCCCTCGCGTGAAGCCAGGCGATATGGTGCTGCTCTCTCCGGCCTGCGCCAGTCTCGATCAATTCAAGAATTTCGAACAGCGTGGTGATGTCTTTACCCGCCTGGCGAAGGAGTTAGGCTAATGCGTTTATCTCTCCCTCGCCTGAAAATGCCGCGCCTGCCAGGATTTGGGATCCTGGCATGGGTGTTTGCGGCGCTCAAAGGCTGGGTGATGGGCTCTCGTCAAAAAGATAACGACAGCCTGGTCATGTACGATCGCACGCTGTTCTGGCTCACGATGGGGCTGGCGGCGGTCGGCTTCATTATGGTCACGTCAGCTTCAATGCCCGTCGGGCAGCGTCTGGCGAACGATCCTTTCCTGTTTGCCAAACGTGATGGTCTTTACATCATCCTGGCGTTCTGCCTGGCGCTGGTGACCTTGCGTCTGCCGATGGAGTTCTGGCAGCGGCACAGCACGGCGATGCTGATCGCCTCGATTATTATGCTGCTGATCGTACTGGTGGTGGGGAGCTCTGTTAACGGCGCATCACGCTGGATCGCCTTTGGCCCGCTGCGCATTCAGCCTGCGGAATTTACCAAGCTCTCCCTGTTCTGCTACCTCGCTAACTACCTGGTGCGTAAGGTAGATGAAGTGCGTAACAACCTGCGCGGCTTCTTAAAACCGATGGGCGTGATTCTGGTGCTGGCGGTATTACTGCTGGCGCAGCCTGACCTCGGTACCGTTGTCGTGCTGTTCGTTACCACCCTGGCGATGCTGTTCCTGGCGGGCGCGAAGCTGTGGCAGTTCATCGCTATCATCGGGATGGGGATTTCAGCGGTTGTGCTGCTGATCCTCGCCGAGCCTTACCGTATTCGCCGTGTAACCTCGTTCTGGAACCCGTGGGAAGATCCGTTCGGCAGCGGTTATCAGCTGACGCAGTCGCTGATGGCCTTTGGTCGCGGTGAAGTCTGGGGACAGGGGCTGGGTAACTCGGTACAGAAACTGGAGTATTTACCGGAAGCGCATACTGACTTCATCTTCTCCATTATTGCGGAAGAACTGGGTTATATCGGTGTGGTATTAGCGCTATTAATGGTATTCTTCGTCGCTTTCCGCGCCATGTCCATCGGGCGGAAAGCGCTGGAGATCGATCACCGCTTCTCAGGATTCTTAGCCTGCTCAATTGGTATCTGGTTTAGCTTCCAGGCATTGGTTAACGTCGGGGCCGCAGCGGGTATGCTGCCGACCAAAGGTCTGACGTTGCCGTTGATCAGTTATGGTGGTTCCAGTCTGTTGATTATGTCGACGGCCATCATGTTTTTGTTGCGCATAGATTATGAAACGCGTCTGGAAAAAGCCCAGGCGTTTACACGAGGTTCACGATGAATCAACCGAAGCGGTTAATGGTGATGGCAGGCGGTACCGGTGGACACGTGTTCCCGGGACTGGCGGTTGCGCACCATTTAATGGATCAGGGCTGGCAGGTACGCTGGCTGGGAACCGCAGACCGCATGGAAGCCGATCTGGTACCGAAGCACGGTATTGAGATCGACTTTATTCGTATTTCCGGCCTTCGGGGCAAGGGCCTCAAGGCAATACTGCTGGCACCGGTGCGTATTTTTAACGCCTGGCGTCAGGCGCGGACCATCATGAAGCGCTTTAAGCCAGATGTGGTGCTGGGCATGGGCGGTTATGTCTCGGGTCCTGGCGGGCTGGCGGCGTGGTCGTTAGGCATTCCCGTTGTGCTGCATGAACAGAACGGTATTGCCGGACTGACCAACAAGTGGCTGGCGAAAATCGCTACCAAAGTTATGCAGGCGTTTCCCGGCGCGTTCCCGAAAGCGGACGTGGTGGGTAACCCGGTGCGTGTCGACGTGCTGGCGCTGCCGCTGCCGGATGCTCGCCTGACGGGCCGTGAAGGGCCGGTTCGTGTACTGGTCGTCGGCGGCTCTCAGGGCGCACGCATTCTAAACCAGACGATGCCGCAGGTTGCCGCAAAGCTGGGGGATACCGTGACGATCTGGCACCAGAGCGGAAAAGGCGCTCAGCAGACCGTTGAGCAAGCATACGCAGACGAAGGCCAGCCGCAGCATAAAGTCACAGAGTTTATCGACGACATGGCGGCAGCGTATGCCTGGGCCGATGTCGTGGTCTGTCGTTCAGGCGCGCTGACGGTGAGCGAGATCGCCGCCGCGGGTCTGCCGGCCCTGTTTGTGCCGTTCCAGCACAAAGACAGACAGCAGTACTGGAATGCGCTGCCGCTTGAGAAAGCCGGTGCCGCGAAGATATTTGAGCAGCCACAATTTACCGCCGACGCGGTCGCCACCACCCTGGCGGGCTGGAACAGAGACACACTGCTGGAGATGGCGCAACGCGCGCGCGCGGCCGCTATCCCTGATGCGACGGAACGGGTGGCAAAAGAAGTGAGCCTGGCAGCCCAGGCTTAACCCTCGCAGCGCGTGTTGCGCTGCACGAATTTTAAGTAGTCGATGGCGTTTAGAGAATGAATACACAACAACTGGCAAAACTGCGTTCAATCGTGCCCGAGATGCGTCGCGTCCGGCACATTCACTTTGTTGGCATCGGTGGTGCTGGCATGGGCGGTATTGCCGAAGTGTTAGCTAACGAAGGCTATCAGATAAGCGGGTCTGACCTGGCGCCAAACCCTGTAACGCAGCAGCTGGCGTCGCTTGGGGCGACTATCTATTTCAACCATCGCCCGGAAAACGTGCGCGATGCGAGCGTGGTGGTGGTCTCAAGCGCTATCTCCTCTGACAACCCGGAAATCGTTGCCGCGCACGAAGCGCGCATTCCGGTGATCCGCCGTGCAGAAATGCTGGCGGAACTGATGCGTTTCCGTCACGGCATCGCCATTGCCGGGACCCACGGTAAAACCACGACCACGGCGATGGTCTCCAGTATTTATGCGGAAGCGGGTCTCGACCCGACGTTCGTCAACGGCGGTCTGGTCAAAGCAGCGGGCGTACATGCGCGTCTGGGCCACAGCCGTTACCTGATTGCTGAAGCGGATGAGAGCGACGCGTCGTTCCTGCACCTACAGCCGATGGTGGCGATTGTCACTAACATCGAAGCTGACCATATGGATACCTACCAGGGCGACTTCGAGAACTTAAAGCAGACCTTCATCAACTTCCTGCACAACCTGCCTTTCTACGGACGCGCGGTGATGTGCGTTGACGATCCGGTGATCCGCGAGCTGCTGCCGCGCGTGGGTCGTCAAATCACCACTTACGGCTTCAGCGAAGACGCTGACGTCCGCGTGGAAGAGTACAAACAGATTGGTGCGCAGGGGCATTTCACTCTGGCGCGTCAGGACAAAGAGCTGCTGCACGTCACGCTGAATGCTCCAGGGCGCCATAATGCCCTCAATGCCGCAGCGGCAGTGGCCGTCGCGACGGAAGAAGGCATTGATGATGATGCGATTCTGCGCGCGCTGGAAAGCTTCCAGGGCACCGGCCGTCGTTTCGACTTTCTCGGTGAATTCCCGCTGGACGCCGTTAACGGTAAAGCCGGTACAGCGATGCTGGTGGACGACTACGGCCACCATCCGACCGAAGTGGACGCCACCATTAAAGCCGCGCGTGCAGGCTGGCCTGACAAAAATCTGGTGATGATCTTCCAGCCGCACCGCTTCACGCGTACGCGCGATCTGTACGACGATTTCGCCAGCGTCCTGTCACAGGTAGACACCCTGTTAATGCTGGACGTGTACGCTGCAGGCGAGACACCGATTCCGGGTGCTGACAGCCGTTCCCTGTGTCGTACCATCCGTGGACGCGGTAAAGTTGACCCTATTCTGGTTTCTGACCCTGCACAGGTGGCGGAAATTCTGGCACCAGTCCTGACGGGTAACGATTTGATTCTGATTCAGGGTGCGGGAAATATCGGCAAAATCGCCCGTACCTTAGCTGAAATCAAACTGAAGCCGCAAACCCAGGAGGATGAGCATCATGGCTGATAAGATTGCTGTCCTGTCTGGCGGCATCTCCGCCGAGCGCGAGGTTTCCCTGAATTCCGGCGCGGCTGTGCTGGCGGGCCTGCGCGAAGGTGGCGTCAATGCGCACCTGGTTGACCCAAAAGAGGTCGACGTGACGCAATTAAAAGCCATGGGCTTCGATAAAGTCTTTATCGCTTTGCATGGTCGCGGCGGTGAAGACGGCACCCTGCAGGGACTTCTGGATCTGATCGGCCTGCCGTACACCGGCAGCGGCGTGATGGCTTCCGCTATCTCTATGGATAAACTGCGCAGCAAGCTGCTGTGGCAGGGCGCGGGGTTACCCGTTGCGCCATGGGTAGCACTGACGCGTCGCGAATTTGAATTGGGCCTGTCGGATAGCGTTAATGCACGCATTGCTGAGCTAGGCTTACCGGTTATTGTAAAGCCCAGCCGGGAAGGCTCCAGCGTGGGAATGTCCAAAGTCGACAAAGCTGAAGATCTTTCGTCCGCTTTAGCGCTGGCATTTCAACATGATGAAGAAGTTCTGATTGAAAAATGGCTCAGCGGGCCGGAATTTACCGTCGCGATGCTTGGCGAAGAAATTTTACCGTCAATCCGTATCCAACCGGCCGGAACCTTCTATGATTATGAGGCGAAGTATCTCTCTGATGAGACGCAATATTTCTGCCCTTGTGGTCTTGAAGCTGAGCGTGAAGCCGATTTACAGTCCCTGGTGCTTAAAGCCTGGCATGTTCTGGGTTGCCGTGGCTGGGGACGCATCGACGTGATGCAGGACAGCGATGGACAATTTTATCTGCTGGAAGCGAATACCTCTCCGGGAATGACCAGCCACAGCCTTGTGCCGATGGCCGCGCGTCAGGCGGGGATGAGCTTCTCGCAGTTAGTCGTACGCATTCTGGACCAGGCGGGCTGATATGTCTCAGGCTGCATTGAACACGCGCAACCGCGATGACGAGGACGAATACGCCTCTTCACGCCGCAGTAATGGAACGCGTCTTGCAGGCATCATTTTCCTGCTCGGGGTGCTGTGCACCGTGTTTATCAGCGGCTGGATGGTCCTGGGCTGGATGGAAGATGCACAGCGGTTGCCGCTTTCTAAGCTGGTGGTCACCGGTGAGCGTCACTACACGCGTAACGACGATATTCGCCAGTCAATACTGGCACTGGGCTCACCTGGCACCTTTATGACGCAGGACGTCAATATTATCCAGAGCCAGATAGAACGTCTGCCATGGATAAAACAGGCGAGCGTAAGAAAGCAATGGCCTGATGAATTGAAGATTCATCTGGTTGAATATGTGCCCATTGCGCGTTGGAATGATCAGCACATGGTTGACGCAGACGGAAATTCCTTCAGCGTCCCGGCCGATCGTGTCAACAAGCAAAATTTACCGATGTTGTATGGCCCGGAAGGTAGCGAAAACGAAGTATTACAGGGTTTTCGCGAAATGGGTCAGGTGCTGGCGAAGGACAGGTTTACGTTAAAAGATGCAGCCATGACGGCGCGCCGTTCCTGGCAGCTGACGTTAACAAACGGCATTAAGCTCAACCTGGGACGCGGCGACACAATGAAGCGTCTGGCGCGTTTTGTCGAACTTTACCCGGTTTTACAGCAGCAGGCACAGACTGACGGCAAACGGATAAGCTACGTTGATTTGCGCTATGACTCAGGCGCAGCAGTCGGTTGGGTACCGGCTCCGGTCGAGGAACCTAATCAGCAACAGAATCAGGCACAGGTACAGGCAGAACAACAATGATCAAGGCGACGGACAGAAAACTGGTAGTTGGACTGGAGATTGGCACCGCGAAGGTTGCCGCTTTAGTAGGGGAAGTTCTGCCCGACGGTATGGTCAATATCATTGGCGTAGGCAGTTGCCCGTCCCGTGGTATGGATAAAGGTGGGGTAAACGATCTTGAATCGGTGGTGAAATGCGTTCAGCGCGCCATCGATCAGGCTGAACTGATGGCAGATTGCCAGATTTCTTCTGTCTATCTGGCCCTTTCTGGCAAGCACATTAGCTGCCAGAACGAAATCGGTATGGTGCCGATTTCCGAAGAAGAAGTGACGCAGGAAGACGTTGAAAACGTTGTGCACACGGCGAAATCCGTGCGTGTCCGCGACGAACATCGCGTGCTGCATGTCATTCCGCAGGAATATGCGATTGACTACCAGGAAGGGATCAAGAACCCGGTCGGTCTTTCTGGCGTACGTATGCAGGCAAAAGTGCACCTGATCACATGTCACAACGATATGGCGAAGAACATTGTAAAAGCCGTTGAACGTTGTGGCCTGAAAGTTGACCAACTTATTTTCGCCGGTCTGGCGGCCAGTTATTCCGTGCTGACCGAAGATGAACGTGAACTGGGTGTCTGTGTGGTCGATATTGGTGGTGGTACAATGGATATCGCCGTGTATACCGGCGGTGCGTTGCGCCACACGAAAGTGATCCCTTATGCCGGGAACGTTGTAACCAGCGATATTGCTTACGCTTTTGGTACGCCGCCGAGCGATGCAGAAGCGATTAAAGTGCGCCACGGCTGTGCGCTGGGGTCTATCGTTGGCAAAGATGAGAGCGTTGAAGTGCCGAGCGTCGGTGGTCGTCCACCGCGTAGCCTGCAGCGCCAGACGTTGGCAGAGGTCATTGAGCCGCGCTATACCGAGCTGCTCAACCTGGTCAACGAAGAGATTTTACAGTTACAGGAACAGCTTCGTCAGCAGGGCGTTAAACATCATCTTGCGGCGGGGATTGTATTAACCGGCGGTGCAGCGCAAATTGAAGGTCTTGCGGCCTGTGCTCAGCGGGTGTTCCATACGCAGGTTCGTATTGGTGCGCCGCTGAATATCACTGGTTTAACGGATTATGCTCAGGAGCCGTATTATTCAACGGCTGTGGGCCTGCTCCACTACGGGAAGGAATCTCATCTCAGTGGTGAAGCAGAAGTGGAAAAACGCGTCTCAGTGGGGTCGTGGGTCAAACGACTGAACAACTGGTTGCGAAAAGAATTTTAATTTTTTTAAGAGACCGGAGAGAATTAGCGGTCTCGGGCGACAGGCACAACGGAGAGAGAAATTATGTTTGAACCTATGGAACTGACCAACGACGCGGTGATTAAAGTCATCGGCGTCGGTGGCGGCGGCGGTAACGCCGTAGAGCATATGGTGCGTGAACGCATTGAAGGTGTTGAATTCTTCGCAGTTAACACCGATGCGCAGGCACTGCGTAAGACGGCTGTAGGCCAGACTATCCAGATCGGCGGTGGTATCACCAAAGGGCTGGGAGCAGGGGCTAACCCGGAAGTCGGTCGCAATGCGGCTGAAGAAGATCGTGAAGCGCTGCGCGCTGCACTGGAAGGTGCGGACATGGTCTTCATCGCAGCAGGCATGGGTGGCGGTACCGGTACCGGCGCAGCACCTGTTGTGGCTGAAGTGGCAAAAGATTTAGGTATCCTGACCGTTGCTGTCGTGACCAAGCCTTTCAACTTTGAAGGCAAGAAGCGTATGGCCTTCGCGGAGCAGGGTATCACCGAGCTGTCCAAGCATGTGGACTCGCTGATCACCATCCCTAACGACAAACTGTTGAAAGTTCTGGGTCGCGGTATCTCCCTGCTGGACGCATTCGGTGCAGCAAACGACGTGCTGAAAGGCGCGGTTCAGGGTATCGCTGAACTGATTACCCGTCCTGGCCTGATGAACGTTGACTTTGCAGACGTTCGCACCGTGATGTCCGAAATGGGCTACGCGATGATGGGCTCTGGCGTGGCCAGCGGTGAAGACCGTGCAGAAGAAGCGGCTGAAATGGCTATCTCTTCTCCACTGCTGGAAGATATCGATCTGTCTGGTGCGCGCGGCGTGCTGGTCAACATTACCGCTGGCTTTGACCTGCGCCTGGATGAGTTCGAAACCGTGGGTAACACCATCCGTGCGTTCGCCTCTGACAACGCTACCGTGGTAATCGGTACTTCCCTTGACCCTGAAATGAACGACGAGCTGCGTGTTACCGTTGTTGCGACCGGTATCGGTATGGACAAACGTCCTGAGATCACCCTGGTGACCAACAAGCAGACTCAGCAACCGGTAATGGATCGTTACCAGCAGCACGGTATGTCTCCTCTGACTCAGGAGCAGAAACCTGCCGCAAAAGTGGTGAACGACCCAACGCCGCAAACGGCGAAAGAGCCAGATTATCTGGATATCCCGGCGTTCCTGCGTAAGCAAGCTGACTAAGAATTGGCTGGAATTAGGGGATTTGCGCTCTTTGTGCTAAACTGGCCCACCGTTAGTGATATACACTCTCGGTTGGATAGTTAATTTGGCGAGATTATACGATGATCAAACAAAGGACACTTAAACGTATCGTTCAGGCGACGGGTGTCGGTTTACATACCGGCAAGAAAGTCACGCTGACGTTACGCCCTGCGCCGGCCAATACCGGGGTCATCTATCGTCGCACCGACTTGAATCCACCGGTAGATTTTCCGGCCGATGCCAAATCTGTGCGTGATACTATGCTCTGTACTTGTCTGGTGAACGAGCATGACGTGCGGATTTCTACCGTAGAGCACCTGAACGCCGCCCTGGCGGGTCTGGGTATCGACAACATTATTGTTGAAGTCGATGCGCCAGAAATCCCGATTATGGATGGCAGTGCTGCACCGTTCGTCTATCTGTTGCTGGATGCCGGCATCGAAGAACTGAACTGCGCGAAGAAATTTGTACGCATCAAAGAGACCGTTCGCGTCGAAGATGGCGACAAGTGGGCTGAATTCAAACCGTACAATGGTTTCTCGTTGGACTTTACCATCGACTTTAACCATCCGGCGATTGATTCCAGCACTCAACGCTATGCGATGAACTTCTCTGCTGATGCGTTTATGCGCCAGATCAGCCGAGCCCGTACATTTGGCTTCATGCGTGATATCGAATATCTGCAGTCCCGCGGCCTGTGCCTGGGCGGCAGCTTCGATTGTGCCATCGTTGTTGACGATTATCGCGTACTGAACGAAGACGGCCTGCGTTTCGAAGATGAATTCGTTCGTCACAAAATGCTGGATGCTATCGGCGACCTGTTCATGTGTGGTCACAACATCATTGGTGCATTTACCGCGTTCAAATCCGGTCATGCGCTGAACAACAAACTGTTGCAGGCCGTCCTGGCAAAACAGGAAGCCTGGGAATATGTGACCTTCGAAGACGAAGCAGAACTGCCGCTGGCTTTCAAAGCGCCAAACATGGTTCTGGCGTAACGGTTCACGCCGTTTCGTAAAAAATCGACTGGTTAACCTGGTACTCTCTCCGACCAGGGAGACCAGTCGTTTTTATTTTTACCCTTCTTAGTTTGCCCCAGCGTTATCTCTCGTTTGTCTTACGCAGAAAATGTGTGCGTTAGCTGCATTCTTGACCGTTTTTCCCCGCGGCGGCACCTCATTCCTGCTGATGTATATTGGCTTTAGTGGTACTATCTGGGCGCTAAAAAGAATAACTGAACTCAGCCTCTGCAAGGCTGGCTTATTGGGTGGAGCAGGTGAGCGGAATACTGACGCGCTGGCGACAATTTGGCAGACGTTACTTCTGGCCGCATCTCTTATTAGGGATGGTCGCGGCGAGTTTCGGCTTGCCTGCGCTCAGCAACAGTGCTGAAGCGGCGACGCCCGCAAAAACCTCCACCACCAAACACGATCTCAACTCGCGGGTTAACTTCACTAACCTCGCGTGGCTTGAAGCCAACCGCCGCCCAAACTTCTCCGTCGATTACTGGCACCAGCACGCTATCCGCACGGTTATCCGCCATCTGTCCTTCGCGATGGCACCGCAGGCCATGCCTGTTGCGGAAGAGGCGCTGCCGGTGCAGGCTCAGCATCTTGCCCTGCTGGACACGCTCAACGCGCTGCTTACGCAGGACAGCCTGCCGCCGGTCATGGTTCGTCAGACAACGCAGCGTGCGTTTGTTTCACCTGTTTCATTCTCTGTTTCAACCTGGATTAGCCAGGTCCACGGCATTCGCGCCGGGCCGCAGCGCCTCAGCTAAATTAACTTTTTCAATACCTTAATTTATCTGCCCATACTGGGGCGTTTGAGAATTTATTATGCTAATCAAATTGTTAACTAAAGTTTTTGGTAGTCGTAACGATCGTACCCTGCGCCGTATGCGCAAAGCTGTTGCCGTCATCAACGGTATGGAACCGGCGATGGAGAAGCTCTCTGATGACGAGCTGAAAGCGAAAACGGCGGAATTCCGTGCGCGTCTGGAAAAAGGCGAAACCTTAGAAAGCCTGATCCCGGAAGCGTTTGCTGTCGTGCGCGAAGCGAGTAAGCGCGTATTCGGCATGCGTCACTTCGACGTTCAGCTGCTGGGTGGTATGGTGCTCAACGAGCGCTGCATCGCGGAAATGCGTACCGGTGAAGGTAAAACCCTGACCGCAACGCTGCCGGCTTACCTGAACGCGCTGACCGGTAAAGGCGTTCACGTCGTTACCGTCAACGACTATCTGGCGCAGCGTGACGCCGAAAACAACCGCCCACTGTTCGAATTCCTCGGTATGACCGTCGGTATCAACATGTCCGGCCTGCCTGCGCCAGCCAAGCGCGAAGCGTATAACGCGGACATCACTTACGGCACCAACAACGAATACGGCTTCGACTACCTGCGTGACAACATGGCGTTCAGCCCGGAAGAGCGCGTACAGCGTAAGCTGCACTATGCGCTGGTGGATGAGGTTGACTCCATCCTGATCGATGAAGCGCGTACTCCGCTGATCATCTCCGGCCCGGCTGAAGACAGCTCCGAGATGTACCGTAAAGTCGACAAAATCATTCCACACCTGCTGCGTCAGGAGAAAGAGGACTCGGATACCTTCCAGGGTGAAGGCCACTTCTCCGTAGATGAAAAAGCGCGCCAGGTGAACCTGACCGAGCGCGGTCTGGTGAAAATTGAAGAGCTGCTGGTGGCTGAAGGCATCATGGAAGAGGGCGAGTCCCTGTACTCCCCGAGCAATATCATGCTGATGCACCACGTGACCGCTGCACTGCGCGCCCACGCGCTGTTCACCCGCGACGTCGATTACATCGTTAAAGACGGCGAAGTGATCATCGTCGATGAACACACCGGCCGTACCATGCAGGGACGTCGCTGGTCTGACGGTCTGCACCAGGCTGTGGAAGCCAAAGAAGGTGTGGATATTCAGAATGAAAACCAGACGCTGGCATCTATCACCTTCCAGAACTACTTCCGTCTGTATGAGAAGCTGGCGGGGATGACCGGTACTGCTGATACCGAAGCGTTTGAATTCAGCTCCATTTACAAGCTGGATACCGTGGTCGTTCCAACCAACCGTCCAATGATCCGTAAGGATATGCCGGACCTGGTGTACATGACCGAAGCGGAAAAAATTCAGGCGATCATCGAAGATATTCGCGACCGTACTGCGAATGGTCAGCCGGTTCTGGTGGGGACCATCTCCATCGAGAAATCCGAAGTGGTTTCTCACGAGCTGACTAAAGCGGGTATCAAACACAACGTTCTGAACGCCAAATTCCACGCCAAAGAAGCGGACATTGTTGCGCAGGCGGGTTATCCGGCTGCCGTAACCATCGCCACCAACATGGCGGGTCGTGGTACCGATATTATGCTGGGTGGTAGCTGGCAGGCTGAAGTGGCGGAGCTGGAAAACCCAACGCCAGAACAGATTGCGCAGATCAAAGCCGACTGGCAGGTTCGTCATGATGCCGTTCTGGCGTCCGGCGGTCTGCACATCATCGGTACAGAGCGTCACGAGTCTCGTCGTATCGATAACCAGCTGCGTGGCCGTGCGGGTCGTCAGGGTGATGCCGGTTCATCCCGCTTCTACCTGTCTATGGAAGATGCGCTGATGCGTATTTTCGCCTCTGACCGCGTGTCCGGCATGATGCGTAAGCTGGGGATGAAACCAGGCGAAGCCATTGAGCACCCGTGGGTGACCAAAGCGATCGCTAACGCACAGCGTAAAGTGGAAAGCCGCAACTTTGATATTCGTAAGCAGCTGCTGGAATATGATGATGTGGCTAACGATCAGCGTCGTGCGATCTACACCCAGCGTAACGAACTGTTGGACGTGTCCGACGTGAGCGAAACCATCAACAGCATTCGTGAAGATGTGTTTAAAGCCACCATCGACGCGCATATTCCACCGCAGTCTCTGGAAGAGATGTGGGATATCGAAGGCCTGCAGGAACGTCTGAAAAATGACTTTGACCTCGATCTGCCAATCAAAGAGTGGCTGGATAAAGAGCCTGAGCTGCACGAAGAGACCCTTCGTGAACGTATCTTTGAAACCGCGCTGGACGTCTACAAGCGTAAGGAAGAGGTTGTTGGCGCTGAAATGATGCGTCACTTCGAAAAAGGCGTGATGCTGCAGACCCTGGACTCCCTGTGGAAAGAGCACCTGGCGGCGATGGACTATCTGCGTCAGGGTATTCACCTGCGTGGCTATGCGCAGAAAGATCCGAAGCAGGAATACAAGCGTGAATCCTTCTCCATGTTCGCGTCTATGCTGGAATCACTGAAGTACGAAGTGATCAGCACCCTGAGCAAGGTTCAGGTGCGCATGCCGGAAGAGGTGGAAGCGATGGAGCAGCAGCGTCGTGAAGAAGCCGAGCGTCTGGCACAAATGCAGCAGCTGAGTCATCAGACCGACGACAGCGAAGCCGCAGCGGCGATCGCCGCGCAGACCGGCGATCGTAAAGTGGGTCGTAACGATCCGTGCCCGTGTGGTTCCGGTAAAAAGTACAAGGCGTGCCACGGCCGTCTGAGCTAAATTCATAAAAAAAACAAAAAGGCGCAGATATCTGCGCCTTTTTTATGGAAGTGACAATATGAAAATACTGCAAATTGCCGTCGGGATTATTCGCAACCCGCAAAACCAAATCTTTATCACCCAGCGCGCTGCCGACGCCCATATGGCGAACAAGTGGGAGTTTCCGGGCGGTAAAATCGAGTCAGGTGAAACGCCGGAAGAGGCGCTGGTTCGGGAGCTTCAGGAAGAGGTGGGGATCACGCCGCTTGGCGCAACGCTGTTTGATAAGCTTGAGTACCAGTTTCCTGACAGGCACATCACGCTGTGGTTCTGGCTAGTGGAAAACTGGGAAGGTGAACCCTGGGGAAAAGAGGGACAGCCGGGTAACTGGGTGGAACTTCAGGCAAGTGATGCAGAAAAATTCCCGCCAGCTAATGAGCCCGTGATCCTGCGGTTAGTCGCACAACCGTAGGCCTGCCAGGCGAAGCGCCAGCAGGCTTTACAGATTACTGCTGGGTTTCGCTCCAGTCATCGCTGTCCGAGAGATCGCCTTTGCTTGGAATGCGTTTCTCTTCCGCCGCCCATTCGCCCAGATCAATGAGCTGGCAGCGCTTGCTGCAGAATGGGCGGAACGGACTCACTTCGCCCCATACAACGGTCTTGCCGCAGGTCGGGCAGCTTACGGTGGTGACATCAGACATTGGCACTCCTTAACAACAGGCCAGTTCAAAATCGAGACGTTCCGGCACGGTGCCATTTTCACTGTCCAGCGGCATAAAGCGAATCGCAAAACGGCTCTTATGCCCGGAAATCTGCGGGTAAAGCTGTTCGCCAAGCGATAAATTCAGGCGCAGAAGATCGGCATCATCACCGTTATCCTGGTAGAAACCATTCAGGCTGGTTTGCTTGCGGAACGGCGCAGAGTTACGTATCAGGTCGAGGATCAGCGACAGCGTCTGGTGCATAGGCTCCAGGCTTGCCAGCCAGCTGTTCACCTGCGCGTCACGCTGAGCCTGTGGCATATGTAGCCACATATGCAGCGTCGGCAGGTCGAAGCTACAGCAGCCGCCAGGGATGCTCAGGCGCTGGCGCACCAGACCAATCAGGCGGTCTTCGCGCAAAAACTGTCCGACGCGCGGCGCGGCCATCAGGATGGCGCTACTGCTTTTCAACTGCTGGCGGAGCGCGTCGATACGGCTCTTATCTACGCCGGGGACTTCTGTCCATGCCTGCAATTTACGCTGCTGGCGCTCCAGCTCTTTGAGTAATTCTGTGCGGACATCACCGCGTTCAATCACATCCAGCAGATCGCCTACGTTGCGGAAGAAGTGCAATGCGGTGGCATGATCGTTAACCGGCAGATGTTGTGAAAGTTGTTGAATAAGAAATTCAATACGCAGCCAGGTGCGCATTTTTTCGTTGAGCGGATGCTCAAAAAGAATGTGTGTCGACATTATGGTTTTTCCTGTGCAACGGCCTGCGCGGCGAACGTCAGATACTGCGCGTGCAGACGGGCAACATCCGATGCAATGGCATCTGGTGCGCCGTTATTATCAATAACATCATCCGCCACGGCAAGACGCTGAGCGCGCGTAGCCTGAGCGGCAAGAATTTGTTCAGCATGCTCCCGCGAGACGCGATCGCGCGCCATGGTTCTCTGGATTTGCGTTTCGGGTGCGACATCAATCACCAGCACACGATCGGCTTTCTTATGCAGCTGATTTTCAACCAGTAGCGGAACCACCCACAGGACATAGGGCGAGCGGGCTGCGGCTATCTGACGCTGAGTTTCCTGGTGGATGATGGGGTGGAGCAGGGCATTAAGCCAGGCTTTTTCCGCAGAATCAGAAAAAATGCATTCGCGAAGCTGACGGCGATTCAGTGTGCCATCGGCATTGATGACTGTCTGACCAAAATGTTCTGCGATGAACTTTAGCGCGGGTGTATTGGGCTCTACCACCTGGCGGGCAATGATATCGGCATCAATAATCGTGATACCCAAACGAGAGAACGCGTCCGCAACGGTACTTTTGCCACTACCGATGCCGCCGGTTAATGCGACGATATACCCCATTAATTCAAATCCTGGGAATTATTCATTATTAAAATCAGTTGATTAAAACTCTTAGGTGCGCCAGAAACTGTTTGGTCCTGTTTACCGGCTTTTTACCAGGTAAATTTATAGGATTGTAGCGTAAAAAAAGAGAATTTCGCAGTCTTGCGGAGCAGGTATTAGTGCGTATGATAACGTCACTGGAGTTGTGCTTTTAACATATTTGCCTCTAACCCCAGGAATCCGCACATGCGTATCGAAGAAGATCTGAAGTTAGGTTTCAAAGACGTTCTTATCCGCCCTAAACGCTCTACACTGAAAAGTCGCTCAGACGTTGAACTCGAACGTCAGTTCACCTTTAAGCATTCCGGTCAGACCTGGTCTGGCGTGCCGATCATCGCCGCCAACATGGATACTGTGGGAACCTTTGAGATGGCAACCGCCCTGGCACAGTTCGACATTCTTACCGCCGTGCACAAACATTACAGCCCTGAAGAGTGGAATGCGTTTGTTGCGTCCGCGTCTGCTGACGTGGTGAAGCATGTGATGGTTTCTACCGGCACTTCCGATGCCGATTTCGAGAAGACCAAACAGATCCTGAACGCTAACCCGGCGCTCAACTTCGTTTGTATTGACGTGGCGAACGGTTACTCCGAACACTTCGTGCAGTTCGTCAGCAAGGCGCGTGAAGCCTGGCCGACGAAAACCATCATCGCAGGCAACGTGGTGACCGGTGAAATGTGTGAAGAGCTGATCCTTTCCGGTGCAGATATCGTGAAAGTGGGTATTGGCCCGGGCTCCGTGTGCACGACCCGCGTCAAAACCGGCGTCGGTTATCCGCAGCTTTCCGCCGTCATTGAATGCGCCGATGCGGCGCACGGTCTGGGCGGTCAGATCATCAGCGATGGCGGCTGTACCATGCCGGGCGACGTTGCGAAAGCCTTCGGCGGCGGCGCCGACTTCGTGATGCTCGGCGGTATGCTGGCAGGCCACGAAGAGAGCGGTGGTACCGTTGTTGAAGAGAACGGCGAGAAATTTATGCTGTTCTACGGCATGAGCTCTGAATCCGCGATGACCCGTCACGTCGGTGGCGTGGCAAAATACCGTGCGGCGGAAGGTAAAACCGTGAAGCTGCCTCTGCGTGGCCCGGTTGAATACACCGCGCGCGATATCCTCGGCGGCCTGCGCTCGGCCTGCACCTACGTTGGGGCATCCCGCCTGAAAGAGCTGACTAAACGTACGACGTTTATTCGCGTTCAGGAACAGGAAAACCGCGTATTCAACAGCCTGTAATGGCTTCTGCTGGCGCATGCCCGTGCGCCAGCGCTGTTCAGCACTACCCCGCGCTCATCGCATCCCCCAGATGGAAAATCGGCAGATACATTGCCACTACCAGCGTGCCGATGATGACCCCTGTCACAATCAGAAGCACTGGCTCGAGAAGTGCCGCCAGATTATCTGCCCGTTGAAAGGTCTGTTCCGTGTGGTGCCGGGCGAGATTTGCCAGCATGATGTCCAGCGCACCTGACATTTCACCGGTTCGTAAAAGCTGAATACACAGCGGGGTAAAGATGGCCGCTTTCTGAAAGGATGACCAGACGGGGAGACCTTTTTCAATGTCCTCCCGAACGCTGTGGAGTATTCCCTGCCAGTAACAACTTTCAACGGTCTCCTCTGCGCTCTCCAGACCCTGTAAAAAGGGGATCCCTGCCTGCTGCGTGAGTGACAGCACGGTAAAGATGTGTCCCAGTTTTTGGCCTTTTGCCAGCGCGCCCATCACGGGTATGTGCATCAGCATGCGCTGCCAGCGAGGGTTGTGCCGCAGTGCCCAGGCGGCGGCTAAGGGCGTTAATAACGCGGCGAACAACGCGAGGGCATAGGACTGGATAAATGCGGCCATCCCCATGACCATTTGCGTCAGCATCGGGAGCGGCGTGTTAAACGTTTTGTAGATCGCGGCAAACTCGGGCAAGACCAGAATGACCATCGCCAGCACCACGAGTACGGCCAGCGTAAGGACGATCGCCGGGTAGCGTAGGGCCTTTTTCACCTTCTCTCTGAGCTGCTGCTGCGCTTTTTGCTGCTGCGCGAGCTGACGGCAGCACTCCTCCAGTTTTCCTGTGAGCTCACCGGTTTTCACCATAGAGACATGCAGTGGGCTAAACACCGCTGGCCACTTTTTTAGCGACTCAGAAAAGGGGGATCCCTCACTGAGCTCATCGGCAATGCTTTGCAGCAGCGCCTGCCACGGTTTTAACGGATGTTGCTCTACCAGCATCTGCAGGCTATGGGATAACGTCAGCCCCGCCTGCAGAAGCGTTGCGAGCTGGCGAAACATCTCGCAGCAGTGATGCTGCTGCCAGCGGTGTCGCTGAGCGCATCGGGTCAGCGCCAGAGGATGGAGATCGCTACGCATCAGCCTGGTGAAGGCGGCAGTGCGGTCTGTGGCCCAGAGTGTTCCGCTTCGGGGTTCTCCTTCTTTGGTGAGCGCTCGCCAGCGCCAGAGCTGATTAGCAGCCATCCGGCATTCCCAGCACGCGCACCAGCTCTTCGATCGTGGTCAGCCCTTGTTCTACGGCCATGCAGCCGTGCTCAAAAAGAGAAATCATTCCCGCCTGCCGGGCACTCGCCTCTATCACTTCGATTCCCGCCCCGCTGGCAATGGCCTGACGCAGGGCATTGTCGATCGCCAGCACTTCAAAAATGGCCACGCGGCCATAAAAACCGTGATAACAGCGATCGCAGCCTGTGGGCTGCCAGCGTGGAAGCGGTCTGGACCATACGGCGCGCGGTAATTCAGCATGCTCGCTGGCTTCCCGGCGACAGTGCGGACACAAACGCCGGACCAGTCTCTGGGCAATCACCATCGACAGCGCGGAAGATATCATCCAGCGCGCAACGCCCATCTGCTCCAGGCGAATCAGGGTTTCCGTCGTTGAGTTGGTGTGCAGCGTTGACAGCACCAGATGACCGGTCTGAGCGGCATTAATGGCAATTTCTGCCGTTTCGCCGTCACGGATTTCGCCGACCATAATGATGTCGGGATCCTGACGTAGCAGCGCCCTTAACACGCTCTGGAATGTTAAACCCGCCCGGGGATTAATCTGCGTCTGGTTTAATCCCGCAAGGGGGATCTCAATGGGATCCTCTACGCTACAGATGTTGACGTCGGGGGTGTTACGCGCCTGCAGCGCGCTGTACAGCGTCACGGTTTTGCCGCTGCCGGTAGGGCCGGTGACCAGAAACAGCCCCTGCGGCTGGTGGAGGACCTCATTAAAACAGGCCAGTTGTTCTGCGCTCATACCAAGCGCTTTCGGCTCAAGAGCCTGCTGAACCTGATGCAGCAGACGCAGCACAATTTTCTCACCACCGTTGCAGGGAAGCGTTGCGATCCGAAACGAGACCGGCGCGTTTGCCAGCTCAATCGTAAACTGACCGTCCTGAGGTAAACGACGTTCAGCAATATCCAGATTACCCAGCACCTTTAAACGAGCGCTGAACAGGCTTGCCTGCGAGGCGGAAAGCGGAGGCTGGGGACAAAGAACCCCGTCGATGCGTAAACGGATCTGGCATGCGTGCTCCATTGGTTCGATATGAATGTCGGAGGCGCGCTGGCTGATTGCCTGCTGCAGCGTGTGGTTGAGGATATCCACCGTCGAGTGTGTTTGCGAAACGACGGGCAGATGCGATTGTGACGTTAGCTGCCGGTGTTTTTCCATACGCTCAGCGCTCCAGCACTCAATATCAATCCGTTTCTGGGTCGCGAAGCGCAGCGCCTCCATGAGTTCAGCCGCGGGGCTGCCCACGACGGCGATGCTGACCATGTCACTGTCGCTGGTGAGCAGCAGAGCGTGATGGCGCTGACAAAGCGCCACGAGTTGATCGGTATTCATTATCCGCTCCTCAGTTATTGTCGAAGCGGAAAACGTCTTCGCAGGCCTGTTTCAGGGCGCTGTCAGCACTGATGTTGCAGTCGCGCGTCCAGCCCGTCATACCGTTACCGTCGTTCCACTGCGGCGTCATGACCACTTCCAGCCCGTTAAGACTCTCCTGTCCTGTTAAGGTCACGGTCCCTTTCGCCACGCTCATTCCTGAAACGTAGCGTGTCGTGGTGGGAGAGGGGATACCGTTACTGCCCGCATCGCAGCTCTCCACGCCACCGTGATCCAGCGCGCAAAGCTCAATGGCCGTGCGGTAAGGAACGAAGGTTTGCAGCATATCGGTCAGCGCCGCCTTGCGCAGGTAGTTCTGATAGGCGGGAACGCCGATGGCGCTCAGAATCGCAATGATGCCAATGACCACCATCAGCTCAATGAGTGTGAATCCTTGTTGTCTGTCCATATCTGCTCCTTATGCAAAGTGGCGCTACTTTGTCAGTGGGAAAGAGCAGAAACGAGAGGCAAAAAAGGGAACGGGAAGGAGGCTTCAGAGAATTTTTTCAGTGTTGCAGGGCAGAACAGTGGATCTGCGAGCGGGGCTGAAATTCCCCTCTCCGGGTGGAGAGGGGAGAATGCGTTATTTGAAGCGCATTGAGAGGTCGAGGGCGCGAACGTGTTTGGTCAGCGCGCCGACGGAAATGTAATCCACGCCGGTTTCGGCGAATTCACGGATCGTTTCGAAAGTGACGTTCCCGGACACTTCAAGCTGGGCCCGGCCGTTAGTCAGTTTTACCGCCTCGCGCATCTGCTCTGTTTCGAAGTTATCGAGCATGATGATATCGGCCCCGGCCTTAATCGCCTGCTCCAGCTCTTCCAGGCTTTCGACTTCTACCTCGACAGGCACATCCGGGTGCAGCCAGAAGGCTTTCTCCACCGCCTGACGCACGGAGCCAGAGGCAATAATGTGGTTCTCTTTAATGAGGAAGGCGTCGGATAAGCCCAGGCGATGGTTAGCGCCGCCGCCGCAGAGCACCGCATACTTCAGCGCGGTACGCAGGCCCGGCAGCGTTTTGCGGGTATCCAGCAGCTGGGTGCGGGTACCGGCCAGCAGGTCAACGTAGCGACGCACTTCACTGGCCACGCCAGAAAGCGTTTGTACAAAATTGAGCGCGGTACGTTCGCCGGTCAGCAAGACGCGGGAAGGACCGTCCAGTTCGAACAGCGGCTGGTTTGCCGTAATTGCATCGCCGTCTTCAACGTGCCAGATAATCTGCACATCATCACCCGCCAGCTGGGTAAAGACCTCTTCAACCCAACGCTTTCCGCAAAAAACGCCCTCTTCACGGGTGATAATGACCGCGTGCGAGCGCGTCTCTTTTGGCAACAATTGTGCGGTAATATCCTTATCAGCGTTAACGTCACCGCCCAGATCTTCTTTCAAAGCATGGGAGACGCTTGCCGGAATATCCATATTAATACGTTCCAGAAGTGCTTCACGTCGGTGGTCGGGGTTGTAGCGGCGAGGCGGCATGATAAAACTCCAAATTGGTAACGAATCATAATATTGAAACATGCTACTCTGAACCGAGTCATTGCACCATACAGAAGGAGTTCCAGCATGTTGTTAGAAAACGGATGGCTGGTGGATGCGCGGCGTGTGCCCTCGCCGCACCACGATTGCCGCCCGGAGGATGAAAAGCCCACACTGCTGGTGGTTCATAATATTAGTCTCCCGCCGGGTGAATTTGGCGGCCCGTGGATCGATGCGTTATTCACGGGAACTATTGATCCCGATGCTCATCCCTTCTTTGCTGAAATTGCACATCTGCGCGTATCGGCTCACTGCCTGATTCGTCGCGATGGTGAAGTGGTTCAGTATGTTCCCTTTGATAAGCGCGCCTGGCATGCCGGCGTGTCGATGTATCACGGGCGCGAACGGTGCAGCGATTTTTCTATCGGGATCGAAATGGAAGGCACGGATACTACGCCCTACACCGATTCACAGTATCAACGGCTAGCGGCAGTGACCCGCACGCTTATCGGACTCTACCCGGCTATCGCCGACAATATCACGGGACACAGTGATATTGCCCCGGAGAGAAAAACCGATCCCGGCCCGGCCTTTGACTGGCCCCGGTTTCGCGCCATGCTCACCGCGTCGTCAGAATAAGGAGATACCATGACGTTGTTTACCATGCTGCTGGTTATCATCGCTGAACGCCTGTTCAAGCTCGGCGAGCACTGGCATCTGGATCACGGGCTGGAGGTGTTATTCCGCCGTATCAAACATTTTTCCATGCTGCGCACGCTGCTGATGATGGCAGGGGTGATGGTCATTACGTTCCTGCTCCTGCGCTCGCTGTACGGACTCTTTTTCAACGTGCCGCTGCTGGTGGTGTGGATCCTGCTTGGGGTGCTGTGCATTGGCGCAGGCAAGGTGCGTTTACACTATCACGCATACCTGAAAGCCGCCTCCCGTGACGATGCCCATGCGCGCGGTGCCATGGCGAGCGAGCTGACGATGATCCACGGCGTGCCGCCGGACTGCGACGAGCGCGAATTCCTGCGCGAGCTGCAAAACGCGCTGCTGTGGATTAACTTCCGTTACTATCTTGCGCCGCTGTTCTGGTTTGTAGTGGGTGGCCCGCTGGGGCCGGTGCTGCTGATGGGATATGCGTTCCTGCGCGCCTGGCAGACCTGGCTTGCCCGTTATCTGACGCCGCATGAACGCCTGCAGTCCGGCATTGACGCCATCCTGCACGTGCTCGACTGGCTCCCGGTGCGTCTGGTCGGCGTGGTGTACGCGTTAATTGGTCACGGTGAAAAAGCGCTGCCCGCATGGTTCGCTTCTCTTGCCGATCGCCATACGTCGCAGTACCAGGTGCTAACGCGTCTGGCGCAGTTCTCGCTGGCGCGTGAGCCGCATACCGACAAGATTGAAACGCCGAAGGCCGCTGTCTCCATGGCGAAGAAAACGTCGTTTGTGGTGGTGGTTATCGTGGCGCTGCTGACGATTTACGGCACGCTGGTGTAGGCCAGCGCGCCGCAAAGGCTAAAGCGTATCCGCGGGCGGGATGCCGAAATCAGGCATCCCGTTTTCATTCCAGCGGACAAGCTTCAGTCGAGTATGACGGTTCGGATCGTACAGCGGGTCGCCCTCAATTTCGGTGTAATTCCGCGCGTGATACACCAGCACATCTTCCCCTTCTGGCGTTTGCGTAAAGCTGTTGTGTCCCGGGCCGAACTGGTGGTTCTCATAGCTGGTAACGAACACTGGACGCGGGGATTTGTGCCAGTTTGCCGGGTTTTGCGGATCGGCATTCAGGTCTATCCACAGTAGCCCCATGCAGTAGTTCTCGTCGGTGGCGCTGGCGGAATAGCTGATAAACAGCTTATCGCCGTGAACCAGCACCGCCGGGCCTTCGTTGACCCAAAACCCGCGACGCTCCCAGTCATACTCCGGCTTGCTGAGCATCACCGGCTCGCCTTTCAGCGTCCACGGGTTCTCCATTTCACAGAGATAAAGATTGGAGTTTCCTGTGATATCCGGCGCTTTTTGCGCCCACAGATACCAGCGTTTCCCCTTATGAACAAAGGTGGTGGCGTCCAGGGCGAAGGTATCGAACTGCGTTTTGATCTGTCCTTTTTCCACCCACGCGCCGGCGAGCGGATCGCCGTCGGCACATTCAATGGCGAACATACGGTGCTGGAACATTCCAAGCTCGTCGAGCGCCTGGGTGTGCGTCGCAGCAAAATAGATGTACCACTTCCCGTCAATGTGATGCAGTTCCGGCGCCCAGATCAGCTGGCTCATCGGGCCGGTGTCGGGCTTGCGCCAGACCACCACTTCTTCGGCATTACGTAAGCCTTCAAGAGACTCTGCGCGGCGGATCGCCAGCCTGTCGTACTCAGGCACGGAGGCGATAAAATAGTACTGCCCCTCGTGGCGTAAAATGTACGGGTCGGCACGTTGTTCGATAAACGGATTTGGCCACTGATGCATTTGGCTCTCCTTATTTTGTCTCTGCGGCTTTCAGTTCCTGATAGTCGCTCAGTTCACGGTAATTGGTACGACGTTTTTCCAGGTCTTCCTGAATGCGCTTCATCGTTTCACGGTCCACTTTCAGCAGGCGTACCACGCCAGCGGTAATGAGATACCCGATGCCAGGAATGACGGTAAAGAGCAGCACGATCCCATTAATGGCGTTCGCGCTCTGCGCTTTTGCGCCCGCGTCATAACCGTACCAGGAGAGCAGGAAGCCGACCATCGCCCCGGCAACCGCCAGCCCCAGCTTCAGGAAGAAGATGTTGCCGGAGAAGCTGATCCCGGTGATGCGCTTACCGGTCTTCCACTCGCCGTAGTCGTCCACGTCGGCCATCAGCGACCAGTGCAGCGGAGACGGGATCTGGTGCAGGATGTTCAGCAGGAAGTAGAGCACCACGATGGTGACGGTGGCTTTCGGGTCGAAGAAATAAAAGGCGGTTGAGAAAATCGCCAGAACGATATTGGTCCAGAAGAAGACCTTGAGCTTACACCAGCGGTCGGTCAGCACTTTTGCCAGCACGCTGCCGAGCATCATGCCGACCACGCCCAGGCTGATAAACAGCGTGGCGAAATGGGTGCTCTGGCCCATCACCCAGGTGACGTAATACATGGTGGCCGCCATGCGGATAAAGCCCGGGCAGACGTTGCACAGGGTCAGGAGCAGAATGCGTACCCACTGGTCGTTCTTCCACACGTCTTTCAGATCGTTTTTCAGCTCGTCGTTGGTCTGTACCGCCGGACGCACGCGCTCGCGCACGGTGGCGAAGCAGAACAGGAACATGCAGGTCCCAATCAGCGCCAGAACGGTCATCGCCATCTGGTAGCCTTTGGCTTTGTTATCCCCGCCAAACCAGTCGGCCATTGGCAGCAGCGTTAATGAGAGCAGCAGCGTGGCGATGCCGACCAGCACGAAGCGATACGACTGGCAGGCGACGCGCTCTTTTGGATCGTTGGTGATCACCCCGCCCAGCGAGCAGTAGGGAATGTTGATGGCCGTATAGGTCAAAGAGAGCAGGAAGTAGGTGACAAACGCATAGATAACTTTGCTGTTATAGCTCCACTCCGGCGTGGTGAACATCAGAATGCTGAACAGCGCGTAGGGGAAGGCGATCCACAGCAGCCATGGACGAAACCGGCCATATTTGCTGCGGGTACGGTCAGCAATCGCGCCCATGATCGGGTCCGTTACGGCGTCAATCACGCGCACGGCAAGCAGCAGCACGCCGACCAGCGCAGGGGCGAGGCCAAAAATATCCGTATAAAAATAGTTAACAAACAGCATGATGGCGCCGAAGATGATGTTGCATCCCGCGTCGCCCATCCCATAGCCGATCTTTTCTTTTACTGACAGTGTGTTGTTATCCATCGACAGCTCTCCGGTTTACGGTATGGAGAGAATTATTTGCTGGCAAAGGAATATATGCGTTGCAGTATCAGGGCGGTGATATGGATAAATGCGCTGTGGGCATGAAAGTGTGAGGGAGGTAACAACGCGCGGCACCCGCAAAAGCAGGCGCCGCGAAGAGAGGCTTAGTGTGCCTTCATGGCATTACGGCTTTTCTGACTGAACAGATAGCCCACGCCCAGGATCGCAATCCAGACCGGGATCAGGTAGACGGAAATCGCCATACCCGGGGTGATCAGCATAATCACCAGCACGGCTGCCATAAACAGCAGGCAGATCCAGTTACCCAGCGGATAGAGCAGGGCAGGGAAGCGCGTGGTGACGCCCTGCTGCTGCTTGGCGCGGCGGAACTTCATGTGCGCCAGGCTGATCATGGCCCAGTTGATGACCAGGGCAGAGACCACCAGCGCCATCAGCAGGCCAAACGCCGATTCCGGAGCCATGTAGTTAATGAGCACGCACAGCGCGGTCACAACCGCCGAAACCAGAATTGTGTTTACCGGCACGCCGCGTTTATCGACGTTGAGCAGCGCTTTTGGCGCGTTGCCCTGCTGGGCCAGGCCGAACAGCATGCGGCTGTTGCAGTACACGCAGCTGTTGTAAACGGAGAGCGCTGCGGTCAGCACCACGATGTTCAGGGCGTTGGCGACAAAGGTGTCGCCCAGCTCGTGGAAGATCAGCACAAACGGGCTGGTGTCGGCGGTCACGCGCGTCCACGGCAGCAGGGAGAGCAGCACGGCCAGCGAGCCCACATAGAAGATCAGAATGCGGTAGATAACCTGGTTAGTGGCTTTCGGAATGCTTTGCTCCGGGTTGTCGGCTTCAGCAGCGGTGATGCCCACCAGCTCCAGCCCGCCGAAGGAGAACATAATGATGGCCATCATCATTACCAGACCGGTCATACCGTGAGGCAGGAATCCGACCTGTTCCCAGAGGTTGCGCACGGTTGCCTGCGGGCCGCCGTTGCCGCTGAACAGCAGCCAGCCGCCGAAGATAATCATCGCCACTACGGCAATGACCTTGATGATGGCAAACCAGAACTCCATTTCACCGAACACTTTTACGTTGGTCAGGTTAATGGCGTTAATAATGACGAAGAAAGCGGCTGCGGAAGCCCAGGTTGGGATCTCGGGATACCAGAACTGAATGTATTTCCCGACGGCGGTAAGCTCAGCCATGGCAACCAGAACGTACAGGACCCAGTAGTTCCAGCCCGAGGCGAAACCGGCAAAGCTGCCCCAGTATTTATAGGCAAAGTGGCTGAAGGAGCCGGCGACAGGCTCTTCAACCACCATTTCGCCCAGCTGGCGCATGATCAGAAAAGCAATGAAACCCGCAATCGCGTAACCCAAAATAATGCCGGGACCGGCTGACTGGATAACGGATGCGCTGCCCAGAAACAGGCCGGTACCAATCGCACCGCCCAGTGCGATGAGCTGTATATGGCGGTTTTTAAGCCCGCGCTTTAGCTGATCGCCGTGCTGTTGAGCTTCCATTTGAAACCTCGTGTGTGGTTGTTATGTTCACGCTGAGCGTGTGTAATTATGAAAATCCATATTCTGTATTTATTTCTTTACGGTTAACGAGACCGAAAAAAGCGGAGATGACTTCCGTAAGCGCCAGAATAGTGGTAAGTGCCTGCGAATGCACCTGCTTTATGAAGGGGTGAAGACGACTTGAATAAAAAGAAAGCATTTGTAAATCGGTCCGCTCGTTGTTCCTCACCCAACCTATAGAATAGAAATGCGCCTTAAGTGGGCGAATTTTCATTATTTGCCTTGTTGAATCGCTTCAGATTGCAAAAACCCTCGTTTCATTATGGTTAAAACTCCCTCTTTGGGGGTAATCAACTCATTTGTGCAAAGTTACATTTCTGAAACGTTATTTCTGTAAGGTTGTTAAAATGTGCAGGGTTTACTGATTTCAATCAAAACCAATATGGACAGAAGGTGAATACTTTGTTACTTTAGCGATACGAAATAGAAATTGGTAAGACCAATTGACTCCGGGCAAAAAGGCGTAAGACAGGGAATATGGCCTACAGCAAAATTCGCCAACCAAAACTATCTGATGTGATTGAGCAGCAGCTGGAGTTTTTAATCCTCGAAGGGACTCTGCGCCCGGGTGAGAAACTTCCGCCAGAACGCGAGCTGGCAAAACAGTTCGACGTTTCACGTCCTTCTCTGCGTGAGGCGATTCAACGTCTCGAAGCAAAGGGCTTGCTGCTTCGTCGTCAGGGCGGCGGAACCTTTGTGCAAAACAGCCTGTGGCAGAGCTTCAGCGATCCGCTGGTAGAACTTCTCTCTGACCACCCAGAATCCCAGTTTGACCTGCTTGAGACCCGTCACGCGCTGGAAGGTATTGCGGCCTATTACGCCGCCCTTCGCAGCACTGATGAAGATCGCGTGCGTATCCGCGAACTGCATCAGGCCATTGAACGGGCACAGCAGTCCGGCGATTTAGACGCCGAGTCCAGCGCCGTCGTCCAGTATCAAATCGCCGTCACCGAAGCGGCCCACAACGTGGTGCTCCTCCATCTGCTACGCTGCATGGAGCCGATGCTGGCCCAGAACGTTCGTCAAAATTTTGAATTGTTGTATGCCCGTCGGGACATGCTCCCACTGGTAAGCAACCATCGCACCCGAGTATTCGAGGCGATAATGGCCGGGGAACCGGAGCAGGCGCGCGAAGCGTCGCACCGCCATCTGGCTTTCATTGAGGAAATCTTGCTGGACCGCAGCCGTGAACAATCGCGTCGCGAACGTTCATTACGCCGCATACAGCAACGAAAGGATTAAGCGCCAGGTACTTTTAGAGCGCGGCAACTAAACGCAGAACCTGTCTTATTGTGTTCTTGCCCAAGAGCACAATGGGACAGGTTCCAGACAAATCAACGTATTAGATAGATAAGGAATACCCCCATGTCAGAACGTCTCCAAAATGACGTGGATCCGATCGAAACTCGCGACTGGCTACAGGCGATCGAATCGGTCATCCGTGAAGAAGGTGTTGAGCGCGCTCAGTATCTGATTGATCAGCTGCTTTCTGAAGCCCGCAAAGGCGGCGTGAAGGTTGCTTCAGGTGCAGGGGCTAGCAACTACGTAAACACGATTGCCGTCGAAGACGAACCGGAATACCCGGGCAATCTGGATCTGGAACGTCGTATCCGTTCTGCAATTCGCTGGAACGCCATTATGACCGTTCTGCGCGCATCCAAGAAAGACCTGGAACTGGGTGGCCACATGGCGTCCTTCCAGTCTTCTGCGACCGTTTACGAAGTGTGCTTCAACCACTTCTTCCGTGCAGCGAACGAGAAAGACGGCGGCGATCTGGTGTACTTCCAGGGCCACATCTCTCCGGGCATCTATGCACGTGCATTCCTGGAAGGTCGTCTGACTGAAGAGCAGATGAACAACTTCCGCCAGGAAGTACACGGTAAAGGTCTGTCTTCTTACCCGCACCCTAAACTGATGCCTGAATTCTGGCAGTTCCCGACCGTATCTATGGGTCTGGGCCCAATCGGTGCGATCTATCAGGCTAAATTCCTGAAATACCTGGAACACCGTGGTCTGAAAGACACCTCTGAGCAGACCGTTTACGCCTTCCTGGGCGACGGCGAAATGGATGAGCCAGAATCCAAAGGTGCGATCACCATCGCTACCCGTGAGAAGCTGGACAACCTGTGCTTCATCATCAACTGTAACCTGCAGCGTCTGGATGGTCCGGTAACCGGTAACGGCAAGATCATCAACGAACTGGAAGGCATCTTCGCTGGTGCTGGCTGGAACGTGATCAAAGTCATGTGGGGCGGTCGTTGGGATGAGCTGCTGCGTAAAGACACCAGCGGTAAACTGATCCAGCTGATGAACGAAACCGTTGACGGTGACTACCAGACCTTCAAATCCAAAGACGGTGCCTACGTTCGTGAGCACTTCTTCGGCAAATATCCTGAAACCGCAGCACTGGTTGCAGACTGGACTGATGAGCAGATCTGGGCTCTGAACCGCGGTGGTCACGATCCGAAGAAAGTCTACGCTGCACTGAAAAAAGCGCGTGAAACCAAAGGTAAAGCGACTGTAATCCTGGCCCATACCATCAAAGGTTACGGCATGGGTGATACCGCAGAAGGTAAAAACATCGCTCACCAGGTTAAGAAAATGAACATGGACGGCGTGCGTTATATCCGCGACCGTTTCAACGTTCCAGTGACCGATGAGCAGGTAGAAAACCTGTCTTACATCACCTTCCCGGAAGGTTCTGAAGAGCACAAGTATCTGCACGAACGTCGTCAGGCGCTGAAAGGCTACCTGCCAGCTCGTCAGCCAAACTTCACCGAGAAGCTGGAACTGCCAGCGCTGGAAGACTTCTCTCAGCTGCTGGAAGAGCAGAACAAAGAGATCTCCACCACTATCGCTTTCGTTCGTGCCCTGAACGTGATGCTGAAGAACAAGTCGATCAAAGATCGTCTGGTTCCAATCATCGCCGACGAAGCGCGTACTTTCGGTATGGAAGGTCTGTTCCGTCAGATCGGTATCTACAGCCCGAACGGTCAGCAGTACACTCCGCAGGACCGTGAGCAGGTTGCATACTACAAAGAAGACGAGAAAGGTCAGATCCTGCAGGAAGGTATCAACGAGCTGGGCGCAGGCGCATCCTGGCTGGCTGCTGCGACCTCTTACAGCACCAACAACCTGCCGATGATCCCGTTCTACATCTACTACTCCATGTTCGGGTTCCAGCGTATCGGTGACCTGTGCTGGCAGGCAGGCGACCAGCAGGCTCGCGGCTTCCTGGTAGGCGGTACCTCCGGTCGTACGACCCTGAACGGTGAAGGTCTGCAGCACGAAGATGGTCACAGCCACATTCAGTCTCTGACTATCCCTAACTGTATCTCTTACGACCCGTCTTACGCGTACGAAGTGGCGGTCATCATGCATGACGGTCTGCAGCGCATGTACGGTGAAGCGCAGGAGAACATTTACTACTACATCACCACCCTGAACGAAAACTACCACATGCCGGCAATGCCAGCGGGTGCCGAGGAAGGTATCCGTAAAGGTATCTACAAACTCGAAACCATCGAAGGTAGCAAAGGTAAAGTTCAGCTGCTGGGCTCCGGTTCTATCCTGCGTCACGTTCGTGAAGCAGCGCAGATCCTGGCGAAAGACTACGGTGTCGGTTCCGATGTGTACTCTGTTACCTCCTTCACTGAACTGGCGCGTGATGGCCAGGATTGTGAACGCTGGAACATGCTGCACCCAATGGAAACCCCACGCGTTCCTTACATCGCTCAGGTGATGAACGACGCGCCAGCGGTGGCGTCTACTGACTATATGAAACTGTTCGCAGAGCAGGTTCGTACTTACGTTCCAGCTGATGATTATCGCGTACTGGGTACTGACGGCTTCGGTCGTTCTGACAGCCGCGAAAACCTGCGTCACCACTTCGAAGTTGATGCTTCTTACGTGGTTGTAGCAGCACTGGGCGAACTGGCTAAACGTGGCGAAATCGATAAGAAAGTGGTTGCAGACGCAATCACCAAATTCAACATCGATGCAGAAAAAGTTAACCCGCGTCTGGCGTAAGAGGTAAAAGAATAATGGCTATCGAAATCAATGTACCGGACATCGGGGCTGATGAAGTTGAAATCACCGAGATCCTGGTCAAAGTAGGCGACAAAGTTGAAGCTGAACAGTCGCTGATCACCGTAGAAGGCGACAAAGCCTCTATGGAAGTCCCGTCTCCTCAGGCTGGCATCGTTAAAGAGATCAAAGTCTCTGTTGGCGATAAAACCGAGACTGGCAAACTGATCATGATTTTCGATTCCGCCGACGGTGCAGCAGCTGCTGCACCTGCGCAGGAAGAGAAGAAAGCCGCTCCGGCCGCCGCTGCTCCAGCAGCTGCCGCAGCAGCAAAAGAAGTGAACGTGCCTGACATCGGCGGTGACGAAGTTGAAGTCACTGAAATTCTGGTGAAAGTGGGCGACACCGTTGCGGCTGAGCAGTCACTGATCACCGTAGAAGGCGACAAAGCCTCTATGGAAGTGCCGGCTCCGTTCGCGGGTACCGTTAAAGAGATCAAGATCAACACCGGCGACAAAGTGTCTACCGGGTCGCTTATCATGATCTTCGAAGTGGCGGGTGCTGCGCCTGCGCAGGCCGCTGCTCCGGCTCCGGCTGCTGCACCAGCAGCTGCTGGCGGTGCGAAAGACGTTAACGTACCGGACATCGGCGGTGACGAAGTTGAAGTGACCGAAGTGATGGTGAAAGTGGGCGACAAAGTTGCCGCTGAACAGTCACTGATCACCGTTGAAGGCGACAAAGCTTCTATGGAAGTGCCGGCGCCGTTCGCGGGTACCGTTAAAGAGATCAAGATCAGCACCGGCGACAAAGTGTCTACCGGCTCTCTGATCATGGTCTTCGAAGTGGAAGGCGCTGCGCCTGCCGCAGCTCCGGCTGCCGCGGCTGCTCCAGCCCCTGCTGCTGCACCGGCGCAGGCTGCTAAACCAGCCGCTGCCCCTGCTGCTAAAGCAGAAAAATCTGAGTTCGCTGAAAACGACGCTTACGTCCACGCTACCCCGCTGATTCGTCGCCTGGCGCGCGAGTTCGGTGTGAACCTGGCGAAAGTGAAAGGAACCGGCCGTAAGGGTCGTATCCTGCGCGAAGACGTTCAGACCTACGTGAAAGACGCGGTGAAACGCGCCGAAGCTGCACCTGCTGCAGCCGCCGGTGGCGGTATTCCGGGCATGCTGCCATGGCCGAAAGTGGACTTCAGCAAGTTCGGCGAAATCGAAGAAGTGGAGCTGGGCCGCATCCAGAAAATCTCTGGTGCTAACCTGAGCCGTAACTGGGTGATGATCCCGCACGTTACGCACTTCGACAAAACCGATATCACCGATCTGGAAGCGTTCCGTAAACAGCAGAATGCTGAAGCTGAGAAGCGCAAACTGGACGTGAAATTCACCCCAGTAGTCTTCATCATGAAAGCCGTTGCCGCTGCCCTTGAGCAGATGCCACGCTTCAACAGCTCCCTGTCCGAAGACGGCCAGAAGCTGACGCTGAAGAAATACATCAACATCGGTGTTGCGGTTGATACGCCAAATGGTCTGGTTGTTCCGGTCTTCAAAGACGTGAACAAGAAGAGCATCACTGAGCTGTCCCGTGAACTGACCGTTATCTCCAAGAAAGCGCGTGATGGTAAGCTGACTGCCGGCGAAATGCAGGGCGGCTGCTTCACTATCTCCAGCATCGGCGGCCTGGGTACCACCCACTTCGCACCGATTGTTAACGCGCCGGAAGTGGCTATCCTCGGTGTGTCCAAGTCCGCGATGGAGCCGGTGTGGAACGGCAAAGAGTTCGTGCCGCGTCTGATGATGCCAATCTCTCTGTCCTTCGACCACCGCGTGATCGACGGTGCTGATGGTGCGCGCTTTATCACCATCATCAACAACATGCTGAGCGACATTCGCCGCCTGGTGATGTAATCGAAAAGCCGGCCAGTCGGCCGGCTTTTTTCTGATAATCTCATGGTGTTTGTGAGGTTATTGGCGAAAGCGACAATTCGTGAGCCGTTTGTTGTTTCAAAATTGTTAACAATTTTGTAAACTGCGGGCGGATAGAACGACCCGGTGGACGACGGGTATAAATTAAGAGGTCATGATGAGCACAGAAATCAAAACTCAGGTCGTAGTACTTGGGGCAGGCCCGGCAGGTTACTCCGCAGCATTCCGTGCAGCGGATTTAGGTCTGGAAACCGTCATCGTAGAACGTTACAGCACCCTCGGCGGTGTTTGTCTGAACGTCGGCTGTATCCCTTCTAAAGCGCTGCTGCACGTAGCGAAAGTTATCGAAGAAGCCAAAGCGCTGGCTGAACACGGTATCGTCTTCGGCGAGCCGAAAACCGATATCGACAAAATTCGTACCTGGAAAGAGAAAGTTATCACTCAGCTGACCGGCGGTCTGGCGGGTATGGCCAAAGGCCGTAAAGTGAAAGTGGTAAACGGTCTGGGTAAATTCACCGGTGCGAACACCCTGGAAGTGGAAGGCGAAAACGGCAAAACCGTGATCAACTTCGACAACGCGATCATCGCGGCAGGCTCTCGCCCAATCGAACTGCCATTCATTCCGCATGAAGATCCACGCGTGTGGGATTCCACCGATGCGCTGGAGCTGAAAACCGTTCCTAAGCGTCTGCTGGTTATGGGCGGCGGTATCATCGGTCTGGAAATGGGTACCGTGTACCATGCGCTGGGTTCAGAGATCGACGTGGTTGAAATGTTCGACCAGGTTATCCCGGCTGCCGACAAAGACATCGTTAAAGTCTTCACCAAACGCATCAGCAAGAAATTCAACCTGATGCTGGAAACCAAAGTGACTGCCGTTGAAGCGAAAGAAGACGGTATTTACGTTTCCATGGAAGGCAAAAAAGCCCCATCCGAACCGCAGCGTTACGACGCCGTGCTGGTGGCTATCGGCCGTGTGCCGAACGGTAAAAACCTCGACGCGGGCAAAGCTGGCGTGGAAGTGGACGACCGTGGCTTTATCCGCGTTGACAAGCAGCTGCGCACTAACGTGCCGCACATCTTTGCTATCGGCGATATCGTCGGTCAGCCAATGCTGGCACACAAAGGTGTTCACGAAGGTCACGTTGCCGCTGAAGTTATCGCCGGCATGAAGCACTACTTCGATCCGAAAGTCATTCCATCTATCGCGTACACCGAGCCAGAAGTTGCATGGGTCGGTCTGACTGAGAAAGAAGCGAAAGAGAAAGGCATCAGCTACGAAACCGCCACCTTCCCGTGGGCTGCTTCTGGCCGTGCTATCGCTTCCGACTGCGCTGATGGTATGACCAAACTGATCTTCGACAAAGAGACTCACCGCGTCATCGGTGGTGCGATTGTCGGTACCAACGGCGGCGAGCTGCTGGGTGAAATCGGTCTGGCTATCGAAATGGGCTGTGACGCTGAAGACATCGCGCTGACCATCCACGCTCACCCGACTCTGCACGAGTCCGTGGGCCTGGCGGCAGAAGTGTTTGAAGGCAGCATCACCGACCTGCCAAACGCGAAAGCGAAGAAGAAATAAGTTTCTTCAGATGAAAAAAGCGGCCAATGGCCGCTTTTTTTATGCGCTGCGTTCAGGGGGCCACAGGCTGCCAGGTTTTATCAGGGCTATAGGCGGCTAGCGCCCGGGCTTTCTGCTCTGAATCGCTGCCGAGATCGGACTGATACACCTTGTCGTCCTGGTTTATCACAAAGCTCATCACGCCCGTCTGACCGTAGCTGACCGGCCACGCCACCATCGCGAAACCGTTACTCTCCGGCAGGATGCGGAAGCGATAGCCGTGATAGCCGGTACCTGGCTCTTTCGGGCTAAATGCCGGGCCGAGCGGGCTGGGCGCTTCGCCGGGCGAGGCTGGCCAGTACAAACCGTCTTTTTTGCCTTTCGAGCTGACAATCTTCTGCGCGTATTTCTGGTTCATCGCAAAATAGCTTTGCTGCGCATCAACATAGGCATGCAAGGCTTCAATGGCGGCGAGCTCGTTACGCCCGATTTCACGGGTCAGGATCTCTTCAGCCCCTTCTTTGATGTCGAACTGCCAGCCTGCAGAGGTTTTGATCACCGGGATGGGAAGCTGCCAGCCGCTGTCTCCGACAACCAGATGCGCCGTATCTCCCTCGACAACCGTGGTATGACGGACGTTCCAGTCGCGCAGGAAGCGATCGACAGCATCCGGATCAACGCCCTCGGGGGGCAGAAAATCGCGCCAGTTCTCTCCGAGCAGGTTGGTCATCGCGCTCTCATTTTGCTCACTGATGGCTTTGGTCAGCGCATCGGTTGCCTGAGCGGGGGTGCTAAAGGACTGCTGCGCCATCACCGGGGCCGAAAGCATAAATAACACCATTCCGCTGAGTAGGTTACGTTTCATGTCAGTTCCCTTAGCGATGTCGAATTTCACGGCGTTCAGCACGTCCACCGGACGCCTGACGTGGCTGCTGCTGGCGCGCAGCGAGCTGTCTGCTTTGCGCACCGCGCTGCTGCTGCGCCTGCCAGTTCGCGGAGCGGCTGTCGTTACCGCTCAGCGCATTGGCCCGGGGCTGGCTGCTTCGCTGCTGGAGAGAGCGTTGCTGCGCGGGCTGCGAAACCCGCTTCTCATGTCTCTGGGCGGTGGTCTGGCGGTTTTCTCGCTGCTGCGCGGTACTCCGCTTCGCCGTCTGCGGTTTGGTGTCGTAGCCGCGGTAGTTGTTGCGCTGCGAAATCTGCTTCAGCTGTTCGCCTGAGGCCTGACGCTGCACGTCTTTCGTTCCGGTGCGTGCCGTTTGCGGGAACGTTTTGCCCGTGGATTTCTCCATCTGGCTCAGCGCGGCCTGACGCTGGCTGTCGCGATTTACCGGTTTTTGCTGCGTTGAACTGAGCCCTGTGGCTGTGTTGGTGGCGTGGAAGCGAGTGTTGAGCTGGTTAGTCGGATAGGGCACGCCTTCCCGATAGGCCGGGTTGTGCTGCCAGGTGCGGTTGGCGTCCGTCAGGCGCTGTCCGCTGATTTTATTGAAGTTCTCAACGTTGATATTGATATTGTTATCACCGTTGCGGTTATAGCCGCCGTGATTATCCCAGTCGTCATGGTGATGATCCCAGTCATCGTCATCATCCCAGTCGATGCTGCTGAAGATGGCATAGGTTGTGGCGACGCCCAGGCTGAAGCCTAAACCGTTTACGAAGCTGTTGCCAAACTGCTCCCCGGGCGTGGGCGGGAGATAGGTGGGCGGATAGGCGGCGTTTGGCCAGGTCCCGTAAACCGTATTGGGGTTATAGGTGGGGACGTAAATAACCTGTGGGTCGGCAGATTCAATTTTGATTACCGTAGGCGCGGACGTCGTCGTGGTCGTGGTTTCGGCGGTGCTGGTTTTCGCTGGCGCTGGTTTTGTTACGGTGGTGACCGTCTGCTGAGGCGTGGATTGTAACGCGCCGGCCTTCTGTGCCAGCGCGCGCAGGCGCTGAACGGAATCCATCACGTCCTTCGGCTGCGCGAGAAACGCATCACCCAGATTTTGTACCCACGGCGGGTTTTCACCCATCAGGGACATAAGCTGAGGAAACGCGACCAGCGATTTTACGCTGGGATCCCAGGGCTGGCTGGCAACGGCCTGAATCGCCGCGTCCCCTTCCATTTTAGGATTGTCTTTCGACCACTGCGCCGCTTGGATCACGTTGGCCGGATAGGTCGAGGCCATCAGGATTTGTGAGAGCAGGGCATCGGGGTAGAGCGCAACAGGGGCGACCCACTGATCGATTTGCGCGGCAGTGTAGGCTGGCGCGACAGCAGGGGCGGACTGGGCTGCGGCAGGCGCTGCCGGTGGAGCCGGTTGTTGTGTGACGGCGGCTGGCGCAGCGGGCTCCGTGGCGCGGCCTTTGACAAACATGACGCCCGAGGCGGCAAACAGCCCGGCACTGCACACAAGGACGAGCAGATGTGGCTTAAAGGGCAACTTCATAAAATGACTCCAACGAGACAAGCGTTGTGCCGTGAGGCGTTACGGTTGGCGTGAGTATTATTCACCCGTCTTTTACTGTTTTGACTTTTATTGGGAAGCGTCCGGGACGTCCGGATAAAGAGTGTGAGTATTTATTACACAATTATATCTGATGAAGAAAAAACTGAAGCGTCACGGTGCAGAAGATACCGCAAAAAGATGCCCTGAATCCCCGCTACACCATGCTTAACGATTCAGCAAATTTTTTAATGTTGCTTTTTTGTAAACGGATTAACACTGTGCAGAAATCCTGCTATGCTGCCCGACGCGGTATCGGGCATTTACCCTACAAACTGCTGTCTCACAGGAGCGTGAAGAGAACGCCCGCCGCATATGACAATGAGAGCGAGGAGAACCGTCGTGCTAGAAGAATACCGTAAGCACGTAGCAGAACGTGCCGCCGAGGGAATTGTACCCAAACCTTTAGATGCAACCCAAATGGCCGCGCTCGTCGAGCTGCTGAAGAACCCGCCTAAGGGCGAAGAAGAATTCCTGTTAGATCTGCTGATCAACCGCGTACCGCCTGGCGTAGATGAAGCTGCCTACGTAAAAGCCGGATTCCTTGCTGCTATCGCCAAAGGCGAAGCCACCTCCCCACTGGTTACTCCTGAAAAAGCCATTGAACTGCTCGGCACCATGCAGGGTGGTTACAACATTCATCCGCTGATTGACGCGCTGGATAACGACAAGCTGGCACCGATTGCCGCTAAAGCGCTCTCTTCTACGCTGCTGATGTTCGATAACTTCTACGATGTGGAAGAAAAAGCCAAAGCGGGCAACGTCTATGCGAAGCAGGTGATGCAGTCCTGGGCTGATGCCGAATGGTTCCTGAACCGCCCAGCGCTGGCTGAAAAAATCACCGTTACCGTCTTTAAAGTGACCGGTGAAACCAACACCGATGACCTCTCTCCGGCACCGGACGCGTGGTCTCGCCCGGATATCCCTCTGCACGCCCTGGCGATGCTGAAAAACGCCCGTGAAGGTATTGAGCCGGATCAGCCGGGCAGCGTTGGCCCGATCAAACAGATCGAAGCCCTGCAGAAAAAAGGATTCCCGCTGGCCTATGTGGGTGACGTTGTGGGTACCGGTTCTTCCCGTAAGTCCGCAACCAACTCCGTGCTGTGGTTCATGGGCGACGACATTCCGCATGTGCCAAACAAGCGCGGCGGCGGCCTGTGCCTCGGCGGCAAAATTGCGCCAATCTTCTTCAACACCATGGAAGATGCGGGCGCACTGCCGATCGAAGTGGATGTTTCTAACCTGAACATGGGCGACGTGATTGACGTTTACCCGTACAAAGGCGAAGTGCGCAACCACGAGACCAACGAGCTGCTGGCAAGCTTTGAGCTGAAAACCGACGTGCTGATCGACGAAGTGCGCGCCGGTGGCCGTATCCCGCTGATCATTGGTCGTGGCCTGACTACCAAGGCGCGCGAAGCGCTGGGTCTGCCGCACTCTGACGTTTTCCGTCAGGCGAAAGACGTTGCTGAAAGCAACCGCGGTTATTCTCTGGCACAGAAAATGGTGGGCCGCGCGTGCGGCGTTGCTGGTATTCGTCCTGGCGCGTACTGCGAGCCTAAGATGACCTCCGTGGGCTCTCAGGACACCACCGGTCCAATGACCCGTGACGAACTGAAAGACCTGGCGTGCCTGGGCTTCTCTTCTGACCTGGTGATGCAGTCCTTCTGCCACACGGCGGCCTATCCGAAGCCGGTTGACGTGACCACGCACCACACGCTGCCAGACTTCATCATGAACCGCGGCGGCGTTTCCCTGCGTCCGGGTGACGGCGTCATCCACTCCTGGCTGAACCGCATGCTGTTGCCGGATACCGTGGGTACCGGCGGTGACTCC
Organism: Enterobacter cloacae complex sp. SHL009; assembly: GCF_049237205.1. Lineage (NCBI taxonomy): Bacteria > Pseudomonadati > Pseudomonadota > Gammaproteobacteria > Enterobacterales > Enterobacteriaceae > Enterobacter > Enterobacter cloacae complex sp. SHL009. Next base: position 398,748 of record NZ_JBMKIW010000002.1, read on the forward strand.
CATACCCGTTTCCCAATCGGTATCTCCTTCCCGGCGGGCTCCGGTCTGGTGGCGTTTGCTGCTGCGACGGGCGTGATGCCGCTGGATATGCCGGAATCGGTGCTGGTGCGCTTCAAAGGTAAAATGCAGCCGGGTATCACCCTGCGCGACCTGGTTCACGCGATCCCGCTGTATGCGATTAAACAGGGCCTGCTGACCGTTGAGAAGAAAGGGAAGAAAAACATCTTCTCTGGCCGCATTCTGGAAATTGAAGGTCTGCCGGATCTGAAAGTGGAGCAGGCGTTCGAGCTGACCGATGCTTCCGCCGAGCGTTCTGCGGCGGGCTGTACCATCAAGCTGAACAAAGAGCCGATTATTGAGTATCTGAACTCTAACATCGTGCTGCTGAAGTGGATGATTGCAGAAGGCTACGGCGACCGTCGTACGCTGGAGCGTCGTATCCAGGGCATGGAGAAATGGCTGGCCGATCCGCAGCTGCTGGAAGCCGATGCTGACGCAGAGTACGCGGCGGTGATCGACATCGATCTGGCGGATATCAAAGAGCCAATCCTGTGTGCACCGAACGATCCTGACGACGCGCGTCCGCTGTCTGAGGTTCAGGGCGAGAAGATCGACGAAGTGTTCATCGGATCCTGTATGACCAACATCGGTCACTTCCGTGCTGCCGGTAAGCTGCTGGATACCCACAAAGGCCAGCTGCCAACCCGTCTGTGGGTGGCGCCGCCAACGCGTATGGACGCGGCTCAGCTGACCGAAGAGGGCTACTACAGTGTGTTTGGTAAGAGCGGTGCGCGTATCGAAATCCCTGGCTGTTCCCTGTGTATGGGCAACCAGGCGCGCGTAGCCGACGGTGCGACGGTGGTTTCCACCTCTACCCGTAACTTCCCGAACCGTTTAGGTACCGGTGCGAACGTCTTCCTGGCCTCTGCGGAGCTGGCGGCGGTTGCGGCGCTGATTGGCAAACTGCCAACGCCGGAAGAGTACCAGACCTTTGTGGCTCAGGTGGATAAGACGGCGGTAGATACCTATCGCTATCTGAACTTCGACCAGCTTTCTCAGTACACCGAGAAGGCCGACGGGGTTATCTTCCAGACGGCGGTATAAACAGCAAAACCGTCTCTACGAGACGGTTTTGAGTATTTGCACCCTCTCCCGTGGGAGAGGGACGGGGTGAGGGCACCAGGCCGCAGGGTCTTGCTCTCACCTTTTTATTTTTATTCCTCCCACCTCTCCCGCTTTTTTTCTTCCTCGCTGCTGCGATAATTACCGTAATGGCTTTGCAGAGGAAAACACTATGGATTACGAATTTCTGCGCGACATCACCGGAGTGGTGAAAGTGCGTATGTCGATGGGCCACGAAGCCGTTGGACACTGGTTTAACGAAGAGGTGAAAGAAAATCTTGCACTTCTTGATGAAGTTGAACAGGCGGCAAATACGGTGAAAGGCAGTGAACGATCCTGGCAGCGCGCCGGGCATGAATATACGCTGTGGATGGACGGTGAAGAGGTCATGGTGCGTGCCAACCAGCTCGAGTTTTCAGGTGACGAGATGGAAGAGGGGATGAGCTACTACGACGAAGAGAGCCTGTCGATGTGCGGCGTAGAGGATTTCCTTCAGGTGGTAAATGCCTACCGCGACTTTATGAAACAGAAATAAAAGACCGGAGCATCCCTGCTCCGGCTTGCTCTTACACGGCCGGAATATTGCGGCCGTAGTAAATCTCGCGCATCTCTTTCCAGAGCAGGTCAGTAATCGCCTTACGCTCTTCTTCGCTCAAATCTTCCGGCTTCGTGTGGAACATGTAGTGCTTAAGGTCAAATTCCTTAAGTAACATCTTGGTATGGAAGATGTTTTCCTGATACACGTTCACGTCCATCATGTCGTACAGCGATTTCATGTCCTCGGACATAAAGTTCTGGATGGAGTTGATCTCGTGGTCGATGAAGTGCTTCATGCCGTTGACGTCACGGGTAAAACCGCGCACGCGGTAATCAATGGTGACGATGTCCGATTCCAGCTGGTGGATTAAATAGTTCAGCGCGTTCAGCGGTGAAATCACGCCGCAGGTCGAGACTTCAATATCGGCGCGGAACGTACACAGCCCGCCTTCCGGGTGACTCTCCGGGTAGGTGTGCACGCAGATATGGCTTTTATCCAGGTGGGCCACGACCACTTCCGGCAGCGGGCCCGGATGTTCAGTTTTGTCGATAAGCTTCGGGTCGACCGGCTCTTCGCTGACCAGAATGGTCACGCTGGCGCCCTGAGGTTCATAATCCTGTCGGGCGATGTTCAGGATGTTTGCGCCGATAATGGAACAGGTTTCTGACAGGATCTCGGTCAGACGGTTGGCGTTGTAGAGTTCGTCGATATAGGCGATGTAACCATCGCGTTCTTCCGCTGTTTTGGCATAGCAGATATCGTAAATACAAAAACTCAGGCTTTTCGTCAGGTTGTTAAAGCCATGCAGTTTAAGCTTTTTCAATTAGCTCACCCCCTTAGTGGATAATGCGTCTTGCAGGTACTGCGGCAGAGCAAACGCTGCGGTATGGATAGCCGGATTGTAGTATCTGCACTGAAGACCGGCCTGATGGAAGCGGGCCTGAATAATTTCGGTGGAGAGATGGCGTAATACGTCGTTATCGGTCGCCCAGGCAAAGGTCATGATCCCGCCGTAGTAGGTTGGAATTGCCGCCTGATAGAAGCTGACATCATCGAAATAGGTGCTCAGCTTCCGGTGGCTATCCAGCGCTTCATCCTGCTGCAGGAAGCAGACGCCATTTTGGGCGACGAAGATCCCGCCCGGGTTCAGGCAGCGCTTGCAGCCTTCGTAGAAGGAGGATGTAAACAGCGACGCGCCGGGGCCGATTGGGTCGGTGCAGTCGGAGATAATGACGTCAAAGGTCTGCGAGGTCTGGTTAACAAAGTTAACGCCGTCGTCAATCACCAGGCTAAAGCGCGGATCGTCATAGCTGCCGGCATTGTGGTTGGGCAGATACTGGCGGCAGAAAGAGACGACGCCCGCATCGATTTCCACCATGGTGATGGTTTCAATGGAACGATGGCGGGACACTTCACGCAGCATTGCGCCGTCGCCGCCGCCGATAATCAGGACATGCTTCGCGTGACCGTGCGCCAGCAGCGGAACGTGGGTCATCATTTCGTGATAGATAAACTCGTCGCGCTCGGTGGTTTGCACCACGCCGTCCAGCGCCATCACGCGGCCAAAGGCGGCGTTTTCGAAGATGATGAGATCCTGGTGATCGGTTTTCTCATGATAGAGCACGTTATCAACGGCAAAGTACTGACCAAACTGGTCATGCAGTGTTTCATGCCACAACGTGTGGTCGGCCATACGCGGACTCCTCCTTTGTTAACATCCGTTACGCTCATAAAAAATGAGCGAAACATGATAGCTAACTATAACCGTGGTTGCACGGCTATAGGTTCAACAGGGGGCGTCGGGAAGGTTATTTGACGTAGGCGAGCAGGCTGAGTGAGTCGCGAGCCAGCGCTTTGCATTTTTTGGCAGTGGGAATACCAATACCGCTCAAGTCACGGTAGCTGTCTTCGCCGAGCGCCTTCATGTCGAAGCTGTCGTAGTTGCTGAGATCCCACTGGTTTTGCTGGGCAAAAAAGACCAGCGCGCGGCGAATTTGCCCGTTGGGTAAATTCTGGTAGCCACAATCATTTTTCAGGAATACAAAAACCGCCGTTAAATCGGCCATATCTTCCGCTTCATTTTCACTTAGCGCATAGCTGTTCGCACACATTGCCATCAGGCTTCCGAACAAAATTGTCCTGAAAAACGTCTTCATTGCTTCTACCACTTCTTCACGGAAAATTAACGTTAGCATACTTGATGCCGGTGCGACGATCTTTATTATTGCCGCTTTACTTGACCTTCCGGTAAGGGGAGGGTTTATGCTCAAAAGATCGCCTGCTGGAAATAAGGAAATGAACATGCAACGTCGTGATTTTTTAAAATATTCCGCTGTGCTGGGGGCTGCCAGCGCATTACCACTCTGGAGCCGCGCGGTTTTCGCGGCCGACAGGCCTGCCTTACCCATTCCTGACTTACTGACCGCTGACGCCCGCAGCCGTATCCAGCTTGTGGTTCAGGCCGGTAAAACGACGTTCGGCGAGCACCACGCCACGACGTGGGGCTATAACGGCAATTTGCTCGGTCCGGCGCTTCAGCTACGTAAAGGGAAAACGGTGACGGTGGATATCCACAACACGCTCGCCGAAGAGACGACGCTGCACTGGCACGGGCTGGAAGTGCCGGGCGAGGTGGACGGCGGGCCGCAGGGCATCATCAAAGCGGGCGGTACGCGCAGCGTCACCTTTACGCCCGATCAGCGCGCGGCGACCTGCTGGTTCCATCCGCATCAGCATGGCAAAACGGGCCATCAGGTGGCGATGGGGCTGGCGGGGCTGGTGCTGATTGAAGACGACGAAAGCCGCCTGCTGCGCCTGCCGAAACAGTGGGGCATCGACGACGTACCGGTGATTGTGCAGGACAAGAAATTCAACGCTGACGGGCAAATTGACTATCAGCTGGACGTGATGAGCGCGGCGGTAGGCTGGTTTGGCGACACGCTGCTGACCAACGGCGCCATTTATCCTCAGCACGCCGCGCCGAAAGGCTGGCTGCGCCTGCGCCTGCTCAACGGCTGTAACGCGCGCTCGCTGAATTTCGCCGCCAGCGATAAACGCCCGCTGTATGTGGTAGCCAGCGACGGCGGGCTGCTGCCGGAGCCGGTGAAGGTGAGCGAGCTGCCGATGCTCATGGGCGAACGCTTTGAGGTGCTGGTGGATATCAGCGACGGCAAGCCGTTTGACCTCGTGACGCTGCCGGTGAGCCAGATGGGGATGGCGGTAGCACCGTTTGATAAGCCGCATCCGGTGCTGCGTATTCAGCCGCTGCTGGTGGCCGCTTCCGGCACGCTGCCTGATACGTTAACCACGCTGCCAGCCCTCCCTTCGCTAGAGGGGCTTACGCAGCGCAGGCTGCAGCTCTCCATGAACCCGATGCTCGATATGATGGGCATGCAGGCGCTGATGGCGAAATATGGTGATAAGGCGATGGCGGGGATGCACCACGGCCAGATGATGGGCCATATGAATATGGACCACGGCAAAATGGGCGGCATGGGGAATATGAATCACGGCGAACATGGCTTTGATTTCCACAACGCCAACATGATCAACGGCAAAGCGTTCGACATGAATACGCCGATGTTTGCTGCGACAAAAGGTCAGCTTGAGCGCTGGGTGATTTCAGGCGAAGGGGACATGATGCTGCATCCGTTCCATATCCACGGCACCCAGTTCCGTATTCTTACAGAAAACGGCAAAGCGCCGGATGCGCATCGCGCGGGCTGGAAAGATACGGTGAGAGTGGAAGGCGGCGTCAGCGAGGTGCTGGTGAAGTTTGACCACGAGGCGCCGAAGGAGTTTGCCTATATGGCGCACTGCCACCTGCTGGAGCATGAAGATACGGGGATGATGCTCGGCTTTACCGTATAAAAAAAGCCGGGTGGCGGCTTCACCTTACCCGGCCTGGATTTCGCACTTGCGGCCTGATGCCCTCACCCTGACCCTCTCCCACAGGGAGAGGGAACAAACACAAAAACGGCAACCGAAGTTGCCGTTTTGCTTTTATTTGCCTTCGTCAGGCAACGCATACGCGACGATATAGTCGCCCATCTTGGTGCCAAACGAACCGTGACCGCCGGCAGAGATGACAACGTACTGCTTGCCATTCACTTCATAGGTCATCGGCGTAGCCTGCCCGCCAGCCGGCAGACGGCCTTGCCACAGTTTCTCACCGTTGGTCATGTTGTACGCGCGCAGGTAGTTATCTGCGGTTGCTGCGATGAACAGCACGTTACCGGCGGTGGAAATTGGGCCACCCAGCATTGGCATACCCATATTAAACGGCACAGGAACCGGCATCGGGAACGGCATGCTGTCCTGCGGGGTACCAATACGTTTTTTCCACACGATCTGGTTAGTTTTCAGATCCAGACCGGAGATGTAACCCCAGGCAGGCTGTTTACACGGCAGACCAAACGGCGACAGGAACGGGTTCAGCGTTACGCCGAACGGTACGCCGTACTGCGGCTGAATGCCGGCTTCGGTACCGCTGCCTTTCGCGTCTTTCGGCTGTTCCATTGGGTTGCCCGGACCGCGTGGGATCAGACGGGAAACGAACGGCAGCGCCATCGGGTTGGCAATTGCCACCTGACGGTTAGGGTCAACGGAGATCCCGCCCCACTCGAACATCCCCAGGTTACCCGGGAAGACCAGCGTGCCCTGCTCAGAAGGCGGCGTGAAGATGCCTTCATAGCGCAGCTGATGGAACATCACGCGGCACACCAGCTGGTCAAACATCGTGGCACCCCACATGTCTGCCCCGCTGAGGTCTTTCTTCGGACGGAAGCTCAGGTCGGAGAACGGCTGGGTTTTGCTGACGTAGTCGCCTTTCGCCGCACCCTGCGGAACCGGTTTTTCCGGGGCAGGCACAACCAGCTTGCCGTTGCTGCGATCCAGTACGAAGATGTTGCCGGTTTTCGCCGGAGCGTAAATCACCGGTACGGTTTTACCATCAACGGTAATGTCCGCCAGCGTCGGCTGGGACGGCATATCCATATCCCACAGATCGTGGTGTACGGTCTGATAGCTCCAGGCCAGCTTACCGGTGGTTGCGTTCAACGCCACGATAGCGCTGGCATAACGTTCCTGCTCCGGCGTGCGGTTACCGCCCCAGATATCTGGCGTGGTCACTCCCATTGGCAGGTAGACCAGGTCCAGCTTCGCGTCATACGCCGCTGGTGCCCAGGAGTTTGGCGAGTTAAAGGTAAAGGTGTGCTCGTCCGACGGGATCGCGTTGGGATCTTTCGCGCCCGGGTCGAAGGCCCACAGCAGTTTACCGGTGTTCACGTCGAAACCACGGATAACACCGGAGGTTTCACGCGTGGAGAAGTTATCCGTTACCGAACCGGCAATCACGATGGTTTTATCGGTGATGATTGGCGGCGAGGTGGGCTCATACAGACCCGGCGTGGTGTCCGGCATGTTGGTCTGCAGGTTCAGGATACCTTTGTTGGCAAAGGTTTCGCACAGCTTGCCCGTTTCGGCATTGATGGCGAACAGACGGCCATCGTTCACCGGCAGCATAATGCGGCGAGGACAGTCAGCAATGACTTCCGGGCTCGCATTATCGGCACGCGCTTCGTGGTAAGAGACGCCGCGGCAGGTTACGTGCTGGAAGGACGGGTTGGAATTCAGCTGCGGATCGAAGTGCCATTTCTCTTTACCGGTGGCCGCGTCAAGCGCGAACAGACGCTGGTGCGCCGTACACAGATAAAGCATGTTGCCGACTTTAATCGGCGTCACTTCGTTGGTCAGCTCGCCCGGATCGTTCGGCATCTTCACATCGCCGGTACGGAATACCCAGGCTTCCTTCAGGTTTTTAACGTTGTCCGCGTTGATCTGCTTCAGCGGAGAGTAGCGTTGACCTTCCTGATTACGACCATACGCAGGCCAGTCGCCGTCAGCGACCTGGGAGATAGCTGCCGCAGGCGTGGATTCTGCGTTCAGCGTACCGTTGATCTCCTGCGGGTCATTAAAGCCGGCCCAGGTCAGAATGCCGCCGGTAATAAGCAGGGCAACAACCAGGCCCGCTACCGCACCGCTGGAAGGCACAATCAGGCGACGCCAGACGAACGGCAGGATCAGCCAGATACCGAAGAAGACCAGGATGTCGCTGCGCGGCGTCAGTGCCCAGAAGTCAAAACCGACTTCCCAGACGCCCCAGATCATGGTGGCAAGAAGGAGGGCGGCATACAGCCACAGTGCAGATTGTTTTCTACGCAACAGCAGGACGGTTACGGCAACCATAACCAGACCCGCAATCGGGTAGTACCAGGAGCCGCCTAAAGCGACCAGCCAGACGCCACCGATTAACAGATACAGCGCGCAGAAGGCTGCGAATGCGGCTGTTAATGTCACCAGTAGACGCGGCTGTTTAGAGTTTGTTTCAGCCATAGAAAGTGTACTCGTCAGTTTTTGTTAATAATTTGCTAGCAACTAATTATAGGTATTAACAAGTGTGATCGGAATCACAATATTTGCTTTTTATAACTCATACGCCAGGCTTATCCATTTGCTGATATAATGGCTGGCTTGCGTATCAGTGCTGGATATTAACTCATCCGTATTGAGAGATTTTCACTAAAATCATTTGGTTAGTAATATGAAACATACTGTTGAAGTGATGATCCCGGAAGCCGAGATCAAAGCGCGTATCGCCGAACTGGGTCGTCAAATCACCGAACATTACAAGGACAGCGGCAGCGAAATGGTGCTGGTCGGTCTGTTGCGCGGCTCTTTCATGTTCATGGCAGACCTGTGCCGTGAGGTGCATGTGCCCCATGAGGTCGATTTTATGACCGCCTCCAGCTACGGCAGCGGCATGTCCACTACCCGTGATGTGAAAATCCTGAAAGATCTGGATGAAGATATTCGTGGCAAAGATGTGTTGATCGTTGAGGACATCATCGACTCCGGCAACACGCTGTCAAAAGTGCGCGAGATCCTGAGCCTGCGTGAACCAAAATCTCTGGCGATTTGTACGCTGCTGGATAAACCTGACCGTCGTGAAGTGCAGGTGCCGGTAGAGTTCGTGGGCTTCTCGATTCCGGACGAATTCGTCGTCGGTTACGGCATTGACTACGCGCAGCGTTATCGTCATCTGCCGTATGTGGGGAAAGTGGTACTGCTGGACGAGTAGTTGCAGGCTGATGCCCTCACCCCGGCCCTCTCCCACAGGGAGAGGGAGAACATTCCCGGCTTTATTTATGGTTCACATGCTTAAGCTGAAGGTTGGCAATCCCCGAACGGTAACGCTGCTCCAGCGTTTCGCGGTTGGTGGCGGTTACTTCCAGATTGCGCAGCAGGCCATCGTGAATACCGTACGCCCAGCCGTGGATAGAGACCTTCTGCCCGCGTTTCCACGCTGACTGCATGATCGTTGAGTGGCCCAGGTTATACACCTGCTCCATCACGTTGAGTTCGCAAAGGGTATCCATGCGACGTTCCTGCGGCATTTCGCCCAGCAGTGAGCTATGTTTGAACCAGATATCGCGGATGTGCAGTAGCCAGTTATCAATGAGCCCCAGTTCCGTGTTTTCAACCGCCGCCTGCACGCCGCCGCAGCCATAATGGCCGCAGATGATGATGTGCTCGACTTGCAGAACGTCCACGGCATACTGAACAACAGAAAGACAGTTGAGATCGGTGTGAATTACGAGATTGGCGACATTGCGGTGAACAAACAGTTCGCCGGGTTCAAGGCCGGTCAGGCGCTCCGCCGGTACGCGGCTGTCGGAACATCCAATCCAGAGAAAGCGTGGGTTCTGAGCCTGCGCGAGTTTTCCAAAAAATCCGGGGTCTTCCTCCACCAGCATTTTTGACCATAGTGCATTGTTGCTGATGAGTGTATCTATGTTGTTCATGGAGGTTAGCGACCTGTAACCGAGTTATTGCGTTGCGCTACTATAGGGTAACCCGACTTTTAATGAAACCACACAACGTGTGTAAGAACTGAAGGTAAGTTAATTTCATGGCAATTGCACTGGAGCTTGAGCAGCTTAAAAAAACCTATCCGGGTGGCGTTCAGGCGCTACGCGGAATAGATCTGAAAGTAGAGGCCGGTGATTTTTACGCGCTTCTGGGGCCGAACGGGGCGGGGAAATCGACCACCATTGGGATTATCAGCTCGCTGGTCAATAAAACGTCCGGCCGGGTGAGCGTCTTTGGGTACGACCTGCAAAAAGATGTGGTGAACGCCAAGCGCCAGCTGGGGCTGGTTCCGCAGGAGTTCAACTTCAACCCGTTCGAGACGGTGCAGCAAATTGTCGTTAACCAGGCGGGCTATTACGGCGTTGAGCGTAAAGAGGCCCTCGAGCGTAGCGAAAAATACCTTAAGCAGCTCGATCTGTGGGAAAAGCGTAACGAACGCGCGCGCATGTTGTCCGGCGGGATGAAGCGCCGCCTGATGATCGCCCGTGCGCTGATGCATGAGCCAAAACTGCTGATCCTCGATGAGCCGACTGCGGGTGTCGATATCGAACTTCGTCGTTCCATGTGGGGCTTCCTGAAAGATCTCAACGACAAAGGCACCACCATTATTCTGACCACCCACTATCTGGAAGAGGCTGAAATGCTGTGCCGCAACATCGGCATCATTCAGCACGGCGAGCTGGTGGAGAACACCTCGATGAAGAATCTGCTCTCCAAGCTGAAATCCGAAACCTTCATTCTCGATCTGGCGGCGAAAAGCGCGCTGCCAAAACTTGAAGGCTACAACTATCGTCTGGTGGATACCTCGACGCTGGAAGTGGAAGTGCTGCGCGAGCAGGGGATTAACAGCGTGTTCTCACAGCTGAGCGCGCAGGGGATTCAGGTGTTAAGTATGCGTAACAAAGCGAACCGACTGGAAGAGCTGTTTGTCTCTCTGGTACATGACAAACAAGGAGACAAGGCATGACGCATCTTTACTGGGTCGCGCTGAAAAGTATCTGGGCGAAAGAGATCAACCGCTTTATGCGTATCTGGGTGCAAACCCTGGTGCCGCCGGTCATCACGATGACGCTCTATTTCATCATCTTCGGTAACCTGATTGGTTCCCGGATTGGTGAAATGCACGGCTTTACCTATATGCAGTTTATCGTGCCGGGCCTGATCATGATGGCGGTGATCACCAACGCCTATGCCAACGTGGCGTCGTCATTCTTCAGCGCCAAGTTCCAGCGCAATATTGAAGAGCTGCTGGTCGCGCCGGTGCCGACGCACGTCATTATCGCGGGCTATGTTGGCGGCGGCGTGGCGCGCGGGCTGTGCGTGGGGATCCTGGTCACGGCGATTTCGCTGTTCTTCGTGCCGTTCCAGGTCCACTCGTGGCTGTTTGTCGCGCTCACGCTGCTCCTGACGGCGATCCTGTTCTCGCTGGCCGGTCTGCTGAACGCCGTGTTCGCCAAAACGTTTGACGACATCAGCCTGATCCCGACCTTCGTGCTGACGCCGCTGACCTATCTCGGCGGGGTGTTCTACTCCCTGACGCTGCTGCCACCGTTCTGGCAGGCGCTGTCGCACCTGAACCCGATTGTCTACATGATCAGCGGGTTCCGCTTTGGCTTCCTCGGTATCACCGATGTGCCGCTGTTTACCACGGTGGCGGTGCTGGTGGTGTTTATCATCGCCTTCTACCTGCTCTGCTGGTCGCTGATCCAGCGCGGACGCGGGCTGCGCAGCTAATCTTTTGCCCGGCGACGTTCTGTTTGCCGGGCACTTTCTTTGACAGTTATCACCGTAAGCTAACCTTCACTCCGCTAAACTACTTGCCTGCTAAGGAGGGAGTTATGCTGGGATGGGTTATCACCTGCCACGATGAACAGGCGCAGGAAATGCTGGATAAGCTTGAAGCCAGATTTGGCCCGCTGGTACAGTGCCGGGCGATAAACTACTGGCGCGGGTTGAGCACCAACATGCTGAGCCGCATGATGTGTGATGCCCTGCATGAAACGGACACCGGCGATGGCGTGATTTTTCTTACCGATAAATCGGGCGCGGCGCCTTACCGCGCAGCCGCGTTGCTGAGCCATAAGCACGCGTGCTGTGAAGTGATCTCGGGTATTAACTTCTCCCTGCTGGCGTTAATGTATCCGCAGCGTGGATCCTTAAGCAGCGCAGAGTTTCGCCAGGCCATCGTGGCGCAGGGCGTTCCGGGCGTCAGCAGCTTGTGGCATCAGCAGCAAAAAAATCCTCCCTTCGTCCTGCTCCACGATTTGTATAAGAATTAAACGTTGGTATTGATGTCTCATTTGTTACAATAGCGGCAGTTTTCCGCACCGATTAAGACACCATGCTACCGCGCATTCTTTTCTTGCTATTGATGCTCATTTCCGGCGTCAGCTCAGCCAGTTTACTCAGTCAGCACACGCTGCCTGCCCAGTACATGCAAACCACCGAAGACGCGGCGATCTGGGCGCAGGTGGGGAACAGCGTGATCAACGTCGGTAACGTCCGCGCCGGGCAGATCCTGGCCGTTGTGCCCGCGGCGGCGGACTACTACGAATTTCGCTTTGGTTTTGGCACGGGGTTTATCGACAAGGGACACCTGGAGCCGGTTCAGGGGAAACAGCGCGTCGAGGACAGCCTCGGGGATCTCAATAAACCCCTCAGCAATCAGAACCTGATTACCTGGAAAGACACGCCGGTGTATAACGCGCCGTCGAGCGGCAGCGCGCCTTTCGGCACGTTAAGCGCCAATCTGCGCTATCCGATACTGAATAAACTGAAAGACCGTCTGAATCAGACCTGGTTCCAGATCCGCATCGGCAATCGTCTGGCGTGGATCAGCAGCCTGGACGCGCAGGAAGATAACGGACTTCCGATTCTGACCTACCATCATATTCTGCGTGATGAAGAGAACACCCGTTTTCGACATACGTCCACGACCACCAGCGTACGCGCGTTCAACAACCAGATGGCCTGGCTACGCGATCAGGGTTATACCACCCTGACGATGTACCAGCTTGAAGGGTACGTGCGTAACAAAATGAACCTGCCTGCAAAATCGGTGGTGATTACCTTTGACGATGGCCTGAAATCCGTCAGCCGCTATGCCTATCCAGTGTTGAAAGAGTACGGCTTCAAGGCTACCGCGTTTATTATCTCTTCCCGCATAAAAGGCCATCCGCAGAAGTGGGATCCAAAATCGCTGCAGTTTATGAGCGTGCAGGAGATTAAGGGGATTCAGGATGTGTTCGATATTCAGTCTCACACCCACTTCCTGCACCGCGTGGATGGGTATAAACACCCGATTTTACTGAGCCGCAGCTATCACGTGATTTTGTTTGATTTTGAACGCTCGCGTCGCGCGCTGGCGCAGTTTAATCCACGCGTGCTCTATCTTTCCTATCCGTTTGGCGGCTACGACAATAAAGCGATAAAGGCGGCGAATGACGCCGGTTTTCATCTGGCGGTGACGACGGTGAAAGGGAAGGTGAAGCCGGGGGATAATCCGTTCTTACTGAAACGCCTGTACATCTTAAGAACGGATTCGCTGGAGACAATGTCGCGGCTGATCAGTAATCAGCCGCAGGGATAGTGCTTAAGCAACCTGAACCGGAATCGCCTTCGCGGTACGTTTCATGTCGTTGTCGCCTTCAAAGTAGGCAACTTTCGGCTGCCAGCGGCGTGCTTCTTCATCAGACATCATCACGAAGCTGGCGATAATCACAATATCGCCCACGTCCGCGCAGTGCGCTGCCGCGCCGTTAACGGAGATGATTTTAGACCCGCGCTCGGCGGCGATGGCGTAGGTTGAGAAACGTTTGCCGTTGTTAACGTTCCAGATATCAATCGCTTCGTTTTCAAGGATGCCCGCAGCATCAAGGAAATCCTGGTCGATGGCGCAGGAGCCTTCATAGTGCAGGTCGGCCTGGGTGACTTTCACACGGTGAAGCTTACCTTGCAGCATTTTGCGAATCATTACGTTTACCTTTCATCTTCCGGGTAGAGAAACCTACGCCAGTTCAACCACTTTGTTGTCGATTAGGCGGGCCTGACCAAGCCATGCCGCCACCAGAATGACCGCACGTTTGCTGGTCTGTGTAAGCTCCAGAAGCGTGTCGGCATCGCGAATTTGAATATCATCAGCGCGGAAGCCTTTATCGTTCAGCGCCTGTTCAGCCAGAGCAATAATCTCTTCGGCCGTTAACTCTTTCGCCAGCAGCTGTTCTGCCATGGTGTTCATGACCTTGCTTAAGCCCGGCGCGATTTTACGCTGGTCCGCGGTCAGGTAGCCATTTCGCGAGCTGAGCGCCAGACCGTCTTTCGCGCGTACAATCGGTACGCCGACAATCTCGATATCGTAACCCATATCCGCAACCATCTTGCGGATCAGCGCCAGCTGCTGGAAATCTTTCTCACCGAAGCAGGCAACGTCCGGCTGCACCAGGTTGAACAGCTTGCTGACGATGGTCGATACGCCGCGGAAATGACCCGGGCGGCTTGCGCCTTCCAGCATGGTGGAAATGCCCGGTACGTCAACGTAAGTGGCCTCATCGGTACCCTGAGGATAGACATCCGCCGGTGCCGGAGAGAAGACAATATCCGCATGGCGTTTTTTGAGCTTCTCGCAATCTTCCTGCAGGGTGCGCGGATAGCGTGCCAGATCGTCGGCGCGGTCAAACTGCATTGGGTTAACGAAGATACTGACCACCACGATATCTGCACGGGCTCTTGCTTCGTCAACCAGCTTCATATGGCCGTCATGCAGGTTGCCCATGGTCGGGACCAGTGCGATACGTTTACCTTCCTGACGCGCGCGGCGGATATGCTGGCGAAGCAGCGGCAGGGTTTCAATGATTAGCACAACGAGACTCCTTAATGGAAACTGTGTTCTTCACCCGGGTAAACACCGGATTCAACGTCGGCAATATACTGCCTGACCGCAGCGCGCATGTCGCCCGCTTCGGTGAGGAAATTTTTGGCAAACTTCGGAATATGCCCGCCGGTGATGCCAAAGGCGTCGTGCATCACCAGGATCTGGCCGTCGGTCACGTTGCCTGCACCGATACCAATCACCGGAATCGACAGGGCTTCAGTAATACGCTTCGCCAGTTCAACCGGCACGCACTCCAGCACCAGCAGCTGGGCGCCTGCGGCTTCCAGCGCTAGAGCATCATCCAGCAGCGTCTGGGCGGCGTCACCGCGGCCCTGCACCTTATATCCACCAAAGATGTTGACGGACTGCGGCGTCAAGCCCAAATGGCCGCACACCGGCACGGCGCGCTCGGTGAGCATCTTCACCGTATCCACCAGCCAGGCGCCGCCTTCAATTTTGACCATGTTAGCGCCAGCACGCATAACCGCTGCCGCGTTTTCGAATGCCTGCTCCGGCGTGGCATAGGCCATAAACGGCAGATCGGAAAGCAGCAGGCAGGCTGGAGCCCCGCGGCGCACCGCACGCGTATGGTAAGCGATATCCTCAACCGTGACCGGCAGGGTGGAATCATGTCCTTGTACCGTCATCCCTAACGAATCTCCGACCAGCATGACGTTGATTCCCTCTTCGGCAAAGAGTTTTGCGAAGCTGTAGTCATACGCGGTGATGGTGGCGAAGCGTTTTTTTTCCTGTTTGCATTTCTGCAGTAAGGAGATGGTGGTTGGTTTCATACTGTTTCCTGATAGCCCAAAAGCGAATCTTTGCGCATTCTAACAGTAACATTCGGGGGAACAATGATTTTAGGTAACCGATTAGCCACAATTATTTTGAGGTTAATCGGCAGGGGAACCGGATCACCAGCGGGCGGGTCTTTCCGCGTTGAGGTTGTCCATAATGGTCCTGAGTGGGATGCCATCCGGGAAGATGAGATCGGGGGCGACTTCAAACAGCGGCCAGAGCATAAACCCGCGATTTTTCATGTCGTAATGCGGAACGGTGAGACGTTCAGTGCTAATGGTCTCGTGACCAAACAGCATAATGTCGAGGTCCAGCGTGCGCGGTCCCCAGCGCTCGGCTTTGCGTACGCGGCCCTGCTGCAGTTCGATACGCTGGGTGTTATCCAGCAGCGTTTCGGCATTCAGAGCGGTTTCCAGCACCACGGCGGCATTGAGATAATCAGGCTGATCCTGCGGACCCAGCGGCGGGGTACGGTAGAAAGAGGAGACCGCCACGATCTTGCTTTGCGGGATCTCCCCCAGCGCCTGTACGGCAGCGTTCACCTGCTCCAGCGGAGAGGCTAAATTGCTGCCGATGGCGATATACGCGAGGGTCATGCTGTCCCTTCACGACGCGGCGCGCGTTTGCGCGGACGACGATGGCGGCGACGCGGTTCCGGCTCTTCATCCAGCCCGGTTAGCATATCTTTTTGCTCCGGCGGTGCGGAAACCTGGAATTCAGCCCACCACTGCGCCAGGCGCTGCAGCTCCTGGTTGCGTTCAATTTCAGCACGCAGCGACAGCAGATCGAAGGCGGCGCGGAATTTTGGATGCTCCATCAGCTTCCAGGCGCGTTTGCCCTGACGACGGGACATGCGCAGCTGAAGCTGCCAGATATCGCGCACCAGCGTGGTAATGCGTTTTGGAATAGCGAGCGTACGGCACCCTTCGTCCAGCACGTCGTTTGCGGCCAGCGCGAAGGCATCATAGTAGGCAAGCCCGCTCTCCTGGGTAATTCGCTGGGCCGTTTCGAGCAGCGGATACCAGAACATCGCCGCAAACAGGAACGCCGGATTGACGCGCATGTCGTTGCGAATACGGGTATCGGTATTTTTCAGCACCTGCGCAATCATCCGCTCCATTGGGCTGTCACCGCTTTCGGTGAAGTAGCGGGTAATGGTCGGGAACAGCGGCTGGAAAAGGTTGTATTCGCGCAGCAGATTGTAGGTTTCAAAGCCGTGGCCGGCCTGCAGCAGCTTCAGCGCCTCTTCAAACAGGCGAGCAGGCGGCACGTCGTTAATCAGCGTCGCCAGGCGCGGAATCGGCTCTGCCGTTTCCGGGCTGATGCGCATATTGAGCTTGGCGGCGAAACGCACGGCGCGCAGCATACGCACGGGATCTTCGCGATAGCGCGTTTCCGGCGTGCCAATCAAACGGATCAGACCTTCTTTCAGGTCCTGCATGCCGCCGACGTAATCACGCACGGTGAAATCCGCCACGCTGTAATAAAGGCTGTTGATGGTGAAGTCGCGACGCTGGGCATCTTCTTCGATAGAGCCGAAGATATTGTCACGCAGCAGCATGCCGTTCTGGCCGCGCTGTGACGTGGTGCGATCGGATGCGCCGGCTTCGTGGTGGCCGCGGAAGGTCGCCACTTCGATAATTTCCGGCCCAAACATCACGTGAGCCAGACGGAAACGGCGGCCAACGAGACGGCAGTTGCGGAATAATTTGCGCACCTGCTCAGGCGTGGCGCTGGTCGTCACGTCGAAATCTTTTGGTTTTTTGCCCAGCAGTAAATCACGTACTCCACCGCCCACGAGATAGGCCTCGTAGCCCGCTTTATTCAGACGATAGAGCACCTTGAGGGCATTTTCACTGATATCTTTGCGGGAAATAGTGTGCTGCTCACGCGGAATAACCGACATGTGTGGCTGTGCAATAGCATCGTTCGCCATGCTCTCTTCGCGGCTTAGCACTTTACGGCAAAAATTAGCGACTCGGGTAAAAATGGTACACCTCGTAGTGTGTTTTGTTATGAAAAAAGCGGCTAATCATAGCTCAGCGCAACGCATTTGAGAATGCTGGATTTTTGGCACTGCCGCGAGCGTCCAGTTGGCAACGGCCATTTTCAGCAGTTCGTCAATACGCAGATCCTGCCATTCGTTGGTTACATTCTGGTTGAGAAATCGCAGCGCGTCGATCAAAACAGGACGCGGATCGCCGTCTGGCAGGGCCGGGGCGTGGTTCTGCTTTGACAATTTAAAGCCCTGCGCATTGACCGCCAGCGGCAGATGAATGTAGTCCGGTGCCGTCCAGCCAAACTGGTGATACAGCGATATTTGTCGCACCGTCGGTTCGACCAGATCCGCCCCGCGCACAATTTCCGTCACGCCCTGAAAACGATCGTCGACGACCACCGCCAGGTTATAGGCAAACAGGCCGTCACGGCGGTGAATAATAAAATCCTCACGCGCCAGGCGTTCATCGGCATGAACCTCACCGGAGAGGAGATCGGTAAAGCGCGTCACCGGGGAGCGCTGCTTTATACGTACGGCGGCATTTTCCGGGGGAAGATTAAGCGTGCGGCAGTGGCCGTCATAGACGCCACCCACGCTCTGGATACGCGCGCGGGTGCAGGTGCAGTTATAGGAAAGTCCCCTATCGCGAAGCCAGGCCAGACGTTCCCGATAGGCATCGTGACGTTTTGACTGCCAGAGCACCTCGTCATCCCAGTGAAGACCGTAATGTTCCAGCTGACGCAGAATCGTCTCTGCAGCACCGGGAACTTCACGCGGGGGGTCAATATCTTCAATGCGGACAAGCCATTTTCCCAGGCGGGCGCGAGCCTGCAGGTAGCTGCCGAGCGCGGCAATTAATGAGCCGAAGTGTAATTCACCGGAAGGAGATGGCGCGAAGCGCCCAATATAGTGTGATTCAGACATATCAACAGTAACAAGGCGGGAGAGACTCCCGCCTTTAGAGTGTGTAAACAGCGCTGGTATTAACCGGCCATCTGTTTTTCGCGGATTTCGGCCAGCGTTTTACAGTCGATGCACAGATCGGCGGTTGGACGCGCTTCCAGGCGACGAATACCGATTTCAACACCGCAGGATTCACAGTAGCCAAAATCTTCGTCTTCGACTTTTTTCAGCGTTTTCTCGATCTTTTTGATCAGTTTGCGTTCGCGGTCACGGTTACGCAGTTCGAGGCTGAACTCTTCTTCCTGAGCGGCACGGTCTACCGGATCCGGGAAGTTAGCAGCTTCATCCTGCATATGAGTAACGGTGCGATCGACTTCATCCCTGAGTTGATTACGCCATGCTTCAAGAATACGCTTGAAGTGCGACAGCTGGGCTTCGTTCATATACTCTTCGCCCGGCTTCTCTTGATACGGCTCCACCCCAGCGATGGCGAGAATACTCAGGGACGATGTTTTACGGTTTTGCCCTTCTTGCATGTTGCTTCTCCTTAACACGCACTATCGATCCCCGTGTTGGGGGAAAAATCAGGTCGCTATAAATAGCAGATGCTTTTCCGTATGGCAATTATCTAAACGTAACACTTGACAAGCCTGTGAGGAAAAGCGTATTTGCGCACGCGGCCAGAACACTTATTCGACAATCGTCTAATCCCTTATAAGACAATGGGAAGAGAGGATCTCAGAGTCATATTATCGGCAGAAAGTTCCGCTTTATAAGCGAAAACCTCTACCCCCTGCTTTTGTGCCTCATTCAACAATTGCGCGTATTTAGGATCAATATGGCGGGCAGGGGAGAAACGTTCAATGGCTGAATGCAACACCGCAAACAGCAATACGGCGCGTTTGCCCGCCGCCGCAACACTCATTAGCTCTCGCAGATGCTTCTGGCCACGTAGCGTTACCGCATCCGGGAAGTAGCCATTTTCCTGTTCCGCTAACGTCACTGATTTTACTTCAATATAGCACTCGGGCCTGTCTTCCGCCTGTAACATGAAGTCAATTCTGCTGCCTTCATCGCCATATTTCACTTCACTTTTATGCGTGCCATATCCCACCAGTTCGGGAATGGTGCCAAGGGTCAGCGCTTCCTTAACCAGCTGATTTGCGCGCTGGGTATTGACGCAAATAAATGCCCCGTTTTGCGTTTCGGTCACTTCCCAGGTATGGGCATATTTGCGTTTACTATTTTCTGATGTGGAATACCAGACTCTGTCACCCGGCGTCGCGCACCCCGTCATGGCGCCGGTATTGGGGCAGTGCAGGGTGAGCTGAACCCCTTCGGGGGTAATCACGTCGGCGAGGAAGCGTTTGTAGCGTTGGATAAGCGTGGCGTGCTGCAGGGGAGGACTAAACTTCATCGGAATTCCTTTCGGTGTTGCCCAGCGTCCAGCGCTGTAGCGGCGTATAGCGGGTGCGTCCCTGTGCAAAGACGGATTCGTAAAGCGCGAATGCGTTGACCGGAAAGGCCCAGTGAAAACCCGGCGGCGGGATGGCAACGGCCTGACCGGCATCGCGCAGCAGCGTGATATGTGGATGAAACGGCTGTGGGCTCTGATAACAGCCGCTGCGCGCCGCCTGGGCGCGCAGCATACTCGCCAGCTGCAATAATCCGCGCGGCGGCTGGCGCGTTCCCAGCCACACCACGCGCGAACGCGGCCACTGGCCCGCGTCGTCGAGGTGCAGCGTAAATTCCGGCTGGGCAATACGCCCGGCCATTGCGGCTAACGCCCGCTGTTTTTCGGCACTGACGTCGCCCAAAAAGGCCAGCGTCAGGTGCAGGTTGGCCGCAGCGACAGGGCGGCCTGCTTCCGGCGGAAAGCAATCGGCACGCCAGCGAACAATTTGACGCTGTATGGTGGTGGGCAATTCAATGGCAAAAAACAGCCGTTTCGACTCAGGCATACGGAGGACTCGGTAATGATATGCGCCGATGCTACAATGTACGCCGACTAATGTTAACCCTCTGGAGCTGTTAGTGTCCTCATTGCCGGTCGCCGTCATTCTTCCTGAGCTTCTCGCTGCCTTACACCATGCCCCGCAGGTTTTGCTGAATGCTCCTACGGGCGCGGGCAAGTCCACCTGGCTGCCGCTGCAGATTCTGAAAGACGGAAACATCAGCGGGAAAATTATCCTGCTGGAGCCGCGCAGGCTGGCCGCGCGCAACGTGGCGCAGCGTCTGGCGGAACTGCTGAATGAAAAACCGGGCGAAACGGTAGGTTACAGGATGCGTGCCGAGACCTGCGTTGGCCCGACCACGCGTCTTGAAGTGGTCACCGAGGGTATTCTCACCCGCATGCTGCAAAACGATCCTGAGCTGACCGGCGTCGGGCTGGTGATCCTCGATGAATTCCACGAGCGCAGCCTGCAGGCGGATCTGGCCCTCGCGCTGTTGCTGGACGTGCAGCAGGGGCTGCGCGACGATCTCCGGCTGCTTATTATGTCGGCCACGCTGGATAACGAGCGGCTACGACAGGCATTACCCGATGCGCCGGTCATCAGCTCGGAAGGGCGGGCGTTTCCGGTTGAACGCCGCTATCAGCCGCTTCCCTCCCATCAGCGTTTAGACGAGGCCGTCGCCATTGCCACCGCTGAGCTGCTGCGCCAGGAAGCGGGTTCCCTGCTGCTGTTTTTGCCCGGCGTGGGCGAAATCCAGCGCGTGCAGGAGCAGCTTTCTACCCGCGTAGGCGGCGACGTGCTGCTTTGCCCGCTCTACGGCGCGTTGTCGCTACAGGATCAGCGTAAAGCCATCCTTCCGGCCCCGGCGGGGCAGCGCAAGGTGGTGCTGGCAACCAACATTGCTGAGACCAGTTTGACCATTGAAGGGATTCGCCTGGTGGTGGATAGCGCGCAGGAGAGGGTGGCAAGCTTTGATCCGCGTACCGGGCTGACTAAACTCCTGACGCAGCGCATCAGCCAGGCGTCGATGGTGCAGCGCGCGGGCCGCGCGGGGCGTCTTGAGCCGGGCATATGCCTGCATTTGACCAGCGCGGAACAGGCTGAACGCGCCGCACAGCAAAGCACGCCGGAAATTTTACAAAGCGATTTGTCTGGTCTGGTGATGGATCTGCTCCAGTGGGGCTGCCCGAACCCTGAGCAGCTCACCTGGCTTAATCCTCCTCCTGTCGTAAACCTCACCGCTGCGCGCATCCTGCTGACTCAGCTCGGCGCGCTGGAAGGCGAGCGTCTGACGGCGCGCGGCCAGAAAATGGCGGCGCTGGGCAACGATCCGCGTCTGGCCGCGATGCTGGTGGCCGCGCAAGGGGATGATGAAATTGCCACGGCGGCAAAACTGGCGGCTATTCTTGAGGAGCCGCCTCGCGGTGGCAGCAGCGATCTGGGGCAGGCGTTTTCGCGCAGCCAGGGGAACTGGCAGCAGCGTGCGCAGCAGTTGTGCAAACGCCTGAATAGCCGGGGAGGAGTGCCTGACAGCGATAAGATTGCCTTCCTGCTGGCCCAGGCATTCCCGGACAGGATCGCGCGTCGGCGCGGGCTGGACGGTCGCTACCAGCTGGCAAACGGCATGGGGGCGATGCTGGACAGCGATGATGCGCTGACGCGTCACGAATGGCTGATCGCCCCGCTGCTGCTGCAGGGCAGCCATTCTCCGGATGCGCGTATCCTGCAGGCGATTGCCGTAGAGATTGACGCCCTGACGCGTGCCTGTCCGCAGCTGCTTCAGCAATCTGATACCGTGGAATGGGATGACGCCCAGGGCACGCTGAAGGCCTTTCGTCGCAGCCAGATTGGCAAGCTGACGTTAGGAACGAAGCCGCTGGCGAAGCCGTCGGAAGACGAGCTTCACCAGGCGATGCTGAACGGAATTCGGGAAAAAGGGCTGAGCGCCCTGAACTGGACGCCGGAAGCGGAGCAGTACCGCATTCGTCTGCACTGTGCCACGAAGTGGCTACCGGAATACGGTTGGCCTGCGGTGGATGACGAGACGCTGCTCGCTACGCTTGAGCGCTGGCTACTGCCGCAAATGAGCGGCGTACACACTCTGCGAGCCCTTAAGGCGCTTGATGTTAAGACCGCGTTACAGAATTTACTGGACTGGTCATTACGTCAACGTCTGGATAGTGAACTGCCAGGGCATTACACTGTGCCGACCGGAAGCAGGATTGCCATCCGTTATCATGAGGATAATCCGCCGGCGCTGGCGGTTCGGATGCAGGAGATGTTTGGTGAAGCCACCACGCCGTCCATTGCGGAAGGGCGTGTGCCGTTAGTGCTTGAGCTACTGTCGCCTGCGCATCGTCCATTACAAATCACCCGAGATCTGGGGGCGTTCTGGGCGGGAAGCTACCGTGAAGTGCAGAAAGAGATGAAGGGGCGATATCCCAAACATGTCTGGCCGGACGATCCGGCGAATACGGCGCCGACGCGGCGAACGAAGAAATATTCGTAAAAGGGGAGTGCGGCCTGATGCCCTCACCCCGGCCCTCTCCCACGGGGAGAGGGAGAAAACAAATTTTGAGAGATTTCTTCTTTCACAGGCCTGTGAAAGAAAAGAAAATCTGGCCTGTGCGCCTGAAAGTTGCGGAGAAAAAGCATGGCGGGGAATGACCGCGAGCCAATAGGACGTAAGGGAAAACCAACGCGTCCGGCGAAAGAAAAGGTAAGCCGTCGTCGCCTCAGAGATGAGGACTATGACGATGACTATGAAGACGATTATGAGGATGAAGAACCGATGCCGCGTAATGGAAAAGGCAAAGGGCGTAAGCCTCGGGGCAAACGCGGCTGGTTCTGGCTGCTGCTGAAGCTATTTATTGTTTTTGTCGTGCTGATGGCGATTTACGGCGTGTATCTGGATCAGAAGATCCGCAGCCGTATCGACGGTAAAGTCTGGCAGCTACCTGCGGCAGTGTATGGCCGTATGGTGAACCTTGAGCCAGATATGTCCATCACCAAGAACGAGATGGTCAAACTGCTGGAAGCCACCCAGTATCGTCAGGTGTCTAAAATGACCCGTCCTGGCGAATTTACCGTGCAGTCCAACAGCATTGAGATGATCCGTCGCCCGTTTGATTTCCCGGACAGCAAAGAGGGGCAGGTGCGCGCGCGTCTGACCTTTGACGGCGATCGTCTGGACACCATCGAGAACATGGATAACAACCGTCAGTTCGGTTTCTTCCGCCTCGATCCGCGTCTGATCACCATGCTTTCGTCAGCAAACGGCGAGCAGCGCCTGTTCGTGGCGCGTAACGGCTTCCCGGATCTGCTGGTTGATACCCTGCTGGCAACCGAAGACCGTCACTTCTACGAGCACGATGGCATTAGCCTCTACTCGATTGGTCGTGCGGTGCTGGCTAACCTGACTGCCGGTCGTACCGTGCAGGGAGCGAGTACGCTGACCCAGCAGCTGGTGAAAAACCTGTTCCTCTCCAGCGAACGCTCTTACTGGCGTAAAGCGAACGAAGCCTACATGGCCGTGCTGATGGATGCGCGCTACAGCAAGGATCGTATCCTTGAGCTGTACATGAACGAGGTGTACCTCGGTCAGAGCGGCGATAACGAAATCCGCGGCTTCCCTCTGGCGAGCCTGTACTACTTTGGCCGTCCGGTAGAAGAGCTGAGCCTGGACCAGCAGGCGCTGCTGGTGGGCATGGTGAAAGGGGCGTCCATCTATAACCCGTGGCGTAACCCGAAACTGGCGCTGGAGCGTCGTAACCTCGTTCTGCGTCTGCTGCAACAGCAGCAGGTGATTGACCAGGAGCTGTACGACATGCTGAGCGCGCGTCCGCTAGGCGTTCAGCCGCGCGGTGGCGTGATTTCGCCTCAGCCTGCGTTTATGCAGCTGGTGCGTCAGGAGCTGCAAAGCAAGCTCGGTGATAAGGTCAAA
This sequence comes from Enterobacter cloacae complex sp. SHL009, assembly GCF_049237205.1. NCBI lineage: Bacteria > Pseudomonadati > Pseudomonadota > Gammaproteobacteria > Enterobacterales > Enterobacteriaceae > Enterobacter > Enterobacter cloacae complex sp. SHL009. Next base: position 422,805 of record NZ_JBMKIW010000002.1, read on the forward strand.
GATCTCTCCGGCGTGAAGATCTTCACCACCTTTGACTCCGTGGCACAGGATGCGGCCGAAAAAGCGGCCGTTGAGGGCATTCCGGCGCTGAAGAAACAGCGCAAGCTGAGCGATCTGGAAACCGCGATGGTGGTGGTTGACCGTAACTCCGGTGAAGTTCGCGCCATGGTGGGCGGTGCCGAGCCGCAGTTTGCAGGCTACAACCGCGCCATGCAGGCGCGTCGCTCAATCGGCTCTCTGGCAAAACCGGCAACCTACCTCACAGCCCTGAGCCAGCCAAATCAGTATCGCCTGAATACCTGGATTGCGGATGCGCCGATCTCCCTGCGCCAGCCTAACGGTCAGGTCTGGTCACCGCAGAACGATGATAAACAGTTCAGCGGCCAGGTCATGCTGGTGGATGCGTTGACCCGTTCCATGAACGTGCCAACGGTGAACCTGGGCATGTCGCTGGGACTGCCGGCAATTGTCGATACCTGGCAAAAACTGGGCGTGTCGAAAGATCAGCTGCACCCGGTGCCGGCGATGATCCTCGGCGCGCTTAACCTGACGCCGATCGAAGTGGCGCAGGCGTTCCAGACCATTGCCAGCGGGGGCAACCGTGCGCCGCTGTCTGCCCTGCGCTCAGTGATTGCCGAAGATGGCTCCGTGCTGTATCAGAGCTTCCCACAGGCGGAGCGTGCCGTTCCTGCTCAGGCCGCCTATATGACGCTGTGGACGATGCAGCAGGTTGTGCAGCGCGGTACCGGGCGTCAGCTTGGCGCGAAGTATCCGGGTCTGCATCTGGCGGGTAAAACCGGGACCACCAACAACAACGTCGATACCTGGTTTGCCGGAATTGATGGCCGTGAAGTGGTGATCACCTGGGTAGGCCGCGACAACAACCAGCCGACCAAGCTGTACGGCGCGAGCGGGGCGATGTCGATTTACCAGCGCTATCTGGCGAATCAGTCTCCTGTGCCGCTGAATCTGGTCGCGCCGGAAGATATAGTCGATATGGGCGTGGACAGCTCCGGTAACTTCGTCTGCGGCGGTGGAATGCGTACGCTGCCTGTCTGGACCGCAAACCCGGACTCGCTGTGCCAGCAAAGCCAGCCAGAACAGCCAACGGGTAACCCGTTCGACCAGTCTTCTCAACCACAGCAGCCGCAGCAGCAACAGCCGCAGCAGCAGAATGAGAAGAAAGACAGCGACGGTGTCGCGGGCTGGATTAAAGACATGTTCGGCGGTAACTAACCTTTTAAAGCCCTCTTCCCTGGAAGGGGGCTTTTTTTTACCCGTAAACCTCATTTCGTTAACCCTTGCTTTAACTCTGATTAACCCTTCGTTTTCGCTTGATGATTTCTTAAACCCTTAATTCTCATAGGGCCGCTTACTGCTTGCTATGCAACCAGCGTTTCGCATATTATTCTGGTGCTCATAATAATAATTCTCGTTTACGTTATCATTCACTTTCACATCAGAGATTCAACATGGCGCTTTCCAATACTGCTCAGCCAATGAACACGTCGCTGCGTAAGCTCGCGGTCGTCGTCGCCACAGCGGTTGCCGGCATGTCTGCTTATGCTCACGCGGCCGAAACCCCGAAAAAAGAAGAAACCATTACGGTAACCGCAGCACCTGCGGCACAGGAAAGTGCCTGGGGGCCTGCTGCGACCATCGCCGCACGGCAATCCGCGACCGGAACCAAAACGGATACCCCTATTCAAAAGGTTCCGCAGTCTATTTCTGTGGTCACGGCCGAAGAGATGGCGCTGCATCAGCCGCGCTCGGTGAAAGAAGCCCTGAGCTATACGCCGGGCGTTGCGGTAGGCACGCGCGGCGCGTCTAACACCTATGACTATTTGATCATTCGCGGCTTCGCGGCCGATGGTCAGACGCAGAATAACTACCTCGACGGCATGAAAATGCAGGGGAACTTCTATAACGACGCGGTGATTGATCCTTATATGCTGGAGCGCGCCGAGATCATGCGCGGTCCGGTTTCCGTTCTGTACGGCAAAAGCAGCCCGGGCGGCTTGCTGAACATGGTCAGTAAGCGCCCAACAACCGAGCCGCTGAAAGAGATCCAGTTCAAAGTCGGCACGGATAGCCTGTTCCAGACCGGGTTTGACTTTAGCGATGCGATCGACGACGACGGCGTTTACTCTTATCGCTTAACGGGCGTTGCGCGTTCTAATAACGCCCAGCAGGAGCGTGCGGAAGAGCAGCGTTACGCCATCGCGCCATCGTTCTCCTGGCGTCCGGATGATAAAACCACCTTCACGTTCCTCTCCTACTTCCAGAACGAGCCTGAAACGGGCTACTACGGCTGGCTGCCAAAAGAGGGAACGGTTGAGCCGCTGCCGAACGGCGATCGTCTGCCGACGAACTTCAACGAAGGCGCGAAGAACAATACCTATTCCCGTAACCAGAAAATGGTGGGATACAGCTTCGACCACGAGTTCAACGATACCTTTACCGTGCGTCAGAACCTGCGCTTTGCCGAGAACAAAACCTCGCAAAACAGCGTATACGGTTATGGCGTCTGTACCGACCCGGCAAACAGCGGCAACAAACAGTGTGCCGCGCTAGCGCCATCGGACAAAGGCCATTATCTGGCGCGTAAATACGTTGTCGATAACGAAAAGCTGCAGAACTTTACCGTTGATACCCAGCTGCAGAGCAAATTCTCAACCGGCGAGGTGGACCACGTCCTGCTGACCGGCGTTGACTTTATGCGCATGCGAAATGACATCAACTCCTGGTTCGGTTACGACGACTCTGTTCCGCTGCTGGATCTCTACAATCCGGTGAACAGCGATTTTGATTTCGGCTCAAAAGATCCCGCGACCTCCGGTCCATATCAGATCCTCAACCGTCAGAAACAGACGGGGCTGTACGTTCAGGATCAGGCGCAGTGGGATAAAGTGCTGGTAACCCTGGGCGGCCGTTATGACTGGGCCGATCAGGAATCCTACAACCGCGTGACGAACACCACCTCCAAACGTGATGATACCCAGTTCACCTGGCGCGGTGGCGTTAACTATCTGTTTGATAACGGCGTAACTCCGTACTTTAGCTACAGCGAATCGTTTGAACCGGCTTCGCAGACCGATGCCCAGGGCAAGCTGTTCTCGCCGTCTAAAGGCAAACAGTACGAAGCGGGCGTGAAATACGTGCCGAACGATCGTCCGATCGTCGTCACCGGCGCGTTGTACCAGCTGACCAAAACCAACAACCTGATGGCGGACCCGGCGGGCTCCTTCTTCTCGGTTCAGGGCGGTGAAATCCGCGCGCGTGGCGTAGAACTGGAAGCGAAAGCGGCCCTGTCTGCGAGCGTCAACCTGGTGGGGTCTTATACCTACACCGATGCGGAATACACCACGGACACCACCTACAAAGGCAACACGCCTGCTCAGGTGCCAAAACACATGGCATCGTTGTGGGGCGATTACACCCTGTTTGACGGTGCGCTGTCTGGTCTGACGCTGGGTACCGGCGTGCGTTACACGGGCTCAAGCTATGGCGATCCGGCGAACTCCTTCAAGGTGGGCAGCTACACCGTTGTCGATGCGCTGGTCAGATACGATCTGGCACGCGTTGGACTGGCTGGCTCAAACGTGGCGCTGCACGTGAACAACCTGTTCGATCGTGAGTACGTTGCCAGCTGCTTCAATACCTACGGCTGCTTCTGGGGTGCTGAACGTCAGGTTGTTGCCACCGCGACCTTCCGCTTCTAATCTCTCTTCGGGCACGGTTCGCCGTGCCCTTTTTATTTAAGTTGGCTGATATGCAGGACATTCAAACGCAACCCGACACCACCTTTACGCTCAACCATCTCTCCTTTCGCGTACCCGGGCGCACGCTGCTGCATCCGCTCTCTCTGACGTTTCCGGCCGGTAAAGTGACGGGACTGATTGGTCACAACGGTTCCGGTAAATCCACGCTGCTCAAGATGCTGGGGCGCCATCAGCCGCCTTCAGAAGGCGATATTCTGCTGGATGACCAACCGCTGGAGAGCTGGAGCAGTAAAGCCTTTGCCCGCAAAGTGGCCTATCTGCCGCAGCAGCTGCCGCAGGCGGAAGGGATGACGGTGCGTGAGCTGGTGGCGATTGGGCGTTATCCGTGGCACGGTGCGCTTGGGCGCTTCGGCGTCGCCGACAGAGAGAAGGTGGAAGAGGCGATTGCGCTGGTCGGGCTAAAACCGCTGGCGCACCGTCTGGTGGATAGCCTGTCCGGCGGCGAACGTCAGCGCGCGTGGATCGCGATGCTGGTGGCGCAGGACAGCCGCTGTCTGCTGTTGGATGAACCGACCTCTGCGCTGGATATCGCCCATCAGGTCGACGTCCTGGCGCTGGTGCATCGCCTGAGCCAGCAGCGTGGCCTGACGGTCATTGCGGTCCTGCACGATATCAACATGGCCGCGCGCTATTGTGACTACCTCGTCGCGTTGCGCGGGGGCGAGATGATTGCCCAGGGGACACCGGCCGAGCTGATGCGCAGCGAAACGCTGGAACATATTTACGGTATTCCGATGGGTATTCTGCCTCACCCGGCCGGGGCTGCACCGGTGAGCTTTGTCTACTGATGCTGAATAACACACGCATTAGCCGCCGTCGCCTGCTGACGGCGATGGCGCTCTCGCCGCTGCTGTTAAAAATGAATACGGCGCGTGCCGCCGCCGTCGATCCGCACCGTATTGTGGCCCTGGAGTGGCTGCCGGTCGAACTGATGATGGCGCTCGGCGTCACGCCCTATGGCGTGGCGGACATTCCTAACTATAACCTCTGGGTGAACGAGCCAAAGCTGCCGGACTCGGTAATCGACGTCGGTCTGCGAACGGAGCCAAACCTTGAGCTGCTCACCCAGATGAAACCCTCGTTCCTGTTCTGGTCAGCGGGCTACGGCCCGTCAGAGGAGACTATGGCGCGCATTGCGCCAGGACGTGGATTTGCTTTCAGCGACGGTAAAAAACCGCTGGCCGTGGCGAAAAACTCGATTAACGAGATGGCGCATTTCCTCAACCGCGAAGCGGAGGCCAAAAAGCATCTCGACGAATTTGATGCCCTGATCGACTCCCTGAAGCCGCGCTTTGCTCACCGGGGCGATCGTCCGCTGCTGATGGTGACGCTGCTGGATGCCCGCCATATGCTGGTCTTCGGTAAAAACTGTCTGTTCCAGGAGGTGCTGGACAGCTTCGGCATTCGCAATGCCTGGGAAGGGGAGATGACCTTCTGGGGCAGTACCGCCGTGGGTATCGATCGTCTGGCGGCGTTTCGCGATGTGGACGTGCTCTGTTTCGACCACGGGAACGAACGCGACATGCAAACCCTGATGGCGACCCCGCTCTGGCAGGCGATGCCGTTTGTACGCGAGAAGCGCTTCCAGCGCGTCCCGGCGGTCTGGTTCTACGGTGCGACGCTGTCGGCCATGCATTTTGCCCGCGTGCTGGATAACGCCCTGGGAGGTAAAGCATGAGTACGCGTATCGCCCGCTTCCCGGCGCTGCTGTTATCCCTGCTTTTTCTGGTTGCGCTGGTATTAACCGGATTCAACCTCTCCGCGGCCTTACCACGCGCGCAGTGGGGGGCCGCTCTGGCCTCGCCGGATATCGACAATATTCAGCAGATGCTGTTCCACTACAGCCTGCTGCCGCGTCTGGCGATCTCCCTTTTGGTCGGGGCCGGCTTAGGGCTGGTGGGCGTGCTGTTCCAGCAGGTTTTACGTAACCCGCTGGCAGAGCCAACCACGCTCGGCGTCGCGACCGGCGCGCAGCTTGGGATCACCATCACCACGCTGTGGGCGCTGCCGGGAGCGTTAACCTCGCAGTTTGCGGCACTCGCGGGGGCGTGCGTGGTGGGCGCGCTGGTCTTTGGCGTGGCCTGGGGCAAGCGCCTTTCTCCTGTAACGCTTATTCTGGCCGGGCTGGTGGTGAGCCTGTACTGCGGGGCGATTAACCAGCTGCTGGTGCTGTTCCATCACGATCGGCTGCAAAGCATGTTCCTGTGGAGTACTGGCACGCTCACCCAAACCGACTGGAGCGTTGTCCTGCACCTGTGGCCGCAGCTGGCTGGCAGCGTCGTGCTGACGCTGCTGCTCCTGCGCCCTCTGACGCTCATGGGGCTGGATGATGGCGTGGCGCGTAACCTGGGGCTGGCGCTGTCGCTGGCTCGTCTGGCGGCGCTGACGCTGGCGATTGTATTAAGCGCCCTGCTGGTCAACGCGGTCGGCATCATCGGGTTTATCGGCCTGTTTGCGCCGCTGCTGGCGAAAATGCTCGGGGCGCGTCGCCTGCTGGCGCGTCTGATGCTGGCGCCGCTGATTGGGGCCCTGATCCTCTGGCTTTCCGATCAGCTTGTTCTCTGGCTGGCGCAGGTCTGGAGGGAAGTGTCCACCGGCTCGGTGACCGCGCTTATCGGGGCGCCGCTGCTGCTGTGGCTGCTCCCGCGCCTGCGCAGCATGAGCGCACCGGCGATGGACGCCGGCGATAAAGTTTACGCTGAACGTCGGTCGGTGCTGTGGTTTAGCCTTGCCGGTCTGGCTGTGCTGATTATCGCTTCGTTTGCGGCGCTCTCATTTGGACGCGATGCCGTGGGCTGGCACTGGGCGACGGGGGATTTACTCAATGAACTGGTGCAGTGGCGCTGGCCGCGTATCTTCGCTGCGCTGATCGCAGGGGTAATGCTGGCGGTGGCGGGGTGCATTATTCAGCGTCTGACCGGCAACCCGATGGCAAGCCCGGAAGTGCTCGGGATCAGCTCTGGCGCCGCCTTTGGCGTGGTGCTGATGCTGTTCTTTGTGCCGGGGAATGCGTTTGGCTGGCTGATGCCTGCCGGCAGTATCGGCGCGGCAGTCACGCTGATGATTATCCTGATTGCTGCCGGTCGCGGCGGATTTTCGCCGCACCGCATGCTGTTGGCCGGGATGGCGCTCAGCACCGCATTTACCATGCTGCTGATGATGCTGCAGGCCAGCGGCGATCCGCGTATGGCGAAGATCCTGACCTGGATTTCCGGCTCTACCTACAACGCCACCGGCAGCCAGGTCTTCTGGTCCGGGATCGCAATGCTCGTGCTGCTGGCGATGGTGCCGCTGTGCCGCCGCTGGATGACCATTCTGCCGCTCGGCGGCGAAACCGCGCGCGCGGTGGGAATGGCGCTGACGCCAGCGCGCGTGGCCCTGCTGCTGCTGGCGGCGTGCCTGACGGCTGTGGCAACCCTGACGATTGGACCGCTGAGTTTTGTCGGATTAATGGCCCCGCACATTGCCAGAATGATGGGGTTCCGCCGGACGATGCCGCATATTGTGATGTCGGCACTGACGGGCGGGATGATGCTGGTGTTTGCGGACTGGTGCGGAAGAATGGTGCTGTTCCCGTATCAGATCCCGGCGGGTCTATTGTCGACCTTTATCGGTGCGCCGTACTTTATTTATCTGTTGAGAAAGCAGAGCCGGTAATAAAAGTAAACGGCAATCCTTAGATTGCCGTTTTAGTGTTTGCTCCCTCTCCCCGTGGGAGAGGGTTGGGGTGAGGGCATCAAGCCGCACATCTTACAGCTTCGCAAACACCTTGCGCGCCGCGTCGATGGTGTTATTGATATCTTCTTCGCTGTGCGCCACGGACATAAAGCCCGCTTCGAACGCGGACGGCGCCAGGTACACGCCTTCTTCCAGCATCAGGTGGAAGAAGCGCTTGAAGCGTTCAACGTCGCACTTCACCACGTCCTGATAGCAGGTCACGGTTTTCGCATCGGTGAAGAAAATCCCGAACATGCCGCCCACATGGTTGACCACCAGAGGGATACCGGCCTCTTCTGCGGCTTCCAGCAGACCGTTTGCCAGCTGCGTGGTCAGGTCGGTCAGGGTTTCGTGAATACCCGGCTGTGCCACTTCGGTCAGGCAGGCAAAGCCCGCCGCCATGGCGATGGGGTTACCGGAGAGCGTGCCCGCCTGGTAAACCGGACCGGTTGGCGCCAGGGCTTCCATCACGTCCTTACGACCACCGAAAGCGCCGACCGGCATGCCGCCGCCGATGATTTTGCCGAGGCAGGTCAGGTCCGGCACGACGTCGTAGTAAGACTGGGCACCCGCCAGCGCGACGCGGAAGCCGGTCATGACTTCATCGATGATCAGCAACGCGCCGAACTCGTCGCACAGGGCACGCAGTCCCGGCAGGAAGTCAGGCTGCGGTGGGATGCAGTTCATGTTGCCGGCAACCGGCTCAACGATGATGCAGGCGATCTCCTGCGGATACTGCTCAAACGCCGCGCGAACGGTAGCAAGATCGTTGTAGGTGCAGGTCAGGGTGTGCTTCGCGAAATCTGCCGGTACGCCAGGCGAGTTCGGCTGGCCGAGCGTCAGCGCGCCGGAACCGGCTTTCACCAGCAGGCAGTCCGCATGACCGTGGTAGCAGCCTTCGAACTTGATGATTTTATCGCGACCGGTAAAACCGCGCGCCAGGCGGATGGCGCTCATGGTGGCTTCGGTACCGGAGTTCACCATACGCACCATGTCCATGGTAGGCACCAGCTCGGTCACCAGCTCCGCCATTTTCACTTCCATTTCGGTTGGCGCACCGAAGCTCAGGCCGCGCTGGGCGGCTTCAATCACCGCGTTACGAATGGCAGGGTGGTTGTGACCCAGCACCATCGGTCCCCAGGAACCTACATAATCGATATAGGCTTTGCCATCGACATCATACAGATACGCGCCGTCAGCACGTTCGATAAACAGCGGCGTACCGCCCACGCCGGTGAAGGCGCGCACAGGTGAGTTCACGCCACCCGGAATAAGCTCGCGGGCTGCACTGTAGAGGTTTTCAGACTTGCTCATGTCGTCGTTCCTGGTTCGAATAAAATGGTTAAGCCCACTATTCTATGTGATTCGGGGAAGGTTATGAAATTTTTAGCCGGGCAATGCTTTAAGATTTGTTAAGTAATTTTCAGGAGACGGTGGGGCCGTCTCTGGTAAAATCCTCGCGGCTTTTTGTGTGACAAATAAGAACAGGACATGAAATCAGATTCTCCGTCTTTTGAAGAACAACAGTTTACGCGCGCCCAGCACCGAATCAGCATTCGGCGGCTGCTCAATCGCGATAAAACACCGCTGGCGATCCTACTGGCCGCTGCCGTGGTGGGCACTCTCGCGGGCCTGGTTGGCGTAGCGTTTGAAAAAGCGGTTAATGCCGTACTCAACTGGCGAGTGGGCACCGTGGCCGGTTTCGCCGACAGCGAATGGCTGGTCTGGATGTGGGCATTCGGGCTGTCCGCGCTGTTTGCCATGGTGGGGTATTTTCTGGTGCGTAAATTCGCGCCGGAAGCGGGGGGATCGGGCATCCCGGAAATTGAGGGCGCGCTCGAGGAGCTGCGTCCGGTGCGCTGGTGGCGGGTGATTCCGGTTAAGTTCATCGGCGGCATGGGGACTCTGGGCGCGGGAATGGTGCTTGGACGGGAAGGACCCACGGTACAGCTGGGGGGGAACGTCGGCCGCATGGTGGGCGATCTGTTTCGGATGCGAAGCGCCGAAGCGCGCCATACGCTGCTGGCAACCGGCGCGGCGGCGGGGCTTTCCGCCGCGTTTAACGCGCCGCTGGCGGGCATTTTGTTTATTATTGAAGAGATGCGCGCGCAGTTCCGCTACAACCTGATCTCGATTAAAGCGGTGTTTACCGGCGTCATTATGTCGAGCATCGTGTTTCGCATCTTTAATGGCGAGGGCGCGGTCATTGAGGTGGGTAAACTCACCAACGCGCCGGTTAATACCCTGTGGCTTTACCTGATCCTCGGCATGATTTTTGGCGTGGTGGGGCCGCTGTTTAACACCTTTATCCTGCGCGCTCAGGATATGTTCCAGCGCATTCACGGCGGGAACACCACGAAATGGGTGCTGATGGGTGGTCTGCTGGGCGGCATGTGCGGCGTACTCGGGTTTATCGAGCCGAATGCCGCAGGCGGCGGGTTCGGGCTGATTCCCATTGCGGCGGCGGGGAATTTCAGCGTGGGTCTGCTGCTGTTTATGTTTATTTCCCGGGTTATCACGACAATACTGTGCTTCTCTTCCGGCGCGCCCGGCGGGATTTTTGCCCCGATGCTGGCGCTGGGTACGCTGCTCGGGACCGCATTTGGTATGGCGGCTGAAGTGGGTTTTCCCGCCTATCACCTTGAAGCCGGGACCTTTGCGGTGGCCGGAATGGGGGCGCTGCTGGCCGCGTCCCTGCGTGCGCCCTTGACCGGGATCGTGCTGGTGCTGGAGATGACGGACAATTACCAGCTCATTTTGCCAATGATCATTACCTGTCTCGGCGCGACACTATTAGCCCAGTTCCTGGGTGGAAAACCGCTATACTCCACCATCCTCGCGCGTACCCTGGCGAAACAAGAGGCTGAACGGGCCGCCACGCAGAATACTTGAATGAATTACCAGGGTATTAGATAATGAGACAAAGAATTGGGTGAATTTTACCCAATAGCAGTATTCATGGGAGCATAAGATGAGTGATGACGTAGTAGCTGTACCGCTCGAATTTACCGAAGCAGCAGCCAACAAAGTGAAAGTCCTGATTGCCGACGAAGACAATCCGGATCTGAAACTGCGTGTCTATATTACCGGTGGCGGCTGCAGCGGCTTCCAGTATGGTTTTACCTTTGACGATCAGGTTAACGATGGCGATATGACTATCGAGAAACAGGGCGTCGCGCTGGTGGTTGACCCGATGAGCCTGCAATATCTGGTGGGTGGTTCGGTGGATTACACCGAGGGTCTGGAAGGTTCGCGCTTTGTGGTCACTAACCCGAATGCGACAAGCACCTGCGGGTGTGGATCTTCGTTCAGCATCTAAGAGAGTGCGGGCTGATGCCGTTACTCCGTCCCTTTCTCACAGGGATAGGGCGTAAATACTCAAAACGGTAACCTTGCGGTTACCGTTTTGCTTTTACCTGCCATTATCATCCAGCGCAAACGTCGGCAGCTTCAGGTGCCAGCGTATCGCCGCTAAGCGTATCACCAGCGTCACGACCATCCCCAGCATCGCGGCATTTTCCAGCGGGAGGGCAAAGGTGTAGTACGCGGTAGCGTGAACAATCCCGCCCACAATGCAGGCCGTTGCGTAAATTTCAGTACGCAGGATCATCGGCACTTCACGCGCCAGAATGTCGCGAATGATCCCACCGCCCACGCCGGTTAATACGCCCATGCAGATCGCCACCATCGGACCGGTACCCGCATTAAACGCCTTGTTGACGCCAATACCGACAAACACGGCCAGACCCACGGCATCCAGTACCGGCAATATCCACTTGGGTAAGCGGCGGGGCTGGCGAACCAGCACAATGGTTAACAGGCAGGTGACCATCGCGACCACCAGATCGGTAGGATCTTTCACCCAAAACACCGGCCCATTCGCCAGCGCCATATCGCGGATTGTCCCGCCTCCCACGGCGGTCACCACGCCGAGCACCAGCACGCCAAACGGATCCATGCGTAGTTTTCCAGCGAGCAGGACGCCGGAGATAGCAAAAACGGCTGTGCCAAGAATATCCAGCCAATAAACGAGCATCGTTAAATCCTCGAAAAGGGTCTTATGTTAGTGACTCTCTGCCAGCGCGGCACAGAGCTGTTTTGCGGCGAGGATAATACGCGGGCTGGCGCGTTCAAACCAGTCGCTGTTGAGCGGGATCACCGGAATTTTTAGCTGCCTTTGCCAGAATTGTTCAATTTTAGGAATCTCGCTCGCATTTCCGACCACGACGATGGCCTGCGGCTGGCGCGCCAGAACCTGCTCGCGGCTCACCTGCGGCCAGGGTACCCGGCTGGCAGCAAAGATGTTTTCACCGCCGCAGACTTCCAGCACCTGGTTCTGAATCGACCCTTTTCCGGTGGTGAAAAGCGGCTGGCTGCCAAACTGCAGGAAGATGCGCTTTTTAACAGGGGTATCGTATCGGGATTTCAGCGCGGCGTAGGCGCTCAGCATCTGTTTCGCCGCAGCCTCGGCTTTTTTAGGCGTAGGGCTATAGGGTGCCAGGGCGCGTAGCGCCTGAGCGACCTGCTCAATGCTGACGGCATCAATCCACATGACCTTTATGCCAAGCGAGGTGAGCTGGTTGACCTGCCGCTCGGCGTTGCCGCCGCGCCAGGCCAGCACGAGATCCGGTTTAAGCGCCACGATGCGCTCAAGGTTCATCCCCTGCCAGGTTGCCACCTGTTCAATACCCGCGGCCTGCGGTGGGTAATCCGAATAGCTACTCACGCCAACGGGCGTGATCCCGGCGGCAAACGCCAGTTCAGTATTTGCGGGAGAGAGAGTAATCACGCGCGGTAACGCATAGAGCCACAGCGGTGCGAGAAGAAGCAGGGCGGCCAGCGCCCTGACGGTATGTTTAGCCACGTGCCAGATTCTGCACCAGGCGCTCCACCATCACGGTGGACTGTTTTGCCGCAACGGTCAGGAACTCGTCGAAGCTGATGTGGGACTGCTGGTCTGCCACGTCAGAGATGGCGCGAACCACCACGAAGGGTACGCTGAAGTTATGGCAGACATGAGCGATCGCGGTCGCTTCCATCTCAACGGCAACCGCCTGAGGGAAGTTATGACGAATTTTCGCCAGCCCAACGGAGCCGTTGATGAAGGCATCACCGCTGACAATCAGACCGCGTACCGCGTTGAGGTTGAGTTCTGCGATGCAGGTCTCTGCCGCCGCAATCAGCTTGTCGTCAGCTTTAAAACCAGCAGGGCAGCCCGGGAGCTGTCCGTACTCGTAACCGAACGCGGTGACGTCGGCATCGTGGTAACGCGCTTCGTCGGAGACAACGATATCGCCCACTTTCAGCGTCGGCGCCAGGCCGCCCGCAGAGCCGGTATTCACGATCACGTCCGGCTTGCAGCGCTCAAGCAGCAGGGTTGCACCCAGCGCAGCAGCCACTTTACCGATGCCTGATTTCAGCAGAGCCACCTCAACACCGTTCAGCTGGCCGGTGTAGATCTCACAACCTCCCAGAGAGAGGGTCTGACGGTTCTCAATTTTGTCACGCAGCAGCGTAACTTCTTCTTCCATTGCACCAATAATGCCGATTTTCATAGATTTACTCGCGATGTGCCTTGTTAAGATGCATAGTCTATCATGCGGTTAAGGGGAAACGCATTCTCACGCGGGGGAGCACATGTCACCAATCGATTTTCGTACCAAAATTAACTGGCACCGACGTTTCCGTTCGCCGCAGGGCGACAAGAGCGAACATGAGATCCTGCGTATCTTCGAGAGCGATCGCGGGCGGATCGTTAACTCGCCTGCCATCCGCCGTCTGCAGCAAAAAACTCAGGTGTTCCCGCTGGAGCGTAACGCCGCGGTGCGCACGCGCTTAACCCACTCGATGGAAGTGCAGCAGGTCGGGCGCTACATTGCCAAAGAGATTTTGAGCCGTCTCAAAGAGCAGCGTTTACTGGAAGCCTATGGTCTGGACGAGCTGACGGGGCCCTTCGAGAGCATCGTTGAGATGGCCTGCCTGATGCATGACATCGGTAACCCGCCTTTCGGCCACTTTGGTGAGTCGGCGATCAATGACTGGTTTAAGCAGCGGCTTTATCCTTCGGATGCGGTAAGCCAGCCCCTCAGCGATGACCGCTGCATCGTACGCGATTTGCGCCTGCGTGAAGGTGAAGAGGGGCTGAACGATCTGCGCCGCAAGGTGCGCCAGGATTTGTGTCACTTCGAGGGCAACGCGCAGGGGATCCGGCTGGTTCATTCCCTGATGCGCATGAACCTGACCTGGGCCCAGGTCGGCTGCATTCTGAAATATACGCGCCCCGCGTGGTGGATGGGGGATACGCCCGCGTCCCATAGCTATTTAATGAAAAAACCGGGCTATTACCTTTCTGAAGAGGCCTATATTGAGCGGTTACGTAAAGAACTTTCATTGACTGCAAATGGCCGCTTTCCATTGACCTGGATTATGGAAGCCGCCGATGATATTTCCTATTGCGTTGCCGATCTGGAAGATGCCGTGGAGAAAAGAATCTTCAGCGTCGAGGAGCTTTATCAGCATCTTTACACGGCCTGGGGCACCCATGAAAAAGGCTCGCTGTTTGCGCAGGTTGTCGAAAATGCCTGGGAAAAATCGCGCTCAAATACATTAAGCCGCAGTACGGAAGACCAGTTCTTTATGTATTTGCGGGTCAATACATTAAATAAACTGGTGCCGTATGCGGCGTCGCGTTTTATTGATAATTTGCCGCTCATTTTCAGCGGGGAATTCAACCACGCGCTGCTGGAAGATGACAGCAGTTTCAGTCAACTCCTTGAGCTGTATAAACATGTGGCGATGCGACATGTATTCAGCCATCCGGATGTCGAGCAGCTGGAGCTGCAGGGCTATCGGGTAATCAGTGGGTTACTGGAAATTTATTCCCCGTTGCTTCAGCTGTCGGTCGATGAATTCAGCGAACTGGTGGAACACGAGCGCGTGCGCAGAATACCCATCGAATCGCGGCTTTATCAAAAACTCTCTACCCGGCATCGTCTGGCGTATGTCGAAGCGATTGGCAAGCTGGAACGCAACTCTCCCGAATGGCCGGTGATGGAATATTATTATCGCTGCCGTCTTATCCAGGACTATATCAGCGGCATGACGGATTTGTATGCCTGGGATGAATACCGCAAGCTGATGGCGGTGGAATAATTCCGGAGTTTTGTAAAGACGGCCAATAAATTTTTACCTTTTCCATAAACTTATCGCCGGAACTAAGCGGTATAAAACGAATCTGAGTTACACAGCAATTTTGCGTTACCTGTAAATCGAGATTGAGAAATATGAAAAAAACCACATTAGCAATGAGTGCACTGGCTCTGAGTTTAGGTTTAGCGCTGTCTCCTCTGACTGCTACTGCAGCCGAGACCGCGTCGTCGGCAGCAACCGCGCAGCAGATGCCAAGCCTGGCACCGATGCTCGAAAAAGTGATGCCATCGGTGGTGAGTATTAACGTTGAGGGCAGCACGACCGTCAATACGCCGCGTATGCCGCGTAACTTCCAGCAGTTCTTCGGCGACAACTCGCCGTTCTGCCAGGACGGTTCGCCATTCCAGAGCTCTCCGTTCTGTCAGGGCGGCGGTGCCGGGGATGACAGCCAGGGCGGCGGCCAGCAGCAGAAATTCATGGCGCTTGGCTCGGGGGTAATTATTGATGCGGCGAAAGGCTACGTCGTCACTAACAACCACGTTGTCGATAACGCGAACAGCATTAAGGTTCAGCTGAGCGATGGCCGCAAGTTTGACGCCAAAGTGGTGGGTAAAGACCCGCGCTCCGACATTGCGCTGATCCAGATTCAGGATCCGAAAAACCTGACGGCGATTAAAATCGCCGACTCTGACGCGCTGCGCGTGGGCGACTATACCGTGGCGATCGGTAACCCGTTCGGCCTGGGTGAAACCGTGACATCCGGTATCGTCTCTGCGCTGGGTCGTAGCGGCCTCAACGCGGAAAACTACGAAAACTTCATCCAGACGGATGCGGCGATCAACCGCGGTAACTCCGGCGGTGCGCTGGTGAACCTGAACGGTGAGCTGATCGGTATCAACACCGCTATCCTGGCTCCGGACGGTGGCAACATCGGTATCGGTTTTGCTATCCCTAGTAACATGGTGAAAAACCTGACCTCGCAGATGGTGCAGTATGGTCAGGTGAAACGCGGTGAGCTGGGTATCCTCGGTACGGAGCTGAACTCCGAACTGGCTAAGGCGATGAAAGTTGACGCTCAGCGCGGGGCATTCGTCAGCCAGGTGATGCCGAATTCCTCCGCGGCGAAAGCGGGCATTAAAGCGGGGGATGTGATCACCTCCCTGAACGGTAAGCCGATCAGCAGCTTTGCCGCCCTGCGTGCCGAAGTAGGCTCAATGCCGATTGGCAGTAAAGTGACCCTCGGCCTGCTGCGCGACGGTAAGCCGGTTAACGTGAGCCTGGAGCTGCAGCAGAGCAGCCAGAATCAGGTGGATTCCAGCACCATCTTCAGCGGGATTGAAGGTGCCGAGATGAGCAACAAAGGCGCAGACAAAGGCGTGGTGGTGAACAACGTGAAAGCGAATTCACCGGCAGCCCGTATCGGCCTGAAAAAAGGCGATGTGATCATGGGCGCTAACCAGCAGCCGGTGAAAAACATCGCTGAACTGCGCAAAATTCTTGAGAGCAAGCCTTCCGTACTGGCGCTGAATATTCAGCGTGGTGATACCTCTCTTTATCTGCTGATGCAGTAATTCTCTTAAGCCCCTGTTCGCAGGGGCTTTCTCGTTTCTGTGATTCTTGCCACAACTCCATACTTCTCCCTCTCTCTTTGTGCATTCGCACAATGCAGCCGTCGCTGAACTTCCCTATGCTTGAGCTCTGCTCACGGGAGGGTTACATGGCTGGCTGGCATCTTGATACAAAAATGGCGCAGGATATCGTGGCGCGCACCATGCGCATCATTGATACCAATATCAACGTAATGGATGCCCGCGGGCGCATTATTGGCAGCGGCGATCGCGAGCGTATTGGGGAATTGCACGAAGGCGCGCTGCTGGTGCTTTCTCAGGGGCGGGTCGTGGATATCGACGATGCGGTAGCGAAACACCTGCACGGCGTACGTCAGGGCATCAATTTACCGCTGCGTCTTGAAGGCGAAATTGTGGGGGTAATCGGCCTCACCGGCGAGCCCGAGTCACTGCGAAAATACGGTGAGCTGGTCTGTATGACGGCAGAGATGATGCTGGAGCATTCGCGCCTGATGCACCTGCTTGCCCAGGACAGCCGCCTGCGTGAAGAGCTGGTGATGAACCTTATTCAGGCGGAAGAGCATACGCCTGCGCTCAGCGAATGGGCGCAGCGTCTGGGGATCGATCTCAACCAGCCGCGCGTGGTGGCGGTCATTGAGGTCGATAGCGGCCAGGTTGGCGTGGACAGCGCGATGGCCGAGCTGCAGCAGCTGCAAAATGCGCTGGCGACGCCGGAGCGCGACAACCTTGTAGCGATAGTCTCACTGACGGAAATGGTGGTGCTCAAGCCCGCGCTCAATCAGTTTGGACGCTGGGATGCAGACGATCATCGCCGTCGCGTGGAGCTGCTGATCTCCCGGATGGAGGAGAACGGCCAGCTGCGTTTTCGCGTTGCGCTGGGCAACTACTTTACCGGGCCGGGCAGTATCGCCCGCTCCTGGCGTACCGCGCGCACCACCATGATGGTGGGCAAGCAGCGGATGCCGGAGAGCCGCAGCTATTTTTATCAGGACCTGATGCTGCCGGTGCTGCTCGACAGCCTGCGCGGGGGCTGGCAGGCCAATGAGCTGGCGCGGCCATTGGCGCGTCTGAAAGCCATGGACAACAACGGCCTGCTGCGCCGGACGCTGCAGGCGTGGTTCCGCCATAACGTGCAGCCGCTGGCGACCTCGAAGGCGCTGTTTATTCACCGCAATACGCTTGAGTATCGGTTAAACCGGATTTCAGAGCTGACGGGGCTGGATCTGGGAAACTTTGACGACAGGCTGCTGCTGTATGTGGCGCTTCAGCTGGACGAACAGAGATGACTGAGTGCGGTCTGGTGCACTTACCCCATCCCTCTCCGACGGGGAGAGGGCGCAAACACTAAAAACGGCAATCAAGGATTGCCGTTTTGCTTTTATTTCCGCGTTAATTTCTCAAGATCCGCTTCAATCTCGCTGATCTTATTTGTTACAACGCTTTCAAGGTGACGCAGATCGTCAAGGATCTTACGCTTGAGATCGACTTCGGTGCGGTCGCGCTGGCAGATCTGATCGAGTTCATCGATCACATAGCGCAGGTTAGGGCTGATTTCCTGTACTTCTTTGTAGCCCTGTCCTACACCGTCAGCCACAACGGTCTTACGCTGGCGTGGATATTTAAACTTCACGCTTTTGGCGAAAAACTCTCCTTTGTCCTTGTGAAAATAGATTTTCAGAATATCGTTATTGGCTTCCTGACGGAGGCTGTAACGATCAATTTCATCAGGATTGGTAATGCCCAGACTTTTCAGATTATCGTACATAGCGGTACCCTTGATCTCAACATAACCTTTGAATAATTAACGAAAAAATCTATTTTCGCCACCCTCAGATATAAAAAAAGCGGGGTTGCCCCCGCTTTTTGTTATACCCGATTAATCGATGGTGCGCAGCAATTCGTTGATGCCCACTTTACCGCGCGTTTTCGCATCCACTTTCTTCACGATAACCGCACAGTACAGGCTGTATTTGCCATCTTTTGACGGCAGGTTGCCGGAAACCACCACGGAGCCCGCCGGAACGCGACCGTAGTGAACTTCACCGGTTTCACGGTCGTAAATACGGGTGCTCTGACCGATGTAAACGCCCATGGAGATCACGGAACCTTCTTCAACGATCACGCCTTCAACCACTTCAGAGCGCGCGCCGATGAAGCAGTTGTCTTCGATAATGGTCGGGTTAGCCTGCAGTGGCTCCAGAACACCACCGATGCCCACGCCGCCGGACAGGTGAACGTTTTTACCGATCTGCGCGCAGGAACCGACGGTCGCCCAGGTGTCAACCATCGTGCCTTCGTCAACGTAGGCACCGATGTTCACGTAGGATGGCATCAGCACGGTATTGCGTGCGATGAATGCACCCTGACGTACTGCCGCAGGCGGTACCACGCGGAAACCTTCTTTCTGGAAACGCGCTTCGTCGTAGTCAGCGAATTTCATTGGCACTTTATCGAAGTAGCGGCTTTCTGCTCCGTCGATAACCTGGTTATCGTTGATGCGGAAAGAGAGCAGCACGGCTTTCTTCAGCCATTGATGAGTGACCCACTGACCGTCGATTTTTTCTGCCACGCGCAGCGCGCCTGAATCCAGAAGGGAAATCACCTGGTTTACCGCTTCACGGGTCACGGTATCCACATTTGCCGGGGTAATCTCGGCGCGACGCTCAAAAGCGGACTCAATAACGTTCTGTAACTGCTGCATTGTTTACTCTTTCCATTTCACTAAAAAACATATCACCCTTTATCGTTTGGATTGAGGGCTGCTGTCAACCGTTGTTGCACTTCAAGCTGCAGGTCATTATTAAGGGCACGCCGGTCCGCTGTCGCGATTATAAATAAATCTTCTACTCGCTCGCCAATCGTTGTAATTCGGGCCCCATGGAGCGAAATTCCCAGATCGGCAAAAACCTGGCCGACGCGAGCAAGCAGCCCCGGCTGGTCGAGCGCGATCAGCTCCAGGAACGATTTACGGTCGGTGTGGGTCGGCAGGAAATTGACCTCGGTATCGACGGTAAAGTGGCGCAATTTCGCCGGCTGGCGACGCGGCTGCGGGGGCTGCCAGCTGCGCTGGGTAATCGCCTGTTCCAGACCAAAACGTATCCCTTCATGCCTGTCCGACGAGAGCGGGCTGCCGTCCGGCTCAAGCACGATAAAGGTGTCCATCGCCATGCCGTCGCGGGTGGTGAAAATCTGCGCGTCGTGAACGCTCAGGTTACGCCTGTCCAGCTCGGCGCAGACCGCAGCAAACAGGTAAGGTCGGTCCGGGCTCCAGATGAAAATCTCCGTCCCGCCGCGGGTGGCCTGCGGGCTCAGCAGGATCATCGGCTGGGACAGATCGTGCTTGAGCAGATGCCGCGCGTGCCACGCAAGCTGGTTTGGACTATGGCGGACAAAATAGTTGGCGCGGCAGCGGGCCCAAATCTGATGCAGCGCCTCTTCATCAATATTATCCATCCGCAGCAGCGCCAGCGCCTGCAGCTGGTGATGACGCACGCGTTCGCGCATGTCCGGGGTGTTTTGCATCCCGCGACGCAGCTGTTTTTCGGTGGCGAAGTACAGCTCGCGCAGCAGGCTCTGCTTCCAGCTGTTCCACAGGGTCTCGTTGGTGGCGCAGATATCGGCCACCGTCAGGCAGACCAGATAGCGCAGACGGTTTTCCGTCTGAACCTCTTCAGCGAACTGCTTGATCACTTCCGGATCCTGAATGTCACGACGCTGCGCGGTGACTGACATCAGCAGGTGATGGCGCACCAGCCAGGCCACCAGCTGCGTTTCACGCGAGTTCAGGCCGTGCAGTTCGGCAAATTTCAGCACGTCCTGCGCGCCCAGCACCGAGTGGTCACCGCCGCGACCTTTGGCGATATCGTGGAACAGGGCGGCAATCAGGATCAGTTCCGGATGGGTCAGGCGCGGCCACAGCTCCACGCAGAGCGGGTGGCGGGAGCGCGTCTCTTCTTTCGCAAAGCTTTCCAGCTTGAGCATCACGCGGATCGTGTGTTCATCCACCGTGTAGGCGTGGAACAGATCGAACTGCATTTGCCCGACAATGTGCGACCACTGCGGCATATAGGCCCACAGCACGCTGTGGCGGTGCATTGGCAGCAGGCCGCGGCTGACGGCGCCCGGGTGGCGGAGCATGCTCAGGAACAGCGAACGCGCTTCCGGGATATAGCACAGCGGCTGCGTCAAATGACGGCGCGCATGGCGCAGATGGCGCAGGGTGGTGGAGTAGATGCCTGTGATGGTGCTGTTGCGCACCATGGTGTAGAACATCCGCAGAATCGCTTCCGGCTCACGGATAAACAGCGTTTCGTCGCGCAGGTCGATAAGCGTGCCGCGCAGCTGGAATTCGTCATCAATCGGGCGCGGTTTTTCGTCCGCCGTCAGGGCCAGAATGGCCTCGTCGAACAGCTGCAACAGCATCTGGTTCAGCTCGGTCACCCGGCGTGTGACGCGGAAGAAATCCTTCATCATGTGCTCAACCGGCTCGTTGCCTTCGCCCTGATAATTCAGGCGCTGCGCCACGCTGAGCTGGCGGTCGAACAGCAGGCGGTTATCGTAGCGGGTGACTTCCAGATGCAGGGCAAACCGGATGCGCCACAGCAGGTGCAGGCACTCGTTCAGCTCGTTACGCTCGGCCTCGGTTAAAAAGCCGAAGCCGACCATCTCGTCCATCGAGGTGGCGCCAAAATGGCGGCGGGCGACCCACTGCAGGGTGTGGATGTCGCGCAGGCCGCCTGGGCTGCTTTTAATATCGGGTTCAAGATTATAGCTGGTGCCGTGGTAGCGCTGGTGGCGCTGATTTTGCTCCTCGACCTTCGCGGCGAAGAACTTTTCTGACGGCCAGAAGCCGTCGCTGAAGATGTGTTTTTGCAGCTCCAGGAACAGAGCGACGTCACCAATCAGCAGGCGGGTTTCAATCAGGTTGGTGGCGACGGTCAGGTCCGATAACCCTTCCAGCAGACACTCTTCCAGGGTGCGCACGCTGTGGCCGACTTCCAGCTTTACGTCCCAGAGCAGCGTCAGCAGTTCGCCAATTTTTTGCGCCTGTTCGTCCGGCAGCTTTTTGCGGCTTAAGATCAGCAGATCGATATCGGAAAGCGGATGCAGCTCACCGCGGCCATAGCCCCCGACGGCAACCAGCGCAACGTCGCTGATTTGCCCAAACCCGTAATCGATCCACAGGCGCTGCAGCAGCTGGTCGATAAATTCGGTGCGCGCTTCAATGAGCTGCTCGGCCGACACGCCTGCGTCGAACGCGCTGCCCAGCCAGCGATGGAAAACATCCATATGGGCTTTAATATGCGCGCAGGTCAGCTCGTGCGACGGCCAGACGCCCGGGTTATCGGGCTGGTCGGGGAGGGTGGGAAGTGCTGTGTTAGCATACTGTTCGGGTAAAAGATTACTCATCGTGCGCCACCCATAAGAAAAAGCTATAGCCATTAAAAAAGCCGGCATTTGCCGGCTTTTTTATCATTCATCGTGCGTCAGTATCGCCGGGATGGTGTCATCCTTGCGCAACGTCATAATTTCGCAGCCGTTGTCTGTTACCACAATAGTATGCTCGTACTGCGCAGACAAGCTTCTGTCTTTGGTTTTCACCGTCCAGCCGTCTTTCATGGTACGGATGCGATAGTCACCCGCGTTGACCATCGGCTCAATGGTAAAGGTCATGCCTTTTTGCAGCACCACGCCGCCGTCATCTGCGTCATAGTGCAGGACCTGCGGTTCTTCATGGAAGACGCGACCAATGCCGTGACCGCAGTACTCGCGCACCACGGAGAAACCTTCTGCTTCCACAAACTTCTGGATTGCTGCACCGATGGTACGCAGGCGAATACCCGGTTTAACCATTTTCAGCGCCAGATAGAGGCTCTCTTGCGTCACTTTGCACAGACGCTCGCCAAGAATAGTCGGCTTGCCAACGATGAACATTTTTGAGGTGTCACCGTGGTATTCGTCTTTAATGACGGTCACGTCGATGTTAACGATGTCGCCGTCTTTCAGCAGTTTTTCATCGTCCGGAATACCGTGACACACCACTTCATTAATAGAGATGCAGACGGATTTCGGGAAACCGTGGTAGCCGAGGCAGGCGGAAACCGCGTGCTGCTCGTTCACGATATAGTCGTTACAGATACGGTCCAGTTCACCGGTGCTGACGCCCGGCTTCACGAACGGCTCGATCATTTCCAGCACTTCCGCGGCCAGACGACCGGCGACGCGCATCTTTTCAATTTCTTCAGGTGTCTTAATAGAGATAGCCATGTAATCTGTCCATCGGTGTCGATTTTTTCGACAATACTAGTCTAAGTGTCGTCAATGGTATCAGTCAGGCACGCTCCGTGCCAAATTGAGAATCATTAACAGCACACTCCGCCAACAACAGTTGGTTTCTGATCGTGTTTTGTGGTATAAAGCGCGCCGGACTTCCGATCCATCTCAGATACACAGGCTGGACGGAAGCGACAAATCTCACTTTGTGTAACAACACACACGTATCGGCACATATTCCGGGGTGCCCTTCGGGGTCGGTAATATGGGATACGTGGAGGCATAACCCCAACTTTCAATATAGAGGTTTTAAACATGGCAACTGTTTCCATGCGCGACATGCTCAAGGCTGGTGTTCACTTTGGTCACCAGACCCGTTACTGGAACCCGAAAATGAAGCCTTTCATCTTCGGCGCACGTAACAAAGTTCACATCATCAACCTTGAGAAAACTGTACCAATGTTCAACGAAGCCCTGGCTGAGCTGAACAAGATCTCTTCCCGTAAAGGTAAGATTCTGTTCGTTGGTACTAAGCGCGCTGCAAGCGAAGCTGTGAAAGATGCTGCTAACAGCTGCGACCAGTTCTTCGTGAACCATCGCTGGTTGGGCGGCATGCTGACCAACTGGAAAACTGTTCGTCAGTCCATCAAACGCCTGAAAGATCTGGAAACCCAGTCTCAGGACGGTACTTTCGACAAGCTGACTAAGAAAGAAGCGCTGATGCGCACTCGTGAACTGGACAAGCTGGAAAACAGCCTGGGCGGTATCAAAGATATGGGCGGCCTGCCAGACGCGCTGTTCGTAATCGATGCAGACCACGAGCACATCGCAATCAAAGAAGCTAACAACCTGGGTATCCCGGTATTCGCTATCGTTGATACCAACTCCGATCCGGACGGTGTTGACTTCGTTATCCCGGGTAACGACGACGCAATCCGTGCTGTTAGCCTGTACCTGAGCGCTGTAGCTGCTACCGTTCGTGAAGGCCGTTCCCAGGATCTGGCTTCTCAGGCGGAAGAAAGCTTCGTAGAAGCTGAATAATAAGGTTTTACCCCTTATTAGTACCGTGTATGAATAGGGGCCCATTACCGGCCCCTTTTTTCAATTTACACTGTTTGGCCTCCGGCCGGGCAGTTCACATCTCCCGAGGATTTAAGAATGGCTGAAATTACCGCATCCCTGGTAAAAGAGCTGCGCGAGCGTACTGGCGCAGGCATGATGGATTGCAAAAAAGCGCTGACTGAAGCGAACGGCGACATCGAGCTGGCAATCGAAAACATGCGTAAATCCGGTGCGATCAAAGCAGCTAAAAAAGCAGGCAACGTTGCTGCTGACGGCGTGATCATCACTAAGATCGACGGCAACTACGGCATCATTCTGGAAGTTAACTGCCAGACTGACTTCGTTGCTAAAGATGGTGGTTTCCAGGCATTTGCTAACAAAGTTCTGGACGCAGCTGTTGCTGGTAAAATCACTGACGTTGAAGTTCTGAAAGCACAGTTCGAAGAAGAACGTGTTGCGCTGGTTGCTAAAATCGGTGAGAACATCAACATCCGTCGCGTATCTTCTCTGGAAGGCGACGTTCTGGGCTCTTACCAGCACGGTGCACGTATCGGTGTTCTGGTTGCGGCTAAAGGTGCAGACGAAGAGCTGGTTAAACAGCTGGCTATGCACATCGCTGCAAGCAAACCAGAATTCGTTAAGCCAGAAGACGTGTCTGCTGAAGTGGTAGAGAAAGAGTACCAGGTTCAGCTGGACATCGCGATGCAGTCTGGTAAGCCAAAAGAAATCGCAGAGAAAATGGTTGAAGGCCGCATGAAGAAATTCACCGGCGAAGTTTCTCTGACTGGCCAGCCATTCGTAATGGACCCAAGCAAGTCTGTTGCTCAGCTGCTGAAAGAGCACAACGCTGACGTAACTGGCTTCATCCGCTTCGAAGTGGGCGAAGGCATCGAGAAAGTTGAGACTGACTTCGCAGCAGAAGTTGCTGCAATGTCCAAGCAGTCTTAATGATTGAAAAGGAGCCGCCTGAGGGCGGCTTCTTTTTGTCACCCGTCACAGGAAATCAGACAGGCTCCAGTATCGCTGTGCTGATTTGCGGCATATCATGTCGCCAGAATTAACCCCCATCTTAATCGTTGACAGTCTCAGGAAAGAAACATGGCTACCAATGCAAAACCCGTGTACAAACGCATTCTGCTTAAGCTGAGTGGCGAAGCGCTGCAGGGATCGGAAGGCTTCGGTATTGACGCAAGCATCCTTGATCGCATGGCACAGGAAATCAAAGAACTGGTCGAACTGGGTATCCAGGTTGGCGTGGTCATTGGCGGTGGCAACCTTTTCCGTGGTGCTGGTCTGGCGAAAGCGGGGATGAACCGCGTAGTGGGCGACCACATGGGTATGCTGGCAACCGTCATGAATGGCCTGGCAATGCGTGATGCACTGCATCGCGCCTATGTGAATGCCCGCCTGATGTCCGCGATTCCGCTGAATGGCGTTTGCGATAATTACAGCTGGGCAGAGGCTATCAGCCTGCTGCGCAATAACCGCGTGGTGATCCTCTCCGCCGGTACGGGTAACCCGTTCTTTACAACCGATTCCGCCGCCTGCCTGCGCGGTATCGAGATCGAAGCCGATGTGGTACTGAAAGCGACCAAAGTAGACGGCGTGTTTACTGCCGACCCGGCAAAAGATCCTTCTGCCACCATGTACGATCAGCTGAGCTACAGCGAAGTGCTGGATAAAGAGCTGAAAGTGATGGATCTTGCCGCCTTCACGCTGGCTCGCGACCACAAACTGCCGATCCGTGTCTTCAACATGAATAAGCCTGGCGCACTGCGTCGCGTGGTCATGGGCGAAAAAGAAGGCACTTTGATCACGGAATAATTTCCGTTGACGATAAATACAGGTAAGATTCCGCTTTATTTTGTAGTGGTATCTTACCCGGGCGCGCCTTTGGCGTTGTCATGAATTAAACGCGACTATACTTAGCACACCTGTAGCGCTGTGCTGGCGGATAGTCTGCCTGAGACAAGTTTTCAAGGATTCGTAACGTGATTAACGACATCAGAAAAGATGCTGAAGTACGCATGGACAAATGCGTAGAAGCGTTCAAAAACCAAATCAGCAAAATCCGTACTGGCCGTGCTTCCCCAAGCCTGCTGGATGGCATCATCGTAGAATATTACGGTACGCCAACCCCTCTGCGCCAGCTGGCGAGCGTGACGGTAGAAGATACCCGTACGCTGAAAATTAACGTCTTCGACCGCTCTATGAGCCCGGCCGTTGAGAAAGCGATTATGGCCTCTGACCTCGGACTGAACCCAAGCTCTGCGGGCGCAGACATCCGTGTTCCACTGCCTCCGCTGACGGAAGAGCGTCGTAAAGATCTGATCAAAGTCGTTCGTGGCGAAGCTGAGCAGGGTCGTGTATCCGTGCGTAACGTACGTCGCGACGCGAACGATAAAGTGAAAGCACTGCTGAAAGAAAAAGAGATCAGCGAAGATGACGATCGTCGTTCTCAGGACGACATTCAGAAAATGACCGACGCGGCCATCAAGAAAATTGATGCGGCGCTGGCAGAAAAAGAAGCGGAACTGATGCAGTTCTGATTTCTGTCGTACACTGATAAACGCCGTTCAGAGGGACTTCAGGTCTTGCTGGCGGCGTTTTGCTTTTATCTGGTCTAACTTTTTTCGGGCATCCCATGAAGCATTTAATACTCCTCGGCTCAACCGGCTCTATCGGTTGCAGCACTCTCGACGTCGTTCGCCATAATCCTGAACTTTACACCGTGACAGCGCTGGTGGCCGGTAAGAATGTGCAGCGAATGGTCGAGCAGTGCCTGGAGTTTGCGCCCCGCTATGCGGTGATGGATGACGAAGAGAGCGCACGTCTGCTGAAAGCACAGCTGCGTGAAAAGGGCTGCCGAACCGAAGTGCTGAGTGGCCAGCAGGCGGCCTGCGAGATGGCGGCGCTGGACGAGGTGGATCAGGTGATGGCGGCCATTGTCGGCGCGGCAGGGCTGCTGCCGACGCTTGCCGCGATTGATGCCGGTAAGGATGTTTTGCTGGCCAATAAAGAGTCGCTGGTCACCTGCGGACGCCTGTTTATGGATGCGGTGAAGCAGCGCGGCGCGCGTCTTTTGCCGGTCGACAGCGAGCACAACGCGATTTTTCAGAGTTTACCGCAACCTTTTCAACAGAACCTGGGGTACGCTGACCTGGAGCAGAATGGCGTGGTGTCTATTCTGCTTACCGGGTCTGGTGGCCCGTTCCGTGAAACGCCACTGTCTGAACTGCGTGCGATGACGCCGGATCAGGCGTGCCGTCATCCGAACTGGTCGATGGGGCGTAAAATCTCCGTTGATTCTGCCACCATGATGAACAAAGGTCTGGAATACATTGAAGCACGCTGGCTGTTTAATGCGTCAGCGAAACAGATGGAAGTACTGATTCACCCGCAATCGGTGATTCACTCGATGGTGCGTTATCAGGATGGCAGCGTGCTGGCACAGCTGGGCGAGCCGGATATGCGTACGCCGATTGCCCATTCAATGGCGTGGCCAAATCGAGTGAAATCCGGCGTGAAGCCGCTTGATTTCTGCAAGCTAAGTTCCCTGACGTTCAGTGAACCAGACTACGACCGCTATCCTTGTCTGAAGCTTGCGATGAATGCCTTTGACCAGGGGCAGGCGGCGACGACGGCACTTAATGCAGCCAATGAAATTACCGTTGAGGCATTTCTGAATCAGCAAATTCGTTTTACCGATATCGCGTCGTTAAATTTATCGGTACTGGAGATGATGGATTTGCGCGAACCACAAAGCGTGGAAGAGGTGCTGGCGGTGGATGCAGCTGCGCGTAATATTGCGCGCCAACAGGTGACACGTCTCGCAAGCTGGTGATAAAGCAAGCACTAGTCGTCGTGCTATTTGTTAGCGTTGGGCTTCAGTGATATAGTCTGCGCCACCTGATCGCAGGTATTTGACTTAATGTGGTCAGGTGAGCCGTGGTTTGACACGGCTTTTTTATGTATAGGCTTCAGTATTCCTGAGTACCGTTAAATCCTTTTCAGGGACAAAAAACGCGTTATGTTGTCTGCGAATCAACCAATAAGCGAAAATTTGCCAGCTCATGGCTGCCGTCATGTAGCAATCATTATGGATGGCAATGGCCGCTGGGCGAAAAGACAAGGGAAGATACGAGCCTTTGGGCATAAAGCGGGGGCGAAATCCGTTCGCCGCGCCGTTTCTTTTGCCGCTAACAACGGCATTGATGCGTTAACGCTCTATGCTTTTAGCAGTGAAAACTGGAATCGACCTCTGCAGGAAGTGACTGCGTTGATGGAATTGTTTGTGTGGGCGCTAGACAGCGAAGTAAAAAGCCTGCACCGCCACAACGTTCGCCTGCGCATCATTGGCGATACCAGTCGTTTTAACTCACGTTTGCAGGAACGGATTCGTAAAGCTGAAGCGCTGACGGAAAATAATACCGGTCTTACGCTGAATATTGCGGCGAATTACGGCGGACGCTGGGATATTATCCAGGGCGTTCGGCATCTGGCCGAACAGGTTCAGGAAGGGCTATTGAGACCCGACCAAATTGATGAAGAGGCGCTGAGCAAGCAAATCTGCATGAATGAACAGGCACCTGTGGATTTGGTAATTAGGACAGGGGGGGAACATCGCATAAGTAACTTTTTGATATGGCAAATTGCCTATGCCGAACTTTACTTTACGGATGTTCTTTGGCCCGATTTTGATGAACAAGACTTTGAAGGTGCGCTGCATGCCTTTGCCAATCGAGAGCGTCGTTTCGGCGGCACCGAGCCTGGTGGCGACAAAGCCTGATGGGGGTAGCTTTTGCTGAAGTATCGCCTGATTTCCGCTTTTGTATTAATACCCATTGTCATAGCGGCGCTGTTTTTACTGCCCCCGGTGGGATTCGCTATTGTCACGCTGGTGGTGTGCATGCTTGCCGCGTGGGAATGGGGACAGTTTAGCGGCTTTACCTCGCGCACTCAGCGAGTATGGCTTGCGGTACTTTGTGGCTTTATCCTGGCCATAATGCTGTTTACGTTGCCTGAGTATCACCATGATATTCATCAGCCCCTGGTTGCCGGTTCCTTGTGGATATCGCTGGCCTGGTGGGTTGCCGCGCTGTTGCTGGTTCTTTTTTATCCGGGTTCAGCGGCATTATGGCGTAATTCAAAAGTGCTGCGACTGATTTTTGGCTTGCTCACAATTATTCCTTTTTTCTGGGGTATGGTTGCGCTGCGAGCTTGGCACTACGACGAAAACCACTACAGCGGTGCGATCTGGCTGCTTTATGTGATGATTCTGGTCTGGGGGGCTGACTCCGGGGCCTATATGTTTGGTAAACTGTTTGGCAAACATAAGCTGGCACCGAAGGTTTCCCCGGGCAAAACCTGGCAAGGATTCATCGGCGGCCTGTTTACGGCAGCGATCATCTCCTGGGGCTACGGCGTCTGGGCGAATCTTGAAGTGGCACCGTCAATACTGCTGGTGTGCTCGATTTTTGCTGCGCTTGCCTCCGTGCTCGGTGATTTAACCGAAAGTATGTTTAAGCGTGAAGCAGGGATTAAGGACAGCGGACACCTGATTCCAGGGCATGGCGGTATACTGGATCG
Source organism: Enterobacter cloacae complex sp. SHL009 (assembly GCF_049237205.1). NCBI lineage: Bacteria > Pseudomonadati > Pseudomonadota > Gammaproteobacteria > Enterobacterales > Enterobacteriaceae > Enterobacter > Enterobacter cloacae complex sp. SHL009. The sequence continues at coordinate 451,966 of NZ_JBMKIW010000002.1, forward strand.
CATTGATAGCCTGACAGCGGCTGTTCCAGTGTTTGCGTGTTTGCTTTTACTGGTATTCGGGACGATTTAACGGAAGGTTTTATGCTGAGCATTCTCTGGAATCTGGCGGCGTTCATTGTTGCACTGGGTGTACTGATTACCGTGCATGAATTTGGCCATTTCTGGGTTGCTCGCCGCTGTGGCGTGCGCGTAGAGCGGTTTTCCATCGGCTTTGGGAAATCACTCTGGACGCGCACCGACCGCCACGGCACGGAATTTGTCATCGCCCTTATCCCGTTGGGCGGCTACGTCAAAATGCTCGACGAACGCGTCGAGCCTGTCGCTCCTGAGCTGCGACACAGCGCATTCAACAATAAAACCGTTGGACAACGCGCCGCCATCATTGCTGCCGGACCGGTAGCCAACTTCATCTTTGCGATTTTCGCTTACTGGCTGGTGTTTATCATCGGCGTCCCGGGCGTACGTCCGGTGGTGGGTGAAATTGCCCCCAATTCCATCGCGGCGAGTGCGCAAATTACATCCGGGATGGAACTTAAAGCGATTGATGGCATCGAAACCCCTGATTGGGATGCCGTGCGACTGCAGCTGGTAGCTAAAATTGGCGATCCGCAGACCACCATCAGCGTATCGCCGTTTGGTTCAGATACACGTCAGGACAAAGTACTCGATTTACGTCACTGGCGTTTCGAGCCAGACAAAGAAGATCCCGTCGCTGCGCTGGGCATTCGTCCACGCGGCGCGCAGATCGAGCCGGTATTAGCCGAAGTACAGGCAAATTCGGCGGCGAGCAAAGCGGGTTTGCAAGCGGGCGACAGGATCGTTAAAGTCGATGGTCAACCATTAACAGAGTGGATGACCTTTGTTACTCTGGTGCGCGATAATCCGGGAACGTCTCTCGCGCTGGAAGTTGAAAGGCAGGGCAGTCCGCTTTCGCTGACGCTGATCCCGGATACGAAGTCGGTCGGCAAAAAGGCAGAAGGGTTCGCAGGCGTTGTGCCGAAAGTGATCCCGCTGCCAGATGAGTACAAGACAATACGCCAGTATGGGCCGTTCAGCGCCATCCTTGAAGCCACGGATAAAACATGGCAACTGATGAAGCTGACGGTCAACATGTTGGGGAAATTGATAACCGGTGATGTGAAACTGAACAACCTCAGTGGGCCAATTTCGATTGCTCAGGGGGCTGGGATGTCAGCGGAATTCGGGGTGATTTACTATCTCATGTTCCTCGCGCTCATTAGCGTGAACCTTGGGATAATCAACCTGTTCCCGCTTCCCGTTTTAGACGGGGGTCATCTGCTGTTTTTGGCGATTGAAAAGCTAAAAGGCGGACCGGTATCCGAGCGAGTTCAAGACTTTAGTTATCGCATTGGCTCGATTTTGCTGGTGCTGTTAATGGGGCTTGCACTTTTCAATGATTTCTCTCGGTTGTAAGAGAGTGTTAGGAAGAACGCATAATAACGATGGCGATGAAAAAGTTGCTCATAGCGTCGCTGCTGTTTAGCAGCGCCACCGTATACGGTGCTGACGGGTTCGTAGTGAAAGACATTCATTTCGAAGGCCTCCAGCGTGTCGCCGTTGGTGCGGCCCTCCTCAGTATGCCTGTACGCCCCGGCGATACGGTTAATGATGATGATATCAGTAACACCATCCGTGCTCTGTTTGCCACCGGCAACTTTGAGGACGTCCGCGTCCTGCGCGATGGTGATACGCTGCTGGTACAGGTAAAAGAACGTCCGACGATCGCCAGTATCACTTTCTCCGGTAACAAGTCGGTGAAAGATGACATGCTCAAGCAGAACCTTGAAGCATCCGGTGTTCGTGTGGGTGAGTCCCTGGACCGCACAACCCTTTCAGACATTGAAAAAGGTCTGGAAGACTTCTACTACAGCGTCGGTAAATACAGCGCCAGCGTGAAAGCGGTTGTCACTCCGCTGCCGCGTAACCGTGTTGACCTGAAGCTGGTCTTCCAGGAAGGTGTTTCTGCGAAGATCCAGCAGATCAACATTGTCGGCAACCACGCGTTCAGCACCGACGAACTGATCTCCACCTTCCAGCTGCGCGATGAAGTGCCATGGTGGAACGTGGTAGGCGATCGCAAATACCAGAAACAAAAACTGGCAGGCGACCTTGAAACTCTGCGCAGCTACTATCTCGATCGTGGCTATGCGCGTTTCAACATCGACTCGACTCAGGTCAGTCTGACTCCGGACAAGAAAGGCATCTACATTACGGTTAACATCACCGAAGGCGAGCAGTACAAGCTTTCTGGTGTTGAAGTGAGTGGTAACCTTGCGGGGCATTCTGCTGAAATCGAATCGCTGACCAAAATTCAGCCGGGCGATCTGTACAGCGGTTCCAAAGTAACCAAAATGGAAGACAGCATTAAGAAGCTGCTCGGCCGCTATGGTTATGCCTATCCGCGCGTACAGACTCAGCCGGAAATCAATGACGCGGATAAAACCGTTAAGCTGCACGTGAATGTGGATGCGGGCAACCGTTTCTACGTGCGTAAGATCCGCTTCGTCGGTAACGACACCTCCAAAGATTCCGTTCTGCGTCGCGAAATGCGTCAGATGGAAGGCGCATGGTTGGGAAGCGACCTCGTTGATCAGGGTAAAGAGCGTCTGAACCGTCTGGGCTATTTTGAAACGGTGGATACCGATACCCAGCGCGTACCGGGCAGCCCGGATCAGGTTGATGTCGTATATAAAGTGAAAGAGCGCAACACCGGTAGCTTTAACTTCGGTGTGGGCTACGGTACTGAAAGCGGCGTCAGCTTCCAGGTCGGCGTGCAGCAGGATAACTGGCTGGGTACGGGTTACTCTGTCGGTATTAACGGCACCAAAAACGACTACCAGACCTACTCTGAGTTCTCTGTGACGAACCCATACTTCACCGTAGACGGTGTGAGCCTGGGCGGTCGTATCTTCTATAACGACTTTAAAGCAGATGACGCGGACCTGTCTTCATACACCAACAAGAGTTACGGTGTAGACGGTACGCTTGGCTTCCCGGTTAACGAATACAACACCCTGCGTGCAGGCTTGGGCTACGTGCATAACGACCTGTCCAACATGCAACCGCAGGTGGCAATGTGGCGTTACCTGGACTCTATTGGTCAGTCGGCAAGTAAGTCCAGTGATAATAACGGTTTCGCTGCGGATGACTTCACCTTTAACTACGGCTGGACCTATAACCGCCTTGACCGTGGTTACTTCCCAACGGAAGGTTCTCGCGTCAACCTGAACGGTAAAGTTACCGTGCCGGGTTCCGATAACGAGTTCTACAAGGTCACGCTGGATACCGCATCCTACTTCCCGATTGATGACGATCATAAGTGGGTAGTCCTGGGTCGTACCCGTTGGGGCTATGGAGATGGTCTGGGTGGCAAAGAAATGCCATTCTACGAAAACTTCTATGCGGGTGGTTCCAGCACCGTTCGTGGCTTCCAGTCCAATAACATTGGTCCGAAAGCGGTCTACTACGGCGGGAACGACAAAGACAACTGTTATAAGTCTTCCTCCTCCGAAGTCTGTAGCTCTGATGATGCGGTGGGCGGTAACGCAATGGCGGTGGCCAGCCTGGAGTTCATCACACCAACGCCGTTTATCAGTGATAAATACGCGAACTCTGTCCGTACGTCCTTCTTCTGGGATGCCGGTACAGTATGGGATACCAACTGGCAGAATACAGCCCAGATGCGTGCGGCAGGCGTTCCAGATTATAGCGATCCGAGCAATATTCGCATGTCTGCCGGTATCGCATTACAATGGATGTCACCGCTGGGGCCGTTGGTCTTCTCTTACGCCCAGCCGTTTAAGAAATATGATGGAGATAAGTCGGAGCAATTCCAGTTTAACATTGGTAAAACCTGGTAATAATCCGCTGCAAAGGAATGCGTTGGCAGTGTAGCGCTGACAACTGGCGATCGGAAAACGGTCGCCTTGCCACGCAAAGAACGGTACCTTCTGGTGCCAATGGGATGGTAAGGAGTTAATTGTGAAAAAGTGGTTATTAGCTGCAGGTCTCGGTTTAGCGATGGCAACTTCTGCTCAGGCAGCAGACAAAATTGCAATCGTCAACATGGGTAATTTGTTCCAGCAGGTTGCACAGAAAACGGGTGTTTCTGCGACTCTGGAAAACGAATTCAAAGGCCGTGCAAGCGAACTGCAGGGTATGGAAAACGATCTTCAGTCCAAAATGCAGCGTCTGCAGCGTGATGGTTCTACCATGAAAGCAAGCGAGCGCAGCAAACTGGAAAAAGACGTAATGGCTCAGCGTCAGACGTTCTCCCAGAAAGCTCAGGCTTTCGAGCAGGATCGTCAGCGTCGTTCTAACGAAGAACGTGGCAAGCTGGTGACTCGCATTCAGACTGCTGTTAAAGCAGTAGCTGCCGATCAGAGCATCGATCTGGTTGTTGATGCGAACGCCGTCGCTTTCAACAGCAAAGATGTTAAAGACATCACCGCTGATGTTCTGAAACAGGTTAAATAAGTAATGCCTTCAATTCGACTGGCTGATTTAGCTCAGCAGTTGGATGCAGAATTACACGGTGATGGCGATCTCGTCATCACCGCTGTTGCGTCCATGCAATCTGCTAAAGCTGGCACGATTACCTTTATGGTAAGCCCTAAGTACCGTGAGCAACTGGCTCAATGCCAGGCGTCAGCTGTTGTTCTGACGCAGGACGATCTTCCATTTGCCACTGTAAGCGCGCTGGTAGTGAAAAACCCCTACCTGACGTATGCACGCATGGCTCAAATTCTTGATACCACGCCGCAGCCGGCCCAGAACATTGCTGCCAGCGCAGCGATTGATCCGACGGCTAAGCTGGGTAACAACGTCGCCGTTGGCGCAAATGCGGTTATCGAATCCGGCGTTGTGCTGGGCGATAACGCCGTCATTGGCCCGGGCTGCTTCGTTGGGAAAAATACGAAAATCGGCGCCGGGACCCGTTTATGGGCCAATGTGTCCGTTTATCATGATGTTGAAATTGGCGAAAATTGCCTTGTCCAGTCCAGCACCGTCATTGGTTCTGATGGCTTTGGTTACGCTAACGATCGCGGTAACTGGGTTAAGATCCCGCAGCTTGGTCGCGTTATTATTGGCGATCGCGTGGAGATCGGCGCCTGTACCACCATTGACCGTGGCGCGCTTGACGACACGATCATTGGCAATGGTGTTATCATCGATAACCAGTGCCAGATTGCGCATAACGTTGTGATTGGCGACAATACCGCGGTTGCGGGTGGCGTCATCATGGCAGGCAGCCTGAAAATTGGCCGTTATTGCATGATTGGCGGCGCGAGCGTGATTAATGGCCATATGGAAATATGCGACAAGGTGACTGTGACGGGAATGGGCATGGTAATGCGTCCTATCACTGAACCTGGCGTGTATTCCTCAGGTATTCCGCTACAACCCAACAAGGTATGGCGTAAAACAGCAGCTCTGGTGATGAACATTGATGATATGAGCAAGCGCCTCAAGTCTCTTGAGCGTAAGATCGATCAACAAGATTAAGCGTCATCCGTTGAACGCTATTTTTCCCGGCCTGTCGGCTTTCTAATAAACCGGCAGGCCGTGTTATTATTGTTATCAGTACATTTTGACAGGAAGAGTATTTTGACTACTGACACTCATACTCTGCATATTGAAGAGATTTTAGAACTTCTGCCGCACCGCTACCCGTTTCTGCTGGTAGACCGTGTGCTGGATTTTGAAGAAGGTCGTTTTCTGCGCGCAGTGAAAAATGTTTCCGTGAACGAGCCGTTCTTCCAGGGGCACTTCCCTGGTAAGCCTATCTTCCCGGGTGTGTTGATTCTGGAAGCGATGGCTCAGGCTACCGGTATTCTGGCGTTTAAAAGCGTCGGCAAACTGGAGCCAGGTGAGCTGTATTACTTCGCGGGTATTGATGAAGCGCGCTTTAAGCGCCCTGTCGTGCCTGGTGATCAGATGATCATGGAAGTCACTTTTGAAAAAACGCGTCGTGGCCTGACTCGCTTCAAAGGCGTAGCGCTGGTTGACGGCAAAGTTGTTTGCGAAGCGACGATGATGTGTGCTCGTAGCCGGGAGTCCTGATACGTGATTGATAAATCCGCCTTTATTCATCCTACCGCTATTGTGGAAACCGGTGCCATCATTGGCGCTAACGTCCACATTGGCCCGTTTTGTATTGTTGGACCCCATGTCGAAATTGGTGAGGGTACAGTACTGAAATCTCACGTTGTCGTGAATGGTCACACGACCATTGGCTGCAATAACGAGATCTATCAGTTCGCTTCCATCGGCGAAGTTAACCAGGATCTGAAATATGCTGGTGAGTCGACCCGTCTGGAAATTGGCGATCGTAACCGTATTCGCGAAAGCGTCACTATTCATCGTGGAACAGTACAGGGTGGTGGGTTGACGAAGGTGGGCAGCGATAACCTGTTTATGGTTAATGCGCATATCGCGCACGACTGTACCGTGGGTGACCGCTGTATTCTTGCCAACAACGCAACGCTGGCAGGACACGTATCGGTTGATGACTTCGCAATTATTGGCGGCATGACCGCAGTCCATCAGTTCTGCATCATTGGTGCGCACGTGATGGTAGGCGGATGCTCCGGTGTGGCGCAGGACGTTCCACCGTATGTGATTGCGCAGGGCAACCATGCCACGCCGTTTGGCGTGAACATCGAAGGCCTCAAGCGTCGTGGTTTTAGTCGCGAAGCGATTACTGCCATCCGCAACGCGTACAAACTGCTGTACCGTAGCGGTAAAACGCTGGAAGAGGCGAAGCCGGAAATTGCCGAGCTGGCGAATAAGCACCCGGAAGTGAACGCGTTCATGGAATTCTTTGACCGTTCAACAAGGGGTCTGATTCGTTAATGGTCGACAGTCGTCCGCTTACGATAGCCCTGGTCGCCGGAGAAACCTCCGGCGATATTCTTGGTGCCGGTCTCATCCGCGCGCTTAAGGCGCGTGTACCCAATGCTCGCTTTGTCGGCGTTGCTGGTCCGCTAATGCAGGCCGAAGGCTGTGAAGCCTGGTATGAAATGGAAGAGCTCGCCGTGATGGGCATCGTTGAGGTGCTGGGACGGCTACGCCGTTTGCTGCACATCCGCGCCGATCTCACCCGTCGTTTTACCGAACTCAAACCCGATGTGTTTGTCGGTATCGATGCGCCTGATTTCAACATTACCCTCGAAGGGAATCTGAAAAAGCAGGGTATCAAAACGATTCACTACGTCAGTCCGTCCGTCTGGGCGTGGCGACAGAAACGCGTTTTCAAAATCGGACGGTCCACCAACCTGGTGCTGGCTTTCCTGCCTTTCGAAAAAGCGTTTTACGACAGATTTAATGTTCCGTGCCGTTTTATCGGTCATACCATGGCGGATGCGATGCCATTGGAACCGGATAAAAACGCGGCGCGCGACGCGCTGGGCATCCCGCATGATGTGCACTGTCTGGCCTTACTGCCAGGCAGCCGTGGCGCAGAAGTTGAGATGCTGAGCGCTGATTTCCTCAAAACTGCGCAAATTCTTCGCCAGACCTATCCGGATCTTGAAGTGGTTGTTCCGCTGGTAAATGCCAAGCGCCGCGAGCAGTTTGAGCGCATCAAAGCGGAAGTCGCCCCGGATCTTCACGTCCGTCTTCTGGACGGGAAAGGGCGGGAAGCGATGTATGCGAGCGATGCCGCGCTGTTGGCCTCCGGTACGGCGGCGCTGGAATGTATGCTGGCGAAATGCCCTATGGTGGTCGGCTATCGCATGAAGCCGTTCACCTTCTGGCTGGCAAAACGTCTGGTGAAAACGGATTATGTCTCCCTGCCAAACCTGCTTGCCGGGCGCGAGCTGGTGAAAGAGCTGCTGCAGGATGAGTGCCAGCCGCAGGCGCTTGCCGATGCGCTGCTGCCGCTGCTCGCCAACGGCAAGACCAGCCACCAGATGCACGATACCTTCCGCGAACTGCATCAACTGATCCGCTGTAATGCTGATGAGCAAGCGGCTGATGCGGTGCTGGAGCTAGCAAAATGATGGAATTTGTTTATCCTCACACTCGCCTTGTGGCGGGCGTGGACGAAGTGGGTCGCGGCCCGTTGGTAGGGGCAGTGGTGACCGCCGCGGTGATCCTCGATCCGGATCGCCCGATTATCGGGCTGAACGACTCTAAAAAATTGTCAGAAAAGCGCCGTCTGGCGCTGTTTAGTGAGATCCAGGAGAAGGCGCTGGCCTGGAGCCTGGGGCGCGCTGAACCGCATGAAATAGACGAACTGAATATTTTGCATGCCACGATGCTGGCGATGCAGCGTGCGGTTGCAGGTCTGAAAATTTCCCCGGAATATGTTCTGATTGACGGCAACCGCTGTCCGGCATTGCCCATGCCATCAATGGCGGTCGTTAAAGGCGATAGCCGGGTCGCAGAAATTAGCGCAGCTTCTATTATTGCCAAAGTGACGCGCGACGCCGAAATGGCCGCGCTGGACCTCACTTATCCTCAGTATGGTTTCGCCCAGCATAAGGGGTATCCCACACCTTTCCACCTGGAAAGGCTGGCTGAACATGGCGCAACCGAACATCACCGGCGCAGTTTTGGCCCGGTGAAGCGCGCGCTGGGACGGGTGTCCTGAATCAATACGCAAGCAATTAAGTAACGCGGAATCTGAAGATGGCTGAACCACGTTTCGTACACCTGCGGGTGCATAGCGACTACTCCATGATCGATGGGCTGGCGAAGACCGGGCCGCTGGTAAAAAAGGCGGCCTCCCTTGGTATGCCCGCGCTGGCGATCACCGATTTTACCAACCTGTGTGGCCTGGTGAAGTTCTACGGAACGGCGCACGGCGCGGGGATGAAGCCCATCGTCGGCGCAGATTTTCACGTGCAAAGCGATCTCATCGGCGATGAAATGACGCAAATCTCCGTGCTGGCGATGAACAACACGGGCTATCAAAACCTTACGCTGCTGATCTCAAAAGCCTATCAGCGCGGTTATGGCGCGCTGGGGCCGTGGATCGACCGTGACTGGCTGGCTGAACTGAACGAAGGGCTGCTGCTGATCTCGGGTGGCCGTATGGGTGACGTCGGCAAATGTCTGCTGCGCGGCAATAGCGCGCTGGTGGATCAATGCGTCTCGTTCTATGAAGAATATTTCCCGAATCGTTATTACCTGGAGTTGATCCGTACCGGCCGTCAGGATGAAGAGAGCTATCTTCATGCCGCGGTGGCGCTCGCAGAGGAGCGCGGTTTGCCCGTGGTGGCCACCAACGACGTGCGGTTCCTTGAGGCGGGTGATTTCGACGCGCATGAGATTCGCGTGGCGATCCACGATGGCTTCACGCTCGACGATCCGAAGCGGCCGCGTAATTACTCCGCGCAACAGTACATGCGCAGCGAGGAGGAGATGTGTGAGCTCTTCTCCGATATCCCCGAAGCGCTGGAAAACAGCGTAGAGATTGCCAAGCGCTGCAACGTCACCGTTCGCCTCGGCGAATACTTCCTGCCGCAGTTCCCGACGGGTGACATGACCACGGAAGATTTCCTGGTCGCGAAATCAAAAGAAGGCCTGGAAGAGCGTCTGGAATTCCTGTTCCCGGATGAAGAAGAGCGTAAAAAGCGTCGCCCTGAGTATGACGAACGCCTGGACATTGAACTCCAGGTAATCAACCAGATGGGCTTCCCGGGCTACTTCCTGATCGTTATGGAGTTCATCCAGTGGTCGAAGGATAACGGCGTGCCGGTTGGACCGGGCCGTGGCTCCGGTGCGGGCTCGCTGGTGGCGTACGCGCTGAAAATTACCGACCTCGATCCGCTGGAATTCGACCTGCTGTTCGAACGTTTCCTTAACCCGGAACGTGTCTCTATGCCCGACTTCGACGTCGACTTCTGCATGGAGAAACGCGATCAGGTCATTGAGCACGTGGCCGATATGTACGGCCGTGATGCGGTATCGCAGATTATTACCTTCGGTACGATGGCGGCGAAAGCGGTTATCCGCGACGTGGGACGCGTGCTGGGCCACCCGTACGGGTTTGTCGATCGTATTTCTAAGCTGGTGCCGCCCGATCCGGGCATGACGCTGGCAAAAGCGTTTGAAGCCGAACCTCAGCTGCCGGAAATCTACGAAGCTGACGAAGAGGTCAAAGCGCTGATCGACATGGCGCGCAAGCTGGAAGGCGTCACGCGTAACGCCGGTAAGCATGCGGGGGGCGTGGTTATCGCCCCAACTAAAATTACGGATTTTGCACCGCTTTACTGTGACGAAGCGGGCCAACACCCGGTAACCCAGTTTGACAAGAACGACGTGGAATACGCCGGGCTGGTAAAGTTCGACTTCCTGGGCCTGCGTACGTTGACCATCATCAACTGGGCGCTGGAGATGATTAACGCCCGCCGCGAGAAGAACGGCGAACCGCCGCTGGATATCGCGGCCATCCCGCTGGATGACAAGAAAAGTTTCGATATGCTGCAGCGCTCGGAGACCACCGCCGTCTTCCAGCTTGAATCCCGCGGCATGAAAGATCTGATTAAGCGCCTGCAGCCCGACTGCTTCGAAGATATGATCGCACTGGTTGCCCTGTTCCGTCCGGGCCCGCTGCAGTCAGGGATGGTAGATAACTTTATCGACCGTAAGCACGGTCGCGAAGAGATTTCTTACCCGGACGTTCAGTGGCAGCATGAAAGCCTGAAGCCGGTACTGGAGCCCACCTACGGCATCATCCTGTATCAGGAACAGGTCATGCAGATTGCTCAGGTGCTTTCCGGCTATACGCTCGGCGGCGCGGACATGCTGCGTCGTGCGATGGGTAAGAAAAAGCCGGAAGAGATGGCCAAGCAGCGTTCCATCTTTGAAGACGGGGCGAAGAAAAACGGCGTTGACGGCGAGCTGGCGATGAAAATCTTCGACCTGGTGGAGAAATTCGCCGGGTACGGGTTTAACAAATCCCACTCCGCCGCCTATGCTTTGGTGTCGTATCAAACGCTGTGGCTGAAAGCGCACTATCCTGCTGAATTTATGGCGGCGGTAATGACGGCCGATATGGACAACACCGAGAAGGTGGTTGGCCTGGTGGACGAGTGCTGGCGTATGGGGCTGAAGATCCTGCCGCCGGATATTAACTCAGGGCTCTACCACTTCCACGTCAACGACGACGGAGAGATCGTTTACGGGATCGGCGCGATCAAAGGCGTGGGCGAAGGTCCGATCGAGGCGATCATCGAAGCGCGTAACAACGGCGGGTATTTCCGCGAGCTGTTCGATCTTTGCGCTCGTACCGACACCAAAAAACTGAACCGTCGCGTGCTGGAAAAACTGATCATGTCCGGCGCGTTTGACAGACTCGGGCCGCATCGCGCCGCGCTGATGAATTCCCTCGGCGACGCGCTGAAAGCGGCGGATCAGCATGCAAAAGCGGAAGCCATTGGTCAGGCGGATATGTTCGGGGTGCTGGCGGAAGAGCCAGAGCAGATCGAACAATCTTATTCCAACTGCCAGCCGTGGCCAGAACAGGTCGTACTGGATGGGGAGCGTGAGACGTTAGGCTTGTACCTGACGGGGCACCCGATCAACCAGTACATCAAAGAAATTGAGCGCTATGTCGGCGGCCACAGGCTTAAAGACATGCATCCGACAGAACGTGGTAAAATCACCACGGCTGCGGGGCTCGTGATTGCCGCAAGGGTTATGGTCACCAAGCGCGGCAATCGTATCGGCATCTGTACGCTGGATGACCGTTCCGGGCGTCTGGAGGTGATGTTGTTCACCGACGCGCTGGATAAATACCAGCAATTGCTGGAAAAAGACCGCATACTTATCGTCAGCGGACAGGTCAGCTTTGATGACTTCAGTGGGGGGCTTAAAATGACCGCCCGCGAAGTGATGGACATTGACGAAGCCCGGGAAAAATATGCTCGCGGGCTTGCTATCTCGCTGACGGACAGGCAAATTGATGACCAGCTTTTAAACCGACTCCGTCAGTCTCTGGAACCCCACCGCTCGGGGACAATTCCAGTACATCTCTACTATCAGAGGGCGGATGCACGCGCGCGGTTGCGCTTTGGTGCAACGTGGCGTGTCTCTCCGAGCGATCGTTTACTGAACGATCTCCGTGGCCTCATTGGTTCGGAGCAGGTGGAACTGGAGTTTGACTAATACAGGAATACTATGAGTCTGAATTTCCTTGATTTCGAACAGCCGATTGCTGAGCTGGAAGCGAAAATCGATTCTCTGACAGCGGTAAGCCGTCAGGATGAAAAACTGGATATTAACATCGACGAAGAAGTGCATCGTCTGCGCGAGAAAAGCGTAGAGCTGACGCGCAAAATCTTTGCCGATCTCGGCGCATGGCAGGTGGCCCAGCTGGCCCGCCATCCACAGCGTCCGTACACCCTGGATTATGTCCGCCTGGCGTTTGACGAATTTGACGAACTGGCAGGCGATCGCGCATACGCTGACGATAAAGCTATCGTTGGCGGTATCGCGCGTCTGGACGGACGCCCGGTGATGATCATTGGTCATCAGAAAGGTCGTGAAACCAAAGAGAAAATCCGTCGTAACTTCGGTATGCCAGCACCAGAAGGCTACCGTAAAGCCCTGCGTCTGATGGAGATGGCTGAGCGTTTCAACATGCCAATCATCACCTTCATCGACACCCCGGGTGCATACCCTGGCGTGGGCGCGGAAGAGCGCGGTCAGTCTGAAGCTATCGCGCGCAACCTGCGCGAGATGTCTCGTCTGAAGGTGCCGGTCATCTGTACCGTTATCGGTGAGGGTGGTTCCGGCGGTGCGCTTGCGATTGGCGTGGGCGATAAAGTGAATATGCTGCAGTACAGCACCTATTCCGTTATCTCTCCGGAAGGCTGCGCGTCCATTCTGTGGAAAAGCGCCGACAAAGCGCCGCTGGCCGCGGAAGCAATGGGCATCATTGCGCCACGCCTGAAAGAGCTTAAGCTGATCGACTCCATCATCCCGGAACCACTGGGTGGTGCACATCGTAAGCCGGAAGTGATGGCAGCGTCCCTGAAAGCGCAGCTGCTGGCTGACCTGGCAGACCTGGACGTGCTGAGCAAAGACGATCTGCTCAACCGTCGTTACCAGCGTCTGATGACCTACGGTTACGCGTAAGCTTCACAATTATCTGAAAAGCCGCACACTGTTGCGGCTTTTTTTATACCTGCGGTTTAGCCGGACTATGCTTAGCTAATGTTTTTTAAGGAGGAAGCCCATGAATATCATTGCCGTTATGGGGCCACACGGCGTCTTTTATAAAGATGAGCCGATTAAGGAGCTGGAGCAAGCCCTGCAGTCGCGCGGGTATCAGCTAATCTGGCCGCACAACAGCGCCGATCTGCTGAAGTTCATCGAGCATAACCCGCGTATCTGCGGCGTGATCTTCGACTGGGACGAATATGATCTTGAACTGTGCAGCGATATCAACAGGCTGAACGAATATCTCCCGCTGTACGCCTTTATTAATACCCACTCAACCATGGACGTCAGCGCCAATGATATGCGTATGGCGCTGTGGTTCTTTGAATATTCACTCGGCGTGGCGGAAGACATTGCGACCCGAATTCAGCAATACACGAATGAATATCTCGATAACATCACTCCGCCGTTTACTCGCGCGCTCTTCACCTACGTGAAGGAGGGCAAATATACCTTCTGTACGCCAGGGCATATGGCAGGGACGGCCTATCAAAAAAGCCCGGTGGGCTGCCTGTTCTATGATTTCTTCGGTGGCAACACCCTGAAAGCGGACGTGTCGATTTCAGTCACCGAACTAGGCTCTCTGCTGGATCACACCGGCCCGCATCTGGAAGCCGAAGAGTATATCGCCCGCACCTTTGGCGCCGAACAGAGCTATATGGTGACCAACGGCACTTCGACCTCGAACAAAATCGTCGGGATGTACGCTGCGCCTGCTGGCAGCACCTTGCTGATTGACCGTAACTGCCATAAATCGCTGGCACACCTGCTGATGATGAGCGACGTCGTACCGCTCTGGCTGTCGCCCACGCGTAACGCGCTCGGTATTCTTGGCGGTATTCCGCGCCGGGAGTTCACCCATGACGCCATTGAACGTAAGGTTGCGGCAATTCCTGGCGCAAGCTGGCCTGTCCATGCGGTGATCACCAACTCCACCTACGACGGTCTGCTGTACAACACGAACTGGATCAAACAGACGCTGGACGTGCCGTCGATCCACTTCGATTCCGCATGGGTGCCATACACTAATTTCCATCCTATTTACGCCGGCAAAAGCGGCATGAGCGGTGAACGCGTGCCGGGTAAAGTGTTCTTCGAAACGCAGTCGACCCATAAAATGCTCGCGGCGTTTTCCCAGGCTTCGCTTATTCACATCAAAGGCGAGTACGACGAAGACACGTTCAACGAAGCCTTTATGATGCATACCACCACCTCACCGAGCTATCCGCTGGTAGCCTCCATAGAAACGGCCGCGGCAATGCTGCGCGGCAATCCGGGCAAACGACTCATCAACCGTTCGGTAGAACGCGCGCTGCATTTCCGCAAAGAGGTTCAGCGACTGAAAGATGAAGCCGACGGCTGGTTCTTTGATATCTGGCAGCCGGAAGAGATTGATGAAGCAGAATGCTGGCCCGTCTCGCCCGGAGAAGACTGGCATGGCTTCCGGGATGCCGATAGCGACCATATGTTCCTCGACCCGGTAAAAGTGACGATCCTGACGCCGGGTATGGATGAGCAGGGCAGGATGAGTGATGAAGGTATTCCGGCCGCGCTGGTCGCGAAATTCCTTGATGAACGTGGCGTAGTGGTGGAGAAAACCGGCCCCTATAACCTGCTGTTCCTGTTCAGTATTGGTATCGATAAAACCCGGGCGATGGGGTTGCTGCGCGGCCTGATGGAGTTTAAGCGCGCCTACGATCTCAACCTGCGGGTGAAAAACATGCTGCCGGATCTCTACGCGGAGGATCCTGACTTCTATCGAAATATGCGCATTCAGGATCTGGCCCAGGGGATCCACAGGCTGATCCGTCAGCACGATCTGCCGCGTCTGATGCTTCAGGCGTTCGATGTCTTACCGGAGATGAAGTTTACCCCGCACAAAGCATGGCAGCGCCAGGTGAAAGGGGAGGTCGAAACCGTCGAGCTGGAAAACCTGGTCGGGCGCGTATCGGCTAACATGATCCTGCCATACCCGCCGGGCGTTCCGCTCCTGATGCCGGGAGAGATGATTACCGAAGAGAGTCGGGCCGTGCTCGATTTCCTGCTGATGCTCTGTTCGGTTGGGCGGCACTATCCCGGTTTTGAGACGGATATCCACGGTGCGAAGCGCGACGAGAACGGCGTTTACTGGGTGCGAGTCCTAAAATAAGGGTGACCGCTTGCCAGGTGCGGGTTTTCGGTTGTAACGTTCAGGCATCATAAAAAGGAGAAGCTATGCTGGGTTTAAAACAGGTTCATCATATTGCGATCATTGCGACCGACTACGCGAAAAGTAAGGCCTTCTACTGCGACATCCTGGGCTTTACGCTCATAAGCGAGGCCTACCGCGAGGAGCGTGACTCCTGGAAGGGCGACCTGGCGTTAAACGGGCAATATGTGATTGAGCTGTTCTCTTTTCCTTTTCCGCCTGCGCGTCCGTCCCGCCCGGAAGCCTGTGGACTGCGTCATCTTGCCTTCAGCGTCGATGACCTGGATAGCGCGGTAAAACATCTGGAGGCGCACGGCGTGACGTGCGAAGCGATACGCGTCGATCCGTTCACCGACAAGCGTTTTACCTTTTTCAACGACCCGGACGGCCTGCCCCTGGAGCTTTATCAGCAGTAATGGTTGTCCTGTGTGATAATGCCCGCTCAGTTCGGGCATTTTTTATGTGTAATCTCCTATGACCTTACCCGCTATCGCACAAGCCGTTTCACCGTACCGCCAGCTGCTGGTGGGGTTTAGCGGTGGCCTGGATTCTACCGTGTTGCTGCATCGTCTAAAGCTTTGGCGCGATCGGGAACCTGACGTCCAGCTTCGGGCGATGCATATTCACCACGGATTAAGTCCTCACGCAGAGGCGTGGGTGGCGCACTGCGAAGCCTTATGTGCGGCCTGGGCGATCCCGCTCATCGTTGAGCGAGTGACGCTTGCGGAGGAAGGGCTGGGCATCGAGGCGCAGGCGCGGAAAGCCCGCTATGCCGCGTTTGCCGGGGCATTACGTGCTGGAGAAGCGCTGGTCACGGCCCAGCATCTGGACGATCAGTGTGAAACCTTTCTGCTGGCGCTTAAGCGGGGTAGCGGGCCGGCGGGACTTTCTGCCATGCCGGCGCGTTCTGAATTTGCCGGCACAACGTTACTGCGTCCGCTGCTTGGCGAGACGCGTGCCTCACTGGAAGCCTGGGCGCGAGAACATCAGCTGAACTGGATCGAAGATGAGAGTAACCAGGATGACGGCTATGACCGTAACTTCCTGCGCCTGCGCGTCCTCCCGCTTTTGGGCGAGCGCTGGCCGCATTTCGCCGACGCGACGGCAAGAAGCGCCATGCTGTGCGCCGAACAGGAGTTGTTGCTGGATGAGCTGTTGAGCGACGAGCTGGCTGGGCTGATTTCTGCCGACGGGGCGCTGGCGATCGCACCGATGAAAGCGATGAGTCCGGTACGTCGCGCCGCGCTGCTACGACGCTGGCTGGCCTTTCATCGCGCCGCGATGCCGTCGAGGACAATGCTGAGCCGTATCTGGGAAGAAGTCGCTCTGGCGCGGGATGATGCTTCCCCGTGCGTCCACCTGAACGGTTTTGAGGTTAGACGCTATAAGGGGGAGCTCTGGTGGATAAAATCCATGCCCTCGCTGACCGATGTGGTGCTCGACTGGCTTTCTCCTGACGCGCCCCTGATATTGCCCTGTGAGGCAGGACGCGTTTCTCTTCTGTCGTCTGGTCATGTGCGGCTGCCGAAGCCCGGAGAACCTGTCACCGTGCGCTTTAAGGCTGGCGGCATGCTGCATATCGTCGGGCGCAACGGGGGACGGAAGCTGAAGAAAATATGGCAGGAGTGTAACGTGCCGCCGTGGCTACGCGACACCACGCCGCTGCTGTTCTACGGTGAAACGCTTATCGCTGCGGCAGGGGTTTTCATCACGGAAGAGGGGTGGTCAGAAGAGGGTGTCCGTTTTGAGTGGCAAAAAGCGTAACGGGCAGCCAGGCTGCCCGTTAGTGTCATCAGGATTCGCTCACCACGACGGTGCCGATTTGCGGGTGGCTGAAGCTGGCTATTTTGTCCAGACGCAGCTCACGCGTCGCACCGGCGTCTTCCACTATCAGGTATTCCACATTCTTTCGTGAAACCAGATCGCTGGCTTTCGCCTTCAACACTTCGCCATCTTTTAGCTCCAGCGTCAGTAATAAATGATGCTGGCAGGCGAGTTCGAGGTTGTCATAGTCATCACAATTGATGGGTTGATAAGTATCATTCATCGACATAATCGCTCACCAGTAAATTCGCCGCAGCATACGCTGCTTTTTCCCTGACCGACTCTGAAAGGCTCTCATCAGAGGCCACTTCATTAAGCACCTTCAATACACAGCCCAACGCGTCCGGGACATACCCCAGATCTCCGCTGGCGATTTCCGCATACCGTTTGCGAATTAACTCACAATAATTATTCACATCCCCTCCCGCCAGCGCACTGACTTACTGTGAGATATCATTAAGCCTACGAAGATAAACTCGGTTTAGCAAGGTGACTATACCATACTCATTTAAGCAATATCAGCGCCTTGATAGCGGTGTATTTATCACCCCATAACAGCCTTTTGCCGCGGTTTTAGCTACAATGAGCGCCTGATTCGAATGGAGTTCTCTCATGGCGCTGAAAGCGACAATTTATAAAGCAGTGGTCAATGTGGCCGATCTTGATCGCAACCAGTTCCTCGACGCGTCGCTTACGCTGGCACGCCACCCCTCCGAAACGCAGGAGCGCATGATGCTGCGCCTGCTGGCGTGGATTAAGTACGCCGACGAGCGTCTGCAGTTTACCCGTGGATTAAGCGCAGAAGACGAGCCTGAAGCCTGGCTGCGCAACGATCATCTGGGTATCGATTTGTGGATCGAACTCGGCCTGCCTGACGAGCGCAGAATTAAGAAGGCCTGCACCCAGTCCGCTGAAGTGGCCTTATTCGCGTATAATCAGCGCGCTGCGGAGATCTGGTGGCAGCAAAACAAGAGCAAGTGCGGACAGTTTAAAAATCTCACGGTCTGGTATCTGGACGATGAGCAGCTGGCGCAGTTGAGCGAATTTGCCAGCCGGACCATGATTTTGCAGGCGACGATTCAGGATGGCGCCATCTGGCTCTCTGATTCTCAGAATAATCTGGAAATTCATTTAACGGCGTGGCAACCCGCGTCATGATCGTCTTGTCCCTAAACGTCAGCATCCCTGACAACGAGCTGGAAATCACCGCCATCCGTGCGCAGGGGGCTGGCGGGCAGCACGTCAACAAGGCGTCGACGGCTATCCATTTGCGTTTTGACATTCGGGCCTCAAGCCTGCCAGAGTATTATAAAGAAAGCCTGCTTGCCGCCAGCCATCACCTGATCACCAGCGATGGCGTGATTGTGATCAAAGCCCAGGAGTACCGCAGCCAGGAGCTCAACCGGGAAGCGGCGATAGCCAGGCTGGTGGCGGTCATCAAAGAGTTAACGACGGTACAAAAAAGCCGCCGGGCAACGCGGCCAACCCGCGCATCGAAAGAGCGTCGGTTGTCCTCGAAGGCCCAAAAATCCACAGTGAAAGCACTACGCGGTAAAGTTCGTCGCCCGACAGAGTGACGAAAGGGAACACACTTTTCATAAGGAATTCATTGTGAAAAAAGTATTATGGTCAGCGCTGGCAGCGAGTACGCTTTTTGCGCTTTTTGGGTGTAACAACCGCTCCGAAACGCAGGTTTTACAACCCACGCAAACGGAAGAATTAAAACCAATGCAGCAGAGCTGGCGCGGCGTATTGCCTTGCGCGGACTGCGAAGGCATTGAAACGTCTCTGTTCCTGCAAAAAGACGGCACCTGGGTGATGAACCAGCGCTATCAGGGTGCAAAAGAGCCTTCTTCTTTTGCAACTTATGGAACATGGGCGCGTACGGCCGAGAAGCTGGTCCTGACGGACACCACCGGTGAGAAAACCTTTTTCCGCGCCAAAGGTGAGGGGATGGAGATGCTTGACCGCGAAGGCAACCCGATTGAATCCCAGTTCAACTACACGCTTGCGCCGGTAAAAGCGGCTCTGCCTGCCACGCCGATGGCAATGCGGGGAATGTACTTCTATATGGCGGATGCGGCGATCTTTACCGACTGCGCAACCGGCAGGAAGGTCAGCGTGGCAAACAATGCGCAGCTTGAACGTGATTACGCTGTGGCACGCGGCAATGACAGCAAGCCGGTATTGCTGACGGTTGACGGTCACTTTACGCTGGAGCCAAACCCGGATAGCGGGGAGATGGTGAAAACGCTGGTGGCAGATAAAGACGCGAAGTTTGTTGCGGGTAAAGACTGTAACAGTAAATAAGCTGACGCTGAGTCATTAAAAAACCCCGCCTGAGCGGGGTTTTTTGTTTAGCCTTTGATGGCTTTCACCAGGTAATCAAGAATGTCGCCGGTCTTGATCATCTGTTTTTCGCCGCTGCGACGGTATTTGTATTCAATTTCATCGCTGTCGAGGTTACGGTCGCCGATGACGACGGTGTGCGGGATACCGATCAGTTCCATATCGGCAAACATCACGCCTGGACGCTCTTTACGGTCATCCATCAGCACTTCGATACCCTGAGCGCGCAGCTCGGCATACAGCTTCTCGGCCAGCTCCTGCACGCGGTAAGACTTGTGCATGTTCATTGGCAGAATGGCCACCTGGAACGGCGCGATATTGTCCGGCCAGACGATGCCGCGTTCGTCGTAGTTCTGCTCAATCGCCGCAGCCACCACGCGCGTCACCCCGATACCGTAGCAACCCATGGTCAGGATCTGGTTACGGCCATCTTCACCCTGAACAGCGGCGTTCAGCGCCCGAGAGTATTTATCGCCCAGCTGGAAGATGTGACCGACTTCGATGCCGCGCTTAATCATCAGGGTACCCTGACCGTCCGGGCTTGGATCGCCTGCAACCACGTTACGGATGTCAGCCACTTCCGGCGTCGCCACGTCGCGATCCCAGTTAATGCCGAAGTAGTGTTTACCGTCGATGTTCGCACCGGCGGAGAAGTCGCTCATCGCGGCTACCGTGCGGTCAATAACAACCGGCACCGGCAGATTGACTGGACCCAGTGAACCTGGACCCGCATTCACCACGGCGCGGATTTCCGCTTCCGTTGCGAAGGTCAGCGGGCTGGCTACCTGCGGCAGCTTCTCGGCTTTCACTTCGTTCAGCTCATGATCGCCACGCACCAGCAGGGCAACCAGCGGATAAGCGCTACCTTCGGTGGATTTCACCAGCAGGGTTTTCACGGTTTTTTCGACTGGCAGATTGAACTGCTCAACCAGCTCGGCGATGGTTTTCGCGTTTGGCGTATCAACCAGCGTCATCTCTTGCGTTGCCGCGCCGCGTGGTTCTTTTGGTGCCAGCGCTTCTGCAAATTCGATGTTCGCCGCGTAGTCTGAAGAGTCAGAGAAGATCACATCGTCTTCACCGCTCTGCGCCAGTACCTGGAACTCATGGGATGCGCTACCGCCAATGGAGCCGGTATCAGCCTGCACAGCGCGGAAATCCAGACCCATGCGGGAGAAAATTTTGCTGTACGCCGCGTACATTGCGTCGTAAGTCTCTTGCAGTGATTCCTGAGAGGTATGGAAAGAGTAAGCATCTTTCATCAGGAATTCGCGAGAGCGCATGACGCCGAAACGTGGGCGAACTTCGTCACGGAACTTGGTCTGGATCTGGAAGAAGTTCAGCGGCAGCTGTTTGTAAGAGCTCAGCTCGTTACGAATCAGGTCGGTAATGACTTCTTCATGCGTTGGGCCGAGAACGAAAGGACGCTCGCCGCGATCGACAAAGCGCAGCAGTTCAGGACCATATTGCTCCCAACGGCCGCTCTCCTGCCACAGGTCAGCGGGCTGAACCACAGGCATGGACACCTCGATAGCACCGGCGTTGTTCATCTCTTCACGCACGATGTTTTCGACTTTTTTCAGGACGCGCACGCCGGTCGGCAGCCAGGTGTATAACCCGGAGGCCAGCTTGCGGATCATCCCGGCGCGCAGCATCAGCTGATGGCTGATCACTTCGGCGTCGGCAGGCGTCTCCTTCAGAGTGGAGAGCAGATATTGGCTAGTACGCATGTTGTTACGGTTCCATTTCGACGATTGGAACAGGCTGAAACACCAGCCTGACACAAAAAAAGTGGTTTAGTTTACCAGTGTGGTAAAGATGCCAAAAGAGAGGAGAACAAAATTACCTGGGTTCAAGGGCAAACACTTCAAAACCTGCCCCGGTGACGCGCCAGCGAACGTTGAAATCAAGCAGCCAGACGGCGTACGTTTTTCCTTCTTCCTCTTCTTTACGGTAGGCCGGACGCGGGTCCTGTGCCAGAACTTCAGTGATGAAATCCCGTACGCGAGGATAGCGTTTCTCCAGCTGACCGAGCTGCGCGGTTATCTCTGACGTAAAATAAACAGGCATGTCCGCCTGCGGCGCGTCCTGAGCATAGCTTGCACGCGCGTCCGGGAGCGCTTCGGCGAAGGGCAAATAGGGTTTGATGTCGATTACCGGCGTGCCGTCTACCAGGTCCAGACTACCTAACTCCAGTATCACCCGATCTTTCTGGCAACGTATGCCTTTCAGTTCAACCAGCGACATGCCAACCGGGTTTGGGCGAAAGGTCGAGCGAGTCGCAAACACGCCCATTCTCGCATTTCCGCCAAGACGAGGAGGACGCACGGTAGGACGCCAGCCGCCTTCCATCGTCTGGTGAAACACGAACACCACCCATAAATGGCTGAAAGCCTCGAGCCCGCGTACTGCATCGGCCTGATTGTAAGGCGCAATCAGGTGTAACTCACCGCTTCCGCTGGTGACCAGACCGGGCTGGCGGGGGACGGCGAACTTCTCTTTATAAGGAGAGTGGATAACGCCTATCTGCTCGAACTGAAATGCACTCATTTCGCCGTGATGTTCAGCGCAGAACCGATGCAAACCGCCTGACGATAGCAGCCCGGCGTGCCGCTGGTGACTTCACAGCTGTGCAGCAGAACCGCGTTGGCTTTCATTTTTGCGGCATTAATCTGCATACGTTTACGCGCTGTCGGAATATTCGGTGGTGAGTCCTGATTGGTCGCCTGACAGGATTCGCCGCTCACTTCGCCCAGTTCACGGAACGGTTTACCGACGAGTTCGTCCGCTTTCGTGATAATACGAACCGGCGCAGGGCGAACCACTTTCGGTTTCGCAGGCTCGGTCTTTGGCGGGGTTGCCGTGCTTTGAACAGGTTCAACGGGAGATCTGCTTAGCATAGAACAGCCGCTCAGCATGAGTGCTAAAAGACAGATCGGTAAAGCACGCATAATATTTCCTCAATGGATAATCAAAACGTCAGATATTGAATCAGTTGACTGCACAAATGACAAGACGGGCATAAGCCCGTCCTGATGATATTACACTGAGGTGAGATTACCAGCCTTTAACAGCGCCGCCGTTAAACACTTTGTTGGCTTCCTGGTAAACTTCGTCTGACTGATAGGCCTGAACGAATTTCTTCACGTTTTCCGCGTCCTTGTTGTCTTCGCGAGTCACGATCAGGTTAACGTACGGGGAGTCTTTATCTTCAACGAAGATACCGTCTTTGGCTGGCGTCAGGCCAATCTGGCTGGCGTACGTGGTGTTGATAACGGCCAGAGCAATCTGCGCATCGTCCAGAGAACGTGGCAGTTGCGGTGCTTCCAGTTCAACGATTTTCAGATTTTTCGGGTTCTCGGTGACGTCCAGAACGGTTGGCAGCAGGCCAACACCGTCTTTCAGTTTGATCAGGCCCACTTTCTGCAGCAGCAGCAGGGAACGACCAAGGTTAGTTGGGTCGTTAGGCACGGCAACCTGAGAGCCCGGCTGCAGTTCGTCCAGTGATTTAATTTTCTTAGAGTAACCGGCAATCGGATAAACGAAGGTGTTACCGACACCCACCAGTTTATAACCGCGATCTTTAATCTGCTGATCCAGGTATGGCTTATGCTGGAAGGCATTCGCGTCGATATCGCCTTTGCTCAGCGCTTCGTTCGGCAGAACGTAATCGTTGAAGGTCACCAGCTCCACGTCCAGGCCATACTTCTCTTTTGCCACTTTCTGAGCAACTTCCGCAACCTGCTGTTCTGCACCTACGATAACGCCCACTTTAATGTGGTTTGGATCCTTTTCGTCCTGACCGCAACCCACCAGTGCCAGAGAGCCGATCAGTGCGCCTACTGCTGCGAAGGTCTTTAATTTAAACGCCATGTTTTATCCTTAACTCGTAGAGTTTGTGTTGTGTGTAACGTTATTTGTGCGTAACAGCCCGGACGATGCGATCGCCAGAGAACTGGATTAAGTAAACCAGAACAACCAGCAATACCAGAACGGTATTCATCACGGTAGCGTTATATCCAATATAGCCGTACTGGTAACCAATCTGACCTAAACCGCCGGCACCAACGGCACCGCCCATCGCGGAATAACCGACCAGGGTGATAAGCGTAATAGTTGCCGCATTCACCAGCCCAGGCAGCGCCTCAGGCAGCAGAACCTTGCGGACGATCTGCATCGGCGTGGCACCCATCGCGCGTGATGCTTCGATCAAACCGGTTGGGATCTCCAGCAGGGCGTTTTCCACCATACGGGCAATAAACGGCGCAGCGCCAACGGTCAGCGGAACGATAGCTGCCTGCAGGCCGATAGACGTTCCGACGATCACGCGGGTAAATGGAATCATCCACACCAGCAGAATAATGAACGGGATAGAACGGAAGATGTTTACCAGCGCGGAGAGCGTACGGTACAGTTTCGCGTTCTCAATGATTTGCCCCGGGCGCGTCACGTACAGCAATACGCCGACCGGCAGGCCAATCACAAAACCAAAGAAGCCAGAGACAAAGGTCATTGCCAGCGTTTCCCAAACGCCGCGAACCAGCAGCCACATCATCGGCTCAGACATAACCCAGTACCTCTACTTTTACATGGTGTTCTTGCAGCCAGGCAATCGCGGCCTGGGTTTCTTCTTGTGTGCCGTGCATTTCTGTCAGCATGATGCCGAACTTCACGCCACCGGCGTAATCCATCTGCGCGCTGATGATGTTGTTGTTCACGTTAAAGCGACGCGCGGTTTCGGAAAGCAGGGGAGCGTCAACGGACTGACCGGTGAACTCCATGCGCAGCATCGGGACGCTGTCTGCTGCGGGTTCGGTTTTCAAACGCTCCAGATAATCTTCCGGAATATCCAGATGTAGCGTGGACTGGATGAACTGCTGTGCCAGAGGCGTCTTCGGATGCGAAAACACTTCACTTACCGTGTCCTGCTCGATCAGTTCACCGTTGCTGATGACCGCCACGCAGTCGCAGATGCGTTTCACCACGTCCATCTCATGTGTAATAAGGAGGATCGTCAGGCCCAGGCGACGGTTAATGTCTTTCAGCAGTTCCAGAATCGAACGCGTGGTTGCCGGATCCAGTGCGCTGGTGGCTTCATCACACAGAAGTACCTTAGGGTTGCTTGCCAGCGCGCGGGCAATGGCCACACGCTGTTTTTGCCCACCGGACAGATTTGCCGGGTAGCTATCATGTTTGTCGCCCAGACCCACGAGGTCTAGCAGCTCGGTAACGCGACGCTTCACTTCTTCTTTCGGCGTGTTATCCAGCTCAAGCGGCAGGGCAACGTTGCCGAACACGGTGCGGGAAGCCAGCAGGTTAAAGTGCTGGAAGATCATGCCAATCTGACGACGCGCTTTGGTGA
Source organism: Enterobacter cloacae complex sp. SHL009 (assembly GCF_049237205.1). Lineage (NCBI taxonomy): Bacteria > Pseudomonadati > Pseudomonadota > Gammaproteobacteria > Enterobacterales > Enterobacteriaceae > Enterobacter > Enterobacter cloacae complex sp. SHL009. Next base: position 476,880 of record NZ_JBMKIW010000002.1, read on the forward strand.
GTTCTTTCTCTGAGAGGGCGGTAAGTTCCTGGCCGCCAACTTCTACGCTGCCCTGGGTTGGGCGCTCAAGCAGGTTAACACAACGAATCAGCGTGCTTTTACCTGCACCCGATGCGCCAATGACGCCATAAATTTGACCAGCAGGAACATGCAGGCTGACGTTATTCAGTGCCTGAATGGTTCGGTTCCCCTGCTGGAACACTTTGGTGATATTGGAAAGTTTAATCATTAGATTATTTTTATCGTATGTAAGTTAGCCGTGGCATTTTCTTCTGCCAGATACGGGTGATGACCGTAAACAAAACGGATGTTAAGGCATCCAGACGTCTAAATCAATCCAACTCTGTACGATGAGCACTTTATTGCGCTGCGATTCATGAGATACTAGTCGAACATGCCTTTTTCAGGAGCAAACCGGTGGCAAAATCAGTACCCGCAATTTTTCTCGATCGTGACGGCACTATTAATGTGGATCACGGTTATGTCCATGAGATTGATGAGTTCGAGTTTATCGAGGGCGTAATAGATGCCATGCGCCAGCTGAAAGAGATGGGCTATGCGCTGGTGGTGGTGACGAACCAGTCCGGTATTGCACGCGGTAAATTCACCGAAGCGCAGTTCGAAACGCTGACGGAATGGATGGACTGGTCGCTGGCCGACCGAGGCGTGGATCTCGACGGTATCTACTATTGTCCGCACCATCCACAGGGAACGGTAGAAGCGTATCGCCAGACCTGTGACTGTCGTAAGCCGCATCCGGGGATGTTCATCTCTGCGCAGGAGTTCCTGCATATTGATATGGCGGCTTCTTATATGGTGGGTGATAAATTGGAAGATATGCAGGCAGCAGCGGCAGCGGGTGTAGGAACCAAAATATTAGTTCGCACCGGTAAGCCAGTGACGCCAGAAGCAGAAAATGCAGCGGATTGGGTGATTAATAGCCTGGCCGACCTGCCAAAAGAGATTAAAAAGCACCAAAAATAGCCTTTTTGGTGAAAAGGTGAGCGGTTGAAATAAAAATGCATTTTTCCGCTTGTCATTCCTCGGCGGCCCCCTATAATGCGCCTCCATCGACACGGCGGATGTGAATCACTTCACAAACAACCCGGTCGGTTGAAGAGAAAAATTCTGAAATAACGGGTTGACTCTGAAAGAGGAAAGCGTAATATACGCCACCTCGCAACGGTGAGCGAAAGCCGCGTTGCACTGCTCTTTAACAATTTATCAGACAATCT
>NZ_JBMKIW010000003.1:0-475147 GCF_049237205.1 Enterobacter cloacae complex sp. SHL009
TTCCCGCTTCAGAGTCAAGCGATTAATTTCGCTTTTCTCTGCTGACCCGGCGGCGTGTGTGCCGTTGTTCCGTGTCAGTGGAGGCGCATTATAGGGAGTTATTCCGAAGCCGCAAGGGTAAAGTGAAAATTATTTACTAACCGCTCACTTTCCAGGCAATATTTACTCCAGACCTCAATTTTCGCCTGGTTTTTAAACAAAAACGAGCCGCAAGCGGCTCGTTTTTGCGTTTTGTGACTTACTGCACTGCCACAATGCGATCGTCGTTGGCTTCCAGACGGATAACTTTGCCCGGAATCAACTCTCCGGAGAGAATCTGCTGCGCCAACGGGTTTTCGATCTGCTGCTGGATAGCACGTTTTAATGGACGCGCACCGTACACCGGATCGTAACCATTCTCACTCAGCAGCTTCAGGGCCTCGTCGGAGATGTGAATTTCATACCCACGCTCTTCCAGACGTTTGTACAGACGCTGCAGCTGGATCTGTGCAATCGACGCAATATGTTTCTCACCCAGAGGATGGAATACCACAACTTCATCAATACGGTTGATGAACTCAGGACGGAAGTTATGGCTGACGACACCGAGCACCAGATCCTTCATATGGCTATAGTCCAGTTCACCGAAACGTTCCTGAATCAAATCGGAACCCAGGTTCGAGGTCATGATGACAACCGTATTACGGAAGTCGACCGTTCTCCCCTGCCCGTCGGTCAGACGACCATCGTCCAGGACCTGAAGCAGAATGTTGAACACATCCGGGTGCGCTTTTTCCACTTCATCCAGCAGGATGACGGAATAAGGGCGACGGCGAACCGCTTCCGTCAGATAACCACCTTCTTCATAACCTACGTATCCCGGAGGCGCACCGACCAGACGTGAGACGGAGTGTTTCTCCATAAACTCAGACATGTCGATACGCACCATCGCATCGTCGCTGTCGAACATAAAGTTAGCCAGCGCTTTACACAGCTCGGTTTTACCGACTCCCGTCGGCCCCAGGAACAGGAACGAACCGATCGGACGGTTTGGATCGGACAGCCCCGCTCGGCTACGGCGAATAGCGTTCGAAACCGCTTCAACCGCTTCGTTCTGGCCAATCACCCGATTATGGAGATCTTGCTCCATGCGCAGCAGTTTTTCACGCTCGCCTTCCAGCATGCGTGCCACCGGGATACCGGTCCAGCGAGCAAGCACTTCCGCGATTTCTGCATCCGTCACTTTATTACGTAACAGACGCATCGTTTTCCCTTCTGACTGCGTCGCTATCTCAAGCTGTTTTTCCAGCTCAGGAATTTTGCCGTACTGAAGTTCAGACATACGAGCCAGATCGCCGACACGGCGAGCCTGCTCAATGGCAATTTTTGCCTGTTCAAGTTCAGCTTTAATGGTCTGAGTGCCGGAAAGGGACGCTTTCTCGGCTTTCCACTCTTCTTCCAGCTCAGAGTACTGGCGCTCTTTATCGTCCAGTTCTTCATTGAGCATATCCAGGCGTTTCTTACTGGCTTCATCAGACTCTTTCTTCAGCGCCTGCTGTTCCAGCTTGAGCTGAATGATGCGTCGGTCGAGTCGGTCCAGCTCTTCCGGTTTCGAGTCAATCTGCATACGAATGCTCGAAGCCGCTTCATCAATAAGGTCGATCGCTTTATCCGGCAGCTGGCGATCGGCGATATAACGATGTGAAAGCGTCGCCGCCGCAACGATAGCCGGGTCAGTGATCTGCACGTGGTGGTGCAGTTCATAGCGCTCTTTCAGACCACGCAGGATCGCGATGGTATCTTCAACGCTTGGCTCAGCAACAAACACTTTCTGGAAACGACGTTCCAGCGCAGCATCTTTCTCAATGTACTGACGATACTCGTCAAGCGTGGTGGCACCGACGCAGTGAAGTTCACCACGCGCCAGCGCAGGTTTCAGCATGTTCCCGGCATCCATCGCGCCGTCCGCTTTACCCGCCCCGACCATGGTGTGCAGTTCGTCGATAAACAGGATAACGTTCCCTTCCTGCTTCGCCAGGTCGTTAAGCACGCCTTTCAGACGCTCTTCGAACTCGCCGCGGTATTTCGCACCGGCCACCAGCGCGCCCATATCCAGCGCCAGTACGCGGCGGCCTTTCAGGCCTTCCGGCACTTCGCCGTTGACGATACGCTGTGCCAGCCCTTCAACGATGGCGGTTTTACCGACACCCGGTTCACCAATCAGCACCGGGTTGTTCTTGGTACGACGTTGCAGTACCTGAATCGTACGGCGAATTTCTTCATCACGGCCGATAACCGGGTCAAGTTTGCCCTGTTCAGCACGCTCGGTCAGATCGACCGTAAATTTCTTCAAAGCCTGACGTTGGTCTTCGGCTCCCTGATCGTTCACGCTTTCACCTCCGCGCATTTTCTCAATCGCCTGAGTCACATTGGCGGTGGTCGCACCGGCAGATTTCAGCAGGTCGGTCAAGGTACCGCGTGATTCAAGCGCCGCCAGAACAAACAGCTCTGACGAAATAAAGTTGTCCCCACGTTTTTGCGCCAGCTTGTCGCAAAGGTTAAGCACGCGCACCAGATCCTGAGACGGCTGAACGTCGCCGCCGGTACCTTCTACCTGCGGTAAACGGCTCAGCGCCTGATCGATAGCGCTGCGTAACTGGCCAGCATTAATGCCAGCGGACGTTAATAAAGGACGTACCGATCCCCCTTCCTGATTCAGCAAGGCGCTCATTAAATGAAGAGGTTCGATAAACTGGTTGTCGTGCCCCAGTGCGAGGGACTGGGCATCGGCGAGAGCAAGCTGGAATTTATTAGTAAGACGATCCAGACGCATAACTCCTCCCATAACAGGTCAAATTTGCTACTGGAGATTAAATGAGGTCATCCCTCAATTATTCAAGGTTAATGACCTGAATTATGTGAAAAGAAAACGGCACGTACCGGATCGTCTTGATTCTTTAGGTTATATCAGCCAAATGAAACTTGCCATACGCCCCGTGGTCTTGTCGCGACGATAGGAGAAAAAATCACCCTTTTCGGTGAATGTGCAGCGATCGCCGCCGAAGATCTGCGTCACGCCAACGTTATTCAGACGCTGACGGGCGAGCTGGTAAATATCGGCCAGATATTTATCTCCCGAAGGCAGGAAGGCTTCAACCGCTTGCGGATCTTTTTCCATAAAGGCTTCGCGAACCTCTGGCCCTACTTCAAAAGCGCGAGGACCAATGGCCGGGCCAAGCCAGGCCATAATATTGGCTGGCTCATCGCTAAAGCAGGCGACAGTTTCTTCGAGCACGCCTTCACATAGACCACGCCAGCCCGCGTGTGCTGCTGCCACCTCGGAACCTGCACGGTTACAGAACAGAACCGGCAGACAATCGGCGGTCATCACGGCACAAACGGTTCCCGGAGTATTACTGTAAGAGGCATCAGCGCGTTTAGAAGCATAGGGTTCCCCCGTCAACTTCAGCACCGCGTTACCATGAACCTGTTCCAGCCAGATCGGTTTTGACGGCAAATTACCCGCAGCAAACAAACGTCTGCGGTTCTCTTCAACATGTTCCAGGTTGTCGCCACAGTGCGCACCGAGGTTCAAAGACTCCCACGCGCCCTGGCTAACACCGCCAATACGGGTTGAACTAAAGGCGGCCACGCCAGCAGGCAATGGCCACTCCGGGACAATCAGTTTGGTCATAACCAGTCCACTTGATCCTTATGTTCTTCGAAATCAGCACGCATAGCGTCGATAAGATCCACCATATCCTGCGGGATAGGCGCATGCCACTCCATCTGAATACCGGTGATAGGGTGGTAAAGACGCAGCATGGTCGCGTGCAGCGCCTGACGATCGAATTTACGCAATACGCTGATGAACTCATCCGATGCGCCTTTAGGTGGACGCGGGCGGCCACCGTAGACCTGATCCCCTACCAGCGGATGGGTAATGTGGGCCATATGCACGCGGATCTGGTGAGTACGTCCGGTTTCCAGACGCAGACGCAGGCGCGTATGAATACGGAAGTGCTCCATAATGCGATAGTGCGTCACCGCCGGTTTACCCATCGGATGCACCGACATATGGGTACGTTTAGTTGGGTGACGGCTGATTGGCTCTTCCACCGTTCCGCCAGAGGTCATATGCCCAATGGCTACCGCTTCATACTCGCGGGTGATTTCGCGCAGCTGCAGCGACTCCACCAGACGGGTCTGAGCAGGAACGGTCTTCGCCACCACCATCAAACCGGTGGTGTCTTTATCCAGACGGTGCACGATGCCCGCGCGCGGAACATCCGCGATCGGCGGATAATAATGGAGAAGTGCGTTAAGTACCGTACCGTCAGGGTTCCCCGCACCCGGATGAACAACCAAGTCGCGCGGCTTGTTGATCACCAGAATGTCATCATCTTCATAGACGATGTCCAGTGGGATATCCTGCGGCTCGAAGCGGATTTCCTCTTCGATTTCAGCATTGATGGCGACAGCTTCCCCACCTAACACTTTCTCTTTTGGTTTGTCCCAGATCTTGCCGTTTACCAGCACGCGCTGGTCAAGGATCCATTCTTTTATGCGTGAACGCGAATAATCAGGGAACAATTCGGCCAAAGCCTGATCTAAGCGTTGACCGAGCTGATTTTCGGAGACTGTTGCGGTGAGTTCTACTCGTTGTGCCATAAACTGCTTCTTCGTTTAACGTTGGGTTTTACGGCTTTGCCGTTTAATATAGTGTGCTATTGTAGCTGGTCTTAATCGGGAGCAGGAACAGAGTTTCTCCCGGACAAACATTTGAGGAAAGTCAAAACGTCATGACGCGCATGAAATATCTGGTGGCAGCGGCCACGTTGAGCCTGGCTTTGGTGGGCTGCTCCGGTTCAAATGAACAGGTCCCTGACAATCCGCCGAATGAAATCTATGCGACTGCACAACAAAAGTTGCAGGACGGTAACTGGAAACAGGCGATAACGCAACTGGAAGCGTTGGATAATCGCTATCCATTTGGTCCATATTCGCAGCAGGTACAGTTAGATCTCATCTACGCATACTATAAAAATGCCGATCTGCCGCTGGCTCAGGCAACTATCGATCGTTTCATGCGTCTGAACCCGACTCATCCTAACATCGACTACGTGATGTACATGCGCGGCCTCACCAACATGGCGCTGGACGACAGTGCGCTGCAGGGCTTCTTCGGCGTGGATCGTTCCGACCGTGACCCGCAGCATGCGCGTGATGCCTTCAATGACTTCTCCAAGCTGGTGCGCGGCTATCCGAACAGTCAGTACGTGACCGACGCGACCAAACGTCTGGTGTTCCTGAAAGATCGTCTGGCAAAATATGAATACTCCGTAGCGGAATACTATACCCGCCGTGGCGCATGGGTTGCCGTGGTTAACCGCGTAGAAGGTATGCTGCGTGATTATCCGGATACCCAGGCAACGCGCGATGGCCTGAAGCTGATGGAAAATGCTTACCGTCAGATGCAGATGACCGCTCAGGCTGAAAAAGTGGCGAAAATCATCGCCGCGAACAGCAGCAACACCTGATCTTGCCTCAATGCAAAACGGCAGCCCGAAGGCTGCCGTTTTTTTATTCATTTTAGCGCGTCGCTGAAGCGCTTAAGCCCCAACACATCCAGTCAACTATGGCCCCAATTTTTTCCTTCGACAAGGTAAATCTCACCCCTTCCTGCCCTGCCTCACAAAAAAGATTCCCTGACAAAAACCGACAAAATAACGTGATATAAATCACACATTTTGACATTAGGTCGGGTATGCTGGAATCACCAAGACGGAAAGACAAGAGGTAAAATTTATGACAATGAACATTACCAGTAAACAAATGGAAATTACTCCGGCAATCCGCCAGCACGTCGCAGACCGTCTCGCCAAACTGGATAAATGGCAAACTCATTTGATTAATCCACATATCATCCTGTCCAAGGAGCCGCAGGGTTTCATCGCTGACGCAACTATCAATACTCCAAACGGCCATCTGGTCGCCAGCGCAAAACACGAGGATATGTACACCGCAATTAACGATTTGATCAACAAGCTGGAACGGCAGCTCAATAAAGTGCAACACAAAGGTGAAGCCCGTCGCGCCGCAACATCGGTGAAAGACGCCAGCTTCGCGGAACAAGTTGAAGAAGAGTAATCCTTTAAATTGAGTGTACTGCCAACGCGCCTTCGGGCGCGTTTTTTGTTTTTTATTGACAGGGTGAAAACAGTACGGGTACTTTAACGGTATCAATCACAGGATGACTTTATGAAACTTACGCCGTTCTTCTTCGCATTCTTTTTTACCTTCCCCTGAACGGGAGGCGTTTCGTCGTGTTATAAAGAATGCGAAGACGAACAACAAGGCCTCCCACACCAGGGGGGCCTTTTTTATTGATAACGATAAAATGAGACAGGCAACACTATGACACCGGAAAACCCGTTACTGGACCTGCGAGTAAAAATCAGCGCGCTGGATGAGAAACTGCTGGCGCTGCTGGCCGAACGCCGCGCGCTTGCCGTTGAAGTGGGCAAAGCCAAGCTGGACTCCCATCGCCCGGTACGAGATATCGACCGCGAGCGCGATCTGCTGGAACGTCTCATTCAGCTCGGCAAAGCGCATCACCTCGATGCCCACTACATCACCCGGTTGTTCCAGCTCATCATCGAAGACTCCGTTCTCACTCAGCAAGCGTTACTCCAGCAGCATCTGAACAAAACCAATCCGCACTCTGCGCGTATCGCCTTCCTCGGTCCGAAAGGCTCTTATTCTCACCTGGCCGCCCGTCAGTATGCCGCACGCCATTTCGAAGAATTTATTGAGAGCGGCTGCGCGAAGTTTGCCGACATATTTAATCAGGTTGAGACCGGCCAGGCGGATTACGCCGTCGTACCGATTGAAAACACCAGCTCCGGCGCTATCAACGACGTTTACGATTTGCTGCAGCACACCAGCCTGTCGCTGGTTGGCGAGCTGACGATCCCTATCGATCACTGCGTGCTGGTCGCCGGATCAACCGACCTGAGCAAGATCGAAACGGTCTACAGTCATCCACAGCCGTTCCAGCAGTGCAGCCAGTTCCTGAACCGCTATCCGAACTGGAAAATTGAGTACACCGAAAGCACCTCGGCGGCGATGGAAAAAGTGGCGCAGGCTAACTCCCCAACCGTCGCCGCGCTCGGCAGCGAAGCAGGCGGCGCGCTGTATGGTTTACAGGTGCTGGAACGCAACCTGGCGAACCAGACGCAAAATATCACCCGTTTCGTGGTGCTGGCACGCAAGGCAATCAATGTGTCTGACCAGGTGCCGGCCAAAACCACGCTGCTGATGGCGACCGGCCAACAGGCCGGTGCGCTGGTTGAAGCCCTGCTGGTGCTGCGTAATCACAACCTGATCATGACCAGGCTGGAATCACGCCCAATCCACGGTAACCCGTGGGAAGAGATGTTTTATCTTGATATCCAGGCCAACCTGGAATCTGCTTCCATGCAGAAGGCCCTGCGCGAACTGGGCGAGATCACGCGCTCCATGAAAGTGCTGGGCTGCTATCCGAGCGAGAACGTGGTCCCGGTTGACCCGGCTTAACGTTCGATAAACCGGCTTTTCTTCTTCCCTGCCACGCTCACCGGCAGGGTGAAGATGGCTCCGGAGAGCGGATACTTCGCCACCTCGTCCGCATCCATATTTTCCCGCGTGGTGGTAATAAACAGCGTTTTCATGTCATCGCCGCCAAAGCAGACCATCGTCGGGCAACGCACCGGCATGCGGTATTCTTCCAGCTGCTCCCCTTGCGGAGAAAAACGCGCAATACGCCAGCCGTCAAACAGCGCGCTCCAGTAGCAGCCTTCCACATCCATGGCCGCGCCGTCCGGTATCCCTTCGCCCTCTTTAAACTGACGAAACACCTCGCGCCTGCCGGGTTCGCCCTGCTCATCAAGCGGCGTTCGGTAAATAACGCCATTTGGCGTATCAGAAGTAAACATCCATTGATTATCCGGGCTAAACGCTAAGCCGTTGTGGCCGTGAATATCGCACTGGATCACTTTCGGCGTCAGGTCGTTGTCGATGCGCATCAGCAGGGCACCGTTGTAATCTCCCGGCCCCCAAAACGTGCCCGCATAGAATCGCCCCAGAGAATCGGTGCCGCCGTCGTTAAAACGTGCGAGCTGCGGGTTAGAGGGGTTATCGCACACCTTGCGGCGCAGCAGGCCGTGTTTATCGGTCAGCCAGATACCCGTTCGCATCGCAACGATAAAACCACCCTGCTCTCGCAGCGCGAAACAGCCCACCTCCTCGTGAAAAGAAAGCACGGTGTGTTCCGCCGTTGGCAGATGGTAACGGTGGATCTCCCCTTCCAGAATATCAGCCCAGTAGAGCGCGTGCTCTTCTGCGCTCCACGTCGGGCATTCAGGCAGATGCCCGGTGTAATTCAACAGCAGCTGCGGTTCGGCCATGACAATCCCCCAAAATAAAAAAAGCCAGCAATGCTGGCTTTCAGTATATACATCATCGCATTACTGGCGACTGTCATTTGCCTGGCGCAACAACGTCCGGCTTTCACTCTGGAAACGCTGCGCGTAATCGCCAAACCAGTGCTCGACCTTGCGGAAACTGTCGATAAACGCCTGCTTGTCTCCGTGCTCCAGCAGCGTAATGGCTTCACCAAAGCGCTGATAGTAGCGCTTGATGAGCGCCAGGTTGTTCTCGGAGGACATAATAATGTCCGCATAAAGCTGCGGGTCCTGAGCAAACAGGCGCCCAACCATCGCCAGCTCAAGACGATAGATAGGTGAAGAGAGCGCCAGCAGCTGTTCAAGCTGCACGTTCTCTTCCGCCAGATGCAGACCGTAGGCAAATGTCGCAAAGTGGCGCAGCGCCTGAATGAACGCCATGTTCTGATCGTGCTCGACCGCGCTGATGCGGTGCAGTCGCGCACCCCATACCTGAATCTGTTCCAGGAACCACTGATAGGCTTCCGGCTGACGGCCGTCGCAGTAAACCACCACCTGCTTAGCCAGGCTGCCGCTGTCAGGGCCAAACATTGGGTGCAGACCCAGCACCGGGCCCGTATGCGCAGCCAGCATCGCCTGCAGAGGACCATTTTTGACGGAGGCCAGATCCACCAGGATACAGTCTTTCGGTAAAGGAGGAAGCTTTCCGACGATCTGCTCCGTCACGTGGATCGGCACGCTGACGATAACCATCCCGGCATCCTTCATGAGTTCCGGTGCCTGCGCCCAGTCCTCTTTTTCCAGAATGCGCACCTGATACCCAGAAAGCGTCAGCATTTTTTCGAACAGACGCCCCATCTGTCCCGCACCGCCGACAATCACCACCGGCCGCAGGGACGGGCAGAGGGTTTTAAAGCCTTTGTCGTTTTCGCTGGAATAGGATTCCCGCATCACGCGACGCAGAACATCTTCAATCAAGTCCGGAGAAACGCCCAGCGCCTGCGCCTCTTTACGACGGGAGGCCAGCATTGAGGCTTCGCGCTCCGGGACGTAAATCGGCAGGCCGTATTTGCTTTTCACCTCACCGACTTCGGCAACCAGCGCCATGCGGCGCGCCAGCAGGTCCAGCAGCGCCTTATCCACTTCATCAATTTGATCGCGCAGTGCGGTCAATTCAGCAACCATAACTAACCTCTTAAGCCAGACGCGTCGCCAGCTGGCCGCTCAAATCTTTGTGGATCTCACGCAGCAGCGCATCGGTGGTTTCCCAGCTGATGCAGGCATCCGTCACGGAGACGCCGTGCTTCATTGCGCTACGCGGTTGTTCCGATGACTGATTGCCTTCATGAATGTTGCTCTCAATCATCAGACCAATAATCGAACGGTTGCCATCTTTGATCTGTGCGATCACGGATTCCGCAACCGCAGGCTGGCGACGGTAATCTTTATTTGAATTACCATGGCTGCAATCTACCATCAGTGCCGGGCGCAGTCCCGCCTGCTCCATCTCTTTTTCACACTGCGCCACGTCCGCCGGGCTGTAGTTAGGTGCTTTCCCGCCGCGCAGGATCACATGACCGTCCGGGTTGCCCTGCGTTTGCAGGAGGCATACCTGGCCCGCCTGGTTGATACCGACAAAACGGTGCGGCATCGCAGCAGCGCGCATGGCGTTGATTGCCGTCGCCAGGCTGCCATCGGTACCGTTTTTAAAGCCAACCGGCATCGACAGGCCAGACGCCATCTCGCGGTGGGTTTGCGATTCTGTGGTACGCGCACCAATCGCCGACCAGCTGAACAGATCGCCCAGGTACTGCGGGCTGTTCGGGTCCAGCGCTTCGGTTGCCAGCGGCAGCCCCATGCTGACCAGCTCCACCAGAAGGCGACGCGCAATCTTCAGGCCTGCTTCCACATCAAACGAGCCATCCATGTGCGGATCGTTAATCAACCCTTTCCAGCCGACGGTCGTACGTGGCTTCTCAAAATAGACGCGCATCACCAGATAGAGGCTATCGCTGACCTCCTCCGCTAACGCTTTAAATCGACGAGCATATTCTATGGCGGTTTCAGGATCGTGAATGGAGCAAGGACCGCATACCACCAGCAGGCGCGGATCGCGGCCGGCGATAATGTCAGAAATGGTCTGGCGAGAGTGCTCGATCTGAGCCTCCTGCGCAACGCTCAGCGGAAATTCCGCTTTCAGTTGATCCGGAGTGATTAACACCTGTTCGTCAGTGATATGTACGTTGTTCAGCGCGTCTTTTTGCATGATGGCGATCCTGTAAAGCTCGTTTGCGATAGTTGTTTTCCTCAATGAGGTGAAACCACGATACCATAAAAAGTAAACATTTCAATCCAAAATACGTACACTTTACTTTACACACACCAATTTATTGCAAAAATAAGCCGATAAAAACGTAAACTTTAAATTACAGACAGGTTTTCTTTAGCCAGGCTATGCTGAAGAAAAAAGGAGAATGGCTATGCGTTCAATTGCTCTCGCGCTGTTGTCGCTGTTTTTAACCGGCTGTCAGATCAATCCTTACACCTTCCAGCCCGACTGGACCAGCCCATCCTGGTTTGATGCAGGTAAAGAAGACGCCATGAATGGCCTGCCGGTTAAAGATAACCAGGCCCTGGCCGATAGTTTTAACGACACACAGGTTGATCGTAGCGAATATCTTCGCGGCTATGCTGACGGTCAGAAGAAAGTCTGCGAAGAAGGGTTTATTCACGCCTGGGGATTAGCCGGCAAATCTTTCCCTGCCAGTTGCGATACAGCCGAAAACGCGGCCAAACTGCGTGCGTCATGGCAGCAAGGGATGGATGAAAGTATGCGCTCCAGCAGACTGAATTAATCTAATTTCATCCACCGGAAAATAAACAACAGTAGGATTTAGCTTAGGTCGGCCTCATGCTATTTCTGACATAATGACGGCCCTGATAAACAATGGTATTCTGCCCGCAACTCTTAAGGACATCTATTTCCAGAGCGATGTGGCGGATTCTGGTGAGAAATTTATTCTTGATCTCTTTTTTCCGACTCACTCTGGTGCTAACGCTGTTCCTTATGGTGGGCCCTGTGGCGGCAGGCACGCTTACGGAAACGGATAAATCGGTACGCTCGATTGTCTCAGGCATTGTGAGCTATACGCGATGGCCGTCACTTTCCGGGCAGCCTAAACTCTGCGTCTACGCCACTTCTCACTATACGCACGCCCTCAGCGGCGATGAGGGGCATAGCGAGTTACCTTATACTCCCGTTATTGTACGTAACGATCAGGAAGCCCTGGCCGCGACGTGCGATGCGATCTATTTCGGGTCTGAATCACCGGCAAAACAACTTGAATTAATAAGTCAATATCAGGGCAGAGCGTTGCTATTAATCTCAGAGCAAAATCCGGAATGTGTAATTGGCAGTGCCTTTTGCCTGATAATCGATCGCGGCCAGGTACGGTTCGCCGTCAACCTGGATGCATTGACGCGCAGTGGCGTAAGAGTCAATCCGGATGTATTAATGCTTGCACGGAATAAGCAGCATGGATAAAGATTTCACTTCAACGCCACGTCCGACGTTTAAAAGAACGTTGAGGCGAAACAGCATGATAAGCGTCATCATCACGATGACGTTAATATGGCTGCTGCTCTGTTTTGCTTCCGTCGTGACGTTAAAACAATACGCGCAAAAGAATCTCGAATTAACCGGCGCAACAATGAGCCACAGCCTGGAAGCGTCGCTGGTGTTCAACGACTCGCTGGCGGCCAACGAAACGCTGGCCGCCCTGGGCAAACAGGGCCAGTTTGCCGTGGCCGAGGTTATTAACGCGCATAAAAAGCGGTTTGCCTACTGGTCGTGGAACCCGGAGGACAACAACGATACGCTGGGCGCACTGGTCAGCCGCTGGCTTTTCCCCGTACCGGTTGCGCAGCCCATCATGCATAACGGCGCAACGATCGGCGAAATTCGCCTTACCGCGCGTGACAGTCTGATCGGCCATTTCATCTGGATGTCGTTTGCCGTTCTGACCGGCTGCATTCTCTTTGCCGCCGTCGTCGCGCTTATCATTACCCAGTCTTTGCATCGTGGGATGGTTATGGCCCTGCAGAACATTACCGACGTCGTGCATGATGTACGCACAAACCGCAACTTCTCCCGCCGGGTGAAAGATGGGCGTATCGAAGAGTTTCACCAGTTTGGTGAGGACTTCAACAGCCTTCTGGATGAGATGGAGGAGTGGCAACTCAAGCTCCAGGCGAAAAACGCCCAGCTGCTGCGTACCGCCATGCACGACCCGCTCACCGGTCTTGCCAACCGCGCGGCGTTTCGTAACAGCATTGCGGCCTTAATGAACGACCCTTCAGCCAGAACAAACTCGGCCCTGCTCTTCCTCGACGGTGATAACTTTAAGTTTATTAACGACACCTGGGGCCACGCGGCAGGAGACTGCGTGCTGATCGAAGTCGCCAGTAGGATGATGGAGTTTGGCGACAAACGTCATCAGTCTTACCGTCTTGGCGGGGACGAATTTGCCATGGTGCTGTACGGCGTGCACTCTGAACTTGAGGTTCAACATATTTGTGCTGCGCTATCGCAGCAGTTTATCCGTCCGTTTGATCTTCATAACGGACAAAAAGCATCGATGTCACTCAGCATTGGCTTTGCTCTGGCGTGGGAAAATGCTTCCGTGGAAGCATTACTGGAGAGGGCTGACCGCAACATGTACCAGGTGAAAAACCAGCGTACGAAAACAACAAGTTAGAAGGGATACACTATGTTAAAACGTTACTTCGCGCCGATAGTTCTGGCCTCACTGGTTCTGGCAGGCTGTCAGTCGCCGCCGGAAGGTAAATTTACTCCTGAGCAAATTTCGGCGATGAAGTCTTACGGTTTTAACGAACTGAACGGTGACTGGTCGCTTGGCATGTCGGACACCATCCTGTTTGATAAAAATGACGCCAGACTGCGCCCGGAAAGTGAAACGCAGATCCAGTCCATGGCCTCTCGCCTGGCGGAAACCGGCCTGAACCACGCGCGAATGGACGGTCACACGGATAATTACGGGGAAGAAAGCTACAACGAAGCGCTGTCGTTAAAACGCGCCAATGCCGTGGCCGATGCCTGGGCGAAGGGCGCAAATATCCCGCGCAGCAATCTCACCACGCGGGGGTTAGGTCAAAAATACCCGGTTGCGAGCAACAGTACCCCGCAAGGGCGCGCTGAAAACCGCCGCGTCGCAGTGGTGATCAGCACGCCATAGGGTTATTTAGCGGAGGATTCGGCGAGCGTCACCCTGGTTGCCGCTCGCCAGCGCAGCCAGTCCACCAGAACAAACAGCGCCAGACTCATGCCCATGACCGGCAAGGCCAGCCCCAGCAGTATGCTGATTACCACCGTAACCCCTCTTCCCCATCCTGACAGCGCCAGCCAGCTCTGACAAAGCGTCTGTACCGGACTCACTGCCGACCGTGCCGGACGACGCATCCACCACATCCGGTAACCCCAAATAATGAGCACGCACAGGGCGAGGCCGAACGCCACCAGCAGCAGCTGATTCACCAGCCCGAATAAGATCCCCATATGGAAATCCACGCCCCAGCGGGTCAGTTTTGCCATTAACGGGAAACCCTCGAAACGGGTTCTGTCCAGGACCTGCATCGTCGAAGGATCAACCGCAACGGCGTCCACCTGAGTCGGCCAGCTGCGATCGATTTCCGTCACGGTCCAGGCGCTATCCGCCGTTTTTGCCGGGCGGATCTCCAGCCTCTTGGCATCAATTCCTGCGTTACGGGCCGCGCTTAATACTCCGTCAAACTGCGTCAGATCCATCGCCATTTCCGGCATCATCATTCCGCCGTGATGGCCCCGGTGTTCGGCATGCTCATCCACGATCTCCTGTTGGCCGGAAAGCGTCGTGTTCACCTGCGGGGTGAGCCAGTTCATCTCTGCCCGCAGCTTATCGACGTTCCCGCCTGCCCATTGAGACCATGTCAGGCCGGTTGCAGAGAACAGCAACATTCCACCCAGCAGACTCCAGCCCAGCGTCACGTGCAGGCGACGACGATTCTGGAAGCGATTGTTGATCCGCCGTTTGGGTCGGGTGTAAAACCACAGGGCAATACCGCCCAGCGCGGCAACCCACATCCAGGAGGCGGCAAGCTCGCTGTAGAGCCGGCCCACGTCGCCCAGCATCAGAGAGGTATGCAGATAATCAATGGTCTGACGCAGCGGTAAAATCCCGCTGGTGCCGTATACCGTCATATCTCCCAGCACCGCCAGGCTTACCGGATCAATAAAAATAGCCCGGTTCTCCGATGGCCCAAGCGTCGGGTCAGCAAACATTACGCGGGTAGTTTCGCCTTCAGCCAGCCCCGGACGCACGGCGTGCAATTGCAAATCTGAGCCAACGGTTTTTTCCGCCACGGCGATTTGCTCCGCCAGCGGCTGCAGCTCGCCTACGGAATCCATGTGGAGCGCGTGCCGGTAGAGCGCATTCTCCAGCTGTGGAGTCGCCACATATAGCGTACCGGTCAGCGCGGCAAAGAAGATAAACGGACCAACAAAAAGCCCGACGTAGAAATGGAGGCGACGCAGCAGGTTTCCCCATGCCGCGCGCGGAGTGCAGGTTGTCATACTTTTCCTTTTTAAGGCAGTAAGTTATTGATTTATTTTTTAAAGGGAAAAAGCAGACTGCCGCGGCGGCGCGCGGGTATCAGGGTAAAGCCAGGGGAAAAAGTGCCAGTGACTGACCGCCTGGCGCGGCGGCTTAACGCGAAGCCTCTGCAGCACCGCGCTGAGCAGGACGATCAGCGCCAGCATCACGCCAGGAACATGCGCTAACAGTACGCAGTAGCCGCACGCTTCAGCATGGTCGACAGGCATCGTGTGCGGCATATCGCCGTGATGCTCGTCCATCGACATCATGCTCATGTCATGATGCATGCCCGGCATGGCGCTCATGGGATCTTTCTGCAAGGAGACGGAGATAAGCGGCGCTACCACGATCAGCAGGATCGCAAACAGCGCGGTCAAGGCCGCTGCGCGTTTCCGGTTAGTCTGATGCAGTACGTTATCCACTTCCCCTCCATTCAAGAGGCAAGCATTGTAAATGATTTATGACAAAAGGGTTAACGTAAGAAATGCGCAGGGATAAAAAAAGGGCCAGCCTTTCGGCCAGCCCTTTCTAACAGGATGTCGCTTAAGCGAATCTTAGTTCAGACGCTCTTTAATACGAGCAGACTTACCAGTACGCTCACGCAGGTAGTACAGTTTAGCTTTACGTACAGCACCACGACGTTTAACAGCAATGCTGTCAACTACCGGAGAGTGAGTCTGGAAGACACGCTCAACGCCTTCGCCGTTGGAAATTTTACGAACAGTGAATGCAGAGTGCAGACCGCGGTTACGAATAGCGATAACCACGCCCTCGAATGCCTGCAGACGTTTTTTGGAACCTTCAACAACCCATACTTTCACTTCCACGGTGTCACCTGGACGGAAGGAAGGTACGTCCTGCTTCATCTGCTCTTGTTCAAGTTGCTTAATAATGTTGCTCATAATTTAATCTCTTATCCTGGGTAAACTGATATTCGGGAGCGTATTACGCATTCCCATCATGTTCATGCTGCTGGTGCGCGTGTTCTGTTTTGAACTCGGCCAGCAACTTTGCTTGCTCTTCAGTCAGAGCCAGGTTTTCCAGAAGTTCAGGTCTTCTAAGCCAGGTTCGGCCCAGCGACTGCTTCAAACGCCAGCGACGTATCTCGGCATGGTTTCCAGACAGTAACACTGCCGGTACTTCCATCCCTTCTAACACTTCAGGACGAGTATAGTGTGGACAGTCCAGCAACCCATCGGCAAAGGAATCTTCCGTTGCCGAAGCTTCATGGCCCAGAACCCCCGGAATGAACCGGGCGACGGAGTCAATCAGCGTCATTGCGGGTAACTCACCACCGCTGAGAACGTAATCCCCGATAGACCATTCTTCGTCAATCTCGGTTTGAATTACGCGCTCATCTATCCCTTCGTAGCGCCCACAGACCAGAATCAGCTTTTGATTCGTCGCCAGTTCGCTCACGCCCGCTTGATCAAGCTTGCGTCCCTGAGGTGAAAGATAAATCACCTTTGCGCCTTCACCTGCCGCGGCTTTTGCTGTGTGAATGGCGTCCCGTAAGGGTTGCACCATCATTAGCATCCCCGGTCCGCCGCCGTAAGGACGATCGTCCACGGTACGGTGCCGGTCATGAGTAAAGTCACGAGGACTCCAGCTCTGGATGCTCAGCAGGCCATTCTTTACTGCCCGGCCAGTTACCCCGTAATCGGTAATCGCGCGGAACATTTCAGGAAACAGGCTAATTATGCCAATCCACATAGCGCCGTCTTTTACCGTTTATCCGGAGAATTTAAAAACCAGGATCCCAATCTACTTCAATGGTTTGAGTAGTGAGATCGACTTTCTTGATAACCTGTCCATCGAGGAACGGAACCAACCGCTCCTTGATGCCAAATGCATCTTTCAGGTTTGCCTTAATGACGAGAACGTCATTTGACCCGGTTTCCATCATATCGATGACTTTCCCCAGGCTGTAGCCTTCGGTAGTGACTACCTGGCAACCCATAAGGTCTTTCCAGTAGTAGTCGCCCTCTTCCAGCTGTGGCAACTGCGACGAATCCACGACAATTTCACAATTAGTCAGCGCATTCGCAGCATCACGATCGTCAACGCCTTTCAGCTTGATGATGATGTCCTGATTGTGGTGACGCCAGCTTTCCAGCTCGACCTCTTCCCACTTACCGCCTTTCTGGATAAACCAGGGCTGGTAATCAAAAATGCTATCAGCGTCTTCAGTGGAGGAAAACACTCTGAGCCAACCACGGATACCGTAGCAAGAACCCATTTTTCCCAATACGATCGGTTCAACAGGTGCTTTATTGCTCATCATGACCACCGTGACAGATTAAGCTGCTTTGTTTGCTGCTTTGATCAGCGTAGCAACGCGATCGGAAACAGTAGCGCCCTGGCCAACCCAGTGAGCGATACGATCCAGATCCAGACGAGTTTCTTCTTCTGCGCCAGCGGCCAGTGGGTTGAAGAAACCAACGCGCTCGATGAAGCGACCGTTGCGTGCATTACGGCTGTCAGTCACAACAACCTGGTAGAACGGACGCTTTTTAGCGCCGTGACGAGCTAAACGAATAGTTACCATAACATCCTCTTGTGTGAATAAAACAACCGGGCCCCATCGAGGAACGGAGCCCGGGTGTCATATTAAAAGCCCGAAAATTTTACTCATTTTCGGGCAAAAAGCAATCTCAAAAGCGATTAACGCCCTGGAAAACCGGGGGGCATCATGCCTTTCATGCCGCGCATCATCTTCGCCATGCCGCCTTTCTTCATTTTCTTCATCATGCGCTGCATGTCGTCGAACTGTTTCAGAAGGCGGTTAACGTCCTGCACCTGCATGCCGCAACCGGCTGCGATACGGCGTTTACGGGAACCTTTGATGATATCCGGGTTAGCGCGCTCCTTGAGGGTCATCGAGTTGATGATCGCCTCCATACGCACCAGCACCTTGTCATCCATCTGCGCTTTCACGTTGTCAGGGATCTGGCCCATGCCCGGCAGTTTGCCCATCAGGCTGGCCATGCCGCCCATATTTTTCATCTGACGCAGCTGCTCAAGGAAATCGGTGAGATCGAAACCGTCACCTTTTTTCAGCTTGCTGGCCAGCTTCTCGGCCTGCGCGCGGTCAACCTTGCTCTCGATATCTTCGATCAGCGACAGCACGTCGCCCATGCCGAGGATACGGGAGGCAATACGATCCGGGTGGAACGGCTCGAGCGCTTCAGTTTTCTCGCCCACCCCGAGGAATTTAATCGGCTTACCGGTGATGTGACGAATGGAGAGCGCCGCACCGCCGCGGGCGTCACCGTCCACTTTGGTCAGCACCACGCCGGTTAACGGCAGCGCTTCGTTAAACGCTTTTGCGGTATTCGCCGCATCCTGACCGGTCATGGCATCGACAACGAACAGGGTCTCTACCGGGTTGATAGAGGCATGCACCTGCTTGATCTCGTCCATCATCGCTTCGTCAACGTGCAGACGACCGGCGGTATCCACCAGCAGCACGTCGTAGAATTTCAGCTTCGCTTCTTTCAGCGCCGCGTTAACGATGTCGACAGGCTTCTGCGCCACGTCGGACGGGAAGAAATCTACGCCGACCTGCTCAGCCAGGGTTTCCAGCTGTTTGATCGCCGCCGGGCGATAGACGTCCGCAGAGACCACCAGCACTTTCTTCTTGTGCTTTTCACGCAGGAATTTACCCAGCTTACCGACGCTGGTCGTTTTACCTGCACCCTGCAGGCCCGCCATCAGCACCACGGCCGGCGGCTGAGCCGCCAGGTTAAGCACCTGGTTCTCTTCGCCCATCGCCGAAACCAGTTCATTACGAACGATTTTGACGAACTCCTGACCCGGGGTCAGGCTCTTGTTAACTTCATGACCAACCGCCTTCTCTTTTACGCGGTTGATAAAATCACGAACAACCGGCAACGCCACGTCTGCTTCCAGCAGCGCCATGCGCACTTCACGCAGCGTTTCCTTGATGTTCTCTTCAGTAAGGCGTCCGCGGCCGCTGATGTTGCGCAGCGTGCGCGACAAACGATCGGTTAAATTATCAAACATTGTCTCTCGCCTGAGTAGAAACGTTGGGCCGCATTGAGCGACACATACACAGAATTTTGCCGGAGTATAACATGAAGGCGCCTTTGTTGTTATGCAACGGTTGGAGCAGGCGTCACGTAACGTTATACTGCTTCTCTTTCTTATTAAGACAACTGTCGATGCCTATATGCCTGTTTTCGCACTGATCGCCCTTGTTGCCTACTCTGTCAGCCTCGCGCTGATTATTCCCGGACTGCTGCAAAAAAACAGCGGCTGGCGGCGCATGGCTATTCTTTCGGCGGTGATCGCACTGATTAGCCACGCCTTTGCGCTGGAATCACGCATTATCCCCGGCGACGGCAGCGTGCAAAACCTGAGCGTCCTCAACGTCGGCTCGCTGGTCAGCCTGATGATCTGTACGGTAATGACCATCGTCGCGTCTAAAAATCGCGGCTGGCTGCTGCTGCCGATTGTCTATACCTTCGCGCTGATCAATCTGGCCCTCGCCACCTTTATGCCTAATGAGTTCATTACGCATCTGGAGGCGACGCCGGGGATGCTGGTGCATATCGGCCTGTCGCTCTTTGCCTACGCGACGCTGATTATCGCCGCGCTTTACGCCATGCAGCTCGCCTGGATTGACTACCAGCTGAAAAACAAAAAGCTGGCGTTTAACCATGAAATGCCGCCGCTGATGGTCATTGAGCGAAAGATGTTTCACATCACCCAGGTGGGTGTGGTGCTGCTGACGCTCACGCTCTGCACGGGCCTGTTTTACATGAAGAACCTGTTCAGCGTGGAGAATATCGATAAAGCGGTGCTCTCTATCATCGCGTGGTTTGTCTATATTGTCCTGTTATGGGGCCATTATCATGAAGGCTGGCGCGGTCGTCGCGTGGTCTGGTTCAACGTCGCGGGTGCGGGCATTCTCACCCTTGCCTATTTTGGCAGCCGCTTCATACAGCAATTTGCTGGCTAAGTAACAAAAGGAGTTCCCCCTGGAACACATCTCTACCACCACGCTGATCGTTATCCTGATCGTCATGGTGGTCATCTCCGCCTATTTCTCCGGCTCGGAAACCGGCATGATGACCCTAAACCGCTACCGGTTACGTCATCGTGCTAAACAGGGTAATCGTGCCGCGCGCCGCGTTGAAAAACTGCTCCGCAAGCCGGATCGCCTGATAAGCCTGGTGCTCATCGGCAACAACCTTGTCAACATTCTTGCCTCAGCCCTCGGCACTATCGTCGGGATGCGCCTGTACGGCAACGCCGGGGTGGCGATTGCCACCGGCGTGCTGACGTTCGTGGTGCTGGTGTTTGCCGAAGTGCTGCCGAAAACCATCGCCGCGCTTTACCCGGAGAAAGTCGCTTACCCGAGCAGCTTCCTGCTGGCACCGCTGCAGATCCTGATGATGCCCCTGGTCTGGCTGCTGAACATGGTGACGCGCGTACTGATGCGGATGGTGGGAATCAAAGCCGATGTCACCATCAGCAGCGCGCTCAGCAAAGAGGAGCTGCGCACCATCGTGAATGAATCCCGCTCGCAGATCTCCCGGCGCAATCAGGACATGCTCCTGTCGGTGCTGGATCTGGAAAAGGTGAGCGTGAACGACATCATGGTGCCGCGTAATGAAATCGTCGGTATCGACATCAATGACGACTGGAAAGCCATCGTCCGCCAGCTGACGCACTCCCCGCACGGGCGTATTGTGCTTTACCGCGACTCGCTGGATGACGCCATCAGCATGCTGCGCGTGCGCGAAGCCTACCGTCTGATGACCGAGAAAAAAGAGTTCACCAAAGAAGTGATGCTGCGCGCCGCCGACGAGATTTACTACGTGCCGGAAGGAACCCCGCTCAGCACGCAGCTGGTGAAATTCCAGCGCAACAAGAAGAAGGTCGGCCTGGTAGTCAATGAGTACGGCGACATTCAGGGGCTGGTGACGGTCGAAGATATTCTGGAAGAGATTGTCGGAGACTTTACCACGTCAATGTCGCCTTCCCTCGCGGAAGAGGTCACCCCGCAAAACGACGGCTCGGTGCTGATTGACGGTAGCGCGAACATTCGTGAACTCAACAAAGCCTTTAACTGGCATTTGCCGGAAGATGAGGCTCGCACGATTAACGGGATGATTCTGGAAGCGCTGGAAGAGATCCCGGCGGCGGGCACGCGGGTGCGCATTGAGCAGTACGATATTGATATCCTGGACGTGCAGGACAATATGATTAAGCAGGTGAAAGTCCTGCCCGTTAAACCCCTGCGCGAAAGCATCGCGGAGTAAGGCTGTAGGCCGGGTGAGGCGAACGCCGCCACCCGGCACTACGGATAGCGAATTATGCTTTCGCTTTCGCCACGGTCACCATCGCCGCGCGAATGGTACGCCCGTTCAGGGTGTAACCTTTCTGCATCACGCCCAGCACCTTACCGGCTTCCACCTCTTCGGACTCCACCATCGCAATCGCCTGGTGAACGTTTGGATCCAGCGGTACGTCGGTGTCGGCAATCACTTCCACGCCAAACTTACGCACCACGTCGAGCATGGATTTCAGCGTCAGCTCGATACCTTCGATCATCGCCGCGTTGTCCGGATTCGCTTTGTCAGCCACTTCCAGCGCGCGATCGAGGCTATCAATTACCGGCAGCAGTTCGTTGACGAATTTCTCCAGCGCAAATTTATGCGCCTTCTCAACGTCCTGCTCGGTACGGCGACGCAGGTTTTCCATTTCCGCCTTGATGCGCAGAACACCATCGCGTTCGCGATTCTGCGCTTCTACCAGTTGGGCTTCCAGATTCGCAATTTTTTCATCGCGCGGGTCCACCTGCTCAGCAGATGCGTCTGGCTCTACAGCCTCAACTTCATCATGCTGTTCCGTGATAATTTCTTCAGGGGCTTGCCCCTCAGGCGTTTTCTGTTCTTTACTACTCATGAATTTCTCCGCGTTTTTCTGCATTCATCTCGCTAACTTCGCTTATTATGGGGATCAGTTTCCGGGATTCAAGGGAACAAGACAGATTGTCATCATTCATCAGGCACAAGGACCTCCAGAAAATGAATAATCATTTCAGGTGTATTGGGATCGTCGGGCATCCGCGTCACCCTACCGCACTAACGACACATGAAATGTTGTATCGCTGGTTGTGTAGCAAAGGCTATGAAGTGATGGTCGAGCAGCAGATTGCGCAGGAGCTGCAGCTGAAGAGCGTCAAAACCGGCACGCTGGCGGAAATTGGCCAACAGGCCGATCTCGCCGTGGTGGTGGGCGGCGACGGCAACATGCTCGGCGCGGCCCGCACGCTGGCGCGTTATGACATTAAGGTCATCGGCATCAACCGTGGCAATCTCGGCTTTTTAACCGATCTCGACCCGGACAATGCGCAGCAGCAGCTGGCTGACGTGCTGGAAGGGCACTATATCAGCGAAAAACGCTTTTTACTGGAAGCGCAGGTGTGCCAGCAGGACTGCCAGAAGCGCATCAGCACCGCGATTAACGAGGTGGTTCTTCACCCCGGAAAAGTGGCGCACATGATCGAGTTCGAAGTTTATATCGACGAAATCTTTGCTTTCTCCCAGCGTTCCGACGGGCTGATTATCTCCACTCCGACAGGCTCAACCGCCTACTCGCTTTCTGCCGGTGGCCCGATCCTGACGCCCTCGCTGGATGCCATTACCCTGGTGCCGATGTTCCCGCACACGCTCTCCGCCCGTCCGCTGGTCATCAACGGCGACAGCACGATACGTCTGCGCTTCTCGCACCGCCGTAACGACCTGGAGATCAGCTGCGACAGCCAGATAGCGCTACCGATCCAGGAAGGTGAAGATGTTCTCATTCGTCGGTGTGATTACCACCTTAATCTGATTCACCCGAAAGATTACAGCTATTTCAACACATTAAGCTCGAAGCTTGGCTGGTCAAAAAAATTGTTCTGATTTTGCATCCAGTACTTTACTGTATAAAAAACCAGTTTATACTGTATGAAAACACAGTTATGGTTTTTCATACAGGAAAACAATTATGCTGGCACAACTGACCATCAGCAACTTTGCCATTGTTCGTGAGCTTGAGATCGATTTCCACAGCGGCATGACGGCGATCACCGGGGAAACCGGTGCAGGTAAATCCATTGCCATTGATGCCCTCGGCTTGTGCCTTGGCGGCCGCGCAGAGGGCGACATGGTGCGCATGGGCGCAAACCGTGCCGATCTGTGCGCCCGCTTCTCCCTGAAAGACACCCCTGCAGCCCAGCGCTGGCTGGAGCAAAACCAGCTTGAAGATGGACGTGAGTGTTTACTTCGCCGCGTGATCAGCAGCGACGGTCGTTCACGTGGCTTTATCAACGGCACGGCGGTCCCGCTCTCCCAGCTTCGCGAACTCGGCCAGCTGCTTATCCAGATCCACGGTCAGCACGCGCATCAGCAACTCGTCAAACCTGAACAGCAGAAAGCGCTGCTCGATGGCTACGCGGGTGAGTACGCGCTTACTCAGCTTATGGCGGAACACTATCGCCAGTGGCATCAGAGCTGCCGTGAACTTGCCCAGCACCAGCAGCAAAGCCAGGAGCGCGCCGCACGTGCGGAGCTGCTTGCGTACCAGCTTAAAGAGCTGAACGAATTCAACCCGCAGCCGGGTGAGTTTGAGCAAATCGACGAAGAGTACAAGCGCCTGGCGAACAGCGGTCACCTGCTCTCAACCAGCCAGAATGCGCTCAACCTGCTGGCGGATGGTGAAGACGTGAACCTACAAGGGCAGCTGTATAACGTCCGCCAGCTCATTACCGAACTGGTCGGCATGGACAGCAAGCTTTCAGGCGTCCTGGATATGCTGGAAGAAGCGGCGATTCAGATCTCCGAAGCCAGTGACGAACTGCGCCACTACTGTGAACGTCTGGATCTCGATCCGAACCGTCTGTTTGAGCTGGAGCAGCGCATTTCCCGTCAAATTTCACTGGCGCGCAAGCACCACGTCACGCCGGAAGAGCTGCCAGAATTCTATCAGTCTCTGCTGGAAGAACAGCAGCAGCTTGACGATCAGGCTGACTCGCAGGAGACCCTCTCTCTCGCGGTGAACCTGCACCATGAACAGGCGCTGGCGACAGCGCAAAAGCTGCATGAAATCCGTCAGCATTACGCTCAGGAGCTAAGCCAGCACATCACCGACAGCATGCACACGCTGGCGATGCCGCACGGTATCTTCACCATCGATGTTCGCTTTGAAGAGAACCACCTGACGGCAGAAGGTGCGGACCGCATCGAGTTCCGCGTCACTACCAACCCGGGGCAGCCGTTGCAGGCTATCTCCAAAGTGGCATCCGGCGGTGAACTGTCGCGTATTGCACTGGCGATTCAGGTGATTACCGCGCGTAAAATGGAAACCCCGGCGCTGATTTTCGATGAAGTGGATGTCGGTATCAGCGGCCCAACGGCGGCGGTGGTGGGTAAACTGCTGCGCCAGCTAGGCGAATCAACGCAGGTGATGTGTGTGACTCACCTGCCGCAGGTCGCGGGCTGTGGTCATCATCACTTTATCGTCAGCAAAGAAACCGACGGTGAAATGACCGAAACGCATATGAAGCCGCTGGATAAACGTGCGCGTCTGCAGGAGCTGGCTCGCCTGCTCGGCGGCAGCGAAGTCACCCGTAATACGCTCGCGAACGCGAAAGAACTGCTGGCGGCATAAACTTTTTCGGGATCTCAGGGTCATACAGAACAACAAAAACGCCGCCAGACCGGTTTCAAAGTGGGGCAAGGTCTATTATCATCGGCATATTACATATGAGCCGCGTTCTG
This sequence comes from Enterobacter cloacae complex sp. SHL009, assembly GCF_049237205.1. NCBI lineage: Bacteria > Pseudomonadati > Pseudomonadota > Gammaproteobacteria > Enterobacterales > Enterobacteriaceae > Enterobacter > Enterobacter cloacae complex sp. SHL009. The sequence continues at coordinate 24,868 of NZ_JBMKIW010000003.1, forward strand.
CTCGGGCCCGAAAAGGAATCAAATCACTATGCGTTGTAAAATGCTGACCGCTGCCGCAGCGGTTCTTCTGATGTTGACCGCAGGCTGTTCCACTCTGGAGAAAGTGGTTTACCGTCCTGACATCAATCAGGGGAACTACCTTACCCCTAACGATGTGTCCAAAATCCGTGTGGGGATGACACAACAGCAGGTCGCTTATGCACTGGGAACCCCGATGATGTCCGATCCGTTCGGCACTAACACCTGGTTCTATGTATTCCGTCAGAAGCCGGGCCACGAAGATGCGACCCAGCAGACCCTGACGCTGACCTTCAGCAGCGCCGGTGTGTTGACCAACATCGACAACAAGCCTGCCCTGACCAAGTAATCAGAAATGCAAAAAGGTGCTCATTGAGCACCTTTTTGTTTTTCTTTTATCCCCTCGCCCCTGTGGGGAGAGGGTCAGGGTGAGGGGAAAACACGCTACTTACCCGCTTTCTCCGCACGCTGACGACGCAGCTCTTTCGGGTCGGCAATCAGCGGACGATAAATCTCCACTCGGTCGCCCTCTTTCAGCACATCACCCAGCTTCACCGGACGGCTATAAATCCCGACCTTATTTTTCGCCAGGTCAATATCGCTGCGAAGTTCGAGGATGCCGGACGCGCGGATAGCCGCCTCAACGGTTGCCCCCTCTTCCAGCGTCACGCGCTGCAGATACTGCTTCTCCGGCAGCGCGTAGACCACTTCTACAGCAATCTTATGCGACACTGTAAACCTCTTTGGCGCGGGTGGTGAACGCCTGAACCATATTCGAAGCCAGCTCTTTAAAGATGCGGCCAAACGCCAGCTCAATCAGCTTATTGGTAAATTCAAAGTCCAGCTGGAACTCGATGCGACAGGCGTCAGCACTCAGCGGCGTAAACTTCCAGCCCCCCATCAGGGTTTTAAACGGACCATCCACCAGATGCATCAAAATACTCTGATTGCTGGTCAGCGTATTGCGGGTGGTGAACGTCTTGCTGATCCCCGCTTTGGAGACATCCACCGCCGCGGTCATCTGCGTCGGGCCGGACTCCAGAATGCGGCTCCCGGTGCATCCCGGAATAAATTCTGGATAAGACTGAACATCGTTCACTAACTGATACATTTGTTCCGCGCTGTAAGGCACGAGCGCAGTACGGCTAATCTGAGGCATAGCATTTCCCATGGTCACACAACGGACAAATAATAACATTTATCACCTGTTAAAAAAACGCTAAGCCTCATCTCGTGCTAAGATAGCGCGTTAGACCTCACAGGACGCAATGAGGTGACTTTTTGAAATCAGATTACCGACGGCTTTACGACACTTATGACGAAGAAAAAAGCACATAAACCAGGCTCGGCGACCATTGCGCTCAACAAGCGTGCTCGCCACGAGTATTTCATTGAAGAAGAATTCGAAGCTGGCCTTGCGTTGCAGGGCTGGGAAGTAAAATCGCTGCGCGCCGGGAAAGCCAACATCGGCGATAGCTACGTGATCCTGAAAGATGGCGAAGCCTTCCTGTTCGGCGCGAACTTTACGCCGCTTACCGTCGCCTCCTCACACTACGTGTGTGACCCAACGCGCACCCGCAAGCTGCTGCTGAACAAGCGTGAGCTGGAATCCCTCTACGGACGCATCAACCGTGAAGGTTTCACCGTGGTAGCCCTGTCGCTGTACTGGAAAAACGCATGGTGCAAAGTGAAAGTTGGCGTCGCGAAAGGTAAAAAACAGCACGACAAACGTACTGACCTGAAAGAGCGCGAATGGCAGCTTGATAAAGCGCGCATTATGAAAAACGCAGGACGTTGATTCTGCACACTTATTGTACTATTCAATAAGTTAGCGTTCCGGGCTGGTATCCAGGAAGTGAAATCTGGTATACTTAGTTCAACACTATTGGGGCTGATTCTGGATTCGACGGGATTTGCGAAACCCAAGGTGCATGCCGAGGGGCGGTTTGCCTCGTTAAAAGCCGCAAAAAAATAGTCGCAAACGACGAAAACTACGCTTTAGCAGCTTAATAACCTGCTCTGAGCCCTCTCTCCCTAGCTTCCGCTCTTAAGACGGGGATCAAAGAGAGGTCAAACCCAAAAGAGATCGCGTGGAAGCCCTGCCTGGGGTTGAAGCGTTAAAACTAATCAGGCTAGTTCGTTAGTGGCGTGTCTGTCCGCAGCTGGCGTGCGAATGTAAAGACAAACTAAGCATGTAGTACCGAGGATGTAGAAATTTCGGACGCGGGTTCAACTCCCGCCAGCTCCACCAATCATGATTGGACAGTGATAGGACATCACTAGCAATATCAGGAAGTTAGCAGTCTCGGCAGGACACCGACCAGACGGTGAGGAGACAAAAAAGGATACGCAAAGGAGCCGCGGCTCCCGAGTGACAAAAAAGCCCGCTTATGCGGGCTTTTTTGTTTTACTTCACCGACAAGCAAACCGCTGTATCATGCCGGTATGAAGATGAGCTAAGGATAGGCTTTTGTATCAGCTCAATGTTCATATAAAAAACATTTTGAACTTTGGTGCACAACACTACATAGGGATAACTTTATGTCTCTTCGTTTCAGACAAACCTTTACTTTGTTTCCTGGCGTTAGGCTCAACATTGGTAAGCGTGGAGTAAGTGCGAGCATCGGTGTACCCGGTGCAACTATCAATGTTGGGAAAAAAGGGCTCAGAGCGACCGTAGGACTACCGGGTACAGGCTTATCTTATACTACACCCACCGTGCCCTATGATTATGGGCACTCAGTTACTAATCCATTAAATCCGTCCTCCACAGAACCTCATTTTGGAGTGCCGGAGACATCCCCAAGTAACACACCATCGAACGCTAAAATATATATGCCCATGGCTGGCATGAATGAAATTTCCAGCGCTTCGGTAGAAGTCCTGACAAGTTCCTCCCTTTTACCTATACGAGATTTGATTGCTAAAGCACGAGAACAAAGGGCAGAGATAAAAGCGGATCTACAAGAGGCTCTTGCTGAAGAATCAAAACAAAAGAGCGAGCTGGTTCGTCGCAAATCAAGTCTATTCCGTTGGTTTTACAAACGGCGCATCGCTGAACTTGAGACAGAGCTCCCCCTAACGCAAGCTGAGATATCTCGCCTAGTATCCTGGGAAGACAATACAAAAGTAGCCATAACATTCGAGAGCAGTGATACTTCGCAGCGCGCATATGCAGCAATGGTCCGCGCATTCGATATGTTAAAATCAAGTGTTAAAAAATGGGATATTACTGCCGATAAAGCTACAGACCAGTTTGCCGAAAGAACATTGGCAACCCGGTCTGTTAATCGTCACCCAGTTACCTTTGATTTCTGTTCAACAGATCTCATTCAGTTTACAGGGCGTGCGATGCGGTTTGAAAATGTGAATGGCGACGATATTTTGCTTTATCCTGGAGTTGCAGTCATACCACGAGCTGACGGGGCATTCGCTCTGATTGATTTACGCGAATTACAAATCAGTTCAGAATATCGAAGATTCCATGAGGAAGAAGGTGTTCCTAGTGATTCACGCATAGATGGGTATACATGGGCGAAAACGAATAAGAATGGCTCGCCAGACCGTCGATTTAAAGACAACTACCAAATCCCTATTTGCGTTTATGGCAATATTACCTTCCATTCTCAAACAGGGGTGACTGAAGAATACATGGTATCAAATGCAGATGCAGCGCAAGCCTTTACTGAAGCAGTAAAGCGCTATCAGACCTCACTCACAGAATCCGAAGCGTTGGGAATGGCCTAACTTATAGCTGACATGGCATGTCGGGGGTCGGAGGTTCAAATCCTCTCGAGCCGACCAAAAACACATTGAAAACCAGCCTCTTATGGCTGGTTTTTTTATTGGTAATTTTCTTGTGGGGAAACATTGGGGAATAACTGGGGAATAACCACCAATAATTTCTCTTCAATTGGACGAAAAAAACCCATCCTGTAGACCGTATCACTCACTTGACACTGTATGTATTTACAGTAAAAATGTAACCTCCTCTCACAGAGATTAAGGAGACTGTTATGTTTGTTGAGTTGGTTTACGATAAGCGAAATGTTCAGGGCTTGGATGGCGCAAGAGAAATTATTTTAGCTGAGCTGACGAGGCGAGTTCATAGCATATTCCCTGATGCTGAAGTGAAGGTTAAGCCTATGCAGGCTAACGGATTGAATAGTGATGCCAGCAAAAGTGACCGTGAAAAATTGAACCGTATGCTGGAGGATATGTTTGAAGAGTCTGATATGTGGCTTACTAATGAATGAATTTCCATATTGTCATCACAGCGAACCCGGATCCCCTACCGGATTTAGCGTTCTCTTTTGGCTTTGTCGCAACTTTGCGTAGCTCCTTCCAGTTTCACAACGTATCGCTTTACGCATTTCATTCTCATCAGCATAATCACCGCGAATCCGTTTGTAAGACTTAACCAACGCGCGCTACTTTTTCTCCCTGCCCTATACTTTCAGTCTGACTGACTGGAGGTTTCTATGTGTGGACGTTTTGCACAAGCCCAAACCCGTGAAGAATATCTGGCATACCTGGCCGATGAAGCCGATCGTGACATTGCGTATGATCCGGAACCTATTGGCCGGTACAACGTGGCGCCTGGAACCAAAGTTCTGCTGCTGAGCGAACGCGACGAGCAGCTGCATCTTGATCCGGTCCTGTGGTCTTACGCGCCAGGGTGGTGGGATAAAGCACCATTGATAAACGCGCGGGTCGAGACGGCGGCCACCAGCAGGATGTTCAAGCCTCTCTGGCAGCATGGCCGGGCAATCTGCTTTGCTGATGGATGGTTCGAGTGGAAGAAGGAAGGCGAAAAGAAGCAGCCATATTTTATTCACCGAGCAGACGGCCAGCCGATTTTTATGGCGGCGATCGGCAGCACACCGTTTGAACGCGGCGATGATGCGGAAGGTTTTCTCATTGTGACATCGGCAGCAGATAAAGGTCTGGTAGATATTCACGACCGTCGGCCACTTGTTTTGTCGCCAGAAGCCGCCCGGGAGTGGATGCGCCAAGATATAGGCGGGAAAGAAGCTGAGGAGATAGCCGCAGATGGTGCTGTGCCAGCTGACAAATTTATCTGGCACGCCGTGACGCGCGCCGTGGGTAATGTGAAGAACCAGGGGCCGGAGCTAATCGAGGCGGTACAATGAAAAGTAAAAGAGACCAGACGCGTCTGAAATGAGCGATCAGCAGACGTTTGGGTTCTAGTTGGGATAGACTTGCTATATTTTATGTCAGTGTCGTTATTTATTGACTGATTTTAATTCATTTAACAATTTGATACTTCAAGCAATAACATTCCCAGACAATGGTGTTTTACAGTTTACACAAAGCCTTGGTTTTGGCTTTAGCTTATTAATGCGCCCTGCTAAAGTCCAAGAGGACATCTTAATTTGCTCTTGGTTGAATTTATTAATTTTGTCTTGGTATGTGTTGATGTGAGCCTTATTCGGAGATTCTATTAAATCTTCAATTATCAAAGATAACAAGGTGAAGGAATTTTTGTATCTAGTAAGAGTTATGATGTCAAGCATTCTAATTTTAGTGCTGAGAGCATCGTTTATTCTGGTGTTATCTTTATTTAAAGCAGTTACCCATTGACCATGAGCCATACGGTTTCTTACTTCACTAGGCTCTTTAATATAGTTTTGAAGAAGAGTAGTCACATCAACAATAACTTTATCTTTATATGATTGTTCTTTCGTGGTTATTTTATTCACTACTACTTTTAGGCACTTAACCCATCCTTTATAAGAATTACTTTTAAATTCTGATTTTAAAGAATTTATCTCAGATTGTGTTAAAGCATGTGGAGTATGTATAAGTTTAGAAAAAATAGCTTCAGTGTAGGAAGAAAATAACAAAGCCATAAGCTTTGTTTGAATAGATATTGCGTCTTGATTTTGACTTCTGAGCGACTCATTCAAAAGGCGATTACCTTGCTCCCAAGCTTTTTCAAGTGCGCGAACATTATCAGTCTGAATTGAAAAAATACTTTTAGGGGGCGTAGATGGAATTGAATTACTTTGAGTCATCGACTTCTCCGAATAAACTAGACAAAGTACACTTTAAAAAATGTATTTTGTCTAGCTGGACTCGAACCAGCGACCTCACGTTAAAAACGTGCGCTCTCACCCTTCTGAGCTATAGACCTTTAAAAATATTATCATTTTTTTAATAAAAAACAAGCCTTTTACCTACCTTTTTAGTATCCACTCTGGACTCCTGACTATCACTGTAAGGACGTTTTGGCTCTGCTAAATGTGTGCTTTTACGATTCCGCAGTATTACGATTAAGTCTATGATCGTCCGCTCCTGGCACAAAGCGGACCAAGACATCAGGAATACTTATCGGACTCTTAGCAGATCTGAATATCTCGTCGTATATCGAGGCGACAGCATTTCTCGCTTCATTTGCCACTGTTGCTGAATGCCCTGCCCGGCAAAGTAGAGCGTTCCTCTGCCGTCTCTGGCATTGAGTTGATCAAGAACCTCCATCAGTTTATCACTACCGGGCCGCGGCGCGTTTTCATCGAACAAGTTGAGCTGGGCTACCCCCTGACTGAAGAAATCACCCAGCATAATGCCGGCTTTCTGGTACCTGTTGCCATCCTTCCAGATTTTGTCCAGGCACTTTACCGCGGCGTTAATGATGTCGCGTGAATCCTGAGTGGGGGTAAGAAGCTTCATGGACGCACTGTTACCATAATACGGCTCGTTAAGCGCAAAGGGAGAGGTTTTCACGAACGCAGAGATAAAACGGCAGTACTGATGTTCGCCCCGCAGTTTTTCAGCACCACGGGCAGCATAGCTGCAGATAGCCTGGCGCATCTGTTCGTACTCGGTGACGCGTTCGCCGAAAGACCTGCTGCAGACAATTTCCTGCTTTGCTGGTGCAAACTCTTCCAGGTCGAGGCATGGCTCGCCACGCAGCTCCCTGACCGTTCGCTCGAGTACCACGTTAAAGTGTTTACGGATAATCCAGGTGCTTTGTTCAGAGAGGTCCAAAGCATTTTTAATGCCCATGGCGTTAAGCTTCTTGCTGATGCGCCTGCCGACGCCCCACACATCTTCTACAGGCACGATAGCCAGCAACCTACGTTGCCGATCGATATTGGATAAATCGACCACCCCGCCGGTCTGGCGCTGCCATTTTTTCGCGGCGTGGTTTGCCAGCTTGGCGAGTGTTTTTGTCTGGGCAATGCCAACGCCAACGGTAAGGTGCGTACGCTTCAGCACAGTAGCTCGGATTTCTTTGCCGAACTCTGCAAGGTCCCGGCAGTTGCGAACACCTGTAAGATCGCAAAAAGCTTCGTCGATACTGTAAATTTCGACTCTGGGACTCATCTCCTCCAGCGTGGTCATCACCCGATTCGACATATCAGCGTAAAGCTCGTAATTGCTGCTGAAGCAAACAACGCCAGCGCGCCGGAAAAGCTCCTTTTGCTTGAAGAAAGGCTCGCCCATTGCTATCCCTGCGGCTTTTGCCTCTGCGCTGCGCGCGATCACGCAACCATCGTTATTTGAGAGAACGACAACCGGCCGCCCTCTCAGGTCCGGCCTGAATACAGTCTCGCATGATGCGTAGAACGAATTCACATCACAGAGAGCAAACATATTCAGCTCGCAGATTTAACGATGAAAGTTACGACACCGAAAACGTCCAGCGTGTCTTCGCTGCCAACAACAATCGGGCTGTAGGCGCTGTTCATAGGATTGAGTTGCACGGTCGGGCGCAGCTGCAGCCGCTTAACTGTAAATTCCCCTTCTACCGCGGCGATAACGATATCTCCATGCTCAGCAGTGCGGGAACTATCCACCACCAGCAGATCGCCGTCGCTGATCCCAGCCTCAATCATCGAGTCGCCTGCAGCCTTGACGAAATATGTCGAGCTGGGATGAGCAACAAGAAGCTCATTGAGATCGATACGCTGTTCAACGTAATCAGCCGCGGGGCTCGGGAAACCACACTGTACTAAGTCACTGAAAAGCGGAAGAGCGATAATTTCGCGCAGTTCTGCAGGCCTGATAAATTCCATGTTGCACACCTCAAATACTGTTTTTATATACAGTAGTTTCATTTGAGTGAGCGCGCAAGACAGCGGTACTACACTGACTGCTTAAAGCTTCGCCGTTTCGTTTCTAAGTTTCTATGTCGCTTCGAATTATGAGTTTTGTAAATTTTTCGATAATGGCAGAGTTTAAGCAGACCTGAGTGAGACAAAGCCGGTTGAATACCGACACGAGCTGTGGCTGAAAACTAGGACTTCATGATTCCACTATTTTTAGCTTAAGCTCCTGGAGCTCTTGCTGTGTTGTCTCCAGCTGTTTAATGACGTAGTTCAGGGCCAGCACTGTATCAAGCATAATGACGTTCGTATCAAGCGCCAACGTATCATCAGCATCAATCCTGTTGCCTTCACTATCGAAAGCCGGTGATGCAGGAACCAGTTTGACGTACTCGCTGTCAATCTTCATGACATCTTGGGCAATAATGCCCCGGCGAACCCTCTCTCGAGGGTCATCATTGTAGATGTAAGTTGCTGGCAGGAATCTCTTGATATTCTCGTATGACTGAAAACCATCATCGTATTTCACGCTATGTTTCAGTTCGATATCACAGTTTGGTTGTTTAGAGAAAATATAATTCCCCCCAAAACCACCACTGCCTGAAACTGAAATATCCGCGGTAACGGTATTAAACGAGAAAATACGCGTTCCTGCAGATCCGCCGTCACCGATGGTGACAAGCTCTATAGATGGCCAGTTGCTTGCTCCCTGAGCGATAGACCCAAGAGCAGTTACGGCATGATATCCACCTGAGCAAAAAGTATGCCACCGGCCAAAAGGTACAAAACCACCATCGTTGGGAGTTGAGAGGTTCGGGCGTGCAAACGATGTGTTCGTACTGTAGCCGTTAACTATATCTTGATAACCGCCACCGTACCCCTCCCCGGGGCCGATATGGACTTTTGACTGAAACGCTCCGTAAGGGTACCAGCGGAAATCAGCACCGGAGCTTACACCGTCAAAGATGTTCATTTGTACCCGAGCTAAATCAGTTCCCGCGCCGCGTACTGCACCGAGCCGCCAAGTGCCCGAATAATAGTTACCAGAAAGCCAGTTAACATAATTCTCGGCCGGACCATCGGAGCCAACATTACCTAAAGTAATGGCTTTATTACCCCCACTACCAGTAGCAATACCGACCTCATTACCTGCGGTTGAGATAACACTTCCTGTAACAGTACCGCCTAACTTTCCTTCAATGGTATTAAGACGCGAATCATCCCCGGCCGCCACGGTTCCGGCAGTCGTTCCAACGTTCCTTGTGGCGCTGTTTCCCAAACCGAGGTTTGTGCGACTGCCTTCTGCCGTTGTTGCCCCGGTCCCGCCGTCAGCGATTGCAATGGCACCATTGCTCCCTTTCTGCGCCAGTTTCCCGATTCCGGGAATAGTTACAGGGCTGCCGTTGATGGTAACGGTGATGCTCTGGTTCGCCGAGGTTGTGGCGAACGTCTCCCACGCGCCAATGTTCTCGTCATACTCTTTGATGAGCTGCGACATCGCCTGTGCCAGTCCGTCGACAGAGATATTATCGGACACCAGAATTCCATACTTCTGGCCGCTCAGCGCCGGGGAAGCAGCTGGCGTAACCGTCATTGACGTGGCGCTGATCACGGATGAAATCTGGAACATCTGAACCGGGTTAGACATGACGATGATCGTCTGGCCAGCGCGGACCTGGCTGGCCGCAGCGGTCCAGTTAGTGCCGGTGCCGGTTGCGGTATTCCCGTTGATGGCGATGGTGCCAGTGTTATAAAGCATATTTTCTCCAGGCAATAAAAAACCCCGCCATGGCGGGGCTTGTTAATGGGGTTGTGTCAGTACATTGCAGGGATGATGGGAATACTCATTCCGGTATATCTCTCGCCGGTCACAGAATACCTGTCGGTCCATCGGGAACGGACACGGCCATTTCCACCTTTTACAGAGTTCCCGCTCATAACCAGTCCCTTAGAACGCATGTTGCACCACCCACTTGCAACTGAAGAGTTAAAACCATAGGAACCAAGTGCAATCATGCTGTTGCCAATATCGACCCAGCTATTGCCTGGTGAATAAAACTGATTACGGAATATAAATGGACGGCGGGTGGTAGAGAAAGTGCACTGACCAGCAGCGTTGATGAAATTTAATCCTCTCCCTGGTACAGGAGCATGAACCGCAAAAATCGCAATATCTACATTCACAGAACGGGCAATATCGTCATAGCCCGTGTAATCCTGCCGGGAGTAAATATTATTACCATCACATTCAAGCGTAGCGGCACTGTCATTCCAGCGGGCAAAAACGAGCCCTTTGGCCGGAAGTGCGTAAGTACCATTTACATTGACCGTTCCACTGAAAACACAGGAGGCAACACGGCTGACATCAGTGATCGCAATAAAGTCTGTCGAATCCTCAATGAGCAAACCACGGTTTCCACTCTGCCCCGCGGGTAAAATCTGCCAGACTGTGCCGGGAAATGTTTTATCTTTCCCCCAGCCATCTGATGACCAGACTCTCTGAGTCAGGGTTCCGTTGCCGTTATTGGTTATCCCATCGAGAACCATAATCGTTGTTATCAGATTCGGCGAGCGAGTCACATTCACAACCGAGTTTGATGGAATGAAAAAAGGGGTCGCTCCGGCAACATAGCCCTGAACAGTCATGGTCTGCTGGCCCCATGCCTCCACAGCCTCCCCACCATACGACGGACACTTCATTCCGGCAGTGATGGTCATTGCCGGACGCCCGTCATTCAAATCGATATAAAGCCCCCTGGCCATCAAAATTCTCCTAGAACAATACGCCCACCGTTCGACAAATTGACAGTGACACCGTTGTTATTGATCGTGACTCCTCCTGTTGAGTTGGTAAATCCAAACTGCCCGTTTTGGGCGTAAACCCCGCCACGAACCGTCACATTATTGAAAACGGCATAACCCGATTTGTTGATGTGCCAGCCAACGTTTCCGGTTCCGTCCCAGGTTGTCGACTGGATGTAGCTGCCGATTTTGAGGTTGCCAATTGTCCCGTCACCAATGACCGTGTCCCGGATTATGGTTTGCCCGTTCTGAATAACGAACGGCAGCGTAACCTCAGCACCGGCCTGGTGAGTCACCGCAAAGCGGTCGGCCAGGAAGATAACCTGCGACTGCATGCCGGATGGCGTATTCTCAACGCCAATCCCCATCCCAGCAGCGTAATACTGACCATTACTGGATAACCCGACCTTGATGCTATACATCGCGCTGAGCTGGCCGTTTACGTTCGCAATGGCCTGGGCGTTGGTTGTGATGGATGAGGTGTGCCCGTTGACGGTCGCAGTTATGGCGTTAATCTGCGTCGCCGTGGCCTGCTGATAATTCGAAACCGTCTGACTCAGACTGTTGATGGATGCCGTATTGCCGTTGACGTTCGTCTGCAGGCTCAGCAATGCGCGTGCCGTTGCCTCCCTGTCTGTGACGATCACCTCATCAATGCGGTCCAGCTGCGCGCTGTTACCGGCTACCGATGCCGACAGAGTTTTACGCGTGGCCACCTGAGCGAGATTGGCCTGGATTATCGCAATTGCCGAGTTCTTAACGCCTCCCGTCATGCCGTCCATCGATACAGAAATCTCGTCTATCTTCACTTCGGCCTGCGCCAGCCCGTCAGCGTTCTCCTGGATGTCTTTCGCCTGCTGCTCCAGCTCGTCGGCATGCTTTTTGATGTCATCCGCCATGCCTGCAACTTTTTCATTGCTGTCCACCGCGTTCTCGATCAGGTCTTTGAACGTGTCGGAATCTTTCATGTCCTCCAGAATGTCGTTAGTTATTTCACTGACGTCTATCGAGGACGTGCCCATGACCCAGTCGGTCCAGTCACCAGCATTACCGATACGATCAATCAGACGCGCACGATACCACTGGCGGACGCCGGCAGGCATGGGGCCATGCTGATAATCTGCGGCCGGGTACGGCACCAGAACCAGCAATTCAGGATTGGCAAAGTCAGAGGTTGTGGCACGCTGAATCTCTGTATAGGCCGTGTCGCCTGAGCCATCCGGAAATTTCCAGGTCAGATCGATATGCCAGACCACATCTTCGGTCGCCAGGAAGTTGAGCGGGGTACCCGGTTTTCCCGTTTTTCCGGAAAGATACGTTGTTTCGGCATATCCCCATGGTGACGACGTATCCTGCGCATTCAGCGCCCGGACACGCACATCATAGCTGCCTGAATAAATGCCCTGAACCGAGAACCCCTGCGCGCTGGTAACCGGAACGTTGATCCAGTCCCCGTTATCCTTGCGCCACTGGGCAACGTACCGGATTGCGCCCTCAACCTTGTCCCATGACACGTCAAGGCTTGCTACCGTCAGACCCTGAGACACATGATCACTCTCAGTCACCACGATATTCTTCGGCGCAGACAGGACGCTTATCGGCGTGACGGTGATCGGGGGCGACTCGATCCGAACGCCGTCATCGATGTAACGGTATTTGTTTGGATCGTGCTGAACGGCCGTAATTGTGAAACCGCCTGTGCTGTCGTCGTTGGCCGCGATTGAAGTGACCCGGAAGTACTGTATCGCGAGGTTATCACTGTCTATCGCCCACACAGCACCAGCGGCAGGTGCCTGACTGAAGGCTGTAGCCACCGTCACCGTTATTTTATCGGCGCTTACCGCGCTGATTGTCCGCGTCTGGGCTTTTCCGTCGGGCAGGTTAACCACCAGCCGGTCTTTCGCTGCGTAATCTATTTCTCGATCCAGCGTAATCTGGCGGCCATTGACCGCCACTATGCGGCCCCCGTTCTCCTTTCCGGAACGGAAAGGATCGGCGACACCGATAATTTCAGCGGGCAGAGGGATATAGCCGTCCAGCCCCACCCCAAACGATACGGTCCCGTCTTTGGCATTGGAGAGTAATACCCAGCGACCGCGCCGGTGCGCTTCACTTTGCGAGGTGCAGCCGATTGCGGTCAGGGACGTTTGCCTGACGTCGTAACGCTCTACAAGCTCTGAATCGTAGACCCCCTCAACGGTATCGCTGTAATGGTTCTGCGGATCGGACCAGGACACGAGGCAGGAGCTGTAGCGATTCTTGTATGAGCCGCCCGCATAAGTAAACAGCCCATCGATAACGTTTGAGGCGTTATAAACCCAGTCAACATCGTCCTGCGGGACGTCAGCCTGGACATAAATCTGATCGTTGCCCCAGAACGTTATTCCACGAAATACCGCGGCGAGATCGTTAAGTACCTGCCAGGCATCCTCCTGGCTCTGAATGAAAACGTTGCAGGTGAACCGCGGTTCGGTACCACCGGCCCCGTCGGAAACCATTTCGTCGCAATACTGGGCAATTGAATACAGCGCCCACTTATCCACCATGGACGCATCCACGCGCGTGCCCATGCCGTATATTTCATCAAGAACCAGATCGTGAAATATCCAGGCGGGGTTATTGGACCAGGCCATTTTGAACCCACCGGACCATGAGCCAGAATAGGTTCGGGTTGTCGGATCGTAATTATCCGGAACCTTAATAAGCTTGCCTTTTATCTTACAGGTCACTTTCGGCGCGCTGCCATTGAACTGGCTGCTGTCCACTTCGACATACAGGAGCGCGGTTAAAGGATAACGAAGCTTGCTGTCGATGACTTCCGCATACGAAAACACCTTGAAGGCGTTAACCAGCTTCGAATTTGATCCGCTGGCATCAGCCGTAATACGCCTGACCCTGACAGACCAGCCGGACGTGGATTTTGGCAGATCGATACGGTGGTCTCGCTGATATTCCGTCGTGGTCTTTCCGTCAAACTTACCGTTTACAACCGTTTTCCAGGCACCGCCGTCCGTTGATAAATCGATCGCATACTCGGTGACCGTGCCCACCATATCGCCGTTATCTTTATAGAGATACTGGACCGGAAGGCTGAGCTTGATGCGGATGGCATCCAGGGAAAGGTTGGTAAACTGGCGTGTCCAGGGCGCGGTGGTGGTGACAGTTGTGCCCACCGCCAGCTCGTTATCGACCTGGGGCATCCCGGCAATATAGGTCTGGTCCTGTGTGCCCTTGCGGAACTCCCATTTCACACCGCTGAAGTTGTATTCCCCGCTGTCGTTTGCCAGCGGCGTATCGTTGAGAAAAATGTTCTGAGCGGTCAGGTCGCCCTGTATTTCCCCCTCAGAAACGGCAATGAGCATTTTTAATTTTGCGACCGACAGCAGATCGTCAGGTTGCTCAACCGGAGTATGGGCGCTCCCACCGCCCCCTTTAGCACCCTGTATGATGGTTTCACCATGGAGAAGTTGCATATTTACCCCATTAAAAAACCCAGCCTGAGCTGGGTTAATTGTTAGTATTAATGATGGCGTTTTATTACATGTTTTTGTAATAGCTAACTTTAGAGTCAAAGTCCTGTTTTGCGAGCGGAGTTTGGCTGGTTACATAAGCCTCCCACGAACTGTAAGCCTCAACAAGAGCACGACGCTCTTCTGTGTCTTTAGTGTTTGATTTCATTGTTTCAAACACATTCGACCCAATCTCTTTTAGTTTGCTCTTTCTGGTAGCTCCACATGTAGTTATTGCATCAGCTACCGAATTATCCCATCCAACTAACTGCAGAATTTCTATACGCTTCTGGGTAACAAACTGATCTGCCGAGGCACTAAGCGCAGCCTTGGATAAAAACTCCGCAAACTCCTTTTTACTTTGCGGCATTTGTTTTGGCATCGTGATGTTATCTTCGCACTTTGCTAAATCAGCGTATTGTTTTTGTAAATTGTTGTTCTGATTTTGGGGGGCACAACCTGAAATAAACAGCACACCTAATAAGACCAAACCATATTTTTTCACTTTCATCTCCTTGATTGGCATCATTTTGGACATGATAACTAAGGGTGATTGCAATGTAACGTTCATCTTTTTCGGTTGCATTTCACTATTGCTGATCACTCGAGTACATACCGGCGCTGACTATCGCTCCCCCTGCCTCGATCAGACCGTATGCCAGGGGGACAGGATGCCCCATAGCGACCGTATTAACCGGCGCCCCGAAGGCGTAGTTAGGCGTGTTGTCCGTGCTGGAGGATTTACCCGCGCCGAAGGATGGCTGGGGCGTGAGCATCTGGACAACGCCACCCAGCATCATTGACACCCCGACCCCGGTCAAAATTGACGTGGCGCTGATGGCTGTTGCACTCATCGCCGCCCCCCAGGCTGCCATACTCGCACCCGCGGTAAAGAATGCAGCGACCAGCGCAACAGCACCGACAACTATCTGCAGGACGCCCGAACTTTTGGCCCCCTCATAAACGGGCACGATCCGGTACACGCTTCCACCGCGGGTCATATCAAACTCTTCCAGCCCGATATTGTTGTCACCGTTAAAAAAGGCGAAACGGATCCCCTTCATATGAGCTTCCGACATATATTTTTTGAATCCGGGAACCTGTGAACACATGGCCCTGAGCATTTCGCGCAGGTCGGCAACATCAAACTGAACGCGTTTACCGAATTTTTTAGCCATTTTTCCTTCGAGAATAAGCGTCTTAACCATGCATTCGATCCTTATGCCTGACCACCCGGACCGTTCTGTCGCGATAATATTTTCCATAAGGCGTTCGCGAAGAAAGGTGCCCGAACAGATGATGGAGAATGATGTTGTCACCCACATATACCGCGGCGTGATTAGTCACCGATGCCTGCACGCTCATCATGATGATGTCACCGGGCTGCATTGCACCGGCGGCAATCTCAACAAATCCCTCACGCTCCCAGTTGTCGTCGTAGAGCCGTTCCTTGCCGCTCTCCCACCATTCGTAAGGTACTGAATAGTCCCCGAGAACAATGCCGTATTCGCGCAGATAATATTCACGGATAAGCGACCAACAGTCGGCGTAACCCAGTACCCACTGCCGCCCGGCATAATCCCGGTCTTCACGCGGGGAAATCGTACAAAAATCCCCGTCCGGCCAGGACATGATCCCCCACTCAATCCCCGACCAGTCGCACTGGATCCGGTCCAGCTCCGAGGGCACCAGCCGGACCACATCCGGATGGGAATGAATGAGCATGATGATCTCACCGCGCGCGCGGGCAGCGAGCTGATCTTCCGGGGAGAGCGTGAATGTCTCATCGGGCTTATCGGCAATGTTGCGGCAGGGAATAAAGATTTGCTGCTGGCCTGACTGAACAATCAGGCCGCAGGCTTCTTTGGGGTATTCAGCAGCGACGTGCTGACGGATAGCATCCAGCAATTTTTCACGCATCTTTATTTCCCCTGCAGGTTAGCGGCCGGAAAACCGCCGAACGGCAGCGGCGCGTCCGGGCCGTGACGATCCTGACAATCCTGCCGGCGGCCGCCACAAACGTCTTTCGACGGGTCATCGGTCGGCGTACCGTCTTTGGAAAAGTATTTCGTGCCGTTGTAATCGCATCCGGTCCCGCTTCGGTACCAGCCACGCATACACCAGGTGCAGACAGGCGTAATCTGTCGTGTCGGCAGCTGCAGGCTCTGAATATCGAAAGGAGAACACAGCTCGAAATCAACCTGTACCCGCGTCTCTGCGGTTTTAGCATTGACGTAAAAGAGCTGTACGCGCTCATCGGCAGGGCTGGCACCCGGATTACCGTTTTTCCAGTTGGCGGCATCGAGATACTTCGAAAGCGTGGTATGGATTTTGACCTTAGCCCTGACCATATCGTCATATTCAAGACACAGCGCGGTGACATAGTTTCCGACGTTCCCGACGGACAGCGTGGGCGTTGGCTGGGAACCTGTACTCGACAACTCCATCCCCTTCAGTTCGTAGGGATGGGGATCGTACTGATTTCCCTGCCAGATAATGGCGGGCAGGTTTTCTGCGGCGAAGGCTGCCCACCCCTCTTCCTGGATATTGTGCGCATGAAAACGCAGCACCTGATCCATACCGAATTCAGTGCCGTCGATCTCAATCAGCTGAATAACGCTGCCGGGCTCAAGCTGTTGGATGTCTGCCGTAAAACTCATACTCCCCCCATAAAAAAGCCGCCCGGAGGCAGCTTTCAGTGTTTGTCGAGAAAATCAGGGCGCGAACGCCTGTTCAAAAGTGAAGGCCACAGTGGCTTTTTTCCCGGTAGGGAAAGTAACGCTGAACGAATCGGCCTTCATTCTGAACAGCTTTTTTTCACCCCATGGCGTGGTCCACCAGAACGATTTAGTAACGTGAGACATCAGAAAAGCGCGCAGCGCAGCTGCCTCCTGTCTGGTGCCCGTCCAGTCCAGGTTCCACGTTTCCTGTTTGTCGTTGATCCCCATCCCCGCTATCTGTTTGTAGCCATCCCCGAACTGGGCCTGCAGCGTTCGGGCTGTTTCAGTGCCCTGCGCTGTTTTTCTCGTGCGCCAGGTAAACGTGTCCGTCACTGTGTCCTCCTCGAATAAAGCACGCCGCCTGCGGACATTTCTTTTTTGAGTCGCTCGGTGATTGTCTGCTGAACAATCGCCTGCAGCTGTTTCGCTGTCCCCGTGGCGTTCGCCTGATTTATGCTCCCGTCACTCCCCTGCTGGCTGATGCTGACTGGGGCATAAACACTGATCCCGCCCATGCCAGCACCGGCTGCGCTACCGCCGCCGACCAGACCACCCGAGGCATACCCGCGCATCAGGCGATAGAGATTAGCCACGCCGATGCGGCTGGTTGATTCTTTGGTGAAGACGAATTCCCCGCGGTGAACGATACCGGCTGGCTCGTACTTGCCGCCGTGCCCGGTAAAACCGCCCACATCAAAACCCTGTGGCCGGTATGACGGGACCGCGATGGACTGACCTGCAGAGGAGGTTTTCGCCCCGCCGCTAACCCAGCCCATTGCGCTCTGGATGGTGTAAGCCACCAGCAGCTGATTGATAACGGACACTATCATTTTAAGGATCGAGCTGGTGAAGTCCCTGAAGCTCGCCTTCCCGGTTGTCGTCAGGCTGGTAAGCTGGCCCGCCAGCCCGCTGAACGTAGCCTGCGAAATCTGCTGAACAGAGCTGAAAACGTTTGTCGCTGAATCCTGATATTCGGCCCAGCCCTGTTTCGCACCGGCCAGCCAGTTTGAACGCAGGGCATCTTCAGCCTCAAACGTCGCCCTTTGCTCTTCCAGAACCTTTTGCTGCGCCTGAGGGTTGTACGAATAGCTTTCGCCGAGATGCTGCAGCGTAGTTTGTCGCCTGGCTTCCCGGGTGGATACCCCCTCAGACTGAGCCTGCAGGCCCGCCCTGGCGGCTTTTTGCTGCTGCTCAAACTTCACGGCCTGATCGGCCAGCTGGTTGAGCTTTTGCTGGCTGGCAACCTTATCGCCCAGATCGGCCAGTTGCCGCTTGTACTCGAGCGTTTCTTCCTTGTGCGCCAGCAGGGATTTTTCCTGCGCCGTAAGCTGACGACGCCCCGCGGCCTCCTGCAGAACGGTGAACTGATTTTCAGTCTGCCAGAGATCCTGACGCTGTTTGCTTATGACGTCGTTCACGCTGGTATGCTGCTCGAGCGTTTTAAGCTGGGCCTGAAGGGTGAGAAGTTCGGCCTGCGCCTTTTCCTCGGCTTTATCGCCAGCGGGCGTTGAGTAGCTTTTGCCTTTCGGCGTTATAGGATCCTTCCACTGCTTTTCAATCCCGGCGCGGGCTGCGGCAATGTCCTTTTCAGTCCACAGCGTGGCGACACCATCTTTCGCATCCTGGCGGTTTTTCTCAATAAGCTGACTGAGCTTTTTCTCTGCTGAAGCCCGCTTTTCTGCCGCCGTCGCGCCGGACTCCACCAGCTGGTTAAACTGCTGCTGGTTGCGGATTGCCTGAGCCTGCTGGTCCGTCCGCATTTTTTCCCGCGCGGCTGCCAGCCCTTCCTGGGCGTATTGCTGATCTGCAAGATCGTAAGCCTGCTTTTTCAGCTCCACCTGCTGGCGCGCGTTTCTCAGCCTTTCCGCATCAGCTTTCTGCAGAACGTTGTTACCGGCATAATCCGGGTCGACTTTAAGATTGCTGGACAGCGCGCGGTACTCTTTCTCTGCTGCCTGCCATTCAGCAAAAGAGTCCTGGCGCTTCATCGCGGTGTCAGGATTACGCCCGACGCCCAGCATCGCATCCCATGCCCCGGAGGCTGCATTCTTCACCCAGTTCCAGGCTTTTTCGAGGGTTCCGAGATTGTCCTCGACCGCACCGGCACGCTGAATGACCGCGTCGGAATATGCCCGCATTGCCAGCTCGGCGGCTTTCTGAGAATCCCCCAGCGCCTGAGCAGAAGCTATCTGTTCATACTGGGTGGCCGTCAGAAAATGAAGGGAATCGTTGAGCGTCGCGACCGCGTTAACCGGATCATCCTTCAGGCGCTTAAACTGATTAATGGTTTCGTCAACGGCCTGCCCGGTAGCCTGCTGCAGCCTGGCGGCAACATTGCTGACCATGCTGACGTCATTACCGCTGAATGCGCCGCTGCCAACGACCTGCGCCAGCACACCAGCAGCGGCATGCTGCGTAATGCCATTACCGGCCAGCGAGCGCGCCAGCGCCTGAAGCTGCCCTGACGTTTTCCCCGCGTAGTTCCCGGTCAGGATCAGCTGCCTGTTAAATTCCTCAGACTCTTTGCTGCCGTCATACCAGGCCTTACCCAGCCCGAATACCGCCGTGGCAATCCCTCCGACCATGCCGACGATCCCAAGACCACGCAGCGACAGCAGCTGGTCTATCCACCCTGCCCGGTTCGCCAGCGTGATCCCGGAGCCGCGCAGCGCGCCGAAGTTACCGCGCATGACCTCGCCGATCAGTATCCCCAGCTCCTGCCGTGCGGCAGCACTTTGCAGCCCCAGACCGTGCGTGGCCACTTTCGCAGCTTCAAGCTTGCGGATATAGACCTCAGCCGCATCGCTGGCACCGACCTGCGCCGCCTTCATGCGCAGTAGCTCGGTACCGGAGAGCTTTTGCTCTGCTACCTGTTGCTTCAGCTGGCTGAGGAATCGCGTGCGCGCTGCGGCCGATTTTTCCTCCACGATCTGCAGTTCTTTTTGCCGGGCCGTGGTGCGGGAAATAAGGGCTAGATAATCCTGCTGGGTTATGTTGCCCTGTGCCCTCGCTGCGCGAAAGCGCGCCTGCACGTTCGCAAGCGACTGAGTCTCACCATTGAGCTGGCGAACGCCGTCAATCTGGCGGAAAAATGATGCCGCCAGTTCATCCTGTCGACGGGCAAGCGCTGCGGCCTGCCCGTCATTCTCACGCATGCGCTGATTAAGCTCGGTCACGCGGCGGTGAGTTTCATCAACGGACCTGGAAACGCTCTGCCAGTCTTTGGTCAGCCCTTCCGTTGCGGCTGACTGACGGGCTTTCATTTCTGCGGCCGCCGCCGCGCCAGCGTCGCCCACACTCTTTAGTGCAGCGCTCTGACGGTCCGCAGCACGCTGCATTCGCGCCTGAACTTTATCAGACTCATCCGCCATTCCTGTCAGTTGCCCTTTGATTCGGGCGACATGCTCGCTGAAGGTTGCGCGGTCAACATCCAGCTTAATAACCAGATCGCTAATCTGCTGGGCCATATCGGATACCTCCTGTTATCCCCTCAGCGGCGGTCATCAGCGTGTCATCATCCGGCTCGTCATCGCTGATGACGACATCCGAAGGAGAAAGCAGGCTGAAATGTGCGGGGGTAAGTTCCGGGTCGCGGAAGAAAAGAGTGGAGATGGAATAAAGCAGCTCTGAGAAATGCGCATCGAGCTGCGCGTCCTGAAAATAATGCTCCCGGTAGAACTGGTGCCAGTCGCCCAGCTCACTGGAAGTCATTCCAGCCAGCATGGCGCGCCAGTCGGGTCGCCCGAACTCGCGCGCCAGATTCAGGACAAACTTCAGCTCGCTGGCAAGGGCTTTTCCGCCGTAACGGGTTCAGCGCTTTCGGCCTCCACGGAGACATCCGGATCGGCAACGTTGTCATCATCAATCGGAACGAGCATGCCGGAGAGCAGCTTTATTTCCATTTCTGCTTTACCGATCGCCTCCGGCGGCCAGCTGCTAAGCACCTGCTGATAAAGCGTTTCCACATCCGTGCCAGCCGGATCGTTATGCCACAAAGACATCGCAATCAAACGCGCACCGCAGCGAATATTTGAGCCAATCAGCCTGGCCGTCATTTCCTGATCGCTGATGCCGGCGCTGTCAGCGCTGACGGCCTTTTCCTCTGCGGCCATAAACGTGATGTACTCAATACGCTGCAGCGCCGACAGCTCGAAGATGGTCAGTGATTCTTTTTGCCAGGTGAACTTATCTTTTTTCAGAAACATGCGTCCTTCCTTACGCTGCAGTTACGGTGACTTTGCAGACCGCAACGAAATTACCGTCGCTGGTGATAACAATAACGTCAGCGGTGCCTGCCGCCACGCCGGTGACGGTGATCACGTTGCCGCTAACGGTGACCGTTGCTTTTGCCCCGTCTGAGGTTGCCACGCGGAACGAGGTATCTGAGGCGCTGGCAGGGTTAACCGTCACATTGAGCGTTGTGGTTGCGCCGACGGCCACGCTTGCCGTGGCTTTGTCGAGCGTAACGCCGGTCACGGGGATATTCGGGGTACCGCTTTCTTCTGCCAGTTCCGGCTTGCCGGTATTGGTGATTTTCGCTGTACGGGTAATGACCTCTTTTGCCGGAATGGCTTTACCTAGGCTGCTGCACCAGCCGCGGAAAACGTCGACGGTACCGTTCGGGTATTTGATTTTGTAATAGCGTACTGAGCCATCAATAAACCATGCGACCAGGTCTTTTTGCCCTTCTTCGCCCGGCTTCCAGGCGAGGGTGAACGAGGTATCGCCAGCAGATTTTGCCCCCTGGGCCGTCGCGTTCCAGTCGGCATCCTCGTCGTCGAGGTAAGTGTCGTCATACGATTCGGCGGTCATTTCGCCCGGCGCCAGCTCTTTGATTTTCGCCAGGCGGTTCCAGTCGATATCAGAGAGTGGGTTAGCGAAAGCGTTGCCCGTTCCGGTGTAAAGCCAGAGCGTCGTACCGGCGCCTTTTACAGGAGCAAGTGGATTTGGTGTTGGCATGTTTTCCTCACATTTCGTAAGTGATTGAATATTTCATATCGGCGGAGGTCCACAGCCCCATCGCATCATCGCGCTGGTAATCGAAGCCTTGTGGAACCATGAGCGTTAACAGTGAATCGAGGCCGGGAACATCAGCGAGTGCCGGATAGATGTGGCTTTCCATCCATTCATCCAGTTCGGAATCTGGTACCTGCGAGGACAGGAAGACCTCGATATGTAACGTTGCCGCCCACATATCGGCATCAAGTTCTTCGCCGGTATACTCCGCATCGGTCAGATAGACCGCGACGGCAGGAAAATCCTCCTCCTCAATGACAGCCGGGCGCCCGTCAAAAAACATGACGTCGATCCCGATGGCCTCTTCAAGCACATCAATAATTTTCTGGCGAATGAGAGTGTGTTTCATCGTGTCAGATGCAACCTCAGTTGTTGCCTGAGGGCATAGCCAAGTTGTTTTGGCATTTCCTCTTCAAGCATGCGTTTCTTCTCTGCTTCGAAAGCAGTAGTGAGGGGCGCGGACAATGGGATTTTGACCACGTCGATGGGATAACGACTTTTTCCTGCAATGCGCTTCATGACGTGCCAGCGGCCGTTCGCCAGGCACTGGATAAAGGCGTCGCGAAAAACATAACGGCCAATTCTCAGCACGCTACTTTTTCGAACCAGCGGGCCTTTTCGGTTCGTCGCCCTGACCTGCGCGGCACCGAGTTTGATGGCGGGAAGATTGCCCCGGTTAACCTTAATTCGGGCCGCTGAGTGCCCTGAAGCCGAGGCTTTGTTGATTCTCACCCTTTGTCTGACCAGCTTTACAGGTATCCCCGAAACGCGGTTATCACCGGCTACAGTTTCTTTCGCCACCCTTCGGACGGCAACCGAGACGCCATTAGCAGCAACCCGGTTCACAGCCCATGCGCTGGCATTGGGAACCATATTTCTGTCCAGGCTATCCAGGTTAGCAATCGCCTGCTCAAGACCTTTTATCGACATGAATGCTCCTTAACGACGCCGCGATCCGCCGGGAGGTGATCCACTACCCAGCCATACATGGCAGGAACCGCAATCATCCGGGCCCACGCGATCAACCCAAAATTCACGCCCGTTTACCTTCAGCGTGTCCAGACGTTCCAGCCCGCTTACATCCGATGAGTTCACAAAAAACGTCGGCCTGGTTCCGTCAATTCTGATCCCCGCTTCTGCGAAACCGATGTTCTCTGGATCGTCAAAGACCCCGCGGAGCGTGACGCCGGATAAAGATCCAGAGGTTATCCTTGCCTCTGCGCCCATCACTCCACGTATAGTGGTATCCGCGCGCGCCATCGCTTCATCAAAAAGATTATCGAAATCAGCCATTAGGCCCCCTGTCAGACTTCCCGGGCCAGCCCATGAGAAATCAGTTCGGTAGCCTCCGCGTCGGTCACGCGAATAACGACACCAGGCTCAACAATAGAGAGGGACTCGTTGCGTGTGGCGTGAAGTGCATCAATGTGCAAGGTCACCAGTGTCTCAACCGCCACCAGTTCGCCGGGCTCATTTGACGCAGGATTCTCGGTAATAGAGCCAGAGGTGTTCTCTGGGCCGGGCTGGCCCGAGGTGCTGCCAGCAGTAGTGCTGGCAACGGACACCTCAGCGCCCTCTTCTCCGTCTTCGTCGAGTTCCTCTTCGAGCTCAGAAATACGTAACGTAAGCTCCTGGATGGTGCCTGTGACGTTGACCTCACGATCAAGCTTTACACCCAGCTCTTTCAGTCGGGCGATAAGGGTTTCTTTTTCTGTCATGGGAAATACTCCAGAAATGTGGCCCAACAGGGCCACTGGGGAAAGTTATGCCAGCTTGACTGAAACGAAAGCGTCCGGATCTGGCAGCAGCATCAGCGGAGCTGACTGAATCATGGTGAACTCGCGAGCCGGGTCGCCCGTTTGCACCCAGTTTTTCGGATAGCGCGTTGAAGCATTAATGCCTTCGCGCTGTGCATCTGCATCCAGAATGCAGCCATAGGTACGCAGACCGCGCGCTTGGGTATTTCCCAGCACCATTGTCAGATCCGGCAGGTAGTTCTTTTTGACGTCATCCTCGATGTACTGACCGGAGTAAACAACGATGGCCACGTCGCCATACATCCCCTTATAAGAGACGGCCATTCCCAGGTCTTTCACGGCGGTTTCCAGCTCAGAGCTTGAACCGCGACGCGTATCCAGTTTTTCCTTCACCGCGTCAAAGGAGCGGAACAGCGCCCAGCCCTTTGGATCGAAGACGATAATGTTGACCACACCGCTGGCGTTAAGCGCGTACGCTTCAATATCATCGGTCGGGTCGTACGTTTTTTTGTCGCGAGAAGACCAGGCAGCTGCACCCGCCTGGGTGATGTTGTTACCGGCACTGCGTCCCATATCAACTTCAACCGGCTCAAACGCTTCCCCGGTCATGGTGTATTTACCACTTAGGACTGCAGCAACGGCCTGCTTTTCTTCTACCTGCGCAATTGCAAGCTCTTCATCTTTCATGTTCTGAAGAATGATGCGTCGGCGGCGATAGGCAGGGTCGGCCAGATTCTGTGGATCTTCATCAGGCAGGCGGCGGAGGGTCATCAGCGGATTCACTTCGTGTTTTGGCTTCACATACCCCGGCGTAAATTCCGACGTGCTGCCACCACGGGAACGAATCACTTTCCCGGAGACAATCGGCGATACGTACAGCGCCATATTGACCATGCCCGGAATTTGCGAAAGGTAGACTTTTTCTGTACTGAAGGGATAAGTTTCGCGAAAGAAGATACGCAGGAAGAGCGGATCGAACTTGAATTTCTTCTCATTGACCGCCAGAAGCTGGGCTGTTGTGTAAACTGACATAGATTTTTCCCGTAAAAAAAGCCGCATAAGCGGCTTTTATGAAAGTTGAGGGTGATTAAACGATGCTGATCGCAGTACCGGCGAACGCGTTACGCTTGATATTTTCGTCGGTAACGGCAGATGGCCAGAGCACATCTTCGATGCGGAAAGAACCGGATTTATAGAATGCCAGTTCAGCACTGCTCTGGTCAGCGGTAACTGCCAGAATGCCGGTTGCTGCACCTGCATGCTCGCCGTCCCAGACGGTTAGCTTGCCGGACGTAGCATCGAGCATGAGCGGGGTCATTGCCGGGGTGGATGCTGTCAGTTCGCCCGGTGCATACGCGGTGTGTGCCGGATCGCTGTTACCGAGCGGCTGGTGATGAGTAAATACTTCGGTGATTGCCATGTTAGCCTCTTAAACGGGGGTGTTTAACAAATCGTCGCCGGCTTCAGCAGAGGCATTCCCTGCTGAAAGAGCGCCTGGTGCGGTTTCCATCAGGCGATCCAGCGCCGTATCGGTACGCGCCTGGGCGCTTTGCGGCGCCGCGGCCAGAATGCGCTGTGCACTCTCGACCGTCATGCCCGGCGTTTCTGCCAGCGCACGGGCCTGTGATTCACGACCTTTTGCCTCTTCGCAGTTCAGAATACCCATGATGCGACCATTCTCGGCGGCTACGGCTGCCGATACCTGAGCGCTGAGGTCTGCCGGGGCCGTTAAGGCAGCAGTTGTTGTGTCAACGGTGGTGACCTGCTCAGCCGGTGCAGTCGTCTGTGTTGCTGCCTGGTCAGCTGGCTGATTGGTCGCTGCAGATGCAGAAGGTGATGGCATAGTTCCTCCAGTGGTTGTTTTTTTGCGTCTGTCGAGTGCTTCACGCATCACGCTGAGCGCGTCGGTATTGTTAACAAGTTCATCCGCCAGACCGTTATCCACGGACTCCTGACCGGAGAAGACGGCCGCTTCGGTGTCCAGTACGGCCTGCACTGACATTCCGGTATAAGCGGAAACCTTTTCGGCAAACATCTGACGAGTGGCATCGATGCGCGTCTGAAAATCAGCGCGAACGTCCTTTGGTAGTTTTTCATAGGGATTGCCGTCGACTTTATGATCGCCGCTGTAAATCAGCGTGACCTCAACGCCGTTAGTTTTCAGCGCAGCGCCATAATTACTGTGCGCCATCATGACGCCGATGGAGCCGGTTCTGGCCGTTTGCGTGACAAGCCGTCGCGATGCAGAACTGGCAATGAGCTGCCCTGCACTGCAGTTCATATCATTTGCCAGCGCCCAGACGGGCTTGATATCCCGCATCCGGGCAATAATGTCGGCACAATCAAAAGCCCCGGACACCATCCCGCCCGGCGTGTCCATATCCAGCAGAATACCGTCTACGCCGGGATCACTCATTGCCTGCTGCAGTCGGGCAATTACCCCGTTATAGCCCGTCATACCGGAATAAGGCTGCAGTGAACGGGTTTTGCTGACCAGCGTCCCGGAAACGGGCAGCACCGCGATCCCGTTTGTTACATGATAGCTCCGCGCTGGCCGGGGCCCCATTTCCTCGTCATCGCCAAACAGCGCCAGCGGCTCTGCAATTTGTTCAGCGCCGAGCGAGACGCCAGAAGCGGAATCAGTCAGTCGGGTGATACCCAGCTGGCCTGCCAGCGCGCAAAAGAAAACCCGCGCGTAGGCGGGTTCAAGCATCAGCGGCTCATTGAAGGCCATGCTGGCAATATGCGGGAGATTACGCAGCTCTGGCGTCATCTTTTACCTCCTCGTTTGATTTTTTCAGCCCAGATTCAAATGCAGCTGCCGCCCATGCCGGAGGTTTAAGTCCCGCGCTCCGGCGCTCCATAGTTTCACGTACCTGCTGAGAAAATATCTCCTGATAGTCATCTCCGCGTTTGGCACACTCCTTCTCATATGTGCTGAGACCAGCCTCAATCAGCATCACGGCCTCCTGCACCTCCTTCAGTCCATCAATAGCCATGCGCCCCGAGCCAATCCAGTTGGCGTTACCCCAGGCAGTTCTCGCCTCCTGGAAGCTAAACCTGGCTTTGGACGGGAGCGTGACAACCCGGCGCGCAATCGCCTCTTCGAGCCAGCAGACGAACATCTGGCAGGCTTGCCGGGCCGCGACAAACTTGCGACGCCCCATAAAGAACGCCCAGGATTCATTGGCGCTGGCGCGCGCCGTCGAATAGCTCATCTGAGAGTAGTTACGGGAAAGCTGCTCATACGAAACACCAAGACCAGCAGAAATATAGCGCAGGAGTGATTGTTCAAAGGTGGAATAACCGTTATCGGTATCCTGTGCTGACTGAAGGTTCAGGGAATCGCCCGGCATAAGATGAGGAACTTTCGCGCCACCGAGGCGAACCGGCGCTGCAGCGTAGTATGCTGCCATTTCGCCAAGCCAGCCCGTCAGCTTATTTTGCTGCTTACTATCAGCGCCGAGGATAAAGTCCATCGCCGTATCGGTATCAAGCTCGCTCTCAATTGTCGCCGCATACATAGCTTTTACAATTGCGCTCTGGAGCTGAGTATTTTGCAGGGTGTCGAGCATTTTCATCTGCTCCATCACGCTGTAAAACACGTTTGCGCCGCGGGTCTGTCCATCCTCAAGCGGTTCAAAAATATGGATGAATGATGGCCTTCCGCCCGGCAGTTCCCGTGGTATATAGGTCCATTTTTGCGACATCCAGCCAGGATAGCTGTCTTCACTGACGTAGTACCCCAGCGCTGCGCCGCTATCACTGATTTTGACACCCGCGCGACAGTTACGCGTGTCACCTGTATTACCGGGATTACTCACGCGTTTTGGACTAACCATTTTAAATTGCGTGCGAAAAAGTCGCGATGAATCACTGTCCCAGGTGGGCTGGACGCACAGTTCACCGTTAAATGCGTGCGTCGCAACGCCTTCACGGATCATCATCGTAAAGGTACGCTTGCGCTCGGCATCAATCCCGCAAAAGTCATCCTCCGCATATTCATACCAGGCGGCCTCCACCTCCCTGGCAAATGCTCGGCTTTCCTCTTCTTTAATGCCGAGATAACGCCAGCTCGGGCAGTAACTCAGTCTGAAAAAAGACCCGACGATGTGATCCTGGTGAAGCTGAACGGCGTTTGCCGCATAACCATTGTTACGGACCAGATCATCAGCACGGGCATTCCCCCGGGCGAAGTTCGGCAGAAGTGCGGCGTCGGCACTTTCACTCTGGGGATTCCAGGCATTTAACTGCCCACCGAATCCGCCGCCACCGGCGTGATAGCCTGCATATTCCCTCAGGGAGGTTTTCCCGTCGGGGCCAACTAAAGAAGGAATTTTCATGCGTAGAACCTTGCCGGCCCGCGGCGTCGTGAAGTGGTACCGACCTGTGACTCTAGATCGGCGATGTACTTTTTCAGATCGATGACTGACGTCGCCGTAAATTCCACCCTTCGACCGTCTTTCTGTACCGTCGCAACCCGTTTTCCCATCATCAGATCATGTAACGCTGCACGCGCGGCATCCAGTTCAGCCTGTGTTGCCATTATTCATCTCCCGCTAATGCCCTGGCATAATCCGCCAGAGATTTATTATTTTTACGGCCAGTGTCTTCTTCCCGTAAGCTGGCCAGAAGAGAATCCAGATCCAGCTGCCAGCGGGAGATACTTATCCGCAGAGCTGCAAGTGCATAGACAAAACAGTCAAGCGCCTCATTTCGTCGTTTTTTACTGTCCCAGACGATTTTTTTCTTCCCGTCTACCCACTTCTCAACCTGCTCTTCAGCCGTAAGCTGCTGAGCCTCAGCTAAATCATATATTTCAGGGTTATTAGGGAAGTGAACCGCTCCCGCCAACGGTTCGTCGCCTTTTGCCACCAGCGTGAAACGGTTATAAATCTGCTCTTTCGCGGTGTCTGTTCCTACCTCAGTGAGATAAACGCCGTTCTTGTTACGCTTACGAGGCATATTCGCCACGGGCTTGCCGTAGACAGATGCGCCTTTAACGGGGATGACACGAAACAGACCATGCTTTTTCGAGCGGTTATAAACAATCGTTGGGTCTATGCCGCCGATATCCCAGCAGATGCGGGAAATAAGCATCTCAACGCCGTTAGGCCTCGGATAGGTTTTGTTGATCGCCTCATCCAACCTCAGAAGCGTGGATTCATCATCATGTCGCCCCATAATGATAATTTTGTCGATAAGCCAGCTTTCCTCACCAGGCCCCCAGCCCCAGACACGCATTTCGTAACGGTCAAGCTGGGAGTCAATACCGGCAGTAAGATAGGCCACGCGCTCCGGCACCCTGGCACCGAAGTGCTCAATACGTTCGGCCATCACCTCAGCATCAGGACGCTCACCAATTTTAGGCTCCCACGTTTCACCAAGCGTTGTGTTGACGAACGTCTTACGCTTGCCCGTGTCCCCTTTGGTCTTGATCCAGTCCTTGACGATTTGCACCCAGGTTGTGAAGGGGCTATAGGCCGTCCAGATGTGAAAGGTTACGCTGTCAGGCGGATCAATTTCGGTACCCGATGATGAAAACCAGAAAAGTCCGTCGCGCGTCCAGATCCCGGTTTCATCACAGATGTACCGCGCCTGCGAAAAATCGAGCTCCTGCTGTTTAATTACGCATGCATTGTGTTCACACAGATATATAACGCTGGCAGGATCGCCCGGCGTCCATTTGAACCCGAATGGCGTCTCTTTATCGCCGAATTTAAGGAACTGCTCCTCCCCACAATGTGGGCAAGGAACATAGAAGCGCAAGAAATGCTCTGACTCCTTGGCGGCACGTTCAATCTGGCATGTCCCTTTAATTTTGGGTGTGGATCCTCGTATCGATTTAGGCCAGACCGACCCTTCAATACGTTTATCCCCCAGGAACGTTGGAGAGCCCTCTTTCTCGATATCATCGTCAAATGCCGCCAGCTCGTCATAACCCGCCACATCAACAGATTTTTCACGGTAGTTTTTTGCAGCTTTACCACCGAGGCACCAGAAACCTCGCCCATTCGAGAAACGTTTCATACTCAACGTGTTGTCCCGGTGCTTTTTACCGTACCAGGGCGCCAGCGCCAGCAGTGAGGGGATGTCCCGAATTGTCGGTTCGACATGGGATTTCATGAAGTTTTCTGCATCACCGTCGGTAGGTAACCAGATAAGCGAGTTACGCTGTTTATGCTGGATGAAATACGCATACACGCCGAGCAGCATTTTTGAATAGCCTACTCGGGCAGACTTAACGACATTGACCTCGCGGATATAGTCATTACCCATCGCATTCATTATCGCACGCTGAAACGGCAGCGTTTCCCAGCGCCCTTCCTGATAAGCAGACTCTTTTGGAAGGTAATAATTTTCGTCTGCCCACTCAACCGCCGTTTGCGGTTCTGGCCGGTACAACGAACGGAGCCCCGAGCGCGCGGAGTGCTGTAGCCCCTTAACCTGACTGTTCGATATATTCACTCAGCAACCCCGGTATCATTTCATCCAGCGCAGCTGCTTTGTTCATGGCTTTTATGATGTCCTTCTTGAGGAAATCAATATGTCGATTTTCCAGTTCCGGAAAGCGCCGCTGAACCGACAGAGGTATTCCATCAAGGATACTGGCAATTTCTCCGGCTATCCGCGACAGCACGAACGTGCAGAATGCGGTCTCCACCACCTCAGCGGACTCTTTTGCATTTTTTAGTTCCTGAGCATCAGCCTGGGCTCGGGTAAGCCTATGGCGCTCATAATCAATCGTGCCAGGCACAAGGTCTGATTCTGAATCAACTCTCAGCTGTTCAACCTCTTTGCGCAGCTTTTCGTTTTCTATCGCTGCGTCACGGGCGGAATACCATTCGATTACGGCGGCAGAGTCATAAAGCACTTCATTACCTTTTCCACCACCGCGCGCAACTGGCATTCCCTGATCCTGCCAGTTCTGGATCGTGCGGATGCTGACACCAAAAATCTCTGAAAGGCGTTTTTTATTGACCTCCATGACGAACTCCAGGCGAAACACAGGGTAAGGAAACCATGCCGGGTAAAATGACTACTACCAGGCTTTAACACTTCCTTTCTTGTGGTGGGTTATACCCAGTAAAGACAGATACTTAGCAAGAAGAAGAACGGAAAAGGCAAAATCCTGAAAAATTCTCATAAATAGCGAGAACCTGCGAGGTCGCCGCCCCGTAACCGAGCAAATTGCCGGAAAGGACCCGTGAAGCCCTAAACGCCCGTAGGTACGGCCGTCACAATCCAATGGTTAAGTGCGGGGTTCAGAAATTATCTCTGGGACATAAGCTGCCTTATCTCCTTGTGATATAAGCCTTTCCGGACGGAAGGTGAACTAATAACATTTATTTTCTAAACACAAATTTCTCGTTTGCAATTCCCATACAGGCAGCTCCCAATTCTTCACTATGTAATTTTCCGTTTAAGTATTTATTTGTGTTGTTATAAATAATTCCCCAGCATTCATTTACTACTGGGTTCGTTATCAACCCTTCGGTGTTAAACCAAGCGTAGCTACATATCCCAAGCAGATCCCTTAGTTTTTTACAATCAGCATCGTATTTTTGCAATTCATGAATAAACATTATTTCAGGCATTTGTGTTAGTTGATAAGCGTAATCGCCGACCGCCTTTTTGAATTCTAACTTCACCTTCAATTCATCTTGCTTTTTCCATCGAAATATTGCCCAAGCTGCAATTACTGCCGTGATGGCAGTAAAGATTGCTGAGACCCCAGACCAAAATGTTTGCCATTCCATAATCTACCCTCGAAATTAATTTGGGTGATTATACTATGAAATATTACCCTTGACCTTTTCTCTCAGCTCTATCTACTTCGATTTGCTTAATCCCGTGAAGTTGATTGTTGCCTTTCTCAATGACTGCGAGCAGTGGTCTAATCCAGAGTATGGCCTGGCAGTACGTCATTGAGCTGGCGGCAGCGGTACGATCATCGGCTGCGTCAGTTCCGTCGGTATCGGCGTGCATGGCGCTGGAACGCAAACGGTGCGCGTATTCGAGCCACCCACCAGCATTGCTAACAGGCAGCTTTACGTGGTTACGTAAATATCATGCTGGACCTAAGAAAGTTCTCAATAGCTTCCGCTTACGCTTGTTGATTTCTTGTTAAGTGCCACGCTATTCAAGACTCTGATGTGGAGAATGCCAACTCCAGGGAAACATCGATAAAAAGAGCAAGTGAAACTGAGACTCTGGTAGCCCTCCATGTGAGGGCATTTTTTTATCATTGCCGCGCTTCGCTTGTTAAATATTGAGTCTTTTCTAGAATTTAAAGGTGCTTTGCTATGTCAGGTAAAGCCGTCGTTCAGAAATACCCGTGTGCTCAAGGACGAGCCATCCCTAGTTTTTCCTTTCCAGCTCTATCTGCCTTATACCAGCCAGGTTGTTGTTGCCCTTTTCAATTACGGCCAACAGCGGCTTAATCCAGAGCACAGCCTGGCAGTACGTTATTGAGCCGGCGGCAGCGGTACTATCATCGGCTGCGTCAGGTCTGT
The DNA here is from genome assembly GCF_049237205.1 of Enterobacter cloacae complex sp. SHL009. Taxonomy (NCBI): domain Bacteria; kingdom Pseudomonadati; phylum Pseudomonadota; class Gammaproteobacteria; order Enterobacterales; family Enterobacteriaceae; genus Enterobacter; species Enterobacter cloacae complex sp. SHL009. Next base: position 57,278 of record NZ_JBMKIW010000003.1, read on the forward strand.
CGGTATCGGGGTGCATTGCGCTGGAACGTAAACGGTGCGCGTATTCGAGCAGCCCACCAGCAATGTCAGCAGGAACAGGCAGATCACAGGTTTTTTCACGGCGGAGAATCTCCCGGTATTCGATGACGGTTTCTTCGGTGCTGGTGTCGATCAGGGAGTTAAGCTTATTGGCATGTTCTGCAACCTGATTGAACCGATTGAAGTTGAATGCCTGGGTGGCGATCACCTGTCCCTGCAAAGAGTTGTCACTTCGCAGAACGTCGTTATCGCTCTGAAGGTTACTGGCGTCAGAGCAACTCTTAACGAGGGCGACCGAAAGGACAGCAATAACGGCAACACCGATGAGACTTGGATTAATTTTCATTGGTCCAGCCCCCAGCATGCCAGCGCACTTTCTTGATCACGCCGCTCGACCTGCCCATAGCAGCCATTCTTCTGGCCTTTGGTTAGTCGGCAATCACGGCCACCGTCTTTAATCCACCAGCGAATAGCTTCACAGGCCCCTTTCCGGTCACCAGCATTGATGCGCTTATAGAACGTCGAAGGAAAGCATTTACCAGGCCCGATGTTATACGGGCAGAAGGATGCGATACCCACCTTCTGCGGCTCTGTCAGAGGCACTTTGATATTGCTATCAACCCAGGCTAATGCCTTATCGCGTTCAATAGCGTTAACCTTCCTGCATTGTTCCTCAGTGGTCGTCATGCCTTTAACAACACGCCTGCCATCGATAACGGTCACGCCGTGACATAAAGACCAGACCCCACCCGGGTCAACAACGGCCACCAGCGCATTGCCTTCTTTCTCGCTGATGAATTGGTCGAAAATGAGTGGAGCAGATGCACCCGACGCGATTAACGCCAGCACTGCTGCGCTGAGCTTTGCTTTGTTCGACATCATTCACCCCGCGCAGCTTTGCGGCGATCCGCTTTGATTTGGAAGTACAGACTCGTTAACCACGTCAGCAAACCAAACATGAGGCTACCGAGCACACCAATGGCCGCCCATTGAGATGGGGAGACTTTATCGAGGAGCTGAAGCAACCAGTATCCGGTCCCCCCTCCCGATGCGCCGTATGCAATACCCGTCGTGATTTTTTCCATTCGATACATGCTCTCACCTCGCTACGTTGCGGGTGTCCAGTTGAGGTAATAAAAAGGGCCGCGATAGCGACCCAAGCTTTTATTCCCCTGCCAGTTGCCTTACCTCACTTACCGTCTGGTTGAAACGTTCCTCTTCCAGTTCTACGCCGATAGCCTGGCGGCCCAGTTCAATGGCTGCTTTAACTGTTGATCCCGAGCCCATAAAGAAATCAGCTACCACATCGCCGGGCCTGCTGCTGGCGTTGATGATTTGCCGCAACATATCAGCGGGTTTTTCGCACGGGTGTTTACCTGGATAGAACTGGACTGGTTTATGGGTCCATACGTCCGTATATGGCACGGCAGCTGTCACAGAGAAATGCCGCCGAAGTGATTTGTACTCTTCGAGCAGCTCTGAATATTTGCGATTCAACGAATGCCACAGAGCCACCAGCTGGTGGTGCGGTGTTGCCAGTTCGCCGTTCTGGTGCTTTTCGATGGCTACCTGCGTGAAAAGGGACTGAAGTTTCCGGTAGTCTGATTCATTCGGTAATTGCCACTGGCTACCGCTGAACCAGTGGGACACCATGTTCTTCTTTCCAGTCGCATCGGCTATTTGTTTTGAGGATATGCCAAGCGCTTCACGTGCATCCCGGAAATATGAAATTAGTGGAGTCATTACATGCTGCTTCAGCTCGCTTCTCTTCTCAGCGTACCCGTCGCTCTTTGGTTTATACGGCCCCTGGTAATGCTCAGCGAAGAGGATGCGCTCTGTTGCAGGGAAGTAAGAGCGCAGGCTTTCTTTATTACAGCCATTCCAGCGGCCCGACGGTTTAGCCCAGATGATGTGGTTCAGGATATTGAACCGCTCACGCATCATGATCTCAATGTCTGCCGCCAGGCGGTGACCGGAGAAAAGATAAAGACTGCCAGCAGGTTTAAGCACTCGCCAGAATTGTGCGAGGCACATATCAAGCCAGCGAAGATAATCCTCATCCCCTTTCCATTGATTGTCCCAGCCGTTGGGTTTCACTTTGAAGTACGGCGGATCCGTGACTATCAGATCAACGGAGTTATCAGGGAGAGTGGCGATGTATTGCAGGCTATCAGTGTTGACCAACTCAACACTGTTTATAATTACAGTATTTTTCATAGATCCGTAAGCGTAACTCTGATAGGCTCACTATGCTTTTGCGCTAAAGCAGTGGGCCTTGGTTAGCTTGTGACCTGAAAGCATGAGCTAATGGCTGGTTGGGTGCTACAACACCTACCAGCCGCCCATTTCACAGCAAGAACACCTCACGTTAGAGGCACATTGATGATTTATATATTTTTGGTCACTGACTTCCATTCTGAATCAATACAACTTATTGTCGCTTTGATTAACTCCTTTATTACTTCATCTGTACCATAATACTCAACATTACTAATCGATAATTCTATATCCTCAGTAACTTGATCAATTAGACTTCTAACTCTTGAAAACTGTGGTTTCTCATCAATCATTAGCAATAAATGATAACGGCACAAATCAAGGTCATAAGCCAACTTATCAAGGGCCACCCTTCTTTCTATACTCATAGTAGCTATTGACAGTTTATGCCCATAAATATCTGGCTTTAACATCAATGACAATTTTTCTAAATCTGCTAGAAAAGTGGACATTCTAGTTCTTAGTTCATTAGTAAATGTTTGCTTATCGATAATCATTTGCTGTTGTAGCATTTGTTTTCTGTTAGCTTTAATAGCATACCAAGCGACAAATGCTGATAAACACCCGGCAACTAATGTACCTGAAGCAGTTGCTATTGCCCCAATGTAATCTGGCGATGTTTCGACAAAAATATGTGGAATTTTTTGAATAATTAAATTAGAAGACTCCAGTAAATCACTGGACATGAATTTGAATGGTATACCTTGCCACATATAGCCCCCTTTTTTGACAGGCTATAATAACAAAAACCCGCTACTCAGCGGGTCATTAAAATTTTGGCAACGTATCAAATTAGCCTCAAATATGGCTCATTTTGTTGCATTTTGCAAGCCTAATTGAGGGAGTTAGTGAAAGTTATCTCACATTTTCGCCACTTTCAGTTCTTGGTACTCTTCGTACCGTGACAAAATTTCACTTAGTGCCTCACTGTCCATTTCAGCAAACGACGCTTTGAAAGCCGCCCAATGTCCTGAATACACTCTGAGCCAGGTTGAACGCTCAACACTGACCATGCGCGCCAGAGCTGCACCAGCATACTCCTGATAGGTATCGTTATTACGCGAGGCAGCAACTTCTTGCGCCGCAAGCCAGACAAGCCCTATCAGTTTTTTAGTGACACGGTCCTGGATTTTTTTGCCACTATGCTGACGCTGAAACTCTTGCCATACGTGTTGGCACATTAACCTTTGGTACCGGAAAGCAAGGTCATGCCCATAGCAGTACCGCACCCATGCCTGCAAATGCTCACCCAGACCATTGACCGATCGACGCCATGCTGAACAAGCGAACTCCGTATCCTTAATAGGCGGTAAAGGTCGGCGACGGCTCCTTGTCTCAAGAACATAAAGTGGTGTGGCCATCGTTTTCACAACCTTGGATCCACAACCTTCCCCACCCTCCATAACGATTTCAGGATGGCGCCGGGGGTATTTGTTCTTATCTGCTGGTGGATGCTCACTGAACGCCTGCAGCTGTCCTTTTGTCGATCCTGATAAATCCGCCAGCGCGCGGCGCAGTTCAATCCGCGTAAATTCCAGTTCTTGTAAATTCATTATGCTCAGCGCTCCATACAATTACGCTTTTGTTATTACGCCGATCGCCAGCGCTCGATTCATAAACCGGAATAGCAGCTCCAGCTGGGTACCGTGTTTTTTCTCGAACGCTGCAACATCAGCATGTAATTTGTCGTGACACTCTCTGCACAGAGGGATCACGAACAAATCGTGGGCTTTAGTGGCGGTACCGCCCATGCCGTGACCAATGACATGGTGTGGATCATCCGCTGGCCGCCGGCAACCTTCACAGGGCTGGGTTTTAACCCACCGCGTATAGTCCTCATTCACCCACCTGCGGTGTTTTGGGCGCAACATGAATGATTCAGGGGATTCAGGATCCGCATGCAGAGCCAGAACCTTTGGCTGGTCATAGGCCACTTCCTGATTCGCTCCATGCTTTAATTTCGCAGCCGTGACCGCAGGGGTGACCTTCTTCTGCAAAATGCTTTTTGCGGGGGGCATCGGCACAATGTCACTTTCTCGATATACGGATAAAAACGGCTCGTCCGGTAAGTGAAGCGCACGCTGGGCCATCCTTTCCGTGATTGAATCAGCAATGCCTGAATAAACGGCCCACCAGCACAATTCACCGAGGGATAATTCACGCTCGTTGTTAAAGCCAAGCGATGACAGGATGGAACTGATCAGCCAGTTAATGAGGTTACGCCGGGCCAGTTCTGCCAGCGCCGCGGTGGTTTGATCGCGCAGCTGGTTATCGCAATGCCAACAGAGCAATATTGATCCAGGGGGATGTCGCATCGTTACCAGCTCATGATGGTGATAATCAGTGTGCGGGTACTGGCATTCCTTCACGTTACGCTCTAACCAGGATTCCAACGCGTTCAAACCGCCTGCTGCACGGATAACTCTCTCGTCGGTGAAGAATCCCTCGAGGGACTTATCTTCTGCCAGCGGCTGCCTGGCATCAGGGACGAGCCCCGACGGAAGTCCAGCCATGCTTCTTGGCTGAGGCTCCACCAGCACACGCCCCTGTTGAAACAGAGACATCAGTTCGCTGCCCGGCTTTAACACCACTAGGCCAAGGCGCGGAACAGTCTCGGCTGTAAACAGTCCTCTCACGCGGCATGCCCCTTAGCGATGTGTGCCGTCCACAGGCCGCCGATCCACTCGATGCCTTTGGGTGTAAAACGTGCCTGGCTAAAGGCGTAGTTTGTTTCACTCGTGGTGCCAGTTTTCACTTCAAACCGCCCGGCAGCAATGTGCTGGTGCCGCGGTGTCAGCACTCCACTGAGCCGGTACAAAATGCCGCTCTCAATGAGGAACAAGCGGAAATCGGTCTCTTTGGCCTGCAACAGCTTTGCCACCTGGCGGAAAGACATTGAGCCTTTAGCAGTACAATACCGATCGACAAACTCAACTTTCGGCGCGGCAGCGGCTAACTGCTGGGCCATTTGTTCTCTCTGCTCGGCCAGATCCGCGGCGAGACGTAATGCCTCCGGCAATGTTTGCGGGACACTTACGGCCTGACTGTTCTCCAGCTCTTGCCAGCGATCGACAACAGCGGCGGTAAATTCTGGCGACAGCCGGGCGACGATCACCAGAGAATCACGTTTGTTGAACCAATACTCCTCGTATGTTTGCCCGTTTTGCGGGTGTGTGTAGGGGGTGTGCGCCAACGGCGCGGTTAAAATACCAGCAGATGCAAGGCGCTCAGCTGAGCGCTTCACATCACCATGTTTGCTCTGCACCAGCCTGGCAATTTCACGGCTGGACATTGTCACAACACCCTTTGCGGTTAACTGATTCATGCTATTTCTCCATATCAGGCGGCTGCACCCGCCTTTTGATTTGCACATAATTCAAGAAGATTTGCTTCTACCAGCGCACGAGCGAACGGCGGCGGTACTGCGTTACCACAGCGCGCTACCTGCTTGTCTTTGGCGTAACGATTGCCGCGATAGTCCTGATCGATAACGTAGCCGTCAGGGAAGCCCTGCGCCTTATAAAGCTCATGCGGTTGCAGCATGCGCATTCCGATATCGACGATCTGGTACTTAACCCCCTCGATCGTCACCAGCCATTCATCCTCGCTATCACCGCAGTAGGTTTCGAGGAATGTCCGGACCTCGCCAACGTGCTGGCCACCAGCGGTAATCGTCGGCATAGGTGTATCCATGGTCTGACCGTCGCGGCAGGTTCCGCGCAGCTTCACCAGGTGCGACGCAACTACCGCGTGGTGATCAACAGTAGTGACTGAGTGGGCAGGCTCATCCATACCAACACCCGGCCCCGTGTAATTCCCACCATAGTGCTTTGCCAGGAACGAGCTCACCGTTGCAAACTTATTACCACCAGCAGTGACCGTGCCGAGCGGGTTATTAAGTTGAAGAACTCGCGGTTCTTGCCCTGGGCGTTCGCCGTATCCCATCTGAATCAGTGTTGGGGTTACCAGCTGCGACTTACCGCCACCGCCAGCAGTAATCGTTGCGCTCGGCTCGTCTGCCCTGTGCCCAATACTGGCTCCAAACTGGCGGGCGATGACCGGCGCAACCACACACGCGCGGGACTGCTTGAGGATTGTATGAGCGGGTTTATCCAGCGGGCGCGGCTTAGCCTGGTACTCACTGCCGCCGTTGCCTGCCAGGAACGGTGTCAGGGCGGCCTCAACTACGCCAAGCGCATGCCCATTCCCGCCCGGGCGCGCCGACGTCCCAGCGGTGACAGTTGGTACCGGCTCGGTTAATGGCTGCCCGGTGGCTCCGGTGCGGAATTTAGTCAGGTGCGGCACCGCCAGCGCATAGCCGTGGGTTTTCGTGATGGTTTGTAATGGAGCCTCGAGCTCCTGCCCACGGAAACAATCATATTTGCCGTGTGACGTGGTATGGTTGCACTTAACGATAAACGGCGAAGCACTCTCGATAACGAAACGCTGGATACCGCGCGCGATACGTTTGAGCGTATTTTCCGCCAGCGGCTTTTTGCGATCGAAGATGGACCTGGCCGGGATATTCCAGTCAATACACTCCGCCGCGGTACGCCATGGCGCCAGCTTGCCGCTTTGTACTTCCAGTGATTTTGGATCCCCATGAGTCGCTACAGGCCAATGAATCTTGCGGCCGTCACAGCGCATGACCATGAAGAAACGCTTTCTGATCGTCGGCGCGCCGTAGTCACATGCGCGCAGCTCCCGATAATCAACCTCATAACCAAGCCCGACGATCAGCTGTTGCGCCTGCTGACCATGCGGCTCAATGGCAAGGAATTCACAAACCTCAGCCAGTGCAGGGTGATTCGCCGCGATCCCCGTCGACAGCATGCCGACAAATGCCTCGAATGTTTCACCAGCACGCTCAGGATCCGGCCGTAATTCTTCATCAAGCAGCGGGCCCCATGTCTTAAATTCTTCGACGTTCTCCAGCATCATGACGCGGGGACGTACCGCCAGCGCCCAGCGCAAGACAATCCACGCCAGCCCGCGAATCTCTTTCTTAACTGGCTTAGCGCCCTTTGCTTTGGAAAAGTGGCGGCAGTCAGGGCTAAACCAGGCCAGACCGACAGGTTTACCGCTGGTGGCTGCGATTGGGTCAACTTCAAACACCGACTCGCAATAATGCAGCGTGTCCGGGTGGTTCGTCTTATGCATCGCAATAGCGTTTTCGTCGTGGTTAATAGCGATATCGACGCTACGCCCGATCGCCAGCTCAATGCCGGTACTCGCGCCGCCGCCACCAGCAAAGTTATCAACGATGATCTCACGCATTGGCGGCCCCCTGCATGCTGCTAACCAAACCACCAGCGATAGTGATGATTTCGGTGGTAGACATCCGCTCAAGCCAGAGCTGATTGATATTTGCCTTCAACTTGTTTTGCTGACCCAGCGCCAGAGAATCCGCGCCCTCTACCTGACTAAATACCAGACCAACTTCAAGCGGCCAGATGCGCGATTCTTCCTCAGGAAGATCAACAGGAGCAGGTGTGGCTTCTTTCGATGTTGCAGTTGGAGAAAATTTTGCCGCGGCAAAGTTTGCCAGTGCCATCGCGGCGCGCCCTTTTTCTTCCAACTCGGTGCGATTGATGTAACTGAAGCGCTCACCGCGCCATGTCTTGTCGAACACCACAATTGCACCAGCAAAGAATGCGCTGGTAGGCTGCTGCTTTTCATCCAGGGGAACGAACCATTCAGGAAGCTCGAAACCAATTCGGCCACGAATAAATGTGACGTGATCTGCCTCTTCAGGCCACCACGTCTCACTCGTCGCAGACTTAATGAGAAAAACGTACCGACCGCCCTTTTCTCGCATTGCCATAGCATGGTTAATGATGTGGGTCATCCCGGTGACAGCCTGCTTTTGATGGTACTGAGAGCGACTGTACGGCGGGTTGCCAAATGCTGCACCACCGAGTTCTTTCAGTCGTTCTGACCAATCCTGCGACAGGGCATTATCTTCAGCCGTGTACCATGCTGGGCACTTCGCGTTGCTGTCGTCGGCAAAAAGGTCCAGCACCAGAGGGCCGAACATTGCATTGATACCCCAAAACAACAGATCCGGTGTGCGCCATTGATCGCCGACCTCTTTCAACCTGTGGGCTGGTCTTGAACGCAGTTCAGCCAGCGCGCGGCAGTATTTATTTTCCGTCATCCTCTGAACCCCTCTGGAATCTTGGTATCAACCGGGCCGAACTTCATCGGATCGTGTTTCTTTTCACCCCAGCTTTCACGCGGTGGACGCCCTTTCTTGTCCCAACGGATCCCGCTTTGCAGATAACCCTCAAACTTTTTCGGGCCAAATAGCGTTTCAGGCCGCATGTACTGGTACTGCACGTCATTGCCGTTCCAGTGCTCATGCTTAAGGTCAATCACCAGCTGTAAGTCGCCAACGCTGTAACCTTCACGCAAACGAGCACGGATGTTTTCCAGAGAAGTTTTTGATTTTTGGTATCGTGAGCCGCTAACCAGGTTCAGATGATTCAAAACCAGGATGGCGTTATCGGTAATCATGACTTCAGGGTCTGGTTGCGACGCAACCGGACAAGAAGGTTTTTTAACTGATGGATCAGTAGTTGTATTTACTGACGGATCCCCCCCAGATTCTGACGGGTGAAAACCGCCTTTCTCATCGTTTTTTGATGCCTCAGATTTTGACGCGTCGGTTTTTGAGGCATCAGATTTTGATGCGTCAGAATCTGACAGGTGAGAAAAGGCTGCAGCCTGTAATTTCGCTACATTGAGCTGGTAAACGTTTGATGCATTGCGGTTGCCTTTACGGCGCTGCTGGCGGGTTAACCAACCATCTTTTTCCAGCTGAGATATGGCAGTGCGAACCGTGCTCTCACCAGCGCCAATCTGGCGCGCGATGGTAGCAATGGAGGGCCAGCTAACCCCTTCATCACTGCTGAAGTCTGCCAGACGCGCCATGATGGCAACGCTGGACAGCTTCATGCCAGAAGCGGCACAAGCGTCCCAAACGTAACCCGTTAATTTAGTGCTCATGGTCGTCCTTTAACTCTGTAAACTTGCGCTTGAATTGTTCAAGCGGGCTGAAACATTCGTGGTTATAACCATCCCGCAGGTAGATAACTCGTTGAGTCTCTGGCTCCCACCTGATAACCCGAACGGGGATCCCTCTGTGGTCTTTGAACTTTCGGTTAACTTCGCGCATAAGCGTTTCGCCTTCCTGTAGTAAACCCCCACAATTGCGACCGCCCGACTGTGGTTACATGGCACCCAGCGGTTTGCTATTCTGCGCTCATACCGAAACAACGGAGCGCCCGGTACCGGGATCATCCTGAGTTGCGGTAAACGGTTAAAAGCCGTTAAACTGGTCATGCGGATTACTTCTCCATACAAGATTTGTCTGCCACGACGCCCGGAGCTGCACACTCGCGGGCGTCACCTTTTTCCGGCGCACAAAACACACGGAAAAGCAGCGTCAAATGCTCCTGCCACTTAGCCATCACCTGATAGCTGTTCTCTTCAATCTGGGCGCGTTCTTGAGCATCAATAACGCCATCAGCGGTAGCTTTACGAACGTATTGCGAATGCCTGCCGATCCATTCCACTGACTCCATAAGACGCTGGTTGATATCACCGTTCTCTATTTCTTCAACGTCAGCCAATGGCACGAAAACACCGTTCGAGTGACGTGCAATAGCGTTCGCTATGTGGTTTGAACGACCAGCACGTTGAAGCACCATCGCCCAACCGAGCGGGAAGATCTGATCGCCATCGGTACGCAGCCGGTTAAACAGCGCGTTCTCGGTTACACCCAACCACTCAGCAGCTTCTGAATATCCGCCAGGTAACTCGGTAATCGTTTTTTTGATTGCGGCCACCAGCCAGGCTGGCTGCTTATCAACTTTCCATTCCGGTTCATTACCCACGGCTTTCCCCTTTTTCCTGTGGTACCGATGCTGCCCCGGTTTCTGTAGCCTGCGTATAACGGTGCGGGTACAAGATTTGGAGCTCATCAATTTGGCCCGAATAAAACTTCACAAGCCTTTCAGCTACATCGAGTGATGCGATTTGTTGACCCCTTTCAATTCGGCTTAGGTTGGCTGGATCAATGTCCACCACGTTTGCCACATGAGAGAGAGTAAAACCTTGCGATTTTCGCAAATTTCTTAACGGTGATTGCATAAAGCCCCCTTTAATTGCGTATTACGCATATTAATGTGTAGTTACGACTTGCGCAAGTTGCTTTGCATATCACGCAAAAACAACCTGTAATGGACGCATGAACATAGGAAACCGCATTAGAGAATTACGCCTCGAAAAGGGCATGAAAATTTCAGATCTTGCTGAAGCTGTAGGTATTGACGGTGCGAACGTCTCACGTGTAGAGACAGGAAAACAAAAGTCATTTACTGAACAATCGCTTAGCAAATATGCTACGGCACTTGGTGTTAGCGTGGCAGAACTCTTTACACCGTCTCCAAACGAAACTACTGTATGTAAATCCAGTGGTAAAAATCCGGCTTATGGAGAGGGTGACCCTGTGTTTAGAGTCGAGTTGCTCGATGTCAGCGCCAGTGCTGGTATGGGCCATATACAAGGTAGTGATGTTGTCGATGTCATCAGGTCCATTGAGTACAACAACGAAAGAGCTGCCGCATTATTTGGTGGGAGAACACCTGATACTGTCAAAGTGATAAACGTTCGTGGCGACAGCATGGCTGATACCATTGAACCAGGTGATTTGATATTCGTAGATATTTCGATCAATGAGTTTGATGGTGATGGGATTTATGTCTTTGGTTTCGATGATAAAATTTACGTCAAAAGATTACAGATGATCCCCGATAAAATTCTTGTCATTTCTGATAACCCTAAATATCGGGAGTGGTCAGTGGATAAATCCAATGAAGACAGATTTTACGTTTTCGGCAAGGTAATGATCAGCCAGTCGCAGTCAGTTAAACGGCACGGATAACATACCCTAAGAACAAATAACCGCCTACACGGCGGTTTTTTTACGCCCTTTCAATTGCGTTTTACGCATTATATTTCTTGCGCATTTCGCAAATATCTTTTATCTTCATTTTCATCAACAGCGAACAGGCAGGAAGCCCACGAAGTAGCCGCAGGTGGCGTATGAATGACCGGATGATTCGCAAATGGCTTACCACCGCGCCTGATGTGGTTAAAAGCAGGCCAAAGCAATAAGAAGTGATCCCTGTTCTGGCTGCTCACTTTCCCCTTGAGGGTGACAGCCAGCTTTTTAAGGGCACAACGTGAAAGCGCACTCCTTCTCTCTTTCACTGCGGGGGCAGGTTTGTTACCGAAAGAGTGCGCTTTCAGTTGTGGTAATGCGGCTCTGCACACGTGACGAGGCCAACAAGTTTTTATTTCAACATTTGAAATGAATACGTTTCTTGAGGTGTAGCGTCGCCGGTTCTGGCCGGTCCGGCAGGTGGAGGCACCACCGCCACAACAACTTCATTGCTGTGTGTAGTCTTTGCCCATCACATCGGTGGGCACCTTTTTTACACAAGAGACAAGGGCATCACCGGGCGACGGGCTCATAACCCAATCCACCCGGGCGCGAGGGAAGTGGCCTGTCTACCCATAACAATCGCGCGGGTGCCCTTCTCTGTTGTGTATGGAGAAGTTCCACTGGCGGTGGCAGCCGCCTTTCAGAGGGTTAAACCATGAGTAATGACCGCATGACCGTAGTGCCCGATTTCCTGGGCGAACTGGATGCCGGCGTGTTCATGAACAAGATCGCGGCGGCTTTAAACACTACCGCGCTTGGCGTTCTGAACAACGGTACCAAAGGCAAAGTAGTCCTCACCTTTGATATTGAACGTATGGGTAACTCCGTCGAAGAGAAGCGCGTCAAGATCAAGCACAAGCTGAACTACGTCACCCCAACCCCGCGCGGTAAAGCCTCCGAAGAAGACACCACCGAAACACCAATGTGGGTTAACAAAGGCGGCAAGCTGACAATCCTGCAGGAAGATCAGGGGCAGCTATTCGGGATCAACGGCGGCGTTGACGGAAAGCTTAAAGCGGCACAGTGATCTGCAGCAGACAAATCACTGACATCCGATTTACCACATATTAAGGAAATTTTATGTCCCAAATTTTAGACGGCAATGCCCTGCAGCAAGTGAAAGACCTAGTTCTTTCTGGTTACCACCTGGATGCAGCAAAAGTTACGGCATGCCCGACTGCCCTGCTTCCTGAAGGTGTTAATGTTGAAAGCCTCGAGCGTTTCGAACTGGAGCGTTTTCGCTTCCGTGGCGCCATGACCACAACCAGCATTCCTGACTTTGTGCGTTACGCAGCAGGCTACGCCAACGAAGCTGAACCAGCGCGATGCTTTATCGATGCTGACAACATGACCGCACGCTCCGTGTTCAATATCGGTACTCTGGCTAACCCTGGCCATGCTGATAACGTCGCATCTATCACCCTCAAAAAGACAGCGCCATTCCGAGCCCTACTTCAGGTAAATGGCGATCGACTGGGCCAGAAGGAAATTGCTGAATGGCTGGAGGACTGGGCCGACTTCCTGAGCGCATTTGATGCCGACGGGAATGTGTTGTCCATCGCGCAGGCAGCTGGTGCCGTTCGTCGCGTCAATATCAAACAAGTCTCGGAAGCAGCTCATGAAGACGAAGATTTTGGCGGCAGAAAGTCCCTGATGCAGAGCGTTGAAGCCAGCAGTAAAGACGTGATGCCTGTCGCCTTCGAGTTCAAATGCGTGCCATATGAAGGCCTGGGCGAACGCCGCTTTAGCCTGCGTAACAGCCTGCTTAAAAGCGGTGAACCGGTGTTTGTACTCCGCATCGTTCAACTGGAAGCCCGGGAAGAAGCTATCGCCAACGAGTTCCGTGACCTGCTGATCGAGAAGTTCACCGACAAGCCGGTTGAAACCTTTATCGGTAACTTTAAAGCGTAATTTCTCTGCATTAAATCCCCGGCGCCGCGGGGATTTATTGAAGCGTAATTCCCTTTATTAATCGCCAATGGCGAGGGATTCGTACAACCCAAAACTGGCGCAGGTGCAGCTGCCAAATATGGAGAAGAAAATACGATGAGTTATATCCAGACACTTTCAGGTAAGAAATTCGATTACCTCAATTCAACCACTGACGACGTAGAGATCGATGATATTGCGACCGCACTTTCCCACATCTGCCGCTTCAGTGGTCATCTGCCGGAATTTTACAGCGTGGCCCAGCACTCGGTACTGTGCAGCCAAATTGTGCCGCCAGAGTTAGCCTTTGAAGCCCTGATGCATGACGCAGCTGAAGCCTATTGCCAGGACATCCCTGCCCCCCTGAAAGCATTGCTTCCAGATTACCGTCGCATTGAAGAGGGGGTAGAACAGCTGATCCGGGCCAAATTCAGCATCACCCCTGATATGTCAGCGGTGGTGAAATACGCCGATCTGGTGATGCTTGCCACGGAGCGCCGCGATCTGGATATCGACGACGGCTCACTCTGGCCTTGCCTCGAAGGTATTCCGGCCAGCGACATTATCCAGATCGTTCCTCTTCGCCCAGGCCAGGCATATGGCTTGTTCATTAACCGTTTCAATGAGCTTACGGAATCACGCGCATGCCTCGCATGAAGATAAAAGAACTTGTTGCCGCAGCCCATGCTGCGGCGGGCAAACTGCCACCAGCAGAAGCCTCTCTGATGCGTGAGGTAGCCACTCGCCTGGACGTTACATTTGCAGCCTTGACGGAATCGATGGACCAGCGAATGAGCCTTGACGCCGAAATTAACCATCTTCGTCAGGAGTCCGTCCAATGACCACCAACAAATATGCGACTCTGCGCGGCACAATCGCCAGAGCCAAACGCCACGACTGTCAGAAAGTCGTGATGCGCGTGACGTTAGCAGAAGAACTTCTCGAGCAGTTGTCAAAAGCAGAGGAGCGGATCGCGGAGCTGGAAGCCATATTGGCATGTGATAGGTGCGGGACAATATGTACTCGTCCTGACGGGGCTCATTATTGCCACATCAGCGACAACGCCGACTCGCGCTACAGCCCCCAGTGAATCAAAAGCCAAGATGTAACAATGGAGAAAGAAATTGAACGACTTAATGATTGACCTCGAATCAATGGGAAAAAAGCCAAACGCGCCGATCGTCTCAATTGGTGCCGTCTTTTTTAACCCTCATACAGGTGAACTTGGCCAAGAATTCTATACGGCCGTCTCGCTTGAAAGCGCAATGGATCAGGGTGCGGTACCGGACGGAGATACTATTCTTTGGTGGCTCAAACAAAGCTCGGAAGCGCGCTCAGCTATTTGTGTTGATGATGCGCTGCCTATCACTGATGCACTGTCGGAACTGAGCCATTTCATTCACCGGCACGCAGATAATCCAAAATACATGAAGGTATGGGGTAACGGTGCCACCTTTGACAATGTGATTCTGCGTGGAGCTTACGAACGCGCCGGCCGCATTTGCCCTTGGGCCTTTTGGAACGATCACGATGTGCGCACTATTGTTACGCTCGGTCGCAGTGTCGGTTTCGATCCGAAGCGTGACATGCCTTTTATTGGCAATGTGCACAATGCCCTAGCTGATGCGCGACACCAAGCAAAATATGTATCAGCAATTTGGCAGAAACTGATCCCTACCACCAGCGACAAATTTTAATTACTCGGGTGCAGCCGAGTTAATGGAGAAGTATATGCTGAGCCTCGATTGTGTTCCCATCTCAACTTATTGCAAAGAGACTGGCGAAACCCCTGATGCTATTAATAAGCGCATACAGCGCGGTGTGTGGCGTGAAGGGGTTCAGGTGCTAAAGGTCGAAGGCGTTAAGGAAAGATGGATTGATCTTAGTGAGGTTGCAAAATGGGCACGACAGAATCGCCTAAACTCCCACGCGGCGTAACCATCAGGAAACATCGCAACGGTGAAACCATAAATATTACCTTCACTTATAAAGGGGTAAAATGCCGTGAGCCCCTTTCTAATCTGGACGTAACTCCAAAAAACATTAAGTACGCCGAGCGCACACTCGGAGAAATATATAACAAGATCGAGAGGGGGACTTTCGTTTATGCGGAATACTTTCCTCGTTCTAACCGGTTAAGAATTTTTGGCAACGCTGCCGCCGGTAAAACTGTGAAGATGTACTTGGACGAATATTTGGTGATATGCGAAACGAGGAAACTGTCCCCTTCAACAATTGGCGGATATAAGAAATGCCGAAGCGCGCTGTCAGCACTTCATATTTTTCCTGCAAGTGAGTTGACGCCAGCTGCATTGAAGACATGGATCCAGAGCCAGAAAACCACATTAAAGACTATTCGAAACCAGCTGTCATTCCTGCGTTCTGCTTTGGATGAGGCGGTGACGGATGGTATTCTTCAGATTAACCCTGTATCACTAGTGACAGCCTCACGTTACCAAAGTGATAAATCAGAGGCAGAAAGTAGTTATGTGGTAGATCCTTTGACGCCAACAGAAGTTGACGCATTGCTCTCAGCAGCTGGCAATAAGCAGTGGGAGAACCTTTTCCGGTTCGCTATACAAACCGGGCTGCGTAGTTCTGAGTTGTGTGCTCTTCGTTGGCGTGATATCGACTTTGCAGGCAGGACAGCACACGTTCAAAATGCCAGTGTAGTTGGTGTCATTAAAGCAACAAAAACAAAAGCAGGCACAAGGAAAGTAGAACTGACTGAAGAAGCATTGGCGGCTCTGGACAGCCAGAAACTGTTCACTTTTATGAAAGGTGAAATGATATTCGAAGACCCAAAAAGGAACAAACCTTGGGCCAGTGCTGATGCAATTAGAAAAAAAGCATGGGTTCCAACATTACGTAAGGCTGGTATTCGTTATAGAAACCCATATCAGACTAGGCATACGTTCGCCACCAGACATATCAGTCAAGGAGCTAACCTGTTTTGGCTTGCGGGACAAATGGGGCATAAGGGACCGGAAATGCTGTTCCGCCATTACGGAAAATACCTGGCTGAGTATGATGGAAGGACATCGATAGAAAAAAAATCTTAAACACAAGCGGCAATTATTGCCGCTCATAAAGCCCTTGATACCATTTATCAATATCATCATCTAATTTTCTTATTTTATCGCATATTGAAAATGGCATTCGAGGAGGATAATTTCTTTGAAATTCATCGTACAAGTGCATCATAAAATCAGTGCAAGCACTTGCAACCTCTTGAGCACGTGTCACCCTGTAAGTTTTACTGTATACAAATGATTTCTCATATTCCATAGTGGCTTTAATGAGAACTTGAGTGAAAAATGAGTCAGATATTACAAATCCCCTGCTACGCAAAAAGTCAATGTACTTATTTATTTGTATCGACTTCCCATGAATAGCAGTCATGAATAATTTTGCGCTGGGTGTGGATAAACCCGTGGGAGACTCTAACCTTTTCTTTTTAAAAGGATTAGAATTCGCTGCTCTTTTAAAAGGGTTCGCACTTGGAGAAACAGATTTATTAACCCAATATTCGAGGGATAAATCTGAAACTTCATTTAAAATTTTAGCAATAGCATCTATTATTGACTTTGACTCGGAACGAGTAGCAATTTTTAACGAGTTATTGTAAGTAACGAACCAACCTATAAAGACAAGAATTATACTTACAACACTGAACATCCATGCAAAAGTAGACACCCCCGAAAGGGTGTCCTTAAGTTCAACCAGGCTCAAATCAACTCCTTTGTAAGGATTGTTTCTCAGGACTAGCCATATCAATAAATTTTATTATCTGTTCTTTATAGAATGGCAAATCACTTTTGATAATCAATTTTGCTTTGATGTCAGCTTTGGGAACACCTTCCTTCCTTACTAACCCACCAAAAGCCTCTTCCAAGAAGGATGAACCGACGCCATGGTTGATCCCCGTAAAGTCTACGACGACCTCACGGTCTCCTGACTTCAGTGCAGGAACCAAGTAATCTCTACGGAATCGCTCAGCGCTGTTTGGGCTGTCCGAAAGGTAACGCCCAAATGGCATCTTTGAGAAATCCCTCGCAATGACGATGTTAACCATCTTCTCCTCTCCTCGGAACCAATGACCATTCGATCAAAGTCCCCGGCATGTACTCAGGTATCAACTCGCACTTGGGAACCTCATGCACTGAATTATAGCTGTATTTGACGTTCCCCGTGAAGACTAAGAGTGACTCAGAGTCAGCACAACCTGAACCTATAGGTCTCTTTATATCCTCTGAACCGTTGCCTCGTCCAGCGTTAACATAGCGGGACTGGCCAAGTGTAAGAGCTGTAGACACTGATGTTAAATTGTCGTACCCCCTAAAGAGAGGTGATGCAGAGGTAAAGGAGTCGTGTATACCGAGACCGAGATCGTAAATTATGCAAACAATTTTATTAATTTCAGCGTTATACCAACAGCATTGCCACCATCGCTTGCCCTCCATATCATTTATGACACTTGAAAACGATGGATGTTCGTAGGCATGATGAGAAACATTCAACATAGCTTCACTTAAAGCCGAGGAAACTAAGAGATACTGGTCAAAGGTCAATAAAGCTTTGTCATCCAGAACATTTAACGTGTTCGCCCAGTGTATGAATGGTTCGACTGCTGATTGGAAAAATCTCTTTTCCTCACATAGTTGTTCCAACTTAGCAGAAGTGTTTGCTGTCAAAGCGACGGAAAGACCTGTTCCAACAATGTACCGGTGACCTGCTGGGTTCTGGTTCTTTTTTGGCCATATGAATCTGATAAAATTACTGTTCTTTTTAACAAAATAAGCTCGGCTTATAACCGCGAAAAGCCTGACACTAGCGGCCGCACCAGCATACTCAACATCTGTGAAATCTAAAATTATGTCCACTCGACCTGAAGATATGGCGTTGTCAAGGAAACTCAAAAAATTCAGTGTTGCGCGACGATCCGCATCCGTATAAATACACAATCGCTTAGGTACTTTTAGAGTCGTCATGGGAGATCCTTAGCCCAAATATTCTGAAGCACGACAATTTTATTGTGTTAGATAAAGGACACAAAAGGTACTACGAAACGACGTTGAAATGCACTTAAAATGCACGCAGCGTATAATAATGAAAAAATACCTTTTAAAAACAATGCAATAACATAGTTTTGGGCGCGGGTTCAACTCCCGCCAGCTCCACCAAAATTCTCCATCGGTGATTACCAGAGTCATCCGATGAAGTCCTAAGAGCCCGCACGGCGCAAGCCCTGCGGGCTTTTTTGTGCCCCATTCCAACAGTTCCATCCATCCCTTTGACAAACATCAACCCCCTTCCCCCTTCTCCTGTGCAAAATTACCCACACCACCCAGCGCTACGGAATAGCCGCTCAACCCGGAAGGAACCCCACCATGTACAGACCCATAACCGTTATTATCTTCATTCTCCTGACCCTCGCCGCCCTTGCTGAAATAGGCTTTGTATCCTTTGGATAACCCTCAGGCGAAATATCCCTCATCAGGGCACATTGATCTCATTACAGTTTTTTCCTAAAGCCATCCCGTTTCGCCTGTGCCATGCTGAATCACGCTCATAACCGATAACGTTAAATGAGGATATTATGAAAAAAACAATTATCGCATTATCTGCCGTTCTGCTGGCTTCCCCAGTATTTGCTGCGACCACACATGCAACTGACGATACCGTCGCGGCGGCGAACGCAAACGCCAACGAGGCGAAGCAAAAACTGCACGAAGAGCAGAACAAAGGTGAAGAGCTGAAGCTGAAACAGAAGCATGCTGCGGAAGGTAAAAGCGAGAGCCTGGGCAGCAAGGTCAGCGAAGATTCCCAGAAAGCCTGGCATAAAACCAAAGAAGGCACCGAGAAAGGGTGGGATGCCACCAAAGAAGGCGCGGAGAAAGGCTGGAACAAAACCAAAGAAGGTGCCAGCGAGCTGGAAAAGAAAGTCACTGAGTAAGTATTTATACTCACACAAAGGTCGCGCTTGCGGCCTTTTTTATTTCTTCGAATACAATTAGCACCTCGGGCGTTTACGCATTGCGCACTTATCGGAGAAACCACGATGTATCGCCTTTTGGCCTTTCTGACCGTTCTGCTGTTATGTCCTTCCCTGCATGCTGCCCCGAAGAGCTACATCATCGACACCAACAACACCACCATTCGGCTATCCTGGCATGCCTTCGGCGGCATCCTCTCCTGGGCGACGTTCAGCGGCGTGACGGGCGCCGTGACGCTCAATCCGGAAAATGACGTCGACGACCATATTCACGTCACCATTCCCGTAGCGACTCTCGTAGCCTCAAACAAGCTGCTCACCTGGCAGCTGAAAAGCGACATGTTTTTTGAATCCGAGCGCTACCCGACTATCGAGTTCATCAGCTCTCGCGTGGTCACCCAGGGCGACGGGCGGTTCAGGGTGTTCGGCACGCTGACCGTGCGAAACATTGCCCGCCCGGTGATCCTGGAGGCCGTCGTGATAGACCCGCACGCGCAGGCCCTTACGCTGGATGCCACGACGGCGATCTCGCGCGCGTCCTACGGGATGGATAAGTTTGCGCTGGTCGTGGACGATCGTATTGCCATCGCCATTGCGATTAAGACAAACGACGTGCCGTCATCCTGAGATGAGCCGCTGTAGCTGCTCCGCGTTTCCCCGCAGGTGAGACGGCGGGTTTCGGCCAATCAGGACAAACTGGTAGCCCGCCTCCTGCCACCACGCCAGGTTCATGCCGTGCCGCTGCTCCTGGCGCAGAGAGGCCATCGTCTTCTCATCTACAGGAGAGATACAGAGCGCCATCGGGCCGTAGTCGGCGTTGATCCAGGCAATCTGCGCGATCGAGGTGGTTTCATAGCGCAGCATTCGCACCATTTTCAGCTCTGCTCCCTGCAGGACAAGCTGCGACATGCGCAGCTTGATGCCGATGTCCTGCGCGGCCCGTTCCAGCCCGCGCAGCAGGACCGGCGTTGCGCTGTCCATATCCAGCAGCGTCTCGACGCTGTACAGGGACATATATTGCGCTTCGAGGTCGCGAATATGGGCATTCTCATCCGCTGGCGCGGAAGCGGGCCGAAGCAGATAGCCCAGCCCGGATCCGACCATCAAAAAGCTGACCGATGCGGCAATCAGCGCCCGCCTGCTGACGCCAGCCGGCGTGGAGGATTGTGGATCGGGAAGCGCCGCCAGACGCGCCTGCATTGTCTCCAGAGGTGCCTCATCCAGCAGGGGGGCAAACGCCCCGGCGAAATCCTGGCTGCTTTTCATCAGTTCGGCGGTTCGCCCGGAGAGGCGTTCGTCCCTTTTCAACTGTTCTTCAAATTGCTGCGCGTTGGCGCGGCACATCTCGCCATCTATCCATGCCACGATAGCGTCGTCGTTATAGGGCGGTGCAAAACGGTGCGAGTTCAAGAGCGTTTCTCCTTTACCGGAGGCAGTGCGTCAGCGGACCTGGCAAGCCGAGCCCGCGCCGTCGCCAGCCGGCTCATTACGGTACCGATAGGCACCGCCAGGGTCTCCGCCGCCTCCTGGTAGGTAAAGCCTTCGACATAAACCAAAAATACCGCGTTGCGCTGGGCTTCAGGCAGCGCGTTAACGCGCTGCATCACCTTCATGTAATGCAGGCGCGTCTCATCCTGTTCGCGGGTATCCGGCGCCAGAAGCTCGTCGCTGGCCACAAATCCCTGCCCCTGACGCACGTGTCGGGCCCGAAGCTCAGAGATCCAGATAGAGTGCAGTATCGCGAACAACCACCTGTCGATGCGCGTGCCCGGCGTATACTGGCTGCTCCGTTCAAGCGCACGCACGCAGGTGGACTGAACCAGCTCTTCGGCGATATCCCTGTTTCGCGACAGCACCAGCCCATAGCGCCAGAGACGCGGCAGGTGTGCGGCTAACTGTTGACGAACCTCACTGGTAGCGATGTCTTTTCCCTCCACGAGAAAATCAGGATTCCGGATGTCCGTTGATAGCGGCCTGCAGGTCACGGTACTCCTCGCAGGACTGGCCACAAATACCGGCAATCACCTTCAGCTGTTCTTTCGCGAGGTCAGGACGTCCTTTTACCATCCACGCTTCACCGAGATATTCCCGGGCTTTGGCATAATCCGGAGCGATAGCCAGCGCGCGCTGGTAGTAACCAATCCCTTCGTCCGTGCGGCCAAGCTTGCGCGTGGCGAACCCGCGATAGTTCCACGCTTCAGCCGTATTGCCATTTTTCAGCGAATCAAGCAGGTTGAGCGCCGCCTGGTACTCGCCTTTCTTCGCGAGATGGTACGCATAGTTGGTTTTGTCCTGGTCGCTGAGGCTGCTGCTCTTGTCCGGCACGCATTTCTGGGTGGCGCTGTCATACACCTGTCCGGAAGGACAATCGGGCGTTTTGCTCTCGGTACTATTATTGCCCATTGCCAGCGCCAGGGGGGACAGCAGGGAAAAAATCAGCACCGGGATCAAACGAAACGAGGTCGTGTTCATATAAAGCTCCAGGGTAAAAAGGGAGTGACGTCAGTAAACGCCCGACTGACGCTTTTTATTCATTCTCCCCGTAATTTTTTTGTTGTCGCAAAATCATGCTGATGTCGTAGCCCCAATGGAAATTAATCAGGTTATTTTACCCTTTCCTTAACGCTATTATTTTCGCGTGATAGCAGAATTTTAACCTCGCATAAGAATATATTTCTTCGTACAGGTGATATAATATATCTTATATCAAAAACGTCACCCTAACTTAAATGCATATTAAGCGCGCTTAAACAATAACGTTTTATAGTATATTAAAAATGTCTCCTACCAATTATCATACTGCGTAAATCATATTTAAAAGCAACATCGCAAGACAAAATTAAAATCATAAAAAACAAATAGTTAAACTAGTTAAATTATTAACAAACCCAATGTATTAATGCCCTCTTCATTGTTTTGGTACTTATTTACGAAAGCTTAATTTGCACAACCATCGTTTTCTGTCTATATCATTTTTATATTCTTGAAAATAATTCCTCTATTAATTACAGGGTTTTATAAGACACAAAACACCCATAAAAACTGTTCTGTTTATAAGTCATTAGATTCGCTCTGATGTTGCCACTCTGAATTCTGGCGGGCATCGTGCGCGCTAAAAACAACGGTCAGTGCTGCTTGATAACAGCGACTGCGCCGGGGGCGCCCTTTACCTTCTGCAGAGATGGCTCGTCTTGCTAGCCATTCATGATACATCTGCTGGAGTAATGCCTAAATGAGCCAAATCTCTGTTATATCGAAACTTACTGGCGTGGAAACGACCACGGAAGGCACACAGGTTACGCTGAGCCATTCCTCTATCGTTGAGCTTCATGTAGAGCGAGCCGATGTCTCCCACTTCGCGCGAAGTGGTAACGATCTGGTGGTGACACTGCACTCAGGGGAAGTGATCACCCTTAAAAATTTCTATGTCACCGACGCGCAGGGCGTGAGCCAACTGGTGCTCCAGGAGAGTGACGGTGCGTTATGGTGGATTGAAGATCCCACCGGGGCCGCCACGTACGAATCCATCGCGTCCACGGACGCCTTGCTGGCCGCATCCGGGAGTGATGCAGGTGGTGCCGCCATCTGGCCATGGGCTCTGGGCGGCATTGTCGCAGCGGGCGGCATCGCGGCGGCGGCAAGCACCGGTGGTGGCGGCGGCGGTGGAGATGACGGCAATAATAATAGCCCCAACCCCAACACACCCGTCGATCCTGCCGATCCGGATACAACGCCGCCGAACGCGCCTTCCGGCCTTAAGTTCTCTTCAGACGGTAAAACCGTCACCGGTACCGCCGAACCCGGCAGTACCATCACGCTGAAAGACGCGAACGGGAATGTTATTGGATCAGGAAAAACGGGCAGCGACGGCAGCTTTACCGTCTCTCTCGGCACACCGTTGACCAACGGCGAGCAGGTGACTGCCACCGCGACGGATAACGCCGGGAATACCAGCCCGGGCACAACGCTCAACGCACCGGACACCACCGCGCCCGATGCGCCAGCAATCACCAGCGTAACGGACGATGTTGCTCCGCAGACGGGGGCCGTCAGCAGCGGCGGCAGCACCAACGATCAGCGTCCGCAGCTTACCGGTACCGGCGAAGCGGGATCGACCGTGACGATTTATGACGGCGGAGTCGCTATTGGTACGGCGGTCGTCGCCAGCAACGGCACCTGGACCTTTACCCCGTCGGTTGACCTGAGTGAAAGCACTCATCAGATTACCGTGCGGGCAACCGACGCCGCGGGCAACACCGGGCCTGCCTCACCGGTGTTTACCCTGACGGTGGATCTTACTCCGCCGGACGCGCCGACCGCGATTGTGCTGACTGACGATACGGGCGTTATCAGGGGAACCATCACGTCGGGCGCGCTTACCGATGCTTCACTGCCGCTCCTGGCGGGAACCGGCGAGCCCGGCGGAACCATCACCATTTACGATAACGGCGTGGTGGTTGGCACCACAACGGTTCAGCCCAACGGCACCTGGAGCGTCACGCCGAACGGCCCGCTCCCGGACGGGACACACTCCATAACCGTCACTGAAACTGATGCCGCCGGAAACCTGAGTACGGCCTCAGAGCCTGTCATTTTCACCGTGGACACCACGCCGCCGTCTGCCCCGGGTAATCTCGTGGTGTCGAATGATGGCGGCACCATCAGCGGCATCGCGGAAGCTGGCAGCACGGTGACCATCCGTGAAGGCGATATCACCCTTGGCACGGTGGTTGCCGACAGCCAGGGTAACTTCAGCCTGACGCTGACCCCGCCAAAAGTTAACGGTGAAATCCTGACCGCTGACGCCACAGACACGGCGGGCAACACGGGACCAACAACCTCCGCGGCGTCACCGGATATTACCTCGCCGCAGATGCCAGTTATCGTGTCGGTGATTGATGACGTGCAGGCCACCACCGGCCCCGTGGACCAGAATGGCCTCACTAACGACACGACGCCGACGCTCACCGGCACAGCTGAACCGGGTTCAACCGTTACTATCCGTCTGAACGGAACTGATATTGGCACAGTGCTAACCGACAGCAACGGCCAGTGGTCTTATACGCCCACCACGCCGCTTGTCGAGGGCACTCACACTTTTACCGCCGTTGCTACCGATACGGCGGGTAACACCAGCCTTCCGTCGGAGGGCTTCACCCTGACCGTCGATATTACTCCGCCACCGGCAGCGACTATCGCTACAGTGACCGATGATGTCGGCGGCGTTCAGGGTCCGCTTAGCAGCGGCGATACCACGGATGACACCAAACCGCTGCTGCAGGGCACCGCCCCGGCTGATGCGGTAATCACCGTCTATGACGGCGCAACCCTGCTCGGCACCGCCACCCTTGACGGCAGCGGCGGCTGGAGCTTTACGCCAACAACTCCACTCACCGACGGCCTGCATTCGCTGACGGTTCACGCCACGGATGCCGCAGGCAATACCAGTATCTCCAGCCCGTTCGCACTGGTAGTGGACACCACGCCACCGCTTGCTCCGGGTAATCTCGTGGTGTCGAATGATGGCGGCACCATCAGCGGCATCGCAGAAGCTGGCAGCACGGTGACCATTCGTGAAGGCAACGTCATCCTTGGCACAGCTGTTGCCGACAGTCAGGGTAACTTCAGCCTGACGCTGACCCCACCAAAAGTTAACAGTGAAATCCTGACCGCTGACGCTACCGACACGGCCGGCAACACCAGTCCAACCACCTCCGCGGCAGCACCGGATATTACCCCACCGCAGACGCCAGTTATCGTGTCGGTGATTGATGACGTGCAGGCCACCACCGGTCCCGTGGGCCAGAACGGCCTCACCAATGACCGAGCCCCGACCGTGAACGGAACGGGCGAAGCGGGCTCGACCATCACGATTTATAACGGCAGCGATGTCCTCGGTACGGTGGTTGTATCCTCCTCCGGCCAGTGGAGCTTTACGCCGCCCTCACCGCTGACCGATGGCACGTACGTGCTGACGGCAACGGCGACGGATCCCGCCGGTAACCCGAGCGGGTTATCAGACTCGTGGACAATTAACGTCGACGGGACGGCGCCTGGCGCCCCGGTGATTTCACAAGTCGTGGACGATGTTCCTGGGCGTACCGGCTCGCTCGATATTAATGAGACCACCAACGATGCCACCCCGACGCTCAGCGGTACCGCCGAACCAAACGCGACGGTCACCCTCCGCGTGGACGGTGTTGCTATTGGTACGACCGTCGCCAATGGCCTTGGCGTGTGGATCTTTACCCCAGACACCCCGATCGCTGAAGGTCCACATACCCTGACCGCCGTCGCAACTGACGCGGCGGGCAACACCAGCCCCGTCTCCAACACCTGGACTCTGACGATTGACAGCGTCGCGCCTGCCGCCCCGGTCATTACCCAGGTGCTGGACGATGTGCCGGAGCGCCTCGGCGCGCTCAATTCTGGCGACAGTACCAACGACACCACGCCAACGCTCAACGGCACGGCTGAACCGGGCTCAACCGTCACCATTCGCCAGGACGGCGTCGATGTCGCAACGATTGTGATCGACAGCAGCGGCACGTGGACCTATACCCCGACCACGCAGCTTGTTAACGGCACCTATACCTTTACCGCCGTCACCACCGATGGCGCGGGTAACACCAGCCAGCCGTCAAGCGGATTCACCCTGACCGTCGATACCACGCCGCCAGCGGCGGCCACCATCGCCACCGTAACCGATGACACCGGCGGCGTTCAGGGCACGCTTAGCAGCGGCGATACCACGGATGACACCACGCCGCTGCTGCAGGGCACCGCCCCGGCTGATGCGGTGATCACCGTCTATGACGGTGCCACCCTGCTCGGCACCGCCACCCTTGACGGCAGCGGCGGCTGGAGCTTTACCCCCGTTATCCCGCTCACCGACGGCCCACATACGCTGACGGTGCATGCCACGGATGCCGCGGGCAATACCACCATCTCAACGCCGTTTGAACTGACGGTAGATACCGTTCCGCCAGCCACGCCGGACATCCCGGCAATCACCGTCAATCCTGACGGAACAGAAACACCGTTGAACCCGGGCGAAACTACTCGCGACACCACGCCGACCCTGAGCGGTACCGGCACGGCGGGCGATACCGTGACGATCTACAACAACGGCGTCAAAATCGGCGACGCCGTCGTGGACAACACCGGCAACTGGACCTGGACGCCATCAACCCCGCTGCCTGGCGGCACCTATGACATTACCCTGACCGTTACCAACGTGGACGGCACGGGCAACGAAAGCGCCCCGTCCCAGCCGGTCACCATCACCATTGATACCGATGCGCCAACAGCACCAGCAGCACCGGTGATTACCGACAGCGTCAGCCAGATAACCGGCCCCGTTCCCGATGGCGGAATCACCAACGATCCGCGCCCGGTCCTGAGCGGCACCGGCACGCCGAACGACGTCATCAACATCACTGATACCGTTAACGGCACACCGACCGTCGTGGGCACCGTCACGGTAGACAGCAGCGGCAACTGGAGCTGGCGTCCTGACAGTAATATTGGAGAGGGCAGCCACGTCTATACCGCCACCGCCACCGATGAGGCGGGCAACGTCTCTGACCCGTCTACAGCGATTACGATCATCGTGGACACCCTGGCGCCGGATACGCCGGTGATTAGTGCAGTGGGCGGTGAGCCTAACGGTGGCTACATCACGGATACCACACCGACAGTGGGCGGAACCGGCGTCAACGGTGAGACGGTGATCGTCTACAACAACGGCGTCGAAGTGGGCCGTGTCGTGGTGGCTAACGGGGAATGGAGCCTGACGCTTCCAACGCAAACGGACGGTCCGCTGAATATCACCGTTGCGGGTGTGGATGCGGCTGGCAACCTTAGCGCGCCGAGTTCGGTCTTTACCGTCACCCTCGATACCGTTGCGCCAGAGATCCCCGTCATTAGTACTGTAGCTGACAGCCAGCTGTCTAATAACGTGCTCTACACGAAGGACGGCACGCCAACCCTTACCGGGACCGGTGAACCCGGCACCACCGTTATCGTTTCCGTAGACGGCACGCCATCTACAGTGCTGGTGACGGTCCAGCCGGGCGGCACCTGGAGCTGGACTGCCGACACGACGCTGCCGGATGGTCCTCATACGTTCACAGTCTCTTCCAGCGATCCAGCGGGTAACTCCTCCGGTGATTCAGCACCGCTGAGCGTGACGGTGGATACCGCCGCGCCTGCCGACCCGATCAACATGGCACTGGCTCAGGAAGGAACGCCGCTGACCGGTAACGCCGAGGCAGGAAGTACCATTACCGTGAAAGACAGCGGTGGGACCGTCATTGGTAGCGGCGTTGCCGCCAGCGACGGCAGCTTCTCGATTGCGCTGAGTCCGGCGCAGCTGGATCCGACCACGCTGACCGTGACCGCCACCGATGCCGCAGGAAATGCCAGCCCTGGCGCATCCTTTATCGTTACCGATTCACCGCTCGACCCGCCACAGGTGCCCGTCATCACGGCGATTGTCGATGACGCGGATCCGATCACCGGCGATGTGAAAGGCAAAACTACCAACGACACCACGCCAACGCTTACCGGTACGGCCGAAGCGGGCAGCCTGATAACCATCTATCAGGACGGTAGCGCGACGCCATTGACAACGGTGACCGCTGACGGCAGCGGCAACTGGAGCTATACTCCAGCCGCGCTTGGCGAGGGGCTGCACACCTTTGAGGTGACTGCGACCCTCAACGGCCAGACCAGCGGCCGCTCTCCGGCAGCCAGCGTCACCGTCGACCTTACCGCACCGGGCACGCCAGCTATCGGCGCGGTGATTGACGACGTCGGTCCGGGCACCGGCCCGCTGACCAGCGGCCAGATCACCAACGACAACCAGCCGACCCTCACCGGCACCGGCGCGGTGGGCGATACCATCTCCATCTACAACAACGGCGTGCTGCTGGGCAGCGTGGAGGTCGGCAACACCGGCACCTGGAGCTACACCACGCCCGTTCTTGCAGAGGGTAATAACGTCCTGACCATCCGCGAGACCGATCCGGCGGGGAACCAGAGCGGTCCTTCGGCGGGCTTCACCGTCGTGGTGGACTCCGTTTCCGCCACGCCGGTTATCACCAACGTCACGGATAACGTCGGTAACGCCGCCACCACGGTAGTTAGCGGCAGCGAAACGAACGACGCCACGCCAACCCTTTCGGGGACAGCGGATGCAAACAGCGTGGTGACCATTTTCGACGGCGGCACCCAGATTGCCGTGGTGACGGCTGACGGCACCGGCGCATGGACGTTTACCCCTGATACCGCACTCGGCGAAGGCTCGCACAGCTTCACCGTCCGGGCGACCGACCCGCTGGGCAACGTCAGCGCAATCTCAGCCCCATGGAGCGTGGTGGTTGACCTGACGGCGCCGACGGTTCCAACGCTGGATACGGTGAGTGATAACGTCCCTGGCGGCGTCACGGGCAACCTGACCAGCGGGCAGGCGACCAACGACAACACCCCGACGATTAGCGGCACCGGACAGGCAGGTAGCACCATCTACATCATGAATAACGGTACGCAGTTGGGTACGGCGATTGTCGACGGAACCGGCAACTGGTCCTTCACCCCGACCACGCCGCTGGACGACGGCAGCTACTCCCTGCGCGCATACGCAACGGATGCCGCGGGCAACGCCTCGGCGAACTCGTCGGTCTTCGCCTTCACCGTCGATACCGCAGGCCCCGGCGTGCCGGTGGTGACCAGCGTGATTGACGATGTCGCACCGACCACGGGGACGCTCACGTCGGGTAACAGCACTAACGACGCGCGTCCGACCTTCAACGGTACGGGCGACGTGGGTTCTACGGTGCACGTGATTGTTGATGGCAACGAAATTGGCACCGCCGTGGTCAATGCCCAGGGCAGCTGGACCTTCACGCCGGGTACCGATCTGCCCGACGGACCGCATGCCATTACCTTCAACGCTACCGACGCGGCGGGCAACGTGGGCACAGCAACGGCACCGTTTAACCTGACGGTGGATACGGGCGTACCGTCGGCGCCGGTCATTTCGACCGCGGGTGACAATGTGGGCAGCATTCAAACCCCGCTCTCTTCCGGGCAGAGCACCGACGACACCACGCCGACGCTGAACGGCACCGCGACCGCGAACGCCACGGTCACCGTGTATGAGAACGGCCAGCCGGTCGGCACCGTTCAGGCGGACGATACCGGCGCATGGAGCTTTACGCCGTCAACGCCGCTGGCCAGCGGCAGCCATACCTGGACCGCCACGGTCACCGATGCAGCGGGCAACGTCAGCCCGACCTCGCCGGGCTTTACCCTGATTGTTGATACCGCGGCACCGAACGCGCCGGTTATCAGCCAGGCGATAGACGACGTGGGCAGCATCACCGGCCCGCTCACGTCCGGGCAAACAACCGACGATACCGTTCCGCGCCTTGTCGGGACCAGCGAACCGTTTGCCACCGTGAACATCTATGAGGGAACAACCCTTGTCGGAACAGGCACCGCGGATGGCAACGGAAGCTGGAGTATCTTGCTCAACACCACGCTGACAGCGGGCGCGCACAGCTTCACCGCGCAGGCAACGGATGCGGCAGGCAACACCAGCGTGTCCTCCACCAGCTTCAGCCTCACCGTCGACACCGCGCCGCCTGCGCTGCCGGTGCTGACCAGCATTCTGGATGACGTGGGCAATGCGGCGACGCCGGTGGCGAACGGCGGGTTCACCAACGACGCTCAGCCAACCCTCAGCGGCACGGCGGAAGCCGGGTCAACGGTGAAAATCTTCGATAACGGCGTACAAATCGGCAGCGTGACGGCGACCGGCGGGGCGTGGAGCTTTACGCCATCCCCGGCGCTGAGCAACGGTCCGCACAATTTAACCTTTACCGCCACCGATGCGGTGGGCAACGCGAGCGCGCCTACCGCCGGGTATGTAATTAACGTCGATACCCTCGCGCCGGGCGCACCGGTCATCAGCTCGGTCATTGATGATGTCGGCAGCGTCACCGGGCCGGTGACCGGAACAAATCCGACCAACGACACGCGCCCAACGCTGAGCGGAACCGCCGAAGCGAATGCCACGGTGCGGATCTACGATGGCATCACGCTGGTGGGCACGGTGACCGCCGACGGCAGCGGAAACTGGACCCTGCCGCAAACCACCACGCTGACGCAAGGAACGCATAACTTCACCGCCACGGCCACCGATGCGGCGGGCAACACCAGCGTGGCGTCAGCCGTGACGACGATTATCGTCGATACGACCGCCCCAACGGCGCCAACCGGAACCTTCAACGCCGACGGTAGCGTCCTGACCGGAACTGCGGAAGCAGGCAGCACCGTCGCGATCCGCCTTGCGGACGGCTCGACGGTGACCGCCATTGCGGACAGCAACGGCACCTACACCTACACTTTCATTAACAAACAGACCGAAGGCCAGACGCTGCAGATCACCGCCACCGATGCCGCGGGCAACACCTCGCTGCCGGGCTCCGCCCTTGCGCCGGTGGTGCCGCTCTCCGCCAGCAATAACGTCGAAGAGCTGAACCTCAGCACCACGGCAACCGTGACCAACAGCCAGTACAGCGATTACGGCTTCCTGCTGGTTGGCGCCGTCGGCAACGTCCTGACGCTGCTGGGCAATGATACGGCCCAGGTCAACTTCACGGTGGGCAGCGGCGGCAGCGCGGATATCGTGGTGAACGCCAACGCCACGGGAGCGGTGCTCTCTCTGCTCAACACCCTTGAGCTGGTGGTTCAGCATTACGTCAACGGCGCCTGGACCACCGTGGTGGACACCGGCCAACCGCAGTTTGCCGATCTCCTGACCCTCGGCGCAACCGGCGTCTCGCTGAACCTGACCGGGCTGGCTGACGGCGACTATCGCGTGCTCAGCTACAACACCAACCTGCTGGCAACCGGCTCCTACACCAGCCTTGACGTGGCGGTGAAAGAGACCGGTCCGGGTACGGTCACGGGCGATACCAGCCTCAACGGCAACGTGATCCTCGATACGGACCCGACCGCCGGCAGCGACAACGCGCCGGCCGGAACCACTATCTCCGCGGTCACTAACGCCCAGGGCATCACCACCAGCGTGAACGCCGACGGCACGGTGATCCAGGGCCAGTACGGTACGCTGACCATTAACCGCGACGGCAGCTACACCTACAGCCTGACCGACACCAGCGCCGCGGTCATTGGCCGGACGGAGAGCTTCACCTACACCATTACCCATAACGGCGTCAGCGCGTCAGCAAACCTGGTGCTGTCTCTGGGTGCCGGTACGGTAATCAACGGCATTGTGGCGGTGGACGACACGGCCTCGCTGACCTTTGACACCACCGTGAGCGAGATTAATAACGGCGCCTCGTCTCAGAACGGTTTTACCCTGGTGGGCATTAATCTCGGCAGCACGCTGGGGCTTAACCTGCTGGACGACATGACCAACCCGATTATCTACAACGTCGAGGAAGGCACGACCCGCACCATGACCATCCAGGCCTCCGTGGGCGGCGTGGCGCTGGCGTCGGTATTCGATCTTTACGTCTATAAGTTCAACAACGCCACCCAGACCTTCGAGCAGGTTCGCGTCGAGTCGGGCTGGCTTCGCGCCCCGCTGCTGGGGGGCTCCTCATCTCAGCTGACGCTGAATCTGCCGGCCGGGGAGTACCTGTTCTTACTCAATACCGCATCGGGGATCGCCGTCCTGACGGGCTACACGCTGAGCGTTCTGCAGGATCATGTCTACAGCGTGGCGAGCATCAGCGAAACCACCACGGGCGACGTGCTGGCGAATGACCCTGTTCCGGCGGGCACGGTGGTCACCGAAGTGAACGGCGTGGCGGTCAACAGCAGTGGAACAACCGATATTCAGGGGGAATACGGCACGCTGACCATCAATTCGTCCGGCCAGTACACCTACACCCTGAGAAGCGGCGTGGGGGCGGACCATATCAGCACGCCTGACACCTTCGTCTACACCGTTACCGCGCCTGACGGCTCGAAGGATACGGCATCGCTCAACATCACCCCAACAGCCCAGGCGATGGATGCGGTGAACGATGTCAGCGCCACGATGGACCTCACCTCGGTGCACCACACGTCGGTCTACTCGGATACCACCGTGGGCACCGCCAGCTGGACGACGGCGCTGCTCTCGTCAACCCAGGGCTCCGGCAGCGGAACCTTCGTGGTCGACGCGAACACCGCGCTGCACAACGCGTCGCTGCACTTTAACGTGGCCTCGCTGCTGTCGCTGGGCGGACTGACGGTGAACTGGTCCATCAGTGACGGATCGGGCGTGATCCGCAGCGGTTCCTTCAGCGGCGCCTCGCTGCTGGGCGGCAGTATCGACGTTCCGCTGACCGGGCTGGATCTCAACGCCGGGACCTATACGCTGAACTTTACCGGTAGCGTACCGGGGCTGAGCGTCGGGACCATCACCATCACCCCAAGCGTGAACGGCACCACCTACTCGCTGAGTGATTTTGACGTCACCGGCAGCCACACCGTCAACGGCAATATCTTTGACGGCACCGACTCTGGCGGCGTGCTGGATCAGCTCCACTCGGTGGATACCCGCCTGAGCGTGACCGGGTACAACGGCGTGACCACCACGCTGGATCCATATACCGGCAGCGCAACGGTGAACATCACCGGCCATTACGGCATCCTGGCGATCGGCGCTGACGGTCATTACACCTATACCCTCAACAGCGGGGTATCGCTCTCAACCATGACGTCGAAGGAGACCTTCAACTACACCCTGACCGATGCCAACGGCAACACGGATACCGCCACGCTGACCATCAATATGGCACCGCAGTTCATCAGCTCGGAGCATAACGACGCCATCACCGGTACGGCCTACGGCGATACGCTGATTTATCAGGTGCTGAACAGTACGGTGGGAAATGCCACGGCGGGCAACGTCAGCAGCACCGCGGGCGATCACTGGACCGGCTTCTCGCTGGCGCAGGGGGACAAAATCGACATCGGCGATCTGCTGGTGGGCTGGGATGGTAATACCGCCTCGTTGGGGAATTATATCCATGTCACACAAAGCGGTAGCAACACTGTGATCTCAATCGACCGTGATGGTGCAGGGTCCACCTACACTAATACTGCACTCGTTACGCTTGATAACGTTCAGACCACATACGACGAGCTTGTTAACCAGCAACACATCATTACCTGATAGCACCTGCAAGAGATGACCCGGGCGCACAGCGCCCGGGCATAAATAATAAAGACATACTCTTTTTAATAGGGACATGACATGGGAATGAAGATGCCTCACTGGTGGCTCTCGTGCTGCCTGATATCTATGCCCGCTCTCTGCGCAAACCCGGCGGCAATCATTAATACCGGGCAGCTTCGCGAAACGCAGGAACTACCCTCGCTCAATGGCCGCGTTGCCCCTGCGGCCGGCAAAGCCGCACCCGGTTCATTGCAGCTTGGCGATGCCGTTAACCGCGCCGTCACCTGGCACCCGGCGATCGGCGAAGCCGTGGGAAAACTCTATGAACAGAGCGAAGAGGTGGACGTCGCTAAATCAAAATACTATCCGCAGATTAATGCCGGCGTGGACAACGGCTATTCCCATGACGGCGACCAGAACGGCTTTACCCCATCGCTGGTGCTCTCTCTCTCACAGATGCTCTACGACTTTGGCAAAGTGGCCAGCCAGGTGCGCGCCGAGAGCGCGGGCGTTGCCCAGCAGCAGGCCAACGTGCTGGTGAGTATCGACACTATTGCCCACGATACCGCCATCGCCATGGTGCAGGTGCAAACCTTACAGCAGATGGTCGACACCGCTAAAGAACAGCTCGACGCCCTCTCCTCGATTGGCACGCTGACCCGCCAGCGTAACGACGAAGGGGCCACGTCGCTCTCTGACGTGGTGCAGACCGATGCGCGCATTGAAGGCGCGCGCGCCCAGCTGATGCAGTACCAGGCCAGCCTGGACAGCGCCCGCGCCACGCTGATGAGCTTTCTCGGCTGGAACAGCCTGAACGCAATCAGCAATGACTTTCCGCAAAAGCTGGGCCGGAGCTGCGACATCGCCGAGCCGGATGACCGTCTGGTGCCCGCGGTACTTGCCGCCTGGGCGCAGGCTAACGTCGCCCAGGCGAACCTCGACTACGCCGACGCGCAGATGACGCCAACCGTCTCGCTGGAGCCGGAGGTGCGTCACTATATGAACGATCGCTACGCGGGGAGTGAAACCCGGGATCGCACCCAGTATTCCGCCTGGGTAAAAGTGCAGATGCCGCTCTATCAGGGCGGCGGCCTCACCGCCCGGCGTAACGCTGCCGGACACGCGGTGGAAGCGGCGCAGTCCACCATTCAGCGTACGCGTCTTGACGTCCGCCAGAAGCTGCTGGAAGCCCGCAGCCAGGTGATGAGCCTGCAAAGCACGCTGCAAATCCAGGGCCGCCAGGAAGCCCTCAGCGCACGCACCCGCGAACTGTACCAGCAGCAGTATCTCGATCTCGGTTCGCGCCCGCTGCTCGACGTGCTCAACGCCGAGCAGGAGGTCTATCAGGCTCGCTTCACCCAGCAGCAGACCCTCGGTCAGCTGCACCAGCTGCAGCTCAACTGCCTGTATAACACCGGGCAGCTGCGTCATGCGTTCGATCTTGATAACCGCACCATCCAGACCGTGGAGATCCAGCCATGAAGCAGCGCGAAATCCCGCAGGGTGAAAACATGACGGATGAGGCGCTGGCGCAGTGGGCGCAGGCCTTTGGTTTTGTCGCCACGCGCTACCGCGTCGCCTGCTCGCCCGGCTCGCTCATCGCGGGCGCGCCGTGGCTGAAAGGCAAACCGATGGTGCCCGCACTGACCCAGCTTGCCCGCGAAGCGGGGCTGTCGTTTCAGCTCCTTACCGACGATCGGCAGGCGATCAACAGCTGGCGTCTGCCGGTAGTGGTGGCGATGAACGACGGCAGGATCGGCGTGATCGAGCATTTCGACGGGGAGGATACGCTGGAGGTCAGCTTTTTCGACGATGAGACCTATACCAACCGGCTGTCGATGACGGCGATGCTGCCCGCTATCCGCCACGTTATTGCCCTGCGTCCACTCGCCGCGCTGAAGGACAGCCGCGTGGACGCCTATATCTCAAAATACCGTCCGGACTGGCTCTACCGGCTGGTGATGCGCGACCTGCGCCCCTACAGCTGGGTCATGCTGGCCGCCCTCTTTATCAACGTGCTGTCGCTCTCCGGGATTGTCTTTTCCATGCAGGTCTATGACCGGGTGATCCCCGCCCAGTCCTATCCGACGCTTTACGTCCTGACCATCGGGGTGCTGATTGCCACCCTGTTTGGCTTTGTGCTGCGCGTGGCGCGCGGGCACATTATGGATCTGCTCGGCAAGCGCTCGGACATGCGCGTTTCAGATCGCGTCTTCGGCCACGCGCTGCGGCTGCGCAACAGCGCGATCCCCCGCTCCACCGGCAGCTTTATCTCTCAGCTGCGCGAGCTGGAGCAAATCCGCGAGATGGTCACCTCGTCCACCATCTCGACGATTGTTGATCTGCCCTTCTTTTTACTGTTCGTGGTGGTACTGGCGATCATCGCCCCGCAGCTGGCGTGGATCGCCCCGGTCGCGGCGGTGATCATGGTCCTGCCCGGCCTGCTGCTGCAGAAGAAGCTGGCGGAGCTGGCGAAGCAGTCGGCCCATGAATCGACCCTGCGCAACGCGGTGCTGGTGGAGAGCGTGCAGGGTCTGGAGGACATCAAGCTGATGCAGGCGGAAAACCGCTTTTTGCAACAGTGGAACAGCTATATCCAGATCACCGCGGAATCCGGCCTGCGCACCCGCGAGCTGACGCAGAACCTGATCAGCTGGGGGATGACCATTCAGAGCCTGGTCTACGCCGGGGTGATTGTGGTCGGCGCCCCGATGGTGATCGACGGCACCCTGACTACCGGCTCGGTGGTTGCCGCGTCGATGCTGGCCTCCCGCATGATCGCCCCGATGGCGACGCTGTGCGGCGTGCTGGCGCGCTGGCAGCAGGTCAAAGCGGCAAAAGAGGGGCTGGACAGCATCATGCAGCTTCCCACCGAAAACCAGCGCGAGGAGACGCCGATCCGCCAGGACGTGCTGCGCGGACACTACCTCTTCGAGCAGGCGCAGTTCCGCTATCAGCCGGACGATCCGCGCATGGCGCTGCGCATTAACCGGCTGGAGATCCGGCCGGGAGAAAAAGTGGCGATCCTCGGGCGCAACGGCGCGGGCAAATCGACCCTGCTGCAGGCCATGGCGGGCGGGATGGATCTGGCGGCCGGCGAGCTGCGGCTTGATAACTTCAGCCTGCCGCATCTCGACGTCGCCGACGTCCGGCGCAACGTCGGCTTTATGACCCAGAACGCGCGGCTGTTTTACGGCACCCTGCGCGAAAACATCACCCTCGGCATGCCGCGCGCCACTGACGAAGAGATTTTCGAGGCGCTGGAGCTGACCGGCGCGGCAGGCTTCGTGCAGAAGCTGCCCAAGGGGCTGGACTACCCGATCATGGAAAACGGCGTGGGGTTATCCGGCGGGCAACGCCAGTCGATTCTGCTGGCGCGGATGCTGCTGCGCGATCCGAATATTGTGCTGATGGATGAACCCACCGCGTCGCTGGACGAGCACACCGAGCGGGAATTCATCCAGCGTCTGGGCGACTGGCTCGGGCATCGCACCCTGATTGTCGCCACGCATCGCGTACCGGTGCTGGAACTGGTGGAGCGCGTCGTGGTGTTGAAAGAGGGAATGCTGGTGATGGACGCGCCAAAGGCACAGGCGCTGAACAACAGCCGTATGCAGCAGCAACAGCAGCAGGCAGCAACCGGACGGGAGTGGAAAAATGAAAATCAGTCAGCGTGACGTGGCGGCAATGGACGATCTGGATA
Organism: Enterobacter cloacae complex sp. SHL009; assembly: GCF_049237205.1. Classification (NCBI taxonomy): domain Bacteria; kingdom Pseudomonadati; phylum Pseudomonadota; class Gammaproteobacteria; order Enterobacterales; family Enterobacteriaceae; genus Enterobacter; species Enterobacter cloacae complex sp. SHL009. The sequence continues at coordinate 94,413 of NZ_JBMKIW010000003.1, forward strand.
ACGCCCTCGACTCCGAAAGCGGCTACACCGGCGCGCGTCGGATCGTGATCTTCTCGCTGCTGATGTTTATGGTGCTGGGCGTCTGGGCGTGGTTTGGCGTGCTGGATGAGGTATCAACCGGCTCGGGTAAAGTGATCCCCAGCTCGCGCGAGCAGGTTCTACAGTCTCTCGACGGCGGGATCCTCACCGAGCTGAACGTCCACGAGGGCGATCAGGTGCAGGCCGGACAGGTGCTGGCGCGGCTCGATCCGACGCGTTCCGAATCGAACGTCGGCGAAAGCGCGGCGCGCTACCGGGCCTCACTGGCCTCCAGCGCCCGCCTGTACGCCGAGGTAAACGATCTCCCGCTGAAGTTCCCTCCTTCGCTGGCAAAGTGGCCGGATCTGATTGCTGACGAAACGCGCCTCTACAACTCACGCCGCGCGCAGCTGGAAGATACCCAGCGGGAGCTGCGCGCCGCGTTAGATCTCGCCAACAAGGAGCTGGCCATCACCCAGCGGCTGGTCAAAACCGGCGCCGCCAGCCACGTGGAGGTGCTGCGCCTGCAGCGGCAGAAAAGCGATCTGGAGCTGAAGCTCACCGACGTACGCTCGCAGTATTACGTTCAGGCCCGGGAGGCGTTATCCAAGGCCAACGCCGAGGTGGATATGGTTTCAGCGATCCTCAAAGGCCGCCAGGATTCCGTGACCCGTCTGACGGTAAAATCCCCGGTACGCGGGATCGTGAAAAACATCAAGGTCACCACCATCGGCGGGGTGATCCCGCCCAACGGCGAGCTGATGGAGATTGTGCCGGTGGACGATCACCTGCTGATCGAAACCCGCCTGTCGCCGCGCGATATCGCCTTTATCCACCCGAACCAGGAGGCGCTGGTTAAAATCACCGCCTACGATTACGCCATTTACGGTGGCCTGCACGGGGTCGTCGAAACGATCTCTCCGGACACCATCCAGGACGAGGCCAAGCCGGAAGTGTTCTATTACCGGGTGTTTATCCGCACCAGCCAGGATTACCTGGTGAATAAGGCGGGCAGGCACTTCTCGATTGTGCCGGGGATGATTGCGACGGTGGACATTAAGACCGGCGAGAAAACGGTGCTGGATTATCTGATCAAGCCGTTTAACCGTGCGAAAGAGGCGCTGCGGGAGCGGTAGTCAATCGCCGGGTGGCGGCTTCACCTTAGGACGGGGTTTTCTCCCTCTCCCCGTGGGAGAGGGTTGGGGTGAGGGCATCAGACCGCGAAATCAAACCCACTGCCCCGGCGTTTTACCGGTCCATGCTCTGAAAACCTCAATAAATGCGCTGACGCTGCTGTAGCCGCAGGACAGCGCAATCCACCCTACCGGCTTCCCCGCCGCTAGCCACTCCATTGCCCGCATGACGCGCGCCAGCTGCCGCCAGTTAACAAAGTTCATTCCGGTCTGGGCGCTAAACCGACGGTTGAACGTACGTACGCTCATCCCAGCATGAACAGCATGGCTCTCGACCGTCTGGTTATCATCGACAAACTGCAGCAAATGGCTGACCACTTTCTTCAGACGCGGATCCGTCGGCACGGGCAGAGAAAAACGAGCCTGGGGCGTCAGGGCAAGCTCATCCAGCAGCAAAGTCAGCTTTCGCGGATCGCACTCGCTCTCTGCATCGCATAAACGGGAAAATAGTGCATGGGTGAGATCGTCGGGCTCGAACAGCGCGGGCGCATCGGGAAGCATTGCGCACCCGGCGGGGTCAAGAAAGATAGCGCAGCCTTCTATCGCACTTTCGGAAAAAGCGGCGTGCTGCCGATCCGGAGGGATCCAGCCGATGTGTTTTGCCGGTACGACCGAACGCGCCTGCTGCGTCTCAATGACCAGCAGCCCCGTTGCAATGCGCCACAGCTGGCCGGTGCGATGACTGTGCCAGGGCGTTCGGTACCCGCCGGGATGAAGGAGCGTTTCAACACTGACCATATCATTTTGACCGAAAATCGTTATTCTTTGGCGTATTAGAGAAACTGCGACTTCGGCTGTCAAGGATAATGGTGATTCACCATATAAGGAGCCCGCATGAGCATTATCACGTCCCTGATAGCCCACACCGACAACGCCGCGCAGCGCGAAAAGATGGCCTGCCTGTTAACCCGCTTATTCAACGGCGATATCGATCCGGCAGAGGTATTTACGTCCGATTACCAGCAGTTTACAGACGGTCACGCGCTAGACTACCGGGGTTTTGTCCAGCATCTGAGCCACGTCAGCTTGCAGATCCGCGCGATCGCCTTTACCGTGGTGGAGATAGCCTGTCATGACGAACTTCTGGCTGACCGGCATATCGTGACGGTCACGTATCCTGATGGTCGTCAGGCAGAGATCGAGGTTTACCTGTTTGCCGCGCTGCGTGAAGGGAAAATCTGGCGGATCCATGAAGTCACGCGAGCACTCAGCGGTGATGCCTCAGATCGCACGCTGGCTCACGCGACAGAATAACGTCACTCCACCGGGCGCGCTTCGGTTCGGTTATACACCCCAACATAGCGCGCAAACTTTCCGAGAAACACACCGGCAAACACGCCGCCGGAGACGATCGCCAGCGCGCTCATGGCGGGCTGCTGCATCGTCTGGGGAGAGACCGCACTCATCACGCCCAGCACATATTTAACGCCGAACGCCAGCATCATAAACGGCAGCGCGGTGTAGTCTGCCTGACGGTAAAGGCTGCGCGGCGCATCTGCGCGGGTGATAACCGCCTGCTTAATCAGGAAATACCCCAGCGCGGCCCCGGCGAGGATCCCCGCCGTCCACAATGCGACAGTTCCGGGCGTCAGCGTGCGGTAGACCACCAGATCGTAGATATCCCAGATTAGAAATATTGCCGGAATGATGGCAAGCCTCTCCAGCGTAACGGTGGCGGGCCTGCGGGCTTTAATGCCGCGAGAGATAAGGAAGATAAACAGCACCCACACCCAGGCGGGCGTGTGCGTAACGACACCGAACAGAAATTCAAACATGGCGATTTCCATGGACGATCGCGGCTCGTGCCGCCCTGAACGCGTATTGCGCATAACGGCAGGAAAGCCATTATGCGCAGGTCTTTTACAGCGATTTTTTCAGGCGTTGAACCGCTTCCTTCAGCTCTTCATCCGTTGGCGTGACAAACGACATACGCAGCGTTGAATGGTCTGGCTCATTGCAGTAGAAAAACTCGCCCGGCACAAATACTACGCCGTTACTTAACGTTTTTTCCAGCCAGCGAGTGGTATTACTCCCATTTTTCATAGTCGCCCACAGGAACATGCCGCCCTTCGGCTTGTGGAACGACATCACATCACCCAGCTCGGCCTCCAGCTCCGTTGCGAACGTCTGGTATTTCTGGCGATAGGCTTCGCGGATCGTTTTAATCTGATCGGGCAGACGACCGGTTTTCAGGTATTCATACGTCATCAGCTGCGACAGCGTGCTGGTGTGCAGGTCGGTGGTTTGCTTAAGGTTTACTACTGCGCGCTTCAGCCATTCCGGCACCAGCACCCAGCCCACGCGGGTTCCTGGAGCAAGAATTTTGGAGAAGGTCGAGGTATACACCACGTTCTCTTCGTTGCCGATATCTTTGGCATGGGCAATTAACGGGCGGAAAACTTCATCGGTATAATTAATTTCGCTGTACGGATCGTCTTCAATAATGACGAAGTCATAGCGCTTCGATAATTCCACCAGCTGTTTGCGACGCGCCTCAGAGAGGGTTACCCCGCCAGGGTTGCCAAACGTCGGAACAATATAGACCGCTTTGATGGTTTTCTTCGCCGCCAGCGCTTCAAGCTCGTCGACCTTCATGCCGTCACCATCGGTGCCAACGGATTCAAAATTCGCCTGCGCCAGACCGAAGACCTGCAGCGCGGCAAGATAGGTTGGACGCTCAACCACAACGGTATCGCCCGGGTTGATTAATGCACGCGCCAGCACGTCGAGGGACTGCTGTGAACCGGAAGTAATAACGACATCATCGGCCTTACAGGCGATACCGCGCCCCTCGCAGATGCGCTGAATTTCTTCCCGCAGCCCCGGTACACCTTCGGTCAGACCATACTGAAAGGCCTCACCAAAATGCTGTGATAATACGGCATCAGCGGCAATTTTCAGCCCTTCGTGATCGAACAGGGCCGGATTAGGAATCCCCCCACCCAGCGAAATGACGCCGGCCATTTTGCTATGTTTTAATAATTCACGGATGGCAGATGATTGCAGGCCCTGCGCGCTGCTGGCGAGTTTATTCACAGACATTCTTTGCATACCTTCTTTTTTATAGTGTGCCCAATCTTAGCAGAATATGGGCGATAAATTCCGTTAGCTTAGGGAGAGGTCGTAAATCCTGACGCCACAGCAAATGCACGGGTCTCGGCGCCGGAATATACGCCTCCAGCACGCGCACCAGCCTGCCGCTTTCCAGATCTTCCGCCACCAGCACCTCCGGTTGCAGCAATAGCCCCGCCCCGGCTCTCGCGGCCATCCGCAGCCCGTAGCCGTCGTTGCATCTCAAGACCGCATCCCGCTTCCAGCGCACCTCGCCTTCGACGCCCGGCAGCCGCCACTCGTTGCGTGCGGTCCACACGCTGTGGGATAAGCAGAGATGATCCACCAGATCGGCAGGGGTTTGCGGCGTACCGTAGCGCGCAAGGTAGTCCGGCGCGGCGCAGATCACCATCCGGTAAGGGCAGAGGTATTTCGCCACCAGATCGTCGTTGTGAATATCGCCAATGCGAATGGCCAGATCGATGCCCTCCTCCACCAGATCCACCATACGGTTGGTGAGATCCAGCTCTATGCGCACCTCCGGGTAGCGTTGTAAAAAAGAGGCCGTAAGCGGCGCGATGGCGCTGCCGCCAAACGAGGTGGGTGCGGTCACGCGCAGGGTGCCGGACGGCGCGGCACGCAGGCGTTCCACCGCGCTTTCGGCAATTGCCACCTGCTCCAGCACCCGCTTCGCCTCGTCGAAATAGACCCGCCCGGCGTCGGTCAGGCTCTGGCGCCGCGTGTTACGCTCCAGCAGGCGGGTGCCGAGCTGTGATTCCAGCAGCGCAACGTATTTCCCCACCATTACCGCCGACATCTCCAGCCGAGCCGCCGCACTGGTAAAACTGCCGCTTTCAACCACGGCAATAAAGGTCTCCATGCTGCGAAGCTTATCCATATTCCAAACTCCTGGTTAGTAATCTTCTAACTTTAGACCAGTTTATCTGCATTTTTATTTATTAAAGAATGAAGGCTCACAACATAAGGAGTCGGCTATGAAAATCGTGATTATTGGTGCCAGCGGTACGGTCGGTCGTGCGGTAACGGAAGAGCTGAGTCGTCGCCACGAGGTCATCCGCGTCGGCCGCACGCAGGGCGACGAGCAGGTGGATATCACCTCGCAGGCGAGCGTCCAGGCGCTGTTTGAGAAAATCGGCCCGGTTGACGCGATTGTGTCCGCCAGCGGCGGCCTTTACTTTGGCCCGCTCGCGACCATGAAGGACAGCGACTTCAACCAGGGCCTGCAGGACAAGCTGCTGGGACAGGTGCGCCTGACGCTGACCGGCCAGCATTATCTGAACGAAGGCGGCTCTATTACGCTGATAAGCGGCATCGTGGCGCACGAGCCAATTGCCCAGGGCGTAAATGCCACCACGGTGAATGCGGCGCTGGAAGGGTTTGTCCGCGCTGCAGCCTGCGAGCTACCGCGCGGGATCCGCATCAACCTGATTAGCCCGACGGTACTCACCGAATCCGTCGAAACCTACGACGGCTTCTTCCCGGGCTTTGAGAGCGTTCCCGCCGCGACCGTGGCGCAGGCCTATCGCCGCAGCGTGGAAGGCGTGCAGAGCGGGCGGGTGTATAAGGTGGGCTACTGAGCCTTACGGGCGGCGATCAGCACCAGCATTGGGCGCTCCGCCTCTTCGGCCAGCGCGGGCCAGGCGTCAATCTGCGCCTGCGCTGGCCCCCACTCGTTGACGTCGCTTATCGTTAATCCGGCCCCGATCAGCGCGTTAAGCGTGGTGCCGAGCGTGCGGTGGTATTTCACCACCCCGTCTGCCAGCCAGTTGCTGACGCGTTTGCCTTCATCCTGATAATGATTAACGCCCCAGTACCGCTCACCGTTATCGTCGGTCAGCCAGCCCTGACGGGTGGCGCAGGTGTATATCGGGTGCTCCATCGAAAAGACCAGGCTGCCGCCGGGCTTGAGCGCGCGCTGAACCCTGGCGAATAGCGTATCCAGTTCCGGCAGGTAGTGCAGCGCCAGCGAGCTATAGACCAGATCGAGGCTGCTCTCGTTGAGCTTAAGAGATTCCAGATCGCTACGCTGATAGTGAATCTGTGGGTCAGCGGTAAGCTCCGCTGCGCGGGCGAGCATCTTTTCTGAGATATCGACCCCCGTGACGTCAGCAGCGCCCAGCTCGCGCGCCGCGCGGCAGAACCAGCCGTAGCCGCAGCCGAGATCGACAACCGATTTGCCGGTTAAATCCGGCAGCATGGCCTTAAGCGCGGGCCACTCCGGCGCGCCGTCCAGACCCTGCACCGAGCGTGGAAGCTGGGCGTAGCCTTCAAAAAAACGCCGGATTGTCGTAGATGTTTTGTGCCATGGCAGATCCCTCTTTAAGAATGTGCATAGCAGTATACTGCATTGTCGGGTGGCGGCTTCGCCTTACCCAACCTATGGAAGTGCGGCCTGAAGCCCTCACCCCACCCCTCTCCCACAGGGAGAGGGAGAAATGCACCTCAACCCACCGAGCCCCAGACAAGGTTGCCCTTATGGAACGTCGCGGTGCGCGGCGAAATGCGCGCCACGGCCTCGGCGGAGCAGGAGGCATCCACCAGCACAAAGCTGGCGTCGTCCTGCGCTTTCGGCCACACGCGCTCGCCTTTGTCATTCAGCGGCAGCACGTCGCCGGTGGCAATGCCGAGCGCGCGGGAGAGCGTCTGCTCGTTCGGGCGGATGTACAGCTGAGCGTATAGATTCGCCTTCTCCAGCATGTCCCCCAGACCGTACGGCGACCAGTGGTCGATGACGCTGTCGGTCCCCGTCATCACGAACACACCCTTCTCGCGCAGCTGCTTCAGCGGCATATGCAGGGTGCCAATCGGCACGGTGGAGGCGATGGTCACCCGCTGCGCCGCCATGCGGGTGGCGATCTCATCCACCTGCTGCTCGTTGAGCGTCGCCAGCGCAAAGGCGTGGCTGATGGTCAGCTTGCCCTTCAGCTCCGGCGTTTTCTCCACGGTCTCGACCATGTAATTCACCGCCGCCACGCCCGCCGGGCTGGTTTCATGCAGGTGGATATCCACACCTTTGTCGTAGTCCAGCGCAATCTGGAACATGGCGTCGAGGGATTTCTCCATTGCGCCGTCGACGTTGGTTGGGTCCAGCCCGCCCACGTAGTGCGCCCCGGCCTGCATCGCCTCGCGCATCAGCTTTTCGGAGTTCGACAGCAGCAGCCCGTGCTGCGGAAAAGCGACAATTTCGCAGTCAAAGCCGGGCTTACGGCGCGATAAAACCGCCTGCAGGTTTTCCAGATTCTTCAGACCGGAGGTCGGCTCGATATTGCAGTGGCTGCGAGCGATGGTGGAGCCTTTCGACTGGATCAGATCGATCAGCTTTTCCGCGCGCTCCTGGGTGTAGGGCTGCAGCTCAGGCAACAGCTTCTGTTCCAGGCGAATCATATCCTGAATCGTGGTGCCCGCCGGGCGGTTGAGCGATCGCCACGGGCCACCGTAGAAGGTTTTATCCAGGTGGATGTGCATGTCGCGCATTGCCGGGAGCATCAGCTTGTTGCCCGCATCGTAGTGCGGCAGCGTGGCGTCGGCGTGGCGCTTGTTGTCGCGCAGGGCGACGATCTTCCCGTCCTTGATCTCCAGCGTTTTCAGCTCGGTACGGGTGCTCGTCGCCACGCCACCGTCGAAGTTAAAGCCGGCTTCGAGCAGCACGTTGTCCAGATAGTAATGTTTCGCGGTGATCGTCATCGGTTTACCCGTCTCGCAGGTTGGCTTTGCGGAGTCGGCAGCATACGCGACGGATCCGGTCGCGCCAAACAGCGCGCAGGCGGTGACCATTTTGCCGCTCTGGCTAATAAATTCGCGGCGGCTTTTATTTTCACTCATCTTATCTTCCTTCATTAATAATATGGGTACCGGTTTCCCCGCGCAGCGCGGCGGGCAGGCAGTCCGGCGAGGTGATAATCACGCGCTTGCCGCCGTGGTGTAAAAACGCCAGCGAGGCGACGATTTTGGGCAGCATGCTGCCCGCCGGGAAGTGGCCTTCGTCCATGTAGCGCGTCATCTCTGCTACGTCGACGGTCTCCAGCGCCTGCTGATTTGGCTTGCCGAAGTTGATGCACACCTTTTCCACGCCGGTAGTTATCACCAGCACGTCGGCGCAAATCTCACGGGCCAGCAGCGCGGTGGAGAGATCTTTATCGATCACCGCGTCGACGCTCTGGTAATCGCCCTGCTCAGTGCGCACCACGGGAATACCGCCGCCGCCCGCGCCGATGACCACAAAGCCTTTTTGCGTCAGGGCTTTGATCGCATCCGCCTCGACAATCCGAAGCGGCTGCGGTGAAGCCACCACGCGACGGTAGCCACGGCCTGAATCCTCGACAAAATGCCAGTCCGGGTGTGCGCGCTTCAGCTCGTCGCGCTGCGCCTCGCTGAAGAAAGCACCGATAGGTTTCGTCGGGTGCGTAAAACCCGGATCGTTTTTATCCACTTCTACCTGGGTAACGACCGTGACCGCCTTTTGCTCCCCGCGCGCGGCCAGGCGATTGTTGAGCGCCTGCTGGATCAGGTAGCCAATCCCGCCCTGGGTGTCCGCCACGCAGTTTGCCAGCGGCGTCAGCGGCAGCCCTTCCCGCTCGTGGGCGATTTCGGCGCGGCGCAGATCCAGCCCCACCTGGGGGCCATTGCCGTGCGTGAGCACAATGTCATAGTCGGAGGCCAGCATTTCGAGCACCGACTCTGCCACCGCTTTCACCGCCTGCGCCTGATGTTCAACCGACTGGCTGGCGTTGTCTTTGATAATGCTGTTGCCGCCGATGGCGACGACCATAAGCTCTTTCATTTTGTTTCCTTTCGAAGGTGCGTTCTGGTGCCTTCACCCAGGCCTTCTCCCACAGGGAGGGGGATTAACGTTCCCTCTCCCTGTGGGAGAGGGTTAGGGTGAGGGCATCAGGCATTATCAGGATTCAGAAACCGTTGCCGCCGCGCTCGCCGCTTCGCGGCTATCAAGCACATGCTTCACCACAAACATGCCGCCCATCATCAGATACGCGGTGACGAACATCAGCGAACTGCCCTCGGCAAAGCCCACCACCGGGGCGTGGATCACCCCAAACAGCGCCAGCAGTGCACCACCCGCAGCGGCGACAGCCCCGCGCAGCGGTTTGTTGATGATGGCGAAGATGGCGATACAGCCCCACAGCATGCTGGCGAGCGGCGCGCCGTTGCCGAGATGCACCAGGCCTTCGTAATAAATTCCTTTGCTGTGCAGCACGTCGGTGCCGATCTTCGCCGCGCTGGTGCCCGCCGCCCCCATCACGCTGTTCATCATGGTCAGCGCCCAGTTGGCGATCCACGGGAACAGGCAGATGAAGATCACCGGCACCTCCACTTTGGGCGTTTCCCTCACAACCTGGTTGGCGGTGACGACGCCGATAAACACCAGAATCGGCACGATGGCGGTCATCGGAATGATGGCGAGCATAAATGCCCCCAGCCCGAACAGCGGCACGATGAACATGGTCACGCCGGAGGCCAGCGTGTAGCCGATGCTGGCCCCCATCGCTTTCCAGCCGGGGTGGCCGACGTAAACCGTCACCGGGAACGGGTTCCCCATCAGGCAGCCGAGCATCGACGCCAGACCGTTCGCCAGCATCACCTTGCGCGTCGGGTACGCATCTCCCGCCGCGTGGGCGCTTTCGATGTTCTCCAGGTCAAAGATGTAGTTCGCCAGCCCCAGCGGCACGGCAGAGGCCAGATACGGCAGCGCGTGCGGCAGGCCCTGCATGAAGCTGTCCACGTGCACTTCCGGCGGATTAAAGCCGAAGGATGACATAGACGCTTTAATCGCTTCCGGGCTTTGCAGACCGGAGATCCACGCCAGTGCCGTACCGGCTATCAGCAGCAGCAGGCCGGTCGGGATACGGGCGAAAATCGGCTTTTTACCGAACCAGTTGATGAAGATCAGCAGCAGCACGATAAACGACACGGTCGGCGCTTCGAACGCCTGCAGCATCGGGTTCATCGCCAGCAGCAGCAGGCCCAAACCGGAGAGGCACGACAGCAGCACGGTACGCGGGATCATCTTGCGGATGGTTTCCCCTAAAAACGAACCGCCCGCGAGGATCATCGCCTCCACGAAGCACCACACCAGGCCAATCTGGATCGCGAAGTCCGCATCGCCGGTCTGCTGATAAACCGGCATCAGGACCAGGAAGGTCACGGTAAAAATCGACGGCGCGCTCGGGCCGGACGGCAGCGCGGTCACGTCCGTTCGTCCGGTGGCGCGCGCCATCTGCATGCCGAACCAGGCGTAGCAAATACTCGCCACCAGCACCGCCAGCCCGAAGGCTGGCGCGATGCGTCCATAAACAATCTCCTTCGGGATGCCGACGACAAAAATGAGCAGCCCCATCATGGTCAGCAAATTGGTCAGGTTGTTGGTCATCAACCCGAAATACGCCGCCCAGTCACCTCTTTTCCATTCCAGCTTCATGTTTTTCATGGATGCATGCCTTATAAAAAGTAGCGATCGCGGAAGGTCAACAGCGCCTTTTCAAAACAGCTAAACGGCGGGTGAACGATGCCCGCCCCAATCATGCCGATGCCCGCGTCTTTGTGGGCAATGGCGGTGTTAATCACCGGCAGAATGCCGCTGCCCGCGACTTTGGTGATGTCGATGGCGGTTGGGATGCCCATAAACGAGAGCAGCGGAATGGTGACGTTCGGGTTTTCGCCGAGGGTGATTTCGCGCATCTGACGGGAGAAGTCGATAGCTTCATCCACCGTCCCGCCCACCAGCGCAACAATCGCCGGGGCCGTCGCCATCGCAAAACCGCCGATGCCGTAGGTTTCGGTGATGGCACTGTCGCCGATGTCCAGCCCGGAGTCTTCCGGCTTATAGCCCGCGAACATCGGGCCGATCACCTGCTGCGCCGGGCCGGTGAACCACTGCCCCGGCAGGCCGGAAACGCGCAGGCCGAACTCGTATCCGTTACGCGCCATGGTGGTGACGACGGTGCTGTACTCAATGCCGTGCGCGGCGTCCAGCGCGGCCTTACACATCGCCATCCAGGTCGGGCCGGAGAAGTAGTCGCTGCTGGCGACAAACTCGAACACCTCGCGCTGCTGCGCCACCGGATAACCCGCCTGAATCAGCCCCGGCGTCAGCGCCTGAATAAGAAGCGTGGTGCCCGCGTTGTTGCGGTTGTGGCACTCGTCGCCCATGTGCAGCGCCTGAGCCAGCATCAGGCGCAGGTCGATTTCGCCGACGATCTTCATCGCGTCGCGCAGCATCGGGCCGAGCACGTCGCGCATCCAGTTCAGACGGTCGATCACGCTCTGGTCGTTAGCGCCCATGCGCAGGATCTTCGCCATCTGCTCGCTGAGGTTGGTGAACGCGCGGTTGCCGTAGGTTTTGTTTTCAACGATGTGCATAAACATCGATGCGGAGGTGACGCCCGCCATCGAGCCCACGCAGTCGTGCTCGTGGCACGGCGAGAAGGTAATATCTCCGGAGGCAGCGAGCCTTGCCGCATCGTCCAGATCTTTCGCCAGCCCTTCAAACACCAGCGCCCCGGTGACCGCACCCTTCATCGCCCCGCACATGTTCTCCCAGGCGACAGGCGGACCGGCGTGCAGAATGGTGGTGCGGGTCATGCCCGGCACCACGTTAATGGCCTGGTCATAGCCCACCAGCACCGGATGGGACTGAATAATGCGCTCAAGAGCGATGCGGTTGGCGGCGGCAATTTTCTCCGCCAGCGGTTTTTCCGCCAGCTGGTCGAGCGCTTCAACGACCTGCATATTGCCCTGCCCCGGCGGCGTCCAGTCGAGCTGGGTCACGGGAACGTGCTGTTTTTTGAGGTCGTCGCTGAACATCGCAATGCCGACGTTAATCACGTTCAGCGGCTGGTTGAATAAGGTCGTCATTATGCTTTCTCCCCTTTGCAGACAAATTCGCGTGCCAGTAATCCGGTGTTGGTACTGCTGCTGGCCAAGATGACGCCTGCGTCGGTCAGCAACTGGCACTGCTGCGCCAGCGACTGCGGATCCTGGTCGGTGCCGAGCACGTAGCCGAGAATTTCCAGAGGACGGTTATCGGCCTTCGCGATCGCCTGCGCCTCTTTGATAGCGTCGATCATCACGCCGACCGGATCCTCATGCGCGCCGAAGCCCAGCACGAAGTCCATCACGATGACGCCCACCTCCGGATCGCGCGCCTCCTGCAGCAGGCGGCTGATGCGGTTGGTCGGGTCGATCATGGGGTGCGGCTTGCCGTTGGTGAAGTCGTCGTCGCCAAAGTCGAGGAAGGTGTGGGCTTTACTGACATTGACGTCGCCCAGGCGCTTAGACGGATCGGGCTGGATGTTACTGTAAACGTCGTCGAATTTCGCAAGCGCCGCGAACATCGCCTCGTCGCACAGGGTTCCGCCGCAGAACAGGCCGCGAATGTACTTCTGCTGCGGCGTCAGGCGAGTGCGCACCTCTTCAATCAACGGCCAGTTGAGCGGATGCAGATCGAGGGACTCTTTTTTGATGCCGGTGAGCAGGACCGCCTTCAGGGCCGCCTCTTTGGTGCCGCGCGCAAACTGCAGGCCGTCTTCATCGGCGGGCGGTTCGCTGCGGCCGAGGAAGCAGACAACCACCGGCTTGCGGCAGGCGCGCGCGCGGGCCAGCACCTTCTCCGCCACGGCAGGGGCCGGCGGCTTGGAGATCAGCGCGATGACCTGGGTCGCGTCGTCCGCTTCCAGCATGTCGATGGCGTCGAGCATCATCAGGCCGCCGATTTTCTCGCTGAGATCGCGTCCGCCGGTGCCAATCAGCTGCGACACGCCGCCGCCGAATTCGTGAATGCGCACGCTCAGCTCCTGGCTGCCGGTGCCGGATGCGCCGACGATTCCAATCGGTCCGCGGCGCACCGCGTTGGCAAAGCACAGTCCCGCGCCGTTGATAATGGCGGTGCCGCAGTCCGGCCCCATCATCAGCAGACCTTTCTTATGCGCCAGCTGCTTCAGCGCCAGCTCGTCGTCGAGCGACACGTTATCGGAAAACAGCATCACGTTGAGATCGTTTTCCAGCGCCTGGCGCGCTTCGCGGGCAGCGAAGGTGCCGTTGACGGAAATCACCGCGAGGTTGCTCTCCGGGCGATGAGTTTTGGCGCTGGCAATCGTGGCGTAGCGCGCTTCATGGGTGCCGCCGCTCTCTTTACGCGTGAACAGCGCTTCGATGGCCGCCAGCGTTTCATCATTCGCCGCGTCGCCTTTAATTACGATCATCAGGTCGCCGTTTTTGGCTTCCGCTAATTCCGGCGTTATTAGCCCGAGGTTTTTTAATACGCCTTTGTTCATTTCCGTCGCCATCGCGACAAACGCCTGCTCGACGCCCGGTAATTTATTGGCTTTGGTGGAAACAGACATTAATGAGACGGAGTCAAAATATGTGTTCTTTTTTATGACGATTTTTGTGGGCATTATTTTCTCCTGAACGCGGATAAAAGGGGACCGCCGTCGTGCAAAATGCACGTCGGTAAAAATGCGTTTTAATTAGCGGCCAGCCGGAAAAAGCTGGCCGAATGCGTTATGCGCCCGCCGCCAGCAGCAGGTCAGCTATTGCATCGAAGCCTTTTTCCCGCGCCAGTTCGAGCGGGGTTTTACCGTATTTATCGGTCATGTGCGGGTTCGCGCCGTGATCCAACAGCAGCTTCACGATCTCCTGCTGCTTAGCGCCGCCGTCGTTAAGCACGATCGCTTCCAGCAGCGGCGTCCAGCCGACAAAGTTGGTGTGGTTGACGTTGATATCCGTTTTCTCCAGCAGCTCGCGAACGATCTCCACGTGCCCTTTTTCACTGGCTGGCGTAATGCCCACGCCGCCAAAGCGCGTCAGGCGGTCGAGATCCGGATTTGCCGGAAGGACAAGGCGCAGCAGGGTGATATCGTTGGTCAGGCAGCTAATGAGGAAGGGGTTAAAGCAGGTCTGATCCTGTTTATCAATATCCGCCCCGGCGGCAATTAATAACGCCACGCAGTCATAATGCTTTTTCAGGCTGGCAATAATAACGGCGGTTCTTTTCTGACGGTTGGTGGCGTTAATATCCACGCCTTTCTCCAGACAGGCTTTTAGCGCATCGCTATTGCCCTCTTCTGCCGCCAGCAGAAATTCAGTAACGAGTTCGTTCGCAGACATATTCAGACTCCCGATGTTTTTATTTCTGTTGACCTGAGAATAGCAACAGCCTGGTCATAAAAGAATCCGCTTAAAAATGATTCATCGACAGTCAATTCATTGTTGAGGTAAATTCAATAAACCGGTCAAAACGTGCGTCTGTGCAACCTTTTTCTTATGTTTCCCCGCTTTTTAGCGCTTCTGGCTGCATTATGCTTATGTCTTACGAAGCCTTACCGCATGCGGCTTTCGACAAAGAGTCAGAACTGTGATCGGCTTCAAATGCGTTGTAACGACGCTGTTAAAATATGTTCAAAACTGATGGCTGAAGGAAGTGAGATATGAATTCCATCTTTACCGAGGAAAACCTGCTGGCCTTTACTACCGCCGCACGCTTCGGCAGCTTCAGCAAAGCCGCCGCTGAACTGGGCGTGACGACCTCTGCTATCAGTTACACCATTAAGCGCATGGAGACCGGGCTGGACGTAGTGCTGTTTGTCCGCAGCACGCGCAGCATCGAGCTGACCGAGTCCGGGTTTTACTTTTACCGTAAGGCCACCGACCTGCTTAACGACTTTCACGCCATCAAGCGCGGGATTGACACCATTTCTCAGGGCATTGAGGCGCGGGTGCGCATCTGTATCAACCAGCTTTTGTATACCCCACGCCACACGGCGCGGCTGCTGCAGGTGCTAAAAAAGCAGTTTCCCACCTGTCAGATCACCGTGACCACCGAGGTCTACAACGGCGTCTGGGACTCCATCATCAATAACCAGGCCAACATCGCGATTGGCGCGCCGGACACGCTGCTGGACGGTGGCGGGATTGATTACACCGAGATCGGCGCCATTCGCTGGGTGTTTGCCATCGCGCCGGAACATCCGCTGGCATTCACCCCGGAGCCAATAGCGGAAAGCCAGCTGCGCCTGTATCCCAACATCATGGTGGAAGATACCGCGCACACCATTAACAAAAAGGTCGGCTGGCTGCTGCACGGGCAGGAGGCGATTCTGGTCCCGGACTTTAACACCAAATGTCAGTGTCAGATCCTGGGCGAAGGGATTGGCTTTTTGCCGGAATACATGGTCCGCGAGGCGGTAGACGCGGGGCTGCTGGTCACCCGACGGATTAACAACCCGCGTCAGGATTCGCGCATGCTGCTCGCCACGCAGCATGCCGCAACCGGCCAGGTCACGCGGTGGATCAAGCAGCAGTTTGGTCCAGCGGGGGTACTGACCGATATCTATAGCGATTTACTGTGGCGCGCCTAGCTTTTGCTTTGTACCCAAAACGCGTGAATGAGGCCGGGGAAGTAGCCCAGCAGCGTCAGAAGAATGTTGATAATAAACGCCCAGCCAAACCCTTTGCCCAACAGCACGCCCAGCGGCGGTATAAGGATCGTAAAAACAATACGCCAAAATCCCATATAAACACTCCGTTCAATCTAATCCATTGAAAATAATAAAGAGAATGCTGTAAGCATAGCCAGTTTATTCGTCTATACCAGTTCCGGGCCTCGCGTTTACCCTCTTTTACGCTTTTGACGCTGGTTTAATGCATCGAATTAGTTTAGCATTTACTTAATTAAGTAAATGCTAAACTATTATGACAGAACTCGAACAGCTTCAGGCCAGCGCCGGGCAGGCCGCCACACTCTTAAAAGCGATGAGCAACCCCCGTCGCCTGCTGATCCTCTGCACCCTATGCGGAGCGCCCGGCACCAGCGCGGGGGAGCTTGCGCGAGCCACGGGGCTAAGTCCTTCCGCCACGTCGCAGCATCTGGCGCGCATGCGTGAGGAAGGGCTTATCGACAGCACTCGCGACGCGCAGCGCATTCTCTATTCCATTAAAAACAATGCGGTACATCAGCTTATCAGCACCCTGAAAACCCTTTATTGCCCGTAAGGAGTCGCCATGTCACTTCCTCTTCTTTCACCGCGCCAGGCCAATGCCCGCGTCGCTGAAGGCGCAAAACTGATTGATATTCGTGATGCCGATGAGTACGCCCGCGAGCATATTCCCGCCGCGCGGTCCGTGCCGCTGGATACCTTACCCGGCGCGCTTAACGCGCAGGCGGGCGATACGGTGATTTTTCACTGCCAGTCCGGCGCCCGGACGTCGGGGAATGCCGACCGCCTTGCTCAGGCCGCCGCGCCCGCAGAGGCATTTGTGGTCGAGGGGGGCATTCAGGGCTGGAAGCAGGCCGGACTGCCGACCGTCGAAGACAAGTCCCAGCCGCTGCCGCTGATGCGTCAGGTGCAAATTGCCGCCGGGCTGTTAATACTCTGTGGCGTGGTGCTGGGCTATAGCGTCTCCAGCGGCTTTTTCCTGCTCAGCGGCTTTGTCGGAGCCGGTCTGCTGTTCGCCGGTGTGACGGGCTTTTGCGGCATGGCGCGACTGCTCAAGGTGATGCCCTGGAACCGGCGTACCTCATAAGCAGTAATCGGTGAAATACGCTGTACCCGGCGTCATGCGTGGGCTAAGGTGAAGATCGCTAAAACGATGAGGAGGTAATATGTTTTCTGTCGGTGATTATGTGCAACCGCGTAAAGGCGGCCCGAAACTGAAAGTGCTCGAAGTAAACGGTGACAGCATTGTGGCGGTCCAGGCCAGCAATGAGCAAGGCGAGAAATATACGCTGAAAGCCGCCGATGTGGCGCCTTATACCGAAGAAGGCGATTTCGGCGTCTGCTGAACAGTCAGCCGGGCGGCGTGTTCCGCCCGGCTCATTCGTTAGATCAGAAAATCATCCAGTGATTTACCGTCTGCCAGCGCGCTGGCGATAGGCTTCGGCGTGCGGCCCTGGCCGGTCCACGTTTTCTCTTCGCCGTTCTGGTCAATAAAGCGATATTTTGCTTCACGCGGCTTACGCTTTTTCGCTGGCTTACCCGTCTGCGCTAGTTCAGAACCAAGCAGGTCAGTCGGTGAAATACCATCAGCTTTCATCAGCTCCAGCAGGGCATTAATTTTTTCCTGCTGCTCAGCACGCTGCTGCTCTAATTCCGTCAGCTCGCTGCGTTTCTCTTCAGTAACGACCCTGACCTTTTCCAGCATTTCCTCAAGAACGTCCAGGGATAATTCACGCGCCATGGCGCGCAGGGTTCGGATATTATTAAGATTCTGTAACGTCAAAGACATATTATTTGAAAACCTTTTCTTTGGGGGGTAAATAGATAAATCGCCGACAGAATAATTCATTTGAGTTGAAATATCTACCCAAGGGTCCGTACGGGCATCAGTGTAAATATATTTAGAACTCACTGTTAATAATAGCGCAAGGTGCTGACAGGACATCGATGAATCCAATCACTCCATTAATATAAATGGCCAACTTTAATCCAAATTACAGCATACTGCGCCGCGTCAGGTGGAGGATTCCTGACTTTAGCCACTAACAAAACCAACTCATTGATTTTAATGCAATAACCATCAAACAAGACAGATTATAACGATCGGAACAAAAAACGAACAACTTTAGAGAATTTTGTGGACAAAAGGCGATTAAATAAAAATTTATCACTAGTTGTTAGTTCAAACGCAGAGATATACGCTATACACGTCAAACAAACCAACCTAAAGCACTAACCGCTGAAGGAAAATCGTTTCTTTTGTGTTCTTCTCAAGGAGTTCAGACATGTTCTCGCCGCAATCTCGCCTGCGCCACGCGGTGGCGGATACTTTCGCGATGGTTGTTTACTGTTCCGTCGTGAACATGCTGATCGAAATATTCCTCTCCGGAATGTCCTTCGAGCAGTCGTTTTCTTCTCGTCTGGTGGCGATCCCGGTCAATATTATTATTGCATGGCCTTACGGTTTATACCGCGATGCGGTAATGCGTTTCGCGCGTCGTATCAGCCCAGCAGGCTGGGTGAAAAACCTGGCGGACGTTCTGGCGTATGTGACGTTCCAGTCGCCGGTTTACGTGGCCATTCTCCTGACAGTCGGTGCAGACTGGCACCAGATCGCTGCGGCGGTCAGTTCGAATATTGTTATTTCGATGTTGATGGGAGCCGTTTACGGCTATTTCCTCGACTACTGCCGCCGCCTGTTTAAAGTCAGCCAGTACAGCCAGGCAAAAGCGTGATGTGAAGCGACTGGCGCACGCCAGTCGCGGATTTACTGTACGTCGCCAAACAGTCCCTTCAAAAATCGCTCCAGCGCCATACGCGAACTGAAACCGTGCGG
The DNA here is from genome assembly GCF_049237205.1 of Enterobacter cloacae complex sp. SHL009. Classification (NCBI taxonomy): domain Bacteria; kingdom Pseudomonadati; phylum Pseudomonadota; class Gammaproteobacteria; order Enterobacterales; family Enterobacteriaceae; genus Enterobacter; species Enterobacter cloacae complex sp. SHL009. Next base: position 112,982 of record NZ_JBMKIW010000003.1, read on the forward strand.
AATACCGTAATGCTCATGCCGTTCACCGCCTAAATAGAGCGGAAATTGCTGATAATGATCGCAGGTTTTAATATCCGAGGCAGGCTCAGCAAATGACAAACTTCTGTCTTTCAGCGTCGGGTGAATAATGAGAGCGGTACGTCCCATTCTTGCTTCGCGATTAACATAAACATAATTCTCGCCGCGGCGATATCCATACGCTTTTGGCGTCACCTCATCCATGGTGAATCCCTCTTTTTCAAGAACGCGTGCCACCTCGTCAGGTCGTAAATACATATCTTTTCCTCGTTATCTTTTCCTGCCCGGCAACCTTACAGTATTCAGCAATAGCAGGGCTTTCAGAATAGTCCATAAACTGCCGGATAACGCGTGATGCGCTTCAGATATTAAATTTCTGAACTAAACTGAACGGGAACACAAAATTACGGAGGATCGTATGTTTAACAGACCGAACCGAAACGATATTAACGACGACGCTCAGGATATTCGTAATGATGTCAGCCAATTAGCGGACACGCTGGAAGAGGTGCTGAAGTCCTGGGGAAGTGACGCGAAGGACGAAGCGGAAGCCGCAAAGCGTAAGGCTCAGTCTCTGCTCCGTGAAACCCGCGCCCGTATGAACGGACGTTCACGCGCCACGCAGGCTGCCTGCGATATGGCAAGCTGTGCTACGACCTTCGTGCGTGAAAAACCGCTATGTACTCTGGGAACCGTCGCGGCGGTCGGCATCTTCGTCGGTGCCCTGCTCAGCCTGCGTAAATAATCCCGCGTATTCTGCCCCGGTAGCCTCAGGCGCCGGGGCTTTTTTATGCCCGTAAGCCTGAAAAACCCGTACAGCCTGCCCTGCCCCGCTGTGCTCATCACAGGGGCGATATTAATCTAAATTTCCCATATCTTGTATGGTTGAAACTTAAGACAACTACATCTAGTATTCCTTTTAGCAAGATACACACAACCTGACGCGATGATTCGCGCCGCACCCTCATTTTAAATGGAAATACGAATCATGAGCATTATTATTTACACTCGTAACGATTGTGTTCAGTGCCACGCGACCAAACGGGCAATGGAAAGCCGCGGCGTGGCGTTTGAAATGGTGAATGTTGACCAGGTCCCCGAGGCCGCAGACACCCTGCGCAAGCAGGGTTTTCGTCAGCTTCCGGTGGTGGTCGCCGGGGAGACAAGCTGGTCTGGCTTCCGCCCGGACATGATTAACCGCCTGAGCGCTCAGGCCACGCGTGCATGAGCGGGCTGGTCTACTTCTCCAGCAGCTCGGAAAACACGCTCCGCTTTATTGAGCGCGTCGGGCTGCCTGCGGTGCGCATTCCGCTGAACGAGCGGGAGCGGATCCGGGTAGATGAACCGTACATTCTGGTGGTGCCCAGCTATGGCGGAGGCGGCACGGCAGGAGCCGTGCCTCGCCAGGTGATCCGCTTTCTGAACGATCCTCACAACCGCGGGCTGATTCGCGGAGTGATCGCGGCGGGGAATCGCAATTTCGGCGATGCCTTCGGCCGCGCCGGGGATGTCATTTCTCAAAAATGCGGCGTGCCGTATCTCTATCGTTTTGAGCTGATGGGGACACAGCAGGACGTCGAAAACGTGCGTAAAGGAGTGAACGAATTTTGGCAACGACAACCGCAGAACGGGTGATTCAGGCGACACCGGATTACCATGCATTAAACGCCATGCTTAACCTCTACGATCGGGAGGGACGCATTCAGTTCGAGAAAGATCGTGAGGCGGTGGACGCCTTTTTTGCCGCCCACGTGCGGCCCAACAGCGTGACGTTTGCGAGCCAGAATGAACGTCTCGACTATCTGGTGAACGAGGGCTACTACGACGCGCGCACGCTCACCCGCTACGACCGCGCCTTTGTGGTGAAGCTGTTTGAACGCGCCCACGCCAGCGGCTTTCGTTTCCAGACCTTCCTCGGCGCGTGGAAGTACTACACCAGCTACACGCTGAAGACCTTTGACGGCAAGCGCTACTTAGAGAGCTTTGAAGATCGCGTGGCGATGGTGGCGCTGACGCTGGCGCAGGGCGATGAAGCGCTGGCGGAGCAGCTCGCCGACGAGATCCTCTCCGGCCGCTTCCAGCCCGCCACGCCGACCTTTCTCAACTGCGGCAAAGCCCAGCGCGGCGAGCTGGTTTCCTGTTTTCTGCTGCGTATCGAAGACAATATGGAGTCGATTGGCCGCGCGGTGAACTCGGCGCTGCAGCTTTCCAAACGCGGCGGCGGCGTGGCGTTTCTGCTCTCGAACCTGCGTGAAGCGGGCGCGCCGATCAAGCGCATCGAAAACCAGTCCTCCGGCGTGATCCCGGTGATGAAGATGCTGGAAGATGCCTTCTCCTATGCCAACCAGCTTGGCGCGCGTCAGGGTGCGGGCGCGGTTTACCTGCACGCGCACCACCCGGACATTCTGCGTTTTCTTGATACCAAACGTGAAAACGCCGACGAAAAAATTCGCATCAAAACGCTGTCGCTTGGCGTGGTGATCCCGGATATCACTTTTAAGCTCGCCAAAGAGAATGCCGAGATGGCGCTTTTCTCGCCGTATGACGTTGAGCGAATCTACGGCAAAGCCTTTGGCGACGTGGCCATCAGCGAGCTGTACGACGAGCTGCTGGCCGACGATCGCATCCGCAAAAAAACCATCAATGCCCGCGATTTCTTCCAGACGCTTGCGGAGATCCAGTTTGAGTCCGGCTATCCGTATATCATGTTTGAGGATACGGTGAACCGCGCGAACCCGATTGCCGGGCGCATCAACATGAGCAACCTGTGCTCGGAGATTTTGCAGGTCAACAGCGCGTCTACCTACGACGAAAACCTGGACTACGCGGACATCGGCAAGGATATCTCCTGCAACCTCGGGTCGCTGAATATTGCCCACACCATGGATTCCCCCGACTTTGGCCGCACGATAGAAACCGCCGTTCGCGGGCTGACGGCGGTGTCGGACATGAGCCACATCCGCAGCGTACCGTCTATTGAAGCGGGCAACGCCGCTTCGCACGCCATCGGTCTGGGGCAGATGAACCTGCACGGCTATCTGGCGCGCGAAGGTATCGCCTACGGCAGTCCGGAAGGGCTGGATTTCACCAACCTCTATTTCTACACCATTACCTGGCACGCGCTGCACACCTCGATGATGCTGGCGCGCGAGCGCAGCCAGCGGTTCGCGGGCTTTGAGCACTCCCGTTACGCCAGCGGAGCCTATTTCAGCCAGTATCTTGAAGGCGACTGGCAGCCGAAAACCGAAAAAGTGCGCGAACTGTTTGCCCGCGCGGGGATTACCCTGCCGACGCGCGAGATGTGGCAGCAGCTGCGTGACGACGTGATGCGCTACGGCATTTATAACCAGAACCTGCAGGCGGTGCCGCCGACCGGATCGATCTCCTACATCAACCACGCCACGTCGAGCATTCACCCGATCGTGTCGAAAATTGAAATTCGTAAGGAAGGCAAAACCGGGCGCGTTTACTACCCTGCCCCGTTTATGACCAATGAGAACCTGGCGCTGTATCAGGACGCGTATGAGATCGGCCCGGAAAAAATCATCGATACCTACGCCGAGGCGACGAAACACGTGGATCAGGGACTGTCGCTTACGCTGTTCTTCCCGGACACCGCCACCACGCGGGATATCAACAGAGCGCAGATCTACGCCTGGAAGAAAGGCATCAAAACGCTCTACTACATTCGCCTGCGCCAGCTTGCGCTGGAAGGAACCGAAATCGAAGGCTGCGTGTCCTGCGCGCTGTAAGGAGAAAGGATGAAACTGTCACGCGTGAGTGCCGTTAACTGGAACAAGATTCAGGACGATAAAGATCTGGAGGTGTGGAACCGCCTCACCAGCAACTTCTGGCTGCCGGAAAAGGTCCCGCTCTCCAACGATATTCCGGCCTGGCAAACGCTCGGCCACGCCGAACAGCAGCTGACGATCCGCGTCTTTACCGGCCTGACGCTGCTGGACACCATTCAGAATACCGTCGGTGCACCGGCTCTGATGAGCGACGCGCTGACGCCGCACGAAGAGGCGGTGATGTCGAACATAAGCTTTATGGAGGCGGTGCATGCCCGCTCCTACAGCTCGATTTTCTCGACCCTGTGCCAGACCAAAGACGTGGACGCAGCCTACGCCTGGAGTGAAGAGAGCGAGTCATTACAGAGAAAGGCGGAGCTGGTTCTGGAATATTACCGCGCCGACGAGCCGCTGAAGAAGAAGATCGCCAGCGTGTTCCTGGAATCTTTCCTCTTCTATTCCGGCTTCTGGCTGCCCATGTACTGGTCGAGCCGGGGCAAGCTCACCAACACCGCCGATTTGATTCGGCTCATCATTCGTGATGAAGCGGTGCACGGGTATTACATTGGCTATAAGTATCAGAAAGGACTGGAGAAAGTCAGCGAGGCGAAGCGCGAGGAGCTTAAAGGCTTTGCGCTCGATTTGCTGATGGATCTGTACGACAACGAGCTGAGCTATACGGAGGAACTCTACGCCGGCACCGGCTGGGAGGACGACGTGAAGGCCTTCCTCTGCTACAACGCCAACAAGGCGCTGATGAACCTGGGCTACGACGCGCTGTTCCCGCCGGAGATGGCGGAGGTGAACCCGGCGATTCTGGCCGCGCTGTCGCCCAATGCCGACGAAAACCACGATTTCTTCTCGGGATCGGGCTCATCGTACGTGATGGGCAAAGCGGTGGAAACCGAGGATGAAGACTGGGATTTTTGATGAACGCTAACGTTCGTTAATTTAATATAAACCCAACAATTCCCACTCTAATATTTACAAAACAACTACACTGTAATTTCCACGTCATATTCGCCTGAATCATTCCGGTTCAGGCGAAATTTCACGATGCAGCAGCAAAAAATTGAGAAAAATTCAAATCGCCCTCAGCCCTTTATTCATGGGAAATTCAGCCGTTTCGCTTGCGTCAAAATTTTGCCTTCATCCCGACTCAGGGTTGTCTCAGATTCTCAGTATGTTAGGGTTATGCCCGTTAACAATTTACCATGGTAATCATATCGGCATAAACAAATAACAGGACACTCTCTATTGCATGGCAATTAAATTAGAAGTGAAAAATCTTTATAAAGTATTTGGCGAGCATCCGCAGCGCGCATTCAAATATATTGAGAAAGGCCTTACGAAAGAGCAAATTCTGGAAAAAACCGGGCTATCGCTTGGCGTTAAAGACGCCAGTCTGGCCATTGAAGAAGGCGAGATTTTTGTCATCATGGGATTATCCGGTTCGGGTAAATCCACTATGGTTCGCCTTCTCAATCGCCTGATTGAACCCACCCGCGGACAGGTGCTGATTGACGGCGTGGATATCGCCAGAATATCAGACGCAGAGCTTCGCGAGGTGCGCAGAAAGAAGATTGCAATGGTGTTCCAGTCATTCGCGCTGATGCCGCACATGACGGTGCTGGATAATACCGCTTTCGGCATGGAATTAGCCGGCACGCCGGCTCAGGAACGTCAGGAAAAAGCCCTTGATGCGCTGCGTCAGGTCGGGCTGGAAAATTATGCGCATGCGTATCCGGATGAACTTTCCGGCGGTATGCGTCAGCGCGTGGGATTAGCCCGTGCATTAGCCATTAATCCAGACATATTATTAATGGATGAAGCCTTCTCCGCCCTCGATCCGTTAATTCGTACCGAGATGCAGGACGAGCTGGTAAAATTACAGGCTAAACATCAGCGAACTATTGTCTTTATTTCCCACGATCTGGATGAAGCCATGCGTATTGGCGACCGCATTGCCATTATGCAAAACGGTGAAGTGGTGCAGGTCGGCACGCCGGATGAAATTCTCAATAATCCGGCGAACGATTATGTCCGCACCTTCTTCCGCGGCGTGGATATTAGCCAGGTCTTTAGCGCCAAAGATATTGCCCGTCGAACGCCAAACGGCATTATCCGTAAAACGCCAGGCTTCGGCCCGCGCTCGGCGCTTAAGCTGCTGCAGGACGAAGACCGTGAATACGGATATCTGGTTGAACGCGGCAATAAATTTGTTGGCATTGTCTCCATCGACTCCCTGAAAACGGCTCTCACTGAGAACCAGGGAATCGATGCGGCGTTAATTGACGCTCCGCTTGCCGTGGACGCCGAAACGCCGCTCAGCGAGTTGCTCTCTCACGTAGGCCAGGCGCCGTGCGCCGTGCCGGTCGTCGGTGAGGAACAACAGTACGTCGGCATCATCTCAAAACGGATGCTGCTGCAGGCTTTAGATCGCGAGGGGGCAAACAATGACCGATCAATCTAACCCGTGGGGCACCACTGAGGCAGCGGACAGCGCTGCGCAATCCACCGACGCGTGGGGTTCCACGCCCGCTCCTGCCGATGGCGGCGGCGCGGCAGACTGGCTGAACAGCGCACCCGCGCCTGCGCCAGAACATTTCAACATCATGGATCCGTTCCATAAAACGCTGATCCCGCTGGACAGCTGGGTCACAGAGGGGATCGACTGGGTGGTCACGCACTTCCGTCCGGTCTTCCAGGGGATCCGCGTCCCGGTGGATTACATCCTGAACGGCTTCCAGCAGCTGATGCTGGGCATGCCGGCGCCGGTGGCGATTATCCTGTTCTCCCTGATTGCCTGGCAGTTCGGTAGCGCGGGGATGGGGATCGCCACGCTGATCTCGCTGATTGCCATTGGCGCAATTGGCGCGTGGTCGCAGGCGATGATCACCCTGGCGCTGGTGCTGACCGCCCTGCTCTTTTGCATTGTCATCGGCCTGCCGATGGGGATCTGGCTGGCGCGCAGCCCGCGGGCAGCGAAGATTATTCGTCCGCTGCTGGATGCGATGCAGACCACCCCGGCGTTCGTCTATCTGGTGCCTATCGTAATGCTGTTTGGTATCGGCAACGTGCCGGGCGTGGTGGTGACCATTATCTTCGCCCTGCCGCCGATTATTCGTCTGACCATTCTGGGGATTAACCAGGTGCCTGCGGACCTGATCGAAGCGTCACGCTCGTTCGGCGCCAGCCCGCGCCAGATGCTGTTTAAGGTTCAGCTCCCGCTGGCGATGCCAACCATCATGGCGGGCGTTAACCAGACGCTGATGCTGGCCCTGTCGATGGTGGTGATCGCCTCGATGATCGCTGTTGGCGGTCTGGGCCAGATGGTGCTGCGCGGCATTGGCCGTCTCGATATGGGGCTGGCCACCGTCGGCGGCGTCGGCATTGTGATCCTCGCCATTATCCTTGACCGCCTGACCCAGGCAGTCGGTCGTGATTCACGCAGTCGCGGCAACCGTCGCTGGTATACCACCGGCCCTGTCGGGTTACTCACCCGCCCTTTCTCGAAATCAAAATAAGGAACAACGATGCGACATAACGTACTTTTTGCCACAGCGTTTGCCACCCTTGTCTCCACCAGCGCGTTTGCGGCTGACCTGCCGGGTAAAGGCATTACCGTGCAGCCGGTGCAGAGCACCATTTCGGAAGAGAGCTTCCAGACTCTGATCGTCAGCCGCGCGCTGGAGAAGCTGGGCTACACGGTTAACACGCCGAGCGAAGTGGACTACAACGTAGGCTACACGTCGATTGCCTCTGGTGACGCCACCTTTACCGCGGTGAACTGGCAGCCGCTGCACGACGACATGTATGCCGCCGCCGGTGGCGACAAGAAGTTCTACCGCGAAGGCACCTTCGTGACGGGCGCGGCGCAGGGGTATCTGATCGACAAGAAAACTGCCGACCAGTACCACATCACCAACATTGAACAGCTGAAAGATCCGAAGATCGCCAAACTGTTCGACACCAACGGCGACGGCAAGGCCGACATGATGGGCTGCTCGCCGGGCTGGGGCTGTGAAGCGGTGATTAACCACCAGAACAAAGCTTTCGATCTGGCGAAAACGGTCGACGTGAGCCACGGCAACTATTCAGCGATGATGGCCGACACCATTGCCCGCTTCAAAGAGGGTAAACCGGTGATCTACTACACCTGGACGCCGTACTGGGTGAGCGACGTGCTGAAGCCGGGCAAAGACGTGGTGTGGCTGCAGGTGCCGTTCTCCTCCCTTCCGGGCGAGCAGAAGGATATCGACACCAAACTGCCGAACGGCATGAACTACGGCTTCCCGGTGAACACCATGCATATCGTGGCCAACAAAGCCTGGGCGGAGAAAAACCCGGCGGCGGCGAAGCTGTTCTCGGTAATGAAGCTGCCGCTGGCGGACATCAATGCCCAGAACGCGATGATGCATGCGGGCAAATCGTCTGAAGCGGATGTGAAAGGCCACGTCGACGGCTGGATCAAGGCCCACCAGCAGCAGTTTGACGGCTGGGTGAAAGAGGCGCTTGAAGCGCAGAAGTAAAACATTTTCCCTCACCCCGGCTCTCTGTTAGCGTTCCCTCTCCCTGTGGGAGAGGGTTAGGGTGAGGGCACCAGACCGCACCATTCACCTAAACCGCACAATACATCACCCAACAATCCCCCACTATTCACAATCATTAGCTATTATGGTTTCCGGAAAAATAATCACTCAACTAACGATTCCTGAAACTAATGACAAAAACAGCTCAAGGGCTTAGCCCCGCACTCATCCTTTTAATGTCCGTGGCAACGGGTCTGGCGGTCGCCAGCAACTATTACGCGCAGCCTCTTCTCGACACCATCGCCCGCGCGTTCAATCTCTCTGCCAGCTCCGCAGGCTTTATCGTTACCGCAGCACAGCTAGGCTATGCCGCCGGGCTGCTGTTCCTGGTGCCGCTCGGCGATATGTTTGAACGCCGAATGCTGATCGTCTCCATGACCCTGCTGGCCGCCGGTGGGATGCTGATCACCGCCAGCAGCCAGTCGCTGACGATGATGATCGTCGGAACCGCGCTTACGGGGCTGTTCTCCGTGGTGGCGCAAATCCTGGTCCCGCTCGCCGCGACCCTCGCCTCCCCGGAAAAACGCGGCAAGGTGGTGGGCACCATCATGAGCGGCCTGCTGCTGGGGATTTTGCTGGCGCGTACCGTTGCAGGGCTGCTGGCAAGCCTTGGCGGCTGGCGCACCGTATACTGGGTGGCGAGCGTGCTGATGGTCATCATGGCGCTGGCGCTGTGGCGCGGGCTGCCAAAAGTGAAGCAGGAAAACCACCTGAACTATCCTCAGCTGCTGGCCTCCGTTTTCAGCCTGTTTACGCAGGACAAGCTTCTGCGCACCCGCGCCCTGCTGGGCTGTTTCACCTTCGCTAACTTCAGCATTCTCTGGACGTCGATGGCGTTTCTGCTGGCCGCGCCGCCGTTCAACTATTCCGAAGGGGTGATTGGCCTGTTCGGCCTGGCCGGTGCCGCAGGCGCACTGGGCGCGCGTCCCGCTGGCGGGCTGGCCGATAAGGGCAAATCCCACCTGACCACCTCCGCAGGGCTGGTTTTACTTCTGCTCTCCTGGGCGGCGATCTGGTACGGACACATCTCGGTGCTGGCGCTGATTGTCGGTATCCTGGTGCTCGATCTCACCGTTCAGGGCGTTCACATCACCAATCAGACCGTCATCTATCGCGTGAAGCCAGAGGCGCGTAACCGTCTGACGGCCGGATACATGACCAGCTACTTCATCGGCGGCGCGGCGGGTTCGCTTATTTCAGCGTCGGCGTGGCAGCATGCGGGCTGGTCGGGGGTATGCGCGATCGGGGCCATCGTCGCTACCCTCAACCTGGTAGTATGGTGGCGCGGTTATCACCGTCAGGATGCAATTAACTAACATTTACATTGAGTTGGCCTCTTAGGGTGTTAAGAGACCCTTCACTCTGTTAATGTAAACGTAATCATTTATCCCAGAAATTTTAATGTGGGTGACATATTTACAATCGGCATGAATAGTTCAGACCCCCGTCCTCACATCCTCTCTTCAGCGGGTTCACACCCAACGCTTTCTGTGCTCACCGGGTCACGGACTTACCCGGCGCTTTCTGATGGTGACATAAGTTTGGCGGATATAACCGCACAAATAATTCATTTACATTATTTGTCACTATCGTTACTATATCGGCTGTAATTAATGAGGTTATGCCCAAATGGATAGTTCGTTTACGCCCATTGAACAAATGCTTAAATTCCGCGCCAGTCGCCATGAGGACTTCCCGTATCAGGAAATCCTGCTGACTCGCCTGTGCATGCACATGCAAGGTAAGCTACTGGAAAACCGTAATAAAATGCTGAAAGCTCAAGGGATTAACGAGACGTTGTTTATGGCGTTGATTACGCTGGAGTCTCAGGAAAATCACAGCATTCAGCCTTCCGAACTGAGCTGCGCGCTGGGCTCCTCCCGTACCAATGCGACCCGTATTGCCGATGAACTCGAAAAGCGCGGCTGGATTGAGCGCCGTGAAAGCGACAACGATCGCCGCTGCCTGCATCTGCAACTGACCGATAAAGGTCACCAGTTCCTGCGCGAGGTGCTGCCACCTCAGCACAATTGCCTGCACAAACTCTGGTCTGCCCTCAGCACCGCCGAGCGCGACCAGCTTGAGCACATCACTCGCAAGCTGCTCACCCGTCTGGACCAGATGGATGAAGACGGCGCCGTTCTTGAGGCGCTGCGCTAACGCGACGACACGCTCACCATTCCAGATTCATAAGAAAACCGACAGGCCAGCACGTCACAGTGCTGGCCTTTCTGACAACAGGTCGGCTCAGCCGATGTGAAAATAAGAAGATCGTGGAGAACAACAATGAGCGCAAATGCGGAGAGCACTACCCCGCAGCAACCGGCCAACAAGAAAGGCAAACGTAAGAGCGCCCTTCTTCTGTTGACCTTGCTCTTTATCATTATTGCCGTGGCATATGGGATCTATTGGTTTTTAGTACTGCGTCATGCTGAAGAGACTGACGACGCGTACGTGGCAGGGAACCAGGTACAAATTATGGCGCAGGTGTCGGGCAGCGTGACGAAAGTCTGGGCTGACAATACCGACTTTGTGCAAAAAGGCGATGTGTTGGTGACCCTCGATCCAACCGACGCCCAGCAGGCGTTTGAAAAAGCACAGACCGCGCTGGCCTCCAGCGTCCGTCAGACCCGTCAGCTGATGATCAACAGCAAACAGCTGCAGGCCAACATCGACGTGCAGAAAACGGCGCTGGCGCAGGCGCAGAGCGACCTGAACCGCCGCGTTCCGCTCGGCACCGCCAACCTGATTGGCCGTGAAGAGCTGCAGCATGCCCGCGACGCCGTTGCCAGCGCTCAGGCACAGCTGGATGTAGCCATTCAACAGTACAACGCCAACCAGGCGATGGTGCTGGGCACCAGCCTTGAAAACCAGCCTGCCGTACAGCAGGCGGCGACCGAAGTGCGCAACGCGTGGCTTGCCCTGCAGCGTACCAAAATCGTCAGCCCGATGACCGGCTATGTCTCCCGTCGTTCCGTCCAGCCAGGGGCGCAGATTAGCCCAACCACGCCGCTGATGGCGGTCGTGCCGGCAGACAATCTGTGGGTAGACGCCAACTTTAAAGAGACGCAGCTTGCCCATATGCGTATCGGCCAGAGCGCGACGGTTGTCAGCGACATCTACGGCGATGACGTGAAGTACACCGGTAAAGTGGTTGGTCTGGACATGGGGACCGGCAGCGCTTTCTCCCTGCTGCCTGCGCAAAACGCCACCGGTAACTGGATCAAAGTGGTTCAGCGTCTGCCCGTGCGTATTGAGCTGGATGCCAAACAGCTGGCGGATCACCCGCTGCGTATCGGCCTCTCTACGCTGGTGACGGTCGACACCGCCAACCGCGACGGTCAGATCCTGGCAAGCCAGGTGCGCAGCAGTCCGGCTTATGAAAGTAACGCCCGTGAAATTAGCCTCGATCCGGTCAACAAGCTGATCGATGACATCGTGAAGGCAAACGCCGGTTAATCCGAAGGTGAGCGTTATGCAACAGCAAAAGCCGCAAAAACCGCTGGAAGGCGCGCAGCTGGTCATTATGACCATCGCGCTGTCGCTGGCGACATTCATGCAGGTGCTGGACTCCACCATCGCAAACGTGGCGATCCCGACTATCGCCGGTAACCTTGGCTCGTCGCTGAGCCAGGGGACCTGGGTCATTACCTCGTTTGGGGTGGCAAACGCCATCTCCATTCCGATTACCGGCTGGCTGGCAAAGCGCGTCGGTGAGGTGAAGCTGTTCCTCTGGTCGACGGTATTGTTCGTTCTTGCCTCCTGGGCGTGCGGCATGTCCAGCAGCCTGACGATGCTGATTTTCTTCCGCGTCATTCAGGGGATTGTCGCCGGGCCGCTGATCCCGCTGTCGCAGAGCTTACTGCTGAACAACTACCCGCCCGCCAAACGCTCGATTGCGCTGGCGCTGTGGTCAATGACCGTAATTGTCGCGCCGATTTGCGGGCCTATCTTAGGCGGCTATATCAGCGACAACTATCACTGGGGCTGGATCTTCTTCATCAACGTACCGATTGGCGCCCTCGTGGTAATGCTGACGCTCCAGTCGCTGCGCGGCAGAGAAACCCGGACGGAACAGCGGCGTATCGATGCCATTGGTCTGGCACTGCTGGTTGTCGGCATCGGTAGCCTGCAGGTCATGCTCGACCAGGGCAAAGAGCTGGACTGGTTCAACTCCAGGGAGATCATCATCCTGACGATTGTCGCGGTGGTGTCGCTGAGCTTCCTGATTGTCTGGGAGCTGACGGACGATAACCCGATAGTCGACCTGTCGCTGTTTAAGTCGCGAAACTTCACCATAGGCTGTCTGTGTATCAGCCTCGCCTACATGCTCTACTTCGGCGCGATTGTACTGCTGCCGCAGCTGTTGCAGGAGGTATACGGCTACACCGCAACCTGGGCAGGTTTAGCCTCGGCGCCGGTTGGATTGATTCCGGTTCTGCTGTCGCCGATTATTGGCCGCTTCGCCCACAAGCTCGACATGCGCCGGCTGGTGACGTTCAGCTTTATCATGTACGCCGTGTGCTTCTACTGGCGCGCGTATACGTTCGAACCGGGAATGGACTTTGGCGCGTCCGCGTGGCCGCAGTTTATTCAGGGCTTTGCCGTGGCGTGCTTCTTTATGCCATTGACCACCATCACGCTTTCCGGTTTACCGCCTGAGCGCATGGCGGCCGCATCGAGCCTGTCGAACTTTACGCGAACGCTGGCGGGCTCGATTGGTACGTCGATCACCACCACCCTGTGGACGAACCGTGAATCGATGCACCATGCCCAGCTGACCGAAGCGGTGAACCCGTTCAACCCTAACTCCCGGGAGATGTACAACCAGCTTCAGGGAATGGGCATGACGGAGCAGCAGGCGTCAGGGTGGATTGCCCAGCAGATCACCAACCAGGGGCTGATTATCTCGGCCAACGAGATTTTCTGGATATCGGCGGGGATCTTTATCGTCCTGCTGGGGCTGGTGTGGTTTGCTAAACCACCGTTTGGCGCCGGTAGCGGCGGCGGTGGCGCGCACTAGTCCTTTGACAGTTGCCCGGTGGCGCTTCGCTTACCGGGCCTACGAACGTAGGCCGGATAAGGCGTAGCCGCCATCCGGCAAAAAACCGCACCCTGTCCTGAACGCGACAGCGATTGTCAGTTCCGATAAAGCAGCGCTCCTGAAATCAATTCACGATAGTGAAAAGACAACAGGAGCGCATTATGCTGAACACACCCGCCGACAAGTACCAACCCTATCCGACCCTTTCCCTGCCCGACCGCCGCTGGCCGGAGCAACGCATTACCTGCGCGCCGCGCTGGCTCTCAACCGACCTGCGCGACGGCAACCAGGCCCTTGCCGAGCCGATGGACAGCGCCCGCAAGCTGCAGTTCTGGGATCTGCTGCTGGGCTGCGGATTCAAAGAGATTGAGGTCGCCTTCCCGTCCGCCTCGCAGACGGATTTCAACTTTGTTCGCCAGCTGATTGAAGAGAACCGCATCCCGGATGACGTCACGATTCAGGTATTAACCCAGGCGCGGGAAGATCTCATCCATCGCACTTTTGAATCCCTGCGCGGCGCGAAGCAGGCTACCGTGCATCTGTATAACGCCACCGCCCCGCTGTTCCGCCGCCTGGTATTCGGCATGGAGAAAGCGCAAGTCGTCGAGCTGGCGACGCGATTCACGCGGCTTATTCGTCAGCAGTGTGAAGAGAACCCGGACACCCGCTGGCAGTATGAGTATTCCCCGGAGACCTTCTGCTTTACCGAGCCGGAGTTTGCGCTGGAGATTTGTGAAGCCGTGGCGGAGATCTGGCAGCCGTGCGACGAACGGCCCATGGTGATCAACTTACCCGCAACCGTCGAAGTGAGCACGCCGAACGTCTATGCCGACCAGATCGAGTATTTCTGTCGCCACTTCAGCCGCCGCCGGGATGTCTGCATCAGCGTACATCCGCATAACGACCGCGGTACCGGCGTCGCCAGCGCCGAGCTGGCCGTGATGGCGGGGGCAGACCGCGTGGAGGGCTGTCTGTTTGGTAACGGCGAGCGCACGGGCAACGTCTGCCTGGTGACGCTGGCGATGAACCTCTACAGCCAGGGCATCAGCCCGAATCTCGACTTTAGCGATATGAACCGGGTCGTGGAAGTGGTGGAAGCCTGCAACCAGCTGCCGGTGCATCCGCGCCACCCGTGGGCAGGCCGGCTGGCCTATACCGCCTTCTCCGGCTCGCACCAGGATGCGATCAAAAAAGGCTTTGATGCCCGCAGGCCTGGCGATCGCTGGGAGATGCCGTATCTGCCCGTCGATCCGCAGGACATCGGCTGCACCTACGAAGCGGTGATCCGCGTGAACAGCCAGTCAGGGAAAAGCGGCAGCGCGTGGCTCATCGAACAGAATCATGGCCTGAAATTACCCCGCGCCCTGCAGCAGGATTTCAGCCAGCACGTGCAGCAGGAAACCGATCGCCACGGAAAAGAGATGACGCAGAATGCGCTGTGGCAGCTGTTCCGCACCCGCTACGGCCTGGTAGCCACGCCGCAGTTTGCGCTGCAATCCTACCGCAGCGACAGCCAGCAGGACGGCCAGCTGCGTTTGACGGCAAGCATCGCTACGCAGGGGGGAACGCGTCAGCTGGAAGGTCAGGGTAACGGTCTGCTCTCCGCCGCCGCTCACGGCTTGAGCCGCTGGGTCAACGCCCCGTTCGTGATTAAGGATTATCACGAGCATACGTTAGGCGAACGCAGCGACAGCCGCTCAGTGGCCTACATCCGCTGCCTGTTCCAGGACGGGAGCAGCCGCTGGGGCGTGGGCATCGACAGCGACGTGGCGCGCGCGTCGCTTCAGGCGCTTTTAAACGCCGTCAGTCGTTCTTAAAGTAATCGCTGGGTGAGACGCCCATCACCCGGCGGAACATTGCCGTAAAGGCGCTGTGGCTGCCGTAACCCAGATCCAGCGCCACGCGCAGCACTGGCTGGCCCTGCGCCAGCCGCACTAAGGCTTCCAGCAGGCGCGCCCTTCTCAGCCACTCGCCGTAGCTTAATCCCGTCTGCTGCTGAAAATGGCGGTTCAGGGTGCGCTCGCTCATGTTCATCATGCTCGCGGCCTGCGCGCTGCTCCAGCTCCCTCCCGCGTTTTGCCGGATTAGCAGACACAGGTGGCGTAACGCCTCGCTTTCCGGCTCCGGCAGATGAAACGGCAGCACCGGCATGGTGCGGATTTCATCGAGAATGAGTTCATAGACGCGTTCATCCCGGCTGCCGGGCGAGTACGATTCAGGTAAAGCAAGAGAGACGAGGATCAGCTCGCGCAGCAGCGGCGCGATCTGCACGATCTGACAGGAGGCCGGGAGATCGGCCCGCGCCAGCGGATCGATGAACAGCGTTCGCGCCGCCACGTTGCCGGTGATGCGAAGCGAGTGGCGAGTCCCCGCCGGTAGCCAGACGCCGCGACCCGGAGGAACAACCCAACAGCCCGATGCGGTATCGACCCGTACCACGCCGCTCAGGGTGTGCAACAGCTGCGCGCAGTCGTGCTCATGCCACGGCTCGCTGTCACCATGAACGTAATCATGGGCGAACGGAACGAGGGGACGATGGGTAAAGGAGAAGGTTGCGGTTGTGGTCATGGGGTTAAACCACCCTCACCCTACCCTCTCCCGGAGGGAGAGGGAAAAGGTGCACTAGATGTGCAGTTCCTGCAGTTTTTCTTTTGGCAGGGCCAGCTCTTCGTTGCTGTTCACGCGAACATCACGCTCGATGATGTGACGCGCGATTTCCTGCGCTTCTTCCAGAGAGTGCATCTGGTAAGTACCGCACTGGTAAACGTTCAGCTCAGGGATCTGGTTCTGCTCTTTCACCTTCAGCACGTCTTCCATCGCCGCTTTCCACGCATCAGCGACGCGTTTCTCTTCCGGCTGGCCAATCAGGCTCATGTAGAAACCGGTACGGCAGCCCATAGGGGAGATGTCGATGATCTCAACGCCGTTGCCGTTCAGATGGTCACGCATGAAACCGGCGAACAGGTGTTCCAGGGTATGAATGCCTTTCTCTGGCATCACTTCTTTATTTGGCACGCAGAAACGCAGATCGAAGACGGTGATCGTGTCGCCGTGCGGGGTGTGCATGGTCTTCGCCACGCGAACTGCAGGTGCTTCCATACGGGTATGGTCGACAGTAAAGCTATCTAATAACGGCATACGTCACCTCCGACAGTGATTTTTTTTAAAATAAACTGAACTCTTCTACAGAATGCACGTCTGAGTATATGAAAGACGCGCATTTGTTATCATCATCCCTGAATTCAGAGATGTATATTTTGGCCACAGCGATGTGGCCTTTTTCTTTTCTGCTTAAGACTGCTTCGCCAGAAACGCCTCAAACGACTCGGTATCCGCCGCTTCAACCTCTTTCTGACGCACCACGGACGCATCGCGTTC
The DNA here is from genome assembly GCF_049237205.1 of Enterobacter cloacae complex sp. SHL009. NCBI lineage: Bacteria > Pseudomonadati > Pseudomonadota > Gammaproteobacteria > Enterobacterales > Enterobacteriaceae > Enterobacter > Enterobacter cloacae complex sp. SHL009. The sequence goes on from NZ_JBMKIW010000003.1 coordinate 129,805, forward strand.
CGCGGCAAAATCTGCTTCGCTCAGCACTTCTAACGGCTCCTGCATCAGCATCTCACGATACTCCGCTGAGAGTGAACGCCCCGTGCCGCCAATGCCCTGATCGATCATAGAACGCAGAATACGCGCTGAGAACGTCAGTTCCGGATTATCAAAACATTCCACCAGCTGGTCGCAGATCTGTTGATACGCGTCGCCGCCGTCAATGCTGTCCATTGTGCGGGCAACACGCTTCAGATCGCGGAACAGATCTTTGCCGACTTTGGTCAGCGGGAACTGTGCCGTTTCGCAGCCGATACCCAACGTCAGGCCCGGCTTACGCCCTTCCAGAATCACGCGATTCCAGTTTGTACGGGTACAGAGCAGTTCGTCTGAACTCATTTCCGGCGCATCCGCCAGCACGCACCAGACCATAAACAGATCCAGGAAGCGAATCTGCTGCTCATCAACGCCAATCGGTGAGAACGGGTTGATATCCAGCGAACGCACTTCAATGTATTCGATCCCGCCGCGCTGCAGCGCATCCGACGGGGTTTCACCGCTGCGCGTTACGCGCTTAGGACGAATAGGCGCATACAGCTCGTTTTCAATCTGCAGCACATTGCTGTTGATTTGCAGGCGTTTGCCGTCTTTTTCGAGGCCGATTTTCTCGTACTCTTCCGACGGGGTTTTGATCGCCCGCTTCAATCCTGCCACATATTCGTGCAATTCGTTAAACGTAATACCGAGATTGCTTTGCGATTTATTGGTATAACCGAGATCGCTCAGGCGCAGAGAGGTGGCGTACGGGAGATAGTACATTCCGCACTCGGTCTTCTCGAACGGCAGCGTGGTCGGTTTCCCCTGCAGGAACGAAGAACAGATCGCCGGGGAGGCACCAAACAGATACGGGATCACCCAGCCGAAACGGTAATAGTTGCGGATCAGGCGGAAGTAGCCTTCAGAGATCGCATCTTTATCCGTTTCACCGCATTTCGCCTGCCAGAACGCCATTGGCAGCGAGAAGTTATAATGCACGCCCGAGATCGTCTGCATCAACGCGCCGTAGCGGTTTTTCAGCCCTTCGCGATAGAGCGTTTTCAGCCGACCGATATTTGACGTGCCGTACTGCGCCAGCTCAATCTCCTGGCCCTGCTCGATATAGCACGGCATGCTGAGGGGCCACATACGTTCGTCGCCCATGTTGCGCGCGGTGTAGCGATGGATATCGCGCATAATCGTCAGCATATGATCAATATCACCCTCTACTGGCGTGATGAACTCCAGTAGTGCTTCAGCGAAATCGGTTGTGATCCATTTATGTGTCAGCGCCGAGCCTAACGCCTTCGGGTGACCCGTCGTCGCTAAGCTACCGTCCGCGTTAACGCGCAGCGTTTCACGCTCAAGACCACGCTGAATACCCTTCAATGCCTGAGGGTGGTTTTCCAGCCAGGCCAGCGCCTGAGATACGTCCGGGATCAAATTGACCTCCCGCCTGTCAAAGTAATTTTACTCAGCATAATTGTAATGGTTGACGATTGAAGGTCGCGTATTCATTCCACCAATTAGTGCCACCACGTCATACCCTGTAGTGTTGCCCACGCCACGAGAACATAGCGCAACGCCTTGCCAAGGCACAAAAAAAAGAGCACCGGTCCCCAGGAGATGCGCATCCATCCCGCCAGCAGACACAGTAAATCGCCTATTACAGGCATCCAGCTTAATAACAGCGTGGCAGCGCCATAGCGTTTTAGCCAGCCGACTGCCTTTTCCTGCCAGCGCGATTTTTCGCGCAGCGGAAAGAAACGCCCAAGAATAACGTTAGTCAGCCCTCCAAGGCTATTACCCATTGTTGCTATTAATACAAGCAGCCAGGGCTGACTCACGCCGGACAATAGCATCGCCACCAGCACCACTTCCGAATTTCCCGGTAACAGCGTGGCGCTTAAAAAACTGCTGGCGAATAATGAAGCAAGTGACAGCGCGTCACTCACAGTAAGCGCACATCCACCGCATCCATTCCGGCATCACGCGCGGCCTGAATGCCGAAATCGGCGTCTTCAAACACGACACATTTTGCCGCCGGGACGCCCATTAATTCTGCGCAAAGCAGGAAGGTGTCCGGTGCGGGCTTGTGATGTTTAACATGATCGGCGGCGACCACCGCAGAAAAATAGTGACGCAGGCCAAGATGATTGAGCAAAGCTTCTGCAATCGAGCTTTCACTGCCTGTTCCTACCGACATCGGGCGGCGCCCGTGCCACTCTTTTACCACATCAATCAGCGGCAGAGGACGTACGGTATCTAGAAGCATGGCTTTTACCGCATCGGTTTTTTCGCGCGCGAGCAGATGCGGGTCGAGGTCGGCCTGATTCAGTTCAATCACGGCCTGCGCAATACGCCAGGTGGGGGATCCGTTGAGGGCTATCATCGCCTGAAGATCGAAACGCATTCCGTAGCGGCCCAGGACGTCAGTCCAGGCTTGACGATGCGTGGGTTCGGTATCCAGGAGAGTGCCGTCCATATCGAAGATCAAACCGTCATACTGTGCGTACATCGTGCTCTCGCTAAACGATTAACAAACCATTACTTTATCGTAAATGGTGATTTTTGTCGCTGATTGAGAGTGTGATTGCTGACGGAACGTCGAAGGAATAAACAAAGAAGGAGAAGATGGTGCATCCGGGAGGATTCGAACCTCCGACCGCTCGGTTCGTAGCCGAGTACTCTATCCAGCTGAGCTACGGATGCATCGGGATTTACTACTGTACTGCTCGATATTCACATCACTTCTAAAGCAATATGAAGTAATAGATGGTGCATCCGGGAGGATTCGAACCTCCGACCGCTCGGTTCGTAGCCGAGTACTCTATCCAGCTGAGCTACGGATGCATCAGGGTACTGCTTTCAGAAATAGTAAATGGTGCATCCGGGAGGATTACTCGTCTGCGCCTCGCCCTGCGGGCCGTTGCTAAAGCAACGTTATCCTCCCTGGTGCTTACGATTAACTCGCAGACCTTGAAACAACAGCATCGCTGTTATCTCGGAGAATATGGTGCATCCGGGAGGATTCGAACCTCCGACCGCTCGGTTCGTAGCCGAGTACTCTATCCAGCTGAGCTACGGATGCATCGGGATTTACTACTGTACTGCTCGATATTCATATCACTTCTAAAGCAATATGAAGTAATAGATGGTGCATCCGGGAGGATTCGAACCTCCGACCGCTCGGTTCGTAGCCGAGTACTCTATCCAGCTGAGCTACGGATGCAAAATGGCGGTGAGGCGGGGATTCGAACCCCGGATGCAGCTTTTGACCGCATACTCCCTTAGCAGGGGAGCGCCTTCAGCCTCTCGGCCACCTCACCACACAACGCCTCTTTCGAGTGCTTCGAGTTACTCGTTAAGAGCTTCTCGTCGCTGCGTGGCGCATATATTACTTTCTGGGACTTATAAGTCAAACAATTTTCCAAAAGCTTTTATCGTTTGCACAAATCACACGCAATTCGCATGTAAAAGCCGCAAAGAGGGTGTTTTATAAGCGGATTTTGCAGGCATCTTCACAGAAAACCTTTGCAGAAATGGCGGCGTAAGGGCGAGTTTAAGGTAACGGAGTGGTTAAAAAGAGAGCGTTTGAAATTAAACGGTAACGTTGAGCAGGAAAAATGACAGGAGGGTTGCGTCTCGCCCGACAGCGAGACGCGACAATATCAGTAACTGGACTGCTGGGATTTTTCAGCCTGGATACGCTGGTAGATCTCTTCACGGTGGACAGATACTTCTTTAGGAGCGTTAACACCAATACGTACCTGGTTACCCTTTACCCCTAAAACTGTCACGGTGACCTCATCCCCAATCATGAGGGTCTCACCAACTCGACGAGTCAGAATCAGCATTCTTTGCTCCTTGAAAGATTAAAAGAGTCGGGTCTCTTGTATCCCGGCATTATCCATCATATAACGCCAAAAAGTAAGCGATGACAAACACGTAAAGTGTAAGCAGTCACGGCATCACATTCTGTTAAACGTAAGTTTAGCCGATATACACAAACTCAACCTGACTTTATCGTTATCGATAGCACAGTGAACAAGACGCCATAACGTTACCGCTATGGCGTCTGCTTGTGCTTTGTAGTTATTACAGTTTCGCGCTTACCCAGCTTTCAACGCTGGCCAAAGCTTGCGGAAGTGCCGCCGCATCCGTACCACCGGCTTGTGCCATGTCCGGACGACCGCCACCCTTGCCACCCACCTGCTGAGCGACCATACCAATCAGTTCCCCTGCTTTTACGCGGTCGGTCACATCCTTAGAGACGCCCGCAATCAGAGAAACCTTACCTTCTGCCACTGTCGCCAGCACGATAACGGTAGAACCAAGCTGGTTCTTGAGATCGTCGACCATAGTACGCAGCATCTTAGGCTCAACGCCCGCCAGATCGCTGACCAGCAGTTTGACGCCCTTAATGTCTACAGCCTTGCTGGAGAGGTTTGCACTCTCCTGCGCCGCAGCCTGCTCTTTGAGCTGCTGCAGCTCTTTTTCCAGCTGACGCGTGCGATCCAGCGCAACGCGCACTTTCTCGCCCAGGTTCTGGCTATCGCCTTTCAGCAGCTGAGCGATGTCATGCAGCTGATCGCTCTGCGCATGCAGGCTGGCAATCGCACCTTCACCGGTCACCGCTTCAATACGGCGCACACCTGCCGCCGTACCCGATTCGGAAACAATGCGGAACAGGCCGATGTCACCGGTGCGCGATGCGTGCGTACCGCCGCACAGCTCGGTAGAGAAGTCGCCCATGCTCAGCACGCGAACGCGGTCGTCATATTTCTCACCAAACAGCGCCATCGCACCTTTTTTCTTCGCGTCCTCGAGCTCCATGATGTGGGTCTCGATTGGCAGGTTACGACGGATCTGCGCGTTTACCAGATCTTCCACCGCGCGGATTTCAGACGGTTTCATCGCTTCAAAATGCGAGAAGTCGAAACGCAGCACTTTGTCGTTAACCAGAGAACCTTTCTGTGCAACGTGGGTACCGAGCACGTCGCGCAGGGCAGCGTGCATCAGGTGGGTTGCAGAGTGGTTCAGACGAATGCGCGCGCGGCGAGCTTCATCCACGTTAGCCTGTACGCCCTCGCCCACTTTCAGAGAACCGGAAACCAGTTTGCCCTGGTGACCAATCGCCTGACCGTATTTCTGGGTGTCGCTGACGCTGAAGCTGAAACCGTTGCCTTTCAGCTCGCCCTTGTCGCCAACCTGACCGCCGGATTCCGCGTAGAACGGCGTTTTGTCCAGAATGACAACCGCTTCCTGGCCCGCGCTGATGCTGTCCACGGCTTTACCGTCAACAAACAGGGCGGTCACTTTGCCGGTCAGTTCCAGCGCGTCATAACCTTTGAACTCAGACGCGCTATCAACGCGGATCATCGCGTTGTAGTCTGCACCGAAACCGCTGGATTCACGCGCACGACGACGCTGCTCTTCCATCGCGGCTTCGAAGCCCGCTTCGTCAACTTTGATATTGCGCTCGCGGCAAACGTCCGCCGTCAGATCAACCGGGAAGCCGTAGGTGTCGTACAGGCGGAAAGCGGTTTCGCCATCCAGCGTGTCGCCCTTGAGATTCGCCAGCTCTTCGTCCAGCAGCGCCAGACCGCGCTCCAGTGTACGCGCAAACTGCTCTTCTTCGGTTTTCAGAACCTGCTCTACCTGCGCCTGCTGGCGTTTCAGCTCGTCACCGGCAGCACCCATCACGCCAATCAGTGGCCCAACGAGTTTATAGAAGAAAGTGTCCTTCGCGCCCAGCATGTTGCCGTGACGGATGGCACGACGAATGATACGACGCAGCACGTAGCCACGGTTTTCATTCGACGGGATAACGCCGTCGGCAATCAGGAACGCACAGGAACGAATGTGGTCCGCGATAACGCGCAGCGATTTGTTGTTCAGGTCGGACGCGCCGGTAACTTCGGCAACGGCTTTGATCAGGGTGCTGAACAGGTCAATCTCGTAGTTGGAGTTGACGTGCTGCAGAACCGCGGCAATACGCTCCAGACCCATACCGGTATCAACGGAAGGCTTCGGCAGCGGCTCCATCGTACCGTCGGCCTGACGGTTGAACTGCATGAAGACGATGTTCCAGATCTCAATGTAGCGATCGCCGTCTTCTTCCGGGCTGCCCGGAGGGCCACCCCAGATGTGGTCGCCGTGATCGTAGAAGATCTCGGTGCACGGGCCGCAAGGGCCGGTATCACCCATCTGCCAGAAGTTGTCAGACGCGTATGGCGCGCCTTTGTTATCGCCGATGCGAATAATACGCTCGCGCGGGATCCCGACTTCTTTTTCCCAGATTTCGTAGGCTTCGTCATCGGTTTCATAGACGGTAACCCACAGACGCTCTTTCGGCAGGTTGAACCAGTTTTCACCGGTCAGCAGTTCCCACGCATATTGAATGGCATCGTGTTTGAAGTAGTCGCCGAAGCTGAAGTTACCCAGCATTTCGAAGAAGGTGTGGTGACGCGCGGTGTAACCGACGTTTTCCAGGTCGTTGTGTTTACCGCCCGCACGCACGCAACGCTGTGAGGTTGTGGCGCGGGAATAATTACGCTTGTCGAGACCAAGGAACACATCCTTGAACTGGTTCATCCCGGCGTTGGTAAACAGCAGAGTCGGATCGTTGTTCGGTACCAGGGAGCTGCTGGCAACAACCTGGTGTCCCTTACTATGGAAAAAATCGAGAAACGCCTGACGGATCTCAGCGGTGCTCTTGCTCATAATTATCCTGAAATCAAGCTAACGAAATGTCGTAGCCAGCCTGTATCGGTAAACCGTTGGACAGACCAGCTACTGGAAAAAGTGGGAATAAGATAAGTTTTCTTTAGTGGGAAGTAAAATCCCGCATGCGTTCAATCGGCAAAATTACGCCAGATATCCTGAATATCTTCCATCAGAAAGCCGCGGTAGAGCAAAAAGCGCTGGATTTTAACTTTTTCTGAAAATTCACGCGGCAGCGGCTCGCCGTACTTGCGAATCGCCTGTTCTCTTGCCAGTTCGCACCAGTCAATATCGCATTCGCGCATCGCTTTTTCGATGGACTCCCGGGCTACCCCTTTCTGGTTTAGCTCCTGCCGGATGCGCGCGGGCCCGTATCCTTTACGGCCACGGCTGGCGAGAAACCGCGAGGCAAAACGCTCGTCATCAAGATAGCGATGCTCATAGCACCAGGCGATGACGCGGTCATAATCTTCCGCGGCGGCATCAATCTCTTCCGGGCCGTTTTTACTCATCACCGGCGCCGACAGTTTTCGCCGCAGCTCCTGTTCACTGTGGTCACGGACGGCCAGGATGCGCACCGCGCGATCAAGTAAGCGTGCATACGCGGGTCGACGTGTTGTCGGTTCACTCATAAAAAAACCTGCTGATTCAGAAATGCAAAAAGGGCCGCATCAGCAGCCCTTCATTGTTAAACGAGAGAATTAAAAGTCTTCGTTAGTTTCTTCAGCATCCGCGCTATCAACCGCGAAATCAGGCGTGGAGTCCTGGTTGTTCAGCAGAAGCTCACGCACTTTCTTCTCGATCTCTTTCGCCGCAGCCGGGTTCTCTTTCAGCCAGGAGATGGCATTCGCTTTACCCTGACCAATCTTGTCACCGTTGTAGCTGTACCAGGCGCCCGCTTTTTCAATCAGCTTCTCTTTCACGCCCAGGTCAACCAACTCGCCGAGGAAGTTGATCCCTTCACCGTAGAGGATCTGGAATTCAGCCTGTTTGAACGGCGCGGCGATTTTGTTCTTCACAACCTTCACGCGGGTTTCGCTACCGACCACGTTCTCGCCCTCTTTCACCGCGCCGATACGGCGGATATCCAGACGAACAGAGGCGTAGAATTTCAGTGCGTTACCACCGGTAGTGGTTTCCGGGTTACCGAACATCACACCAATTTTCATACGGATCTGGTTGATGAAGATCAGCAGCGTGTTGGACTGCTTCAGGTTACCCGCCAGCTTACGCATCGCCTGGCTCATCATACGTGCCGCGAGGCCCATATGAGAGTCACCGATTTCACCTTCGATTTCGGCTTTTGGCGTCAGTGCGGCAACGGAGTCGACCACGATAACGTCAACGGCACCAGAACGTGCCAGCGCGTCACAAATTTCCAGCGCCTGCTCACCGGTGTCCGGCTGAGAACACAGCAGGTTGTCGATATCCACGCCCAGCTTGCGGGCATAAACAGGGTCCAGCGCGTGCTCGGCATCGATAAACGCACAGGTTTTACCTTCGCGCTGTGCCGCAGCGATCACCTGCAGCGTCAGGGTGGTTTTACCGGAGGACTCTGGCCCGTAGATTTCTACGATACGGCCCATAGGCAGACCGCCAGCGCCCAGCGCGATATCCAGAGAAAGCGAACCGGTGGAGATAGTTTCCACATCCATGGAACGGTCTTCACCCAGGCGCATGATGGAGCCTTTACCGAATTGCTTTTCGATCTGGCCCAGTGCTGCCGCCAACGCTTTCTGTTTGTTTTCGTCGATAGCCATTATTACTCCTGTCATGCCGGGAGAAGCGACTGTGCTTCACCGTGGATTTCTGTTCTGTTGGTGCAATTATACTGTATAGTCATACAGTATCAAGTGTTTTGTAGAAATTGTTGCCAGAGCGTTTTTAACGCATAAACGGTTGCCTGACGACGCACGCTTTCGCGATCGCCGCTGAAGCACTCCCGGCGGGTGATCCCTTCCCCTTTGGAGGTGGCGAACCCAAACCAGACGGTGCCGACAGGCTTCACGTCGCTGCCGCCGTCCGGGCCCGCAATACCGCTAATGGAAATCGCGTAATCTGCCCGCGCCTCTTTGAGCGCGCCAATAGCCATCTCGATTACCACCGGTTCGCTGACCGCGCCATGCTGTTCAAGCGTGGATTCACGCACGCCAATCATCTGTGCTTTAGCTTCGTTACTGTAGGTCACAAAACCGCGTTCAAACCAGGCGGAACTGCCGGCAATATCGGTAATCGCTTTCGCCAGCCAGCCGCCGGTGCAGGATTCCGCAGTGGTGATTGTCGCGCCACGCTGCTTCAGCGCAAGGCCAACGATCTCGCTAAGCTGCATCAATTCATGGTCAGTCATTCTCGCTCCAGGCATCTGAAAAACGTGCTGCACAAGATAGCACTTTATCGTCAGATGTGGGGATGCACTTCAGGTTTTACGAGGGGGCTTCAGAAAAAAGCCGGTACGGACGCACCGGCGGTGGAAAGGTTATTTCATGCTCTCAGCGAGGGTGTGCACATTGTGGCGAAACGCCTTAACGTAGGTGTCAGCCACCCCACCTTTTGCCGACAGCGCTTCGGGGTAAAGCTCGCCCCCGGGCTGTGCGCCCGTCGCCGATGCAATCTGTTTCACCAGACGCGGATCGAGCTGATTTTCCATAAACCAGGTTTTCACGCCGTCGGCTTTAATCTGATTGATAATCTCGGCGACCTGCGCCGCGCTGGCTTCGCTCTCAGACGACAGCCCCTGCGGCGCCATAAACGTCACGCCGTAGGCGCGGCTGAAATAGCCGAACGCGTCATGGCTGGTCAGCACTTTACGCTTAGCCGACGGGATCTGGCTAAAACGCGTTTTGGCCCAGTTATCCAGCTGGCTGAGCTGCGCGATATACGTTTTGCCAGAGGCTTCCAGCGCGGCTTTGTCCTCAGGATCGGCTTTCACCAGCCCGTTCAGGATATTTTGTGCATAGAGCGCCCCGTTCGCCGCGCTGTTCCACGCATGGGGATCGGTCACAGTCTTTCCATCTTCCTCAAGCGTGTGGGTTTTCACTCCTGTTGAGGCGACAACCAGTTGCCCTTTGAACCCGGAGGCTTTCACCAGACGATCAAGCCAGCCTTCCAGCCCCAGGCCGTTCACCACCACCACATCAGCCTTGCTCAGGGCGGCGCTGTCTTTCGGCGACGGTTCAAAGGTATGCGGATCGCCGTCCGGCCCGACCAGCGTCGTCACGTTCACATGGTCACCGCCTACCTCCTGCGTGATATCCCCCAGAATCGAAAAGCTGGTCACCACATTCAGCGTTTTCGCCATCACGCCGTGCGACATCATCCCCAGCGCGAGCGCCACTACAAATCCTGTACGTTTCATCGTTTCCCCTTGCGTTAAAAATACGCCCGCAGGCTGCCAGCGAGCCTGCTTCGCGTACCCAGTAAAATGGAAATAAAGAACAGCGCGCTGGCGGTGAGCACGATGGACGGCCCGGCAGGTAGGCTCATCGCCCAGGAGAGGCTCAGCCCCAGCCATGCGCAGAAAATACCGCTTATCCCCGCCATCAGAAGTAAGGCTGGTAGCGTGCGCACCCAGCAGCGTGCCGCCACGGCCGGAAGCATCATCAGCCCGACGGCCATCAGCGTGCCGAGCACCTGAAAACCAGCCACCAGGTTAAGCACCAGCAGCGCCAGAAACAGTCCGTGCAGCAGGCCAGGCAGCCAGCGGGCGTTCACCTGCAGCCAGGCAGTATCAAACGCTTCTGTGACCAGCCCGCGATAAAACAGCGCCAGTGTGATAAGGGTGAACATACACACGCCCGTGACAAAAAGCGCGGCGTCCTTGTCCACGGCGAGGATAGAGCCAAACAGCAGATGCAGCAGATCGACATTCGACCCGCGCAGCGACACCAGCGTGACCCCCAGCGCCAGCGAGCCAAGATAAAACCCGGCAAAGCTGGCATCTTCTTTCAGCGGCGTGCGTCGACTGACCAGACCGGCCAGCAGCGCCACGGTAATTCCCGCGATAAAACCGCCAATACTCATCGCCAGCAGCGACATACCGCTGAGCAAATACCCCACGGCGACACCCGGCAAAATGGCGTGAGAAAGGGCGTCGCCCATCAGGCTCATCCGACGCAGCTGAAGAAACACGCCGAGCGCGGTGGTGCTGACGGAGAGCGCCAGGCAAACCACCAGCGCGCGACGCATAAAGCCGTACTCAATGAACGGTTGAAAAAAGAGATGCCAGATCATGCCACCCTCACCCGCTCGGTTTTCCACTGGGGAACGTCAGCATCCAGCCGCAGCGTCTGCGGAAAATGGCGCGACACGCGCTCGCTGTCGTGCAGTACCGCGAGCAGCGTTTGCCCCTGCATATACATCTCCAGCATCAAATCCATCAGCACGCTGCAGGTGGTTTCATCGACCCCGGTAAAGGGTTCATCCAGCATCACCAGCGGCGCCTGCTGCACCAGGACGCGGGCAAACAGCATGCGCTGAAACTGACCGCCGGAGAGTTCATCGATGGTGGATAACGCCATGGACTCAAGCCCGACGCGCTCAAGCGCGCTGGCAATGCGCAGCCGCGTTTCGCGACGAAACCCGGAAAAAAGCGAAATGCCCGGCCAGCAGCCCATGCTTACCACGTCCTGTACGGTCAGCGGAAACTGCGCCTCCAGGGCGTGACGCTGTGCCAGCCAGCCGATGACCGGGCGCTTACCCTGCCAGCGGAAACCGCCGCTGACGGAAGGAATAAACCCCGCCAGCGTTTTCAGCAGCGTGGATTTCCCGCAGCCGTTAGCGCCGATAATGGCGGTCATGCTGCCGCGCTCAATGGTGCCCGAGAGGGGCCGCGTAACGGGCTGGCGTTCATAACCCGCGACCAGTTCGTTCATCACGATCATGGCAGTGCCACCGCCCAGCGCACGGCCAGCCCGATAAAGACAACCAGCACCAGCGCCAGCAAAAGCCGAACCAGAGCAGACAGAGAAAAAAGGGACGTTGACATGTCGACACCGCATTAAATGTTATAACATAACAATAATAAAAGGCGGTTAAGATGTAAATGACGGGTTTGAAAAGGGAGTGTGGCGAAATGTTTCTGAAGAATTTCCCTCTCCCGTGGGAGAGGGTCAGGGTGAGGGCATCAGGCCGCACCGTGCGTGCAGCCATGCCGGGTGGCGGCGTTGCCTTACCCGGCCTACCCGTCTGAGCAACTTACTGACTAAACGGTGACGCCGCCGGAACGCGCGCCTGAGACACTGCCAGCCCCAGCTGCCACACCGCCATTGCATAATGGGTGCTGTGGTTATAGCGGGTGATGGTGTAGAAGTTCGGCATGCCGTACCAGTACTGATAGCTGGTTCCCACGTCCAGGCGCAACAGGCTCACCTGATCGACATTGCCCAGCGGCTGGGTTGGCGTTAAGCCCGCCGCCGTCAGCTGTGCGACGCTATATTTGGTTTTGAAGCCGTTTTCCAGACCAAACGCCTCGCCGTTTGCCTGAACGGCAACCTGTCCGCCCGGCGTCCAGCCGTGCGCTTTGAAGTAGTTCGCCACGCTGCCGATGGCATCCACCGGATCCCACAGGTTGATATGACCATCACCGTTAAAGTCGACGGCATATTGCTTATAGGAGGACGGCATAAACTGGCCGTAGCCCATCGCACCGGCAAACGACCCTTTAAGATCGAGCGGATCGTCCTGCTCGCTGCGCGCCATCAGCAGGAAGGTTTCCAGCTCGGAAGAGAAATACTCCGCGCGGCGCGGGTAGTTAAATGAGAGCGTGGCCAGAGCGTCGAGGATGCGGGTTTTACCCATCACGCGGCCCCAGCGGGTTTCCACGCCAATAATCCCGACGATGATTTCAGGCGGTACGCCGTATACCTGCCACGCGCGGTTGAGCGCATCTTCATACTGATTCCAGAACACCACGCCATTTTGCACGTTGTCCGGGGTAATAAACTGTTTGCGATAGCGCAGCCACGCGCCGTTCGGCCCGCTCGGCACCTGGGCCGTCGGCGCCTGCCTGTCCATCAGGCGCAGCACGTAGTCCAGGCGCTTGGCCTGAGACAAAATTTCGTGCAGCTGCTGTCTGTCAAAGCCGTGCTTGCTCACCATTTTATCGATGAACTGCTCGGCCGCCGGGTTATTCGCGAAGTCGCCGCCCATCTGCATCATATTGTGCTGCGGCTCCAGCAGGAATCCTCCGGAAGGCGCGCCCGCCGTTTGCTGAACGGCTTCGGTCTTAGGTTTGCTACTACAGGCAGACAGCAGAATAAGCGCAGGCAACAGCGCTGCATAACGACGCTTGAACATGAGACATCCATTTAACGGGTTCGATAAGAACCCAGTATGGTAAAGCATCCGCAACACCTCAAGGAAGCGGTACGCACCTCCCCTACGCAAATCCGCGCTTTTTTCCACCGAAAATCATTCGCCCCGCCAATAAACTTTCAAAATAACCCATTTTTCTTTCATTGTGAGATCTAACTAACACTTTAAAACCTTTCAAAGTGATTATTATTAACCGCAGTCAGACAAAAACAAAAAAGCCCCACAGGAGAGAAGAATGATAGAAACCATCACCCACGGCGCCGAGTGGTTCATCGGGCTGTTTCAGAAAGGCGGAGAAGTGTTCACCGGCATGGTGACCGGGATCCTGCCCCTGCTGATCAGCCTGCTGGTGATCATGAACGCGCTGATCAACTTTATCGGCCAGCAGCGCATCGAACGCTTCGCCCAGCGCTGTGCCGGGAATCCGCTGTCCCGCTACCTGGTACTGCCGTTCATCGGTACCTTCGTGTTCTGCAACCCGATGACCTTAAGCCTCGGCCGCTTCATGCCGGAAAAGTACAAGCCGAGCTACTACGCCGCCGCCTCCTACAGCTGCCATTCCATGAACGGCCTGTTCCCGCACATTAACCCCGGCGAGCTGTTTGTCTATCTCGGGATCGCCAGCGGCCTCACCACCCTTGGCCTGCCGCTCGGCCCGCTGGCGGTGAGCTACCTGCTGGTTGGCCTGGTCACCAACTTCTTCCGCGGCTGGGTGACCGACCTCACCACCGCCATTTTTGAGAAAAAAATGGGCATCCAGCTTGAACAGAAAGTCCATCTTTCAGGAGCCACAGCATGAACCGGATCCGCATTGAAAAAGGCACGGGCGGCTGGGGCGGCCCGCTGGAGTTCGACGCCACCGAAGGCAAAAAGATCGTCTACATCACCGCAGGCACGCGCCCGGCAATCGTCGACAGACTGCGCGAGCTGACCGGCTGGGAAGCGGTCGACGGCTTCAAGGAAGGCGAGCCGCCGGAAGCGGAAATCGGCGTGGCGGTAATCGACTGCGGCGGCACGCTGCGCTGCGGTATCTATCCGAAGCGCCGCATTCCGACGGTGAATATTCACTCCACCGGAAAATCCGGCCCGCTGGCGCAGTACATCCTTGAGGACATTTATGTCTCAGGCGTGAAGGAGGACAACATCACGCTGGTGAATGGCACTGCCGCGCCGCAAAAAGCGGCCCCGCGCGAGTACGACACCAGCAAGAAAATCACCGAACAGAGCGACGGCCTGCTGGCGAAGGTCGGGATGGGCATGGGTTCCGCCGTGGCGGTACTGTTCCAGTCCGGGCGCGACACCATCGACACGGTGCTGAAAACCATTCTGCCGTTTATGGCATTCGTCTCGGCGCTGATCGGCATCATCATGGCGTCCGGCCTGGGCGACTGGATTGCTCACGGCCTCGCCCCGCTCGCGAGCCACCCGCTCGGGCTGGTGACGCTGGCGCTGATCTGCTCCTTCCCGCTGCTGTCGCCGTTCCTCGGCCCTGGTGCGGTGATTGCCCAGGTCATCGGCGTGCTGATTGGCGTGCAGATTGGTCTGGGGAACATTCCCCCGCACCTCGCCCTGCCCGCCCTGTTCGCCATTAACGCCCAGGCGGCGTGCGATTTCATCCCCGTAGGGCTGTCGCTGGCCGAAGCGCGCCAGGACACCGTGCGCGTGGGCGTGCCGTCGGTGCTGGTCAGTCGCTTCCTGACGGGCGCGCCGACGGTGCTGATTGCCTGGTTTGTCTCCGGCTTTATTTATCAATAAGAGGTTCCTGCGATGACCGTGATTTACCAGACCACCATTACCCGCATCGGCCAGAGCGCGGCTGACGCGCTGAGCGACCAGATGCTGATCACCTTCCGCGAAGGCGCCCCGGCGGATATCGAAGAGTTTTGCTTTATCCACTGTCACGGCGAGCTGAAGGGCGAGCTGAAGGCCGGGAGCCAGCTGGAGCTGGGCGAGGCGCGCTATGCCGTGACCGCCGTCGGCGACGTGGCCGAGCAAAACCTGCGCGAGTTGGGGCACATCACCCTGCGTTTCGACGGCCAGCCGCAGGCCGAATATCCCGGCACGGTTCACGTGGCGGGCCCGGTTCCGCAGGCTGTCACCCCAGGCTGCACGTTAAAATTTGTTGCGTAATTTAAGGAGAAACACATGAGTCAGGTTGCCGTTGTCATTGGTGGAGGACAAACCTTAGGCGAGTTCCTCTGCCGTGGGCTTGCCGCAGAGGGCTACCGCGTGGCGGTAGTGGACATTCAGAGTGAAAAAGCCGCCCGCGTGGCGGACACCATTAACACCGAGTTTGGCGAAGGGATGGCGTACGGGTTTGGTGCCGACGCCACCAGCGAGCAGAGCGTGATGGCGCTGGCCCGCGGCGTGGACGAGATTTTTGGGCGTACCGACCTGCTGGTCTACAGCGCGGGGATTGCGAAAGCGGCCTTTATCAGCGATTTCGAGCTGGGGGACTTTGACCGCTCGCTACAGGTGAATCTGGTGGGCTATTTCCTCTGCGCCCGCGAGTTTTCCCGTCTGATGATCCGCGACGGCATTCAGGGGCGCATCATTCAGATCAACTCCAAATCAGGGAAAGTGGGCAGCAAGCACAACTCCGGCTACAGCGCGGCGAAGTTTGGCGGCGTGGGGCTGACGCAGTCTCTGGCGCTGGATCTGGCCGAATACGGCATTACCGTGCATTCGCTGATGCTGGGCAACCTGCTGAAATCGCCGATGTTCCAGTCCCTGCTGCCGCAGTACGCCACCAAACTTGGCATCAAAGCGGACGAGGTGGAGCAGTACTACATCGATAAAGTGCCGCTGAAGCGCGGGTGCGACTATCAGGACGTGCTGAACATGCTGCTGTTTTACGCCAGCCCGAAAGCGTCTTACTGCACCGGGCAGTCGATTAACGTCACCGGCGGGCAGGTGATGTTCTGATCGAGCGCCTGATGCCCTCACCCTAACCCTCTCCCACCGGGAGAGGGAACATAATAAGGAGTCGATATGGTCACCGCACTCATCACCGTCGCCGCCCTCGCCTGGATCTGCCAGATGGCGTTTGGCGGCTGGCAGATCCACCAGTTTAACCGCGCGTTTGACGCGCTGTGTCAGAAAGGTCGCGTCGGGGTCGGGCGTTCCGGCGGACGCTTCAAACCGCGAGTCGTCGTCGCCGTTGCGCTGGATGAAAACAATCACGTCTGCGATTCCCTCATCATGCGCGGCATGACCGTCTTCGCCCGTCCGGCGAAAATCCAGGCGATCAACGGCATTTCGCTGCAGGAATTACGGCCTGATGTGATCTTTCCCCATGATCCACTCTGTCAGAATGCACTATCATTAGCGCTTAATCTGAAACATGGATAATTTCGTTGTGAAAGCTATAGACTTGCGAAATTATCATTTCGCAACCTAAGGAACGAAGCGCCTATGAAACCTCGTCAGCGGCAGGCGGCCATTCTCGAGCATCTGCAAAAGCAGGGAAAATGCTCGGTAGAGGATCTGGCCCACTACTTTGACACCACCGGCACGACAATACGCAAGGACCTGGTATTGCTCGAAAACTCTGGCGCCGTCATTCGAACCTACGGCGGCGTGGTGCTCAATAAGGACGAAGCGGACCCGCCTATCGATCACAAAACGCTGATCAATACCCACCAGAAAGCGCTGATTGCCGAAGCCGCCGTCAAATTTATCCACGATGGCGACTCCATCATTCTGGATGCAGGCAGCACCGTCCTGCAGATGATCCCGCTGCTCAGCCGCTTTAACAACATCACGGTGATGACCAACAGCCTGCACATCGTCAACGCCCTGTCGGAGTTTGACAGCGAGCAGACCATCCTGATGCCCGGCGGCACCTTCCGCAAAAAATCGGCGTCGTTTCACGGCCAGCTGGCGGAGAATGCCTTCGACCACTTCAGCTTTGATAAACTGTTTATGGGTACCGACGGCATCGACCTGAACGCCGGCGTTACGACGTTCAACGAGGTGTTCAGCGTCAGTAAAGCGATGTGCAACGCCGCGCGGGAAGTGATTTTGATGGCAGACTCGTCGAAGTTTGGCCGCAAAAGCCCCAACATTGTCTGTAGCCTTGAAAGCGTTGATAAGCTGATTACCGACGCGGGTATCGACCCGGCGTTCAAGAAAGCGCTGGAAGAGAAAGGAATCGACGTGATCGTAACCGGAGAGAGAGATGAGTGATTTTCTGTTAGAAACGGGCCGCCAGACGCTGATGCTGGAACTGCAGGAAGCCAGCCGCCTGCCGGAACGTCTGGGCGAGGATTTTGTCCGCGCCGCCAACACCATTATCCACTGCGAAGGCAAAGTGATCGTGGCGGGCATCGGTAAATCCGGCCATATCGGCAAAAAGATTGCCGCGACGCTCGCGAGCACCGGCACCCCGGCTTTTTTTGTGCATCCGGCAGAGGCGCTGCACGGCGATCTGGGGATGATTGAAAGCCGCGACGTGATGCTGTTTATCTCCTACTCCGGTTCGGCCAAAGAGCTGGACCTGATTATTCCACGCCTGCAGGAAAAATCGGTCGCCCTGCTGGCGATGACCGGGAAGTCCCGCTCGCCGCTGGCGCTGGCCGCCAAAGCGACGCTGGACATATCCGTCGAGCGCGAAGCCTGCCCGATGCACCTCGCCCCGACCTCCAGCACCGTTAACACCCTGATGATGGGCGACGCGCTGGCCATGGCGGTGATGCAGGCGCGCGGCTTTAACGAAGAAGATTTTGCCCGTTCGCATCCGGCGGGGGCCCTCGGCGCGCGGCTGCTCAATAAAGTGCATCACCTGATGCGCACCGACGATGCCATTCCGCAGGTCAAACTTGATACCAGCGTCATGGACGCGATGCTGGAGCTGAGCCGCACCGGTCTGGGGCTGGTAGCGGTCTGCGATGACAGCGGGAGCGTTAAGGGCGTGTTCACCGACGGCGACCTGCGCCGCTGGCTGGTGGGCGGCGGCAGGCTGGAAACCAACGTGTCGGACGCCATGACCAAAGGCGGGCTGACGCTGAAAGCCGGGAGCCGCGCCATTGAAGCCAAAGAGGTGCTGATGAAGCGCAAAATCACCGCCGCACCGGTGGTGGATGATTCCGGCAGGCTGTGCGGCGCCATCAACCTGCAGGATTTCTATCAGGCCGGCATTATCTAACCCTTCAGTCCCAGACGCTTCGCCAGCCTGTGCAGGTTGGCGACGTCCATCTCCAGCGCCCGCGCGCACGCCGCCCAGCTGCGGTTATTCTGCTCCAGCGCGCGGGTAATCATCTGACGCTGAAACGCCTCAGTGGCTTCGCGCAGATTTTCATTTACCGTTTCTGGTAGAGCCTGGGCGACAGCCGGTGCGGTTTCATCCTGCAGCGCAAAATGCCGCGCGTGGATCACAACTTCGTCACCCGAACGCGTCGCCCGCGCCAGCACCACCGCGCGGTGAATCGCGTGCTCCAGCTCGCGCACGTTGCCCGGCCAGCCGTAGCTCAGCAGATGCGACCTCGCACCCGGGCTCAGCACCACGCGGGAAAGCCCCATCCTGAGGCGGCACTGCTCGCAGAAAAAGCCCGCCAGCAGCACCACGTCGTCCCCGCGCTCGCGCAGCGGCGGCACGGTAAGCGGGAACACGCTCAGGCGATGGAACAGGTCGGCTCGGAACTGCCCTGCCACCACCGCTTCACGCAGGTCGCGGTTCGTTGCCGCCAGCACGCGAACGTCCACTCTGTGGCTTCGGTCATCCCCCACGCGCTGCATGTCGCCGTACTGCAACACGCGCAGCAGCTTGGCCTGCAGCGACAGGGAGAGCTCGCCGATTTCATCCAGAAACAGCGTGCCGTTATCGGCCATTTCGAATTTGCCGCTGCGGTTGCTGATGGCCCCGGTAAACGCCCCTTTAACGTGACCAAACAGCTCGCTTTCCGCCACGCTTTCCGGAAGCGCGGCGCAGTTGAGGTACACCAGCGGGTTCACCGCGCGCGGCGAGGCTTCGTGAATGGACTTCGCGACCAGCTCCTTGCCGGTGCCGGTTTCCCCGAAGATCAGCACGTTCAGGTCTGAGGCGGCGACAATCTCAATCTCTTTTTTGAGCTGCGCCATGCCCGGAGAAAGGCCGATCATCTCCGTTTGCGTCACCTGCTCAAACGCCGCCGGGCTGCCGGGAAGAATGTTCTGGCTCTCCAGCTGTTCAATCAGCAGGGCATTGTTCAGCGCCCCGGCGGCCAGGGCGGCAATCAGGCGCAGCTCTTCGTCGCTAAAGGTGTCGAACTGGTCCGGCGACAGGCCGTCGAGGGTCAGCGCGCCGATCAGGTTTTGCCCGGCAAATAAAGGCAGGCCGATACAGGCGTGAACCTTCAGGCTCTCCTGTCCGGGAATAAGCCCGTCGTACGGGTCGGGCAGATCGCTGTCCGCCGGGAAGCGCACTACGTCACCCGCGCGGGCGATGGTTTCCAGACGCGGATGGCCCTCAAGGGTAAAACGCCGCCCGAGCACGTCCTTCGCCAGCCCGTCGATAGCCAGCGGAATAAACTGCCGCCCCTCGTAGCGCAGCAGCGCCGAGGCGTCGCACTCAAGCACGTGGCGCAGCGTGGAGATCAGCCGCTGAAAGCGGTCCTGATGGCCGATACCGGTCTGCAGCTCAATGGCGATCTTCGCCAGCACGTCTACGGAAAAGCTCATAGAGACCTCGCTGTCATTTTGACAATGCATGTTGTCATATTGACACTACTTTGGATAGTCATAATGACTACCCATTACGGATCATAAAAATATTAATTAAGTAAAATCAATAAATTAAAAACTGGCACGCAACTTGATATAGGCAAATCATCTTATTTGAAAATGCTGTATTACGTAGAGGTTGCTATGTCTATTCTGGTTAAAAATAACATTCATTGGGTCGGTCAACGTGACTGGGAAGTGCGCGATTTCCACGGGACGGAATACAAAACGCTGCGCGGCAGCAGCTACAACAGCTATCTCATCCTCGAAGAAAAAAACGTGCTGATCGATACCGTCGATCACAAGTTCAGCCGCGAGTTCGTGCAGAACCTGCGCAGCGAAATTGACCTGGACGCCATCGACTACATCATCATCAACCACGCGGAAGAGGACCACGCCGGCGCGCTGACCGAGCTGATGTCTTACATCCCGAACACGCCGATCTACTGCACCACCAACGCCATCGACTCGATCAACGGCCACCACCACCATCCGGAGTGGAATTTCCACACCGTTAAAACCGGCGACGCGCTGGATATAGGCAACGGCAAGCAGCTGATCTTCGTGGAAACGCCGATGCTGCACTGGCCGGACAGCATGATGACATACATGACCGACGACGCGGTGCTGTTCAGCAATGACGCCTTCGGCCAGCACTACTGCGACGAGCGCCTGTTCAACGACGAAGTGGACCAGACCGAACTCTTCGAGCAGTGCCAGCGCTACTACGCCAACATTCTGACCCCGTTCAGCCGCCTGGTGACGCCAAAAATCACCGAGATCCTCGGCTTTAACCTGCCGGTGGACATGATTGCCACCTCCCACGGCGTGGTGTGGCGTGAAAATCCCACCCAGATTGTGGAGCTCTACCTGAAATGGGCGGCGGACTATCAGGAAGACCGCATCACTATTTTCTACGACACCATGTCCAACAACACCCGCATGATGGCGGACGCCATTGCCCAGGGCATCAACGAAGTGGACCCCAACGTGGCGGTGAAAATCTTCAACGTGGCGCGCAGCGATAAGAACGAGGTATTGACCAACGTCTTCCGCTCTAAGGGCGTGCTGGTGGGCACCTCCACCATGAACAACGTGATGATGCCGAAAATTGCCGGTCTGGTGGAAGAAATGACCGGTCTGCGTTTTCGCAACAAGCGCGCCAGCGCCTTTGGCTCCCACGGGTGGAGCGGCGGCGCGGTAGACCGTCTGTCTACGCGCCTGCAGGATGCGGGCTTTGAGATATCCCTCAGCCTGAAGGCGAAATGGCGCCCGGATATCGACGCCCAGGAGGTCTGCCGCCAGCACGGCCGCGACATTGCCCGTCAGTGGGCGCTCGCACCGCTTCCGCAAGCTGCCGAACCAACCGCACAGCAGGAAACCTGCGCCTGCGCCGCCGCGGCAGCCGCCGATCCCGGACCGCGCATGCAGTGCAGCGTCTGCCAGTGGATTTACGATCCTGAAATGGGCGAACCGCTGCAGGACGTTGCGCCGGGCACGCCGTGGAGTGACGTGCCGGACAATTTCCTCTGCCCGGAGTGTTCACTCGGTAAAGACGTCTTTGACGAACTGGGTACGGAGGCAAAATGAACAACGGTATCGTCATCATCGGCTCGGGCTTTGCCGCCCGCCAGCTGGTGAAAAACATCCGCAAGCAGGACGCCAGCGTGCCGCTGACGGTGATCGCCGCCGACAGCATGGACGAGTACAACAAGCCTGATCTAAGCCACGTGATTAGTCAGCATCAGCGCGCCGAAGACCTCACCCGTCAGACGGCGGGGGAGTTCGCGGAACAGTTTAACCTGCGTCTGTTCCCTTACACCTGGGTCACCGACATCGACGCTGCCGCCCACGAGGTGAAAGCAAAAGAGAAAACCTGGCAGTACGACAAACTGGTGCTGGCCACGGGTGCCTCTGCGTTTGTGCCGCCGGTTGAAGGCCGCGAGCTGACGATCACCCTGAACAGCCAGCAGGAGTATCAGGCCAGCGAAACGGCGCTTCGCGACGCGCAGCGCGTGATGATTGTCGGCGGCGGGCTGATAGGCACCGAGCTGGCGATGGATTTCTGCCGGGCGGGTAAATCCGTGACTCTGGTCGACCACGCGGCAAGCATTCTGTCGTCGCTGATGCCCGCAGAAGTAAGCAGTCGCTTACAGCATCGCCTGACCGACATGGGGGTGCATCTGCTGTTGAAATCGCAGCTGCAAAGCCTGAGCAAAACCGAAGGCGGCATTCGTGCCACTCTCGACCGCAGCCGCAGCGTTGAGGTGGATGTGGTAATCGCTGCAACGGGCCTGCGCCCGGAAACCGCGCTGGCGCATCGCGCAGGCGCCGAAATACAGCGTGGCGTGAAGGTAAATAGCTACCTGCAAACCACGCAACCTGATATTTACGCGTTAGGTGACTGCGCTGAAATTAACGGTCAGGTACTGCCCTTTTTACAGCCAATTCAATTAAGCGCGATGTATCTGGCGAAAAACCTGCTCGGCGGCAGCGCGCCGCTGAAATTACCTGCCATGCTGATTAAAGTCAAAACGCCAGAATTACCGCTGCATCTTGCCGGTGAAACGCAGCGTCAGGATCTGAACTGGCAAATTACCCTCGAACCGCAGGGAATGGTCGCGCGCGGCGCGGATAACGAGGGTCAGATTCGCGCTTTTGTGGTTAGTGAAGACCGGATGAAGGAGGCTTTCGCACTGCTGAAACTGTTACCTGCTTAACCTTCTCGTTGCCAGGCGGCGCTTCGTTTACCCGTCCAACAACGAGTCTACGCAGAGTTAACCTTTGAATTTTATTATTCACCGCCCCGATATTCCGGGGCTTTTTCTTACGCATTCTATTCATCAAATAAATGCAAAGTAGATATATCATCGCCATCAATCCCTTATTTATTATTTTCGTAAATGCTTTAATATGAAACAGCTTAAAAACATCATCCAGATTTATTATTGGCAGCTGACTCAGTCTGAAGAGACATCATCAGCAGGAGGCAAATAATGGCGAATTTTTATAAATAACTCAATTATCTTTCTCGTTATTTCACACAAGCGAAGAATGCGGAATATATTTATTCCGCAAAAGTTCTACATTTTCAGCATCTTTTTTATCGGTATGCCGCTATGCGCCAGCCATTGAGGAAGTCGCGGAGGTTGCGCCGTGCAGGAGCCGGTTCAGGAACGTACCACCAGCGCGTCGTAGCCGCGCCAGCGGTAGTTGACCATGGAGATCAGCCAGCAGGCGACAAACAGCCCGACCACCGCAAACCCGGCGTTGCCCAGGTTGTCGTTTACCGCGCCAATCAGATCCCACACGCCGCCGCTGAGGGCAAATTTGTCCATCAGCAGACCCAGCGCTTCCAGCCCGCCGATAAACAGCGCCACCACCACGGAGGTGCCGGTAATGGTCATGTTGTAGTAGAGCTTGCGCTGCGGCTTGTTGAACGCCCAGCCGTAGGCGCCGACCATCAGCAGGTTATCGAGGGTATCCACCAGCGCCATGCCGCTGGCGAAGAGCGCCGGGAAGACCATGATTGACCACACCGACATCCCGCTTGACGCGCTGGCGGCAGAGATCCCCAGCACGCCAATCTCGGTGGCCGTGTCAAAGCCGAGGCCAAACAGGAAACCGACCAGGTACATCTGCCAGCTTTTATTCACCAGGCGGAAGGTTTTACCAAACAGCCAGTTCATGACGCCGCCCTGGGCAGGGAGCGTGATGTCGCCCTGCACGGACCTGCCCTGTTTCAGCGCCTGAAAACTGCGCCAGACGCCACGCAGGATCACCATGTTCACCAGCGCCATCGCCAGCAGGAAGGTGGCGGAAACCGCGGTGCCGATCAGGCTGCCGGTTTCGTGGAACCACTCCATGTTTTTCTGAAACGCTGTCGCGGTAGCGGCGATAGCAATGGAGGCCAGCACCACGATGGTGGAGTGCCCCAGCGAGAACCACGCCCCCACGCCGGACGGACGTTTGCCCTGCTGCATCATCTTACGCGTCACGGTATCAATCGCCGCGATGTGGTCAGCGTCCACCGCGTGACGCAGCCCGTAGCACCACGCCAGCAGGCTGGCGGCCATCAGCGCCGTGCTGCCGCTAAAAGCGTGCCATGCCCATCCCCAGGCCAGCAGGTTTGCCATTACCAGAGCCAGCAGCAGAAGCGCGGCGCGAGGTTCATTGCGTATGAGTCGTAACATTTTAAGTCCTTTGTGAACATGACCGGGCAGCGGCGATCGCCGCCTGCCCGAAGGAGATCGCTCCGTCACCTGCGGGCAGGCGCGAAGGAAAAAGAAGCGTAAAGTCAGAAAGATAATGACGCAGGCGCGCGCGCAGCAGACGGTTGTGCAGCACGCCGCCGCTGAGACAGATTGTCGACAGCGACAGGCGTCGGGCATGGCGCGCGGCGAGATGTGCCAGCCCTTTTGCCAGCGCGTCGTGAAACGCCCACGCGCGCTCGCAGGGCTCAGACTGCCAGGCCAGCCACTGCCGCCAGAAAAGCGCAAGGTTGTCGACAGACAACGTCACCGGATGGTCGACGCCCGCGCACTGCGAGGCCAGCGCTTCCAGCCGGCAGGCCGCTTCACCTTCCCAGGATTGGGTTTCAATACCCAGCGCGCAGGCGACCGCATCAAACAGGCGACCACAGGACGAGGCCTGCGGCGCGTTGATGCCGCGCCGGATCGCCGTTGCCAGCAGCGGCCAGTTTTGACGCTGAACCGCGCGCGTTTCCGGGTACTGCTGCCAGTCAGGGACAAACGCCAGGCAGTGGGCGAGCAGATTGCGCCACGGCTGCCGCGCCGCCAGATCGCCCCCCGGCAGCGCAACGGCAGGCAGCCCGCCCAGACGCTCGCACGCGAGATAGTTCACCCGCAGGCACTCCCCGCCCCACAGCGCGCCGTTCTCGCCCATGCCGATCCCGTCCAGCGTCAGGGCAATCGCGTCTCCGCCGTCGAGAGGCCAGCCGTTCTCCGCCAGGCACGCCGCCGCATGGGCGTGATGATGGAGCACGGTTTCAACGGGCAGCCCCTGCGCCTGCGCCCATCGTTGCGTGTGATAGCCCGGATGGGCGTCGCACACCACGCGCTTCGGCTGAAAGGCGTAAATTTTCTGCATCAGCGAGAGCGCGCCTCGCCACTGCGCTTCGACGCCCTCGTCACCGAGATCGCCAAAATGCTGGCTCAGCACCGCCTGGCTGCCACGCACCAGGCAGAAGGTGTTTTTCATCTCCGCGCCGGTGCATAGCATGGCAGGGATATTCTCAAAACCCGCAGGCAACGTGACGGCATCCGGCACAAAACCGCGCGCGCGGCGAAGCATCGTGCCGTCCCGATCCATCACCGAATCGTCCATCCGCTGCAGGATATCGCGGTTGTGCAGCAGGAAGCCGTCCGCGATGTCGCCGAGTTCATCCAGCGCCTGCTGGTTGGTCATGGCAGGCGGTCTACCGCTGAGGTTGCCGGAAGTCATCACCAGCGGGCGCTGGCAATCCATCATCAGAAGGTGCTGCAGCGGGTTAGCGGGAAGCATGATGCCAGTACAATCGAGCCCCGGTGCAATCCCTTCGGGAAACCCGGGAAGCGAGGCTTTTGGGGTCAGCACAATCGGCGCTGCGGAGGAGCGTAACAGCGTCTGGATCGCCTCCGGCACGCCGTCCGCGTTTGGGATCATCACCGCCAGCGGCTTCGCGGGACGCTGCTTGCGTACCCGAAGCGCCGCGACCGCCTGCGGATTACGCGCGTCGCAGACGAGATGAAAACCGCCCAGCCCTTTGACCGCGACTATGCCGCCGCTTTTCAGCATCGCCACCGCCGCGCTCAGCGCAGCCTCACGGGAAGCGGTGATGTCGCCCGCACGCCATTCCAGCGCGGGCCCGCAGTCCGGGCAGGCTACCGGCTGGGCGTGAAAACGTCGATCGGCTGGGTTACGGTATTCCGTCTCACAAGGCAGGCAGAGGGGAAATGCGGCCATTGACGTGGCCGGACGGTCATAGGGCATCGCGCGGATAATGGTAAACCGCGGCCCGCAGTGCGTGCAGTTGATGAACGGATAGCGATAGCGACGCTCGCCGGGGTCGCGCATTTCAGCCAGACACGCCGGACAGGTCGCGGCGTCGGGAACAATCTGGGTGTCCATCGCCCCGCCCGCGCTGTGGCGGATGGTAAAGTCCTCCGGCACCTGCGCCCACGTAAACGGCTGCGTTTCAACGTGGTCAATGCGTGCCAGCGGCGGGCAGTCCTGATGCAGCCTCGCGGTAAAGGCCCCCCCATTACCCGCGAGGCGCACCAGCACGCCCTCTCCATCATTGCAGACGTCACCGGTCAACTGAAGCACCTGCGCCAGCTGCCAGACGAAGGGACGAAACCCCACGCCCTGCACCTTGCCGCGCACGCGCAGCTGTACGCCGTTACTGCACATACGGTTCAGAACAGCAGCGATGACGACGTGTCGAATGCCGCGCGACGGCGCTTTTCGGCGCTCATCTGCTCAAGCTTGTCGCGATCCACGCAGACCAGCGCATGCGTCGGGCAGGCTTCCATGCAGGCCGGACCGGCGTCGCGGTGATAGCAAAGATCGCATTTGTTGGCTTCGGCTTTCTCCGCACGTACGCTCAGCCCCATGCCGCTGTTGCGTACCACCGGACGGACAACCACCTCCATCGCGCCGTACGGGCAGGCGACCACGCAGGTTTTGCAGCCAATGCAGCGCTCCTGCATGACGTGCACAAAGCCTTTCTCGCGTTTAATCGCCCCGTTCGGGCAGACGTTCGCGC
This sequence comes from Enterobacter cloacae complex sp. SHL009, assembly GCF_049237205.1. Taxonomy (NCBI): domain Bacteria; kingdom Pseudomonadati; phylum Pseudomonadota; class Gammaproteobacteria; order Enterobacterales; family Enterobacteriaceae; genus Enterobacter; species Enterobacter cloacae complex sp. SHL009. Next base: position 156,323 of record NZ_JBMKIW010000003.1, read on the forward strand.
ACGGTGCGTCTTCGCACTGGCGACAGATGGCGGCGGTGGAAATATTCACGCCTTTGATGACGTGGATGCGCGGCAGGAAGGTGTCAGGGGTGAGCGACGCGCAGTCCTGCTCCGCCTGATGGGAAACCACGCACGCTACTTCACAGGTACGGCAGCCAATACACTTACTGGCATCGGCCATAATAAAACGGTTCATCTGCTTCTCCAGCATTACAGTTATGCGCGGAGATATTCATAAACCGTGCCAATAGTTAACCTATTGATTTTATAATAATTTAAAAATTACGGCGGCGCTGTCATCGTCACTTATGACGATGACAGCTGTCGACATCAGCGGTGCGGGCCATCAATAACCGAGTCGCGCAGCACCAGCTCGCCGGAGAAGGTTTGCTGATACTTAAACTCACCGCCGTCGAGCATGAAGATCAGGCGGCTGATGGTCTCTTTAATCATCTCCGTTACGGGGATGCGGACGCTGGAGAGCGACGGCACAATGTAAGGCGCGATGGCCACATCGTCGAAACCAATCACCGACACCGCGTCCGGGGCGGCCACGCCGCTGTCGTGCAGCTGCTTCATGGCACCGATTGCCATATCGTCATTGCTCGCCACCAGCGCCGTAAAGCGCTCACCGCGAGCAAGCAGTTCCGATACCGCCGCCGCGCCGCTGGCGGGGTTCCACTTCCCCTGCGCAATCAGCCCTTCGCGCAGCGGAATACCGTGCTGCGCCAGCGCGTCCCGGTAGCCGGAGAGACGCTCAACCCCGGTGGGAGAATCCAGCGAGCCGGTGATAAACGCGATCTCCCGGTGCCCTTTCGCAATCAGCTGCGACACCGCCTCCTGGCTGGAGGCTTTATGATCTGACCAGACGCAGTGGCTGCTGTTTTTCCGCAGGCGGCGGTTGAGCACCATTATGGGCTGCTCGCACTTCTCGACGATCTCATCCATCTCTTCCACGCTCAGGAAACGCGGATAGATGATCACCGCGTCGCAGCGCATATCGAGCAGGTACTGGATCGCCTCACGCTCTTCATCCGCGCTGTGCTTGCCGTCCGCGAGGATCAGCTGCCGCCCCTTTTCTTCCGTCATGCGCGCGGCGTGAAACAGGAGTTCGCTAAAGTAAACGCCGTGATAGAGGGTGTTAGTCACCACCAGCCCCAGCGTCTGGGTTCGTTTGGTCGCCAGGTTTCGCGCCAGTAAATTCGGGCGATAGCCGCTCTCTTCAATGGCCTGAAACACCCGGTCTTTGGTCTCCTGGCTGACGTAGCCATTTCCCGACAGCACCCGGGACACCGTGGCTTTCGAAACGCCTGCCCGCTTCGCCACTTCAAGCATCGTGGTCATGTTGTTATTCCGTCTGAATCTGATGGAGCGCAGTGTACTGCACTGCAGAAAAATTGTCGCAGCGGCGAAATCACGCTTTTGCTACACCATTGCGATCTGCATCACGAAACGAAAAAATGGTCAAAAAGCGATCTTGTTTCATCCAAAGAAACTCATGATGATTATGTGGAACCGGTTTCCTACATGTCTCACAACAATAACAGGATCACATCCGATGGCCAAAAATTACGCTGCGCTGGCGAACGACGTTATCAGCGCGCTGGGCGGCAAAGAGAACATCGTCGCCGTCACCCACTGCATGACGCGTCTGCGTTTCGTACTGAAAGACGAAAGCCTGACCGACGCAGCGCGCCTGAAAAGCATCAGCGGCGTGCTCGGCGTAGTGCGCAACGACAACCAGTGCCAGGTCATTATTGGCAACACGGTTTCACAGGCGTACCGCGAAGTGGTAAGCCTGCTGCCCGCTGACCTGCAGCCCGCGGTGCCGGAAGGCCCGCAGAAGATGACCTTACGCCGCGTTGGCGCCGGGATCCTCGACGCGCTGATCGGCACCATGTCTCCGCTGATCCCGGCGATCATCGGCGGCTCGATGGTCAAGCTGCTGGCGATGATCCTCGAGATGACCGGCGTGCTGCCAAAAGGCGCGCCGACGCTCACTATTCTGACCGTCATCGGCGACGGCGCCTTCTTCTTCCTGCCGCTGATGGTGGCGGCCTCGGCGGCGGTTAAATTCAAAACCAACATGTCGCTGGCCATCGCCATCGCGGGCGTGCTGGTGCACCCGAGCTTTATCGAGCTGATGGCGAAAGCCGCGCAGGGCGAGCACGTTGAGTTCGCCTTTATTCCGGTGACGGCGGTGAAATACACCTACACCGTCATCCCCGCGCTGGTAATGACCTGGTGCCTGTCGTACATCGAACGCTGGGTGGATCGCATTACGCCGGCGGTAACGAAAAACTTCCTCAAGCCGATGCTGATCGTGCTGATTGCTGCCCCGCTCGCCATCGTGCTGATTGGCCCGCTGGGGATCTGGATCGGTAGCGCCATCTCCGCGCTGGTCTACACCATTCACGGCTATCTCGGCTGGCTCTCCGTCGCCATCATGGGCGCGCTGTGGCCGCTGCTGGTCATGACCGGCATGCACCGCGTGTTTACGCCAACCATCATTCAGACCATCGCCGAAACGGGCAAGGAAGGGATGGTGATGCCGTCGGAAATCGGCGCCAACCTGTCGCTCGGCGGCTCGTCGCTGGCGGTGGCGTGGAAAACCAAAAACCCGGAGCTGCGCCAGACGGCGCTGGCGGCGGCGGCCTCCGCCATCATGGCGGGGATTTCTGAACCGGCCCTGTACGGCGTGGCGGTGCGTCTGAAACGTCCGCTGATTGCGAGCCTGATCAGCGGCTTTATCTGCGGGGCGGTCGCCGGCATGGCCGGTCTTGCCAGCCACTCAATGGCGGCACCGGGGCTGTTCACCAGCGTGCAGTTCTTTGACCCGGCCAACCCGATGACCATCGTCTGGGTGTTCGGCGTGATGGGGCTGGCAGTAGTGCTGTCGTTTGTTCTGACCCTGCTTTTAGGGTTTGAGGATATCCCGGTCGAAGACGAGGCTGAAAAAGCGCGCGCCCTGCAGACCGCACCGGTACAGAACAACGCAGCAAAAGCATAAATTGAAAGCGAGGTAAGAATGTCTGTTTTTCCACAAGGATTTTTATGGGGCGGCGCGCTTGCCGCCAACCAGAGTGAAGGTGCTTACCGTGAAGGCGGCAAAGGACTGACGACGGTCGATATGATCCCCCACGGCGCGAATCGCCTGGCGGTGAAGATCGGTAAGGAAAAGCGTTTTTCGCTGCGTGACGACGAGTTCTACCCGAGCCACGAAGCGATTGATTTTTACCATCGCTATAAAGAGGACATCGCCCTGATGGCGGAGATGGGCTTTACGGTGTTCCGCACCTCCATTGCCTGGAGCCGCCTCTACCCGAACGGCGACGAGCCGCTGCCGAACAAAGAGGGCATTGCCTTCTATCGCGCGGTGTTCGAGGAGTGCAAAAAGTACAACATCGAGCCGCTGGTTACGCTCTGCCACTTCGACGTGCCGATGCACCTGGTGACGGAATACGGCTCCTGGCGCAACCGTAAGATGGTCGATTTCTTCGCCCGCTACGCCCGCACCTGCTTTGAGGAATTTAACGGGCTGGTGAAATACTGGCTGACCTTCAACGAAATCAACATCATGCTGCACAGCCCGTTCTCCGGGGCGGGACTGGTGTTTGAGGAAGGCGAAAACGAAGACCAGGTGAAATACCAGGCCGCGCACCACGAGCTGGTGGCGAGCGCGCTGGCGACCAAAATTGCCCACGAGGTGAACCCGGAAAACCAGGTCGGCTGCATGCTGGCGGGCGGGAATTTCTATCCGTACTCCTGCAAGCCGGAAGACGTGTGGATGGCGCTGGAGAAAGACCGCGAGAACCTGTTCTTCATCGACGTGCAGGCGCGCGGCAGCTACCCGGCCTACTCAGCCCGCGTGTTCCGCGAGAAAGGCGTGGTGATTGTGAAAGATCCCGGCGACGACGAGCTGTTAAAAAACACCGTCGACTTTGTCTCGTTCAGCTATTACGCCTCGCGCTGCGCGTCGGCGGATATGAACGCGGGTAACACCAGCGCGGCGAACATCGTGAAGTCCCTGCGTAACCCGCATATTCAGGTGAGCGAATGGGGCTGGGGCATCGACCCGCTCGGCCTGCGCATCACCATGAACATGATGTACGACCGCTACCAGAAGCCGCTGTTCCTGGTGGAAAACGGCCTGGGGGCGAAAGATGTCGTTGATGAAAACGGCGAGATTAACGACGACTACCGCATCAGCTATCTGCGCGAGCATATCCGCGCGATGGGCGACGCGATTGAGGACGGCGTGCCGCTGATGGGTTACACCACCTGGGGCTGTATCGACCTGGTGGCCGCCTCAACGGGCGAGATGAGCAAGCGCTACGGGTTTGTGTACGTCGACCGGGACGACGCAGGAAACGGCACGCTGGACCGCAAGCGCAAGAAATCGTTCTGGTGGTATAAGAAGGTGATTGCGAGTAACGGGGCGGATCTCGAGTAGCCTGTTGCCCTCACCCCGGCCCTCTCCCACAGGGAGAGGGAGAGGGGTTTGGCACTGCTCAGAGCTGAGAAAAACCTCCATCCCCAACCCACTCCGCAAGCCGTGAATAGACCCGTTCCACCGCCTCCTTCACCGGCGGCGTCATCGGGTAATAAAACCCAACGATATCCGGCTGAATCCCCAAAAACAGCACCTCGCCCACGTCGTCTTTAATCTGATCGACCAGGTAGTTCAGCGGCATATTGTGGGTAGTCATCATAAACATCTCGGCGATGTCGTTCGGATCAATCAGGCGGATTTCGCCGGGGTTCAGCCCCATATCGGTGGCATCCACAATCAACAGCCTGTCCGGATGGAGCTCGCGGATGGCGACCACGTCGTTTTCCGGCGCGCTGCCGCCGTCAATCACCACCCAACTGCCCTGCGGGTTTGCGGCGCACATCTCTGCCAGCAGCGGGCCCGCGCCGTCGTCGCCCATCATGCTGTTGCCGACACACAGTAAAACGTCAGTCACGTAATCTCCTCACCATCAGGTAGATGGCGCTCTCCTGATGAATATCGTGCAGCATGCTAAGCAGCGTTTTGCTCCACGCCTGCTGCTCGGGGGTTTGCCTGCTCAGCGCCGCGTCAAAGGCGTTGGCGAGCATCGCTATGTGGTTGGCGTCGATGACGATCTCGCCGTACTTCGGCACGCCCTCCATTTTGCGCCGCGCCGTGCTGCCCTCCTCCAGCGTGGCGATCCACGCCAGGTACTCGGGCCACGGGCAGCTCAGCGCCGCCTCCAGGCAGTCAATCACCCCGAGGTGATGCCCAATCGCCAGGCTGTAATAGACCACCTGCTGCGCCGCATCCGGCGTGGCATCGTTCTCATCAATAAACTTACGGCTCAGCTGGCTGAACACCACCGTTTCACTCATCGGATACGCGCCTCATCCACGATGCTGTTCAGGTTCGCCACGATCTCATTGAGACGCGGATCGTTTTCCGCCTCCAGCCAGCGCGCCACCTGATGGTCGCCCTGACTCAGCAGGCGCAGATAATCATCGGCAATCTGACGCCCGTAACGATAGCCCGCCAGCCTGCGCGCCGTGCGGTCAATCTTCACCCTCAGCGGCTGCACCATGTCCGGGTGCAGAATGGCCGCCGGCCGGTTGTCCAGCTCGCCCGGCTCGCGCGCGTGGATTTTCTGCTCCAGCAGGCCAAGCGCCATCGCGAAGCCGTACAGCGTCGCGGCGGGCGTCGGCGGGCAGCCCGGAATGTAGACGTCCACCGGCACGATTTTGTCGGTGCCGCCCCAGACGCAGTAGAGGTCGTGGAAGATGCCGCCGCTGTTGCCGCAGGCCCCGTAGGAGATGCAGATTTTCGGGTCCGGCGCGGACTGCCAGGCGCGCAGCGCGGGCGAGCGCATGGCGCGGGTGACGGCCCCGGTAAACAGCAGAATGTCCGCATGACGCGGGGACGGCACCACCTTGATGCCGAAGCGCTCGGCGTCAAACAGCGGCGACAGCGTAGCGAAGATCTCAACCTCGCAGCCGTTGCAGCCGCCGCAGTCCACGCGGTAGACGTAGGCCGAGCGTTTGATTTTTTTCAGCAGCGACGCCTTCATGCTGGCGATGGACTCCTCCACCGTCATCGGCACCGGAATGCCGTTAGCGTCGCGCGGGCCCAGTAGGTTTTCCATCAGCTGGCCTCTCTCATATGGCGGGTGATATCAATACGGTCGGACGGCAGCAGGCACTTCTGACGCTTGCACTCCGGGCAGGTTTCAAAGCTTTCGCGGTGGTGCTCCGCGCGGGCGTCACCGTTGTGCTGCAGCAGCGCGATGGCGTAGTCGATCTCTTTCTGCACGGCGAACGGGCGCCTGCAGACGCGGCAACTGCACAGGTCAAAGCGCGACTGCTGCAGAAAATCCTCTTTCTTCCACACCGCCAGCTCGTACTCCTGCGACAGGCGAATGGCGACCGTCGGGCAGACCTCCTCGCAGCGGCCGCAGAAGATGCAGCGCCCGAGGTTAAACTGCCAGGCCAGCTCGCCGGTTTTGAGATCCGTTTCCACCGTTAAGGCGTTCGACGGGCAGGCGTTGACGCAGGCCGCGCAGCCGATGCACTGCTGCGGGTTGTGCTCCGGCTTGCCGCGAAAGTTTTTATCCACCGGCATCGGCTCCAGCGGATAGCTGCTGGTCTGCGTGCCCGTTTTGATTACTTTTTTGATAAAGGTAAACATGGCGAGTCCTTATTTCAGCGGCGAGTTTTTACGCTCGATGCTGTAGCGCTCAAGCTCTTTGTACGGCACCACCTGGCTTTTTTTCTTGCGCACGTCGACCACGGTCATGCGGTCAGTGCAGGAGTAGCACGGGTCGAGGCTGCCGATGATCAGCGGCGCATCGGAAACCGTGTTGCCGCGCAGCATATAGCGCAGGGTTGGCCAGTTGGCGTAGGTGGCCGCGCGGCAGCGCCAGCGGTAGAGCTTCTGGTTGTCGCCGGTCATGCTCCAGTGGATATCGTCCCCGCGCGGCGCTTCGGCAAAGCCGAGGGCAAAGCGGTTCGGAATGTAGGTAAAGCCCTCCACCATCAGCGGGCCGCCGGGAAGGTTATCGAGGCCGAAGTCGATCATGTTCAGGGCGGTGAACACCTCGTTGATGCGCACCTTGAGGCGCGAGATGACGTCGCAGCCCTGCTCGCTGTGCACGGTCATCGGCAGCAGGCCGTAGCCGACGAACGGGTGATCGCCGCGCGTGTCGCGGGCGTGGCCGCTGGCGCGCACCATCGGGCCGACGTTGCTAAAGTCGCGGGCGATCTCCGGGTCAAGGCGCCCGATGCCGACGGTGCGCTGCTCGATGTTTGGCGTGCTGAGCAGCATGTCCACCAGCTCCTGCACGTCGCGGCGCATCTGCTGCGCCAGCTGGCGGGTCTGGATCATGTCGTCCTTCAGCAGGTCGCGGCGGATCCCGCCGATCAGGTTCAGGCCGTAGGTTTTACGCGCCCCGGTGAGGATCTCCGCCATCTTCATTGACGCTTCACGCACGCGGAAGAACTGCATAAACCCGGAGTCAAAGCCGACGAAGTGGCAGGCCAGGCCGAGGTTCAGCAGGTGCGAGTGCAGGCGCTCCACCTCCAGCAGAATGGCGCGGATCATCTGCGCGCGCTCCGGCACCACGATCCCCATGCCGTTCTCCACCGAGGTGGTGTAGGCGGTGCTGTGGGCGAAGCCGCAGATGCCGCACACGCGGTCAGAGAGGAACGTCACTTCGTTGTAGCCCATGCGGGTTTCCGCCAGCTTTTCCATGCCGCGGTGGACGTAGAACAGGCGGTAGTCGGCGTCGATGATGTTTTCGCCGTCGACGAACAGGCGGAAGTGGCCCGGCTCGTCGGAGGTGACGTGCAGCGGGCCGATCGGCACCACGTTGTTCTTCTTGCTGCCCAGCTCGTTGATGAATTCGTAGGTTTCGCTGTCGGTGGTCGGCGCCGGGCGCTGGCGGTAGTCCATGCTGTCTTTGCGCAGCGGGTAGAGTTCGTCCGGCCAGTCGTCCGGCAGCACCAGGCGGCGCTCGTCCGGCAGGCCGACCGGCACCAGGCCGTACATGTCGCGCACCTCGCGCTCGCCCCAGACGGCGGCGGGCACGCGCGGCGTGACGGACGGGTATTCCGGCTTAGCCGGGTCGACTTCGACGCGCACGGTGAGCCAGCACTTTTCGCCCTGCTCCATCGACATCACGTAGTACACCGCATAGTTGCCGCACAGCTGGCGCTCGTCGTTGCCGAACAGCACAGACAGCCAGCCGCCCTGCTGGTAGTACAGAAACTCCACCACTTCCGGCAGATAGTTCACCTTAATGGTGACGGTTACCTGGTCTTTGGTTTGCCAGGACTCCTCCAGCACCACGCCGGGGAAAGCCTGATGCAACGCGGCGAGATACTGCTGACCTTTCTTTTCTTCAGACATAAATACTCTCTTTAATCACGCCACCAGCAAGGAGACGAACGCTAAAAATGCAAAACCAAAACCGGCCCAGGTGATGCGCGACGTTTCCACAAAACGCAGGCGCGCCATGCTGTTTTCAAACAGGGCAATCACCAGCACGCCGACCAGCAGCTTGAAGGCGGCAACCACGACGGCCAGTATCAGACCGCCCGCGGAGAAGTGCGTCATCTGCCCCCACGGGAAGAAGACGCCGACAAACATCTGCAGCACCACCAGCTGTTTGAGGCTGATGCCCCACTTCAGCACCGCGAAGCCGTAGCCGCTGTACTCGGTAAGCGGCCCTTCCTGCAGCTCCTGCTCGGCTTCCGCCAGATCGAACGGCAGTTTGCCCATCTCAATAAACGTGGCGAACGCGCAGGCGCACAGCGCCAGCACCAGCGGGATCGAGCGGGACACCGGCCAGTGGTAAACGGTGTGGGTGATAAAGCTGATGTGGGTGGAACCCGCGACCTGCGCGGCAACCCACAGCCCCAGCAGCAGAATCGGCTCGACCAGCACGCCGAGCATCGCCTCGCGGCTGGCACCGATGCCGGTAAACGGGCTCCCGGTGTCCAGGCCCGCAATCGCAAAGAAGAAGCGGGCGATAGCGAAGAGGTAGATAAGCGTGATCAGATCGCCAAGCACGGGCAGCGGCGACGCCACCGTGACCACCGGCAGCGCGGTGGCGATGGTCAGCATCACGCCCACCATCACAAACGGCGTCAGGCGGAAGACCCAGCCTGCGGCGTCCGGGGCCACACTCTGACGGGAGAGCAGTTTAAAGAGATCGCGGTACTCCTGGAGCACCCCGGGCCCGCGACGGTTGTGCATTCGGGCGCGCGCCACGCGCGTGATGCCCGACAGCAGCGGCGCGGCGGCGAACAGCACCAGCGCCTGAAGAATTGCCAGTAACAGACTCATGTCAGGCTCCTCGTGAAATCACAATGACCACCAGCACCGCCAGCTCGATGACCGCCAGACGGCGGAACAGCGCGGGCGCGGCGGCGCTCTGCCAGCCGGGTACCCAGCCCACCGGGTTCAGCCAGTGGCGCAGCTTCAGCACGGCGGCGAAGTTCTCCTTCACCGGCATGGCAAAACCGTGGGCGGTGATAACCATCGACTGTTCGTGTTCGTAGCCGCAGGCCCACGCCGCACCGCGCGAGCGGGAGGCGAGCCGGTCGCGCTTGAAGAACAGCATCAGTACGAACGGAAGCAGCGGTGCGCCAATCAGCAGCAGCGCGATCATGGGCTGAGAGACGGTGGTATTCGCCACGGTCAGCGGCAGCGGAATGGCGTTGCCCAGCAGCGGCAGCAGCCACGGCGCGGCGACGCCGCCCGCGATGCAGCACAGCGCCAGCGCGACCACGCTCACGCCCATCAACAACGGTGCGCAGCAGGCGTTTTCCGCTTCGCGGGTGCGCGGCGCGCCGAGGAAGGTCACGCCGTAGACTTTCGCCATACACATCACCGCCAGCGCCCCGGTTATCGCCAGACCGACCGCCAGCAGCGGGCCGAGCAGGCGTGCAATAAATGCGTCGCTCTGGCCGAGCGCGAAGAAGGACTGGTAGATCACCCACTCCCCGGCAAAGCCGTTCAGCGGCGGCAGCGCGGCCATTGCCATCAGACCCACCAGCATGGCGAGCGAAATGACGGGCATCTTTTTGCCAATCCCGCCCAGCTTTTCGATATCCCGATGGCCGGTGCGGAACCAGACGCTTCCCGCACCGAGGAACAGCGTGCTTTTAAACAGGCTGTGGTTGACGAGGTGATAAAGACCGCCGATAAACCCGGCGGCAATCAGCGCCGGCTGGTTGAGCGCCAGCCCGGTCACGCCCGCGCCAATGCCGAGCAGGATGATGCCGATGTTTTCCAGCGTGTGGTATGCCAGCAGGCGCTGGATATTGTGCTCCATCAGCGCGTACAGACCGCCGACGAACGCGGTAATCATTCCGGCGACCAGCAGCACGACGCCCCACCACAGAGGCGGTTGTCCGCCGGTCAGCGTAATCACCAGAATCCCGAACAGACCCACTTTCATCACCACCACAGAAAACAGCGCGGCGGCGGGCGCGGAGGCATTCGCATGCGCCTGCGGCACCCAGCCGTGCAGCGGGATGATGCCAGCGAGCAGGCCAAAGCCGAGCACGCCCAGCAGCCAGACGTCGTTCCCCAGCGGATGCCCGTTGAGCGCAGCGAAGTCCAGCGTGCCAAAGCGTTGCCACACCAGCCAGCAGGCCAGCGCCAGCAGCAGCGTTCCGAGGCGTCCCAGCGCAAACCACAGCTTGCCGGAGGCGCTGCAACCCGTCAGGAACACGCCGCACAGCGCCATGATCTCCGCCATCACCACCAGCGCGCCGAGGTTGCTGGCGGTCACGGTACAGACCGCCGTCGCCATCAGCAGATTGACCAGCAGGCCGTTGGCTTTAGCGTGCGGGTGGCGGTGCCAGTCGATATTGAACAGGCTGATAAACAGCCCGCACAGGCCAAACGTCACCAGCCAGATGGCGTTCAGGGGCGCGATCTCCACGTTGTGGCGAATCAGCGGCATCACGGTCTCAGCGGACTGGCCGCCGAGCAGGACAACGCCGCCTGCTGCCAGCGTCATCAGGCTAGCAACCGCCCCGCCGAGTCCGGCGATCGCGCCGCTCAGGGTTTTATGGAATGAGAAGATCGGCGCCAGAACAGCGGCGCCAGCAAAACAGGCTACCGCGCTGGTAATCATCATCGCCGCGTTCATTTCGCCCCCTCGTTAAGCGCCTGTAGCAGAGAAAGGTCGCCAAAATCACTGTTGATGGTCAGCTCGCGTTTACGCTTGCTGGTACGGGCGATGTCGCGAATGTTAACCAGAATCAACGCCTTAGTCGGGCAGGTGCGCACGCAGGCCGGCCCCTGCTCATCGAAGCTGCACAGGTCGCATTTCACCGCAACGGCACGGATGCCGGGCACCCAGTCCAGCAGCGTGCTTACGCGTGCCGGAGCCGGTGGTGCGGGCGGGGCTTTTGGCGAGTTGGCGTTCGCCGGAATATGCAGCGGACGGCTGCCGGAAAATTCAATCGCGCCGAACGGGCAGGCAATGCCGCACAGCTTGCAGCTTACGCACAGGCTTTCGTTCAGCTGGACAGCGCCATCCACGCGAGTGATAGCATTTACAGGACAGACACCCGCGCAGGGGGCGTCTTCACAGTGATGGCAGAGCTGCGGGGCAGACTCTTTTTCATTACGCATGACGTGCAGGCGCGGCATGGACTGCAGCCCATGCAGGCGATGCGTTTCCGAGCACGCCGCCTCACAGGTTCGACAGCCAATACAGACCGTCGAGTCAGCAATTACAAAACGGTTCACCGGGTTATCCTCTGGTGATAGTCATTTTTGACGAAAAACTGTCTTGTCGACACTTCTCGACACGCAGGAGTCAGGCCACGTTCGCTGAGGTATTTCCATCCATCAGCTGCTTCAGGTTGACCGGGAGATCGTGTTCAACGGCGGCGTACAGGCCGTTATAGACTGGCGCGATTTTTTCCAGATAGTGCTCCAGCACCTGCTGGCGATCGCGGTTGCTGACGTGGCCGTCCACCATGCCATCGGCCATCAGCTGCGCCTTCGCAATACACTGTTTTTCGCCGTCTTTTGTCTCGAGGTGGTACTCAATGGTGTGGCTGTTGAAGTTATCCGCCAGGGTAACGTTGATGATGAAATGGCCGAACAGGACGAAGCGCATGTCGCCCTGCGCCGCGCAGCTCATCGCGTGGTGAAGACGCGCTTTCGAGAGGGTTATGCCCTGAACCAGAGAGTTGCAGTAGAGGTGCCACTGGTCCTGCAGCTGCTGATGACGCTGCGCGATGTAATCCGCTTTTTCGCTGATTTCCCAAATAGTCATAGAAGGTATCCGGTTAATGGAGATAGCGGCTGTTAAGCAGATTCCATGCCAGTTTTTAACTTTCTGATTTTAAATAGATTTAATTACAAAACCGCTGTCAACGCCGCGGTGTCGACGTGTCATTTCGACAGCGTTGACATCGTCACGCCTTAACAAAAATCAAGCTGGCACCGTTATTGCATTCAATGGCGCAATTCATTGAGGAGGCGTCATGCACGAAATCACCCTCTGCCAGCGGGCTCTGGAACTTATCGAACAGCAGGCAGTGCAAAACCACGCGAAGCGCGTCACCGGCGTCTGGCTGAAAGTCGGGGCGTTTTCCTGCGTTGAGCCCAGCGCCCTGAATTTCTGTTTTGAGCTGGTGTGTCGCGGCACGCTGGCGGAAGGCTGCGAGCTCCATATCGAAGAGCAGCAGGCGGAGTGCTGGTGCGAGCAGTGCCAGCAGTACGTCACCCTGCTGTCATCAAAGGTTCAGCGCTGTCCGCAGTGTCAGAGCACCGGTCTTCGCATCGTGGCGGACGACGGCATGCAGATCCAACGCCTCGAAATCGAGAAGGAGTAAAGTATGTGTAGCACCTGCGGTTGCGCCGAAGGCAACCTGTATATAGAAGGGGATGAACACCGTCCCCATTCCGCGTTTCGCTCCGCGCCCTTTTCGCCTGCCCCGCGGCCTGCTGCGGCGCTGACCGGTATCACCTTCGCCCCGCAACGCTCCGCTGCGGGCGATCTACACTACGGCCACGGCGAAGCGGGTACCCACGCGCCGGGCATCAGCCAGCGCCAGATGCTGGAGGTGGAAATCAACGTGCTGGACAAAAATAACCAGATCGCCGCCCGCAACCGCGCGCGCTTTGCCGCCCGCAAACAGCTGGTGCTGAACCTGGTCTCCAGCCCCGGCTCCGGCAAAACCACGCTGTTAACGGAAACGCTCAAACGCCTGAACGGGCGCGTCTCCTGCGCGGTGATTGAAGGCGACCAGCAAACCGTTAACGACGCGGCGCGCATTCGCGAAACCGGCACCCCGGCGATTCAGGTCAATACTGGCAAAGGCTGCCACCTGGATGCGCAGATGATTGCCGACGCCGCCCCACGCCTGCCGCTGGCGGATAACGGCATTCTGTTTATTGAAAACGTCGGCAACCTGGTCTGCCCGGCGAGCTTCGATCTGGGCGAACGCCACAAGGTGGCGGTGCTTTCGGTGACCGAAGGCGAAGACAAACCGCTGAAGTACCCGCATATGTTTGCCGCCGCGTCCATCATGCTGCTGAACAAAGTCGACCTGCTGCCGTACCTGAACTTCGACGTGGAGAAGTGCCTGTCCTGCGCCCGGGAAGTGAACCCGGAGATTGAGATCCTGCTGGTCTCCGCCACGCGCGGTGACGGCATGGACGCCTGGCTGAACTGGCTGGAGAGTGAACGATGTGCATAGGCGTACCGGGACAAATCCATTCCATTGACGGGAACCAGGCCAAAGTGGAGGTCTGCGGCATCCTGCGCGACGTGGACCTGACGCTGGTGGGCAGCAGCGATGAAACGGGCGCATCGCGTCTCGGCCAGTGGGTGCTCGTCCACGTAGGGTTTGCCATGAGCGTGATTAACGAAGCGGAAGCCCGCGACACGCTGGATGCATTGCAAAACATGTTTGACGTGGAGCCTGATGTGGGCGCGCTGCTGTACGGCGAGGAGCGTTAGCCATGCGTTACGTTGATGAATACCGCGCGCCGGAGCAGGTGCTGCAGCTTATCGGGCACCTGAAAACGCGCGCGGCGCTGCTGGAATACACGGCGGAAAACCCGTTGCGGATCATGGAGGTGTGCGGCGGACATACGCACGCCATCTTCAAATTTGGCCTCGACCAGCTGCTGCCGGAGAACATCGAGTTTATCCACGGCCCCGGCTGCCCGGTGTGCGTGCTGCCGATGGGGCGCATCGACAGCTGCATCGAAATTGCCAGCCAGCCCGACGTCATTTTCTGCACCTTTGGCGACGCGATGCGCGTGCCGGGGAAAAACGGCTCGCTGCTGCAGGCGAAAGCGCGCGGGGCCGACATCCGGATCGTCTATTCGCCGATGGATGCCCTGACGCTGGCGGAGGACAACCCCGCGCGCAGGGTGGTGTTTTTTGGCCTGGGGTTTGAAACCACCATGCCCGCCACCGCCATCACGCTGCAGCAGGCGAAAGCGCGCGGCGTCGGGAATTTTTTCTTCTTCTGCCAGCACATTACGCTCATTCCCACGCTGCGCAGCCTGCTGGAAGAGCCGGGAAACGGCATTGACGCCTTTCTGGCACCGGGGCATGTCAGCATGGTGATTGGCACAGACGCCTACGGTTTTATCGCTGAACAGTACAATCGTCCGTTAGTGGTCGCTGGTTTCGAACCACTTGATCTACTGCAAGGTGTGACCATGCTGGTTGAGCAGAAAATAGCGGCCCTGAGCGCGGTGGAAAATCAGTATCGCCGCGTGGTGCCCGATGCGGGTAATGAACGAGCGCAGCAGGCGATCGCCGACGTGTTCAGCGTTGAGGGCGACAGCGAGTGGCGTGGTCTGGGGCTGATTGCCGAATCCGGCGTGCGCCTGACGTCAGCCTATCGCGCGTTCGACGCCGAAGCGCATTTCCGCCCGCAGCCGCAGCAGGTTTGCGACGATCCCCGGGCCCGCTGCGGCGAAGTCCTCACCGGTAAATGCAAACCGCATCAATGCCCGTTATTTGGCAATACCTGTAACCCGCAAACGGCGTTTGGCGCGCTGATGGTCTCCTCCGAAGGGGCGTGTGCCGCGTGGTATCAGTATCGCAACCAGGAGAGTGAAGCATGAATACGGTTGAAATGGCGCACGGCAGCGGCGGACAGGCGATGCAGCAGCTGATTAACCGGCTGTTTATGGAAGCCTTCAACAACCCCTGGCTCGCCGAACAGGAAGACCAGGCGCGCATTGACCTCGCCACCCTCACCGCGCAGGGCGACAGGCTGGCCTTTTCCACCGACAGCTACGTGATCGATCCGCTGTTCTTCCCCGGCGGCGATATCGGCAAGCTCGCCGTCTGCGGTACGACCAACGACGTGGCGGTCAGCGGTGCCGTTCCGCGCTACCTCTCCTGCGGGTTTATCCTCGAAGAGGGATTACCGATGGAGACGCTCACGACAGTGGTCAACAGCATGGCGCAGACCGCGCGCGAAGCCGGGATAGCTATCGTCACCGGCGATACCAAAGTGGTGCAGCGCGGCGCGGCCGACAAGCTATTTATCAACACCGCCGGCATGGGCGCGATCCCCGCCGATATTCACTGGGCGGCGCAGCGGCTCAGCGTGGGCGACGTGCTGATCGTGACCGGAACGCTGGGCTGCCACGGGGCGACCATCCTTAACCTGCGCGAAGGTCTGGGGCTGGACGGGGAACTGCGCAGTGACTGCGCGGTGCTCACCCCACTGATCCAGACGCTGCGGGGTATTCCCGGCGTGAAAGCCCTGCGCGACGCCACGCGAGGCGGCGTGAATGCCGTGGCACACGAATTTGCGGCAAGCTGCGGATGCGGGATTGAACTCACCGAGCGCAGCCTGCCCGTTAAGCCCGCCGTTCGTGGGCTTTGCGAACTGCTGGGGCTGGACCCGCTCAACTTTGCCAACGAAGGCAAACTGGTGATTGGCGTTGAACGCTCGGCCGCGGAAGCCGTTCTTGAACAGCTGCGGGCTCATCCGTCAGGAAAAGAGGCGGCGATGATTGGTGAAGTGGTTGAGCGCAAAGGGGTGCGCCTGACCGGACTTTATGGCGTGAAGCGGACGCTTGACCTGCCGCACGCGGAACCCTTACCCCGTATTTGCTAGAACCGCGCCAAAAGCGGTCAGCACTGAATGTCTCTTTTTTTGCCAGTTTCTATTGGAAAGCAATATGCCGTATACACCGATGAGCGATCTTGGACAGCAGGGCCTGTTTGACATCACGCGCACACTTTTACAGCAGCCCGATCTCGGTGCGCTGAGCGATGCCCTGACGCGGCTGGTCAGGCAATCGGCGCTGGCGGACAGCGCCGCGATTGTGCTCTGGCATAGCGGAACGCAGCGCGCGAGCTACTACTCGACGCGTGATAATGGCAAAACGTTTGAATACGAAGACGAAACGTATCTGGCGCATGGCCCGGTGCGCCGCATACTCTCCCGGCCTGAAGTGCTGCACTGCAACTTTGCGGAGTTCCGCCAGGCGTGGCCGAAGCTGGCGGAGAGCGACCTCTATCAGCCTTTCGGGCATTACTGCATGCTGCCGCTGGCGGCAGAGGGCCAGATTTTTGGCGGCTGCGAGTTTATCCGCACGACCGACCAGCCCTGGAGCGAGGCGGAATACGAGCGCCTGCACACCTTTACCCAGATTGTGGCCGTCGTCGCGGAGCAGATCCAAAGCCGCGTCACCAATAACGTCGATTACGACCTGCTGAGCCGCGAGCGCGACAACTTCCGCATTCTGGTCGCCATCACCAACGCCGTGCTGTCGCGGCTCGACATGGACGAGCTGGTCAGCGAAGTTTCGAAAGAGATCCACCACTATTTCAAAATAGACGCCATCAGCATTGCGCTGCGCGGGCATCGCAAGGGCAAGCTGAACATCTACTCCACGCACTATCTCGATGAAGCCAACCCGGCGCACGAGCAGAGCGAGGTAGACGAAGCGGGCACCCTTTCCGAGCGGGTCTTCAAGAGCAAAGAGATCCTCCTGCTCAACCTGAACGAGCAGGACCCGGTCGCGCCGTACGAGCGGATGCTGTTTAACACCTGGGGCAATAAAATTCAGACCCTGTGCCTGCTGCCGCTGATGTCCGGTAACACCATGCTGGGCGTGCTGAAGCTGGCGCAGTGCGAGGAAGGCGTGTTTACCACCGCCAACCTGAAGCTGCTGCGCCAGATTGCCGAGCGTATTTCCATCGCGCTCGATAACGCCCTCGCCTATCAGGAAATTCATCGCCTGAAAGAGCGGCTGGTGGATGAGAACCTGGCCCTGACCGAACAGCTCAACAACGTGGACAGCGAGTTTGGTGAAATCATCGGGCGCAGCGACGCCATGTACAGCGTGCTTAAGCAGGTTGAGATGGTGGCGCAAAGCGACAGCACGGTGCTGATTCTGGGCGAAACCGGTACGGGTAAAGAGCTGATTGCCCGCGCTATCCATAACCTGAGCAACCGCAACAGCCGCCGGATGGTGAAGATGAACTGCGCCGCGATGCCTGCGGGACTGCTGGAAAGCGATCTGTTCGGCCACGAGCGCGGTGCATTCACCGGAGCCAGCAGCCAGCGGCTGGGCCGTTTTGAGCTGGCGGACAAAAGCTCGCTGTTCCTCGACGAAGTGGGCGATATGCCGCTGGAGCTACAGCCGAAACTGCTGCGCGTCCTGCAGGAGCAGGAGTTTGAGCGCCTTGGCAGCAACAAACTTATCCAGACCGACGTGCGGCTGATTGCGGCCACCAACCGGGACCTGAAAAAAATGGTCGCCGACCGCGAGTTTCGCAGCGACCTTTACTATCGCCTGAACGTCTTCCCGATCTTCCTGCCGCCGCTGCGCGAGCGCCCGGAAGATATCCCCCTGCTGGTTAAAGCCTTTACCGCGAAGATCGCGCGCCGTATGGGGCGAAACATCGACAGTATTCCTGCCGAGACGTTGCGTACCCTTTCATCGATGGAATGGCCCGGCAACGTGCGCGAGCTGGAAAACGTCATCGAACGCGCGGTGCTGCTGACGCGCGGAAACGTGCTGCAACTCTCCCTGCCTGAAGTTACGCTTCCTGACGTAACCGCGCCCGCCGCCGAGACAGCGAAAGAGGGAGAAGATGAATATCAGCTCATTATGCGCGTGCTGAAAGAGACCAACGGCGTGGTCGCCGGGCCAAAAGGTGCCGCCCAGCGTCTGGGGTTAAAACGCACCACCCTGCTGTCACGCATGAAGCGTCTCGGTATTGATAAAGAGAGCCTGGTTTAAGCCCCCAATCCGGCGGTGTTTTTCTGGCACCGCCTTTCGTTACCCTGCGCAATTGTCCCTCATTGACACAAAATCGTTTCCTCTGTATAAAATTCCGCCTTAATAATGAGTTTCATTTGCATCAATAATAATATTAATCAAGGGTAGCGTTTCATGAAGAAGGTCATCTGCGCGTTAGGCCTGGCGGTTGCGTCGGTCAGTTCTGCTCTGGCAACCACATATCCTCTGACCATTGAAAACTGTGGCTATAAAGAGACATTCACCAAAGCGCCGGAACGCGTCGTGGCTCTGGGTCAGAATACCGTCGAAATTCTGCTCCTGCTGGGGCTGGAAGATAAGGTGAAGGCCAGCGCCTTCTGGCCGACGAAAGTGCTGCCGCAGCTGGCGGAACAGAACGCAAAAATCAAAACCCTGACGGTCGAAATCCCTACCCTTGAATCCGTGCTTGCGCAAAATCCCGACTTTGTCCCCGCGCAGTCACCGCTGCTGCTGGGGCCGGAAAGCAAGGTCGCAAAACGCGACGATCTGATGACTCTGGGCGTGAACAGCTACGTGTCACCGGGCATGTGTGCGACCAAAAAAGCCACCGGCGATATGTACGGCAGCCGCCAGAAGCTTTGGGATATGACGTATCTCTACAAAGAGATTGAGGATTTCGCCAAAATCTTTAACGTTGAAGACCGCGGTCAGGCCGTGATTGCCGATTTCAAAAAACGTGAGGCTGACCTGCGCCAGGAATTCGGCAAGAATAAAAAAGACCTTTCGTTTGTCTTCTGGTTCTCCAGTTCATCCCCTTCTGCGGACGCCTACGTCGGCGGTAAAAATAGTCCCTCCGGGTTTATCGCCAGCCTGATGGGCGGCCATAACGCCATTACGTCCGAGACCGAATGGCCAACCGTGGGTTGGGAAAGCATTATTGCCGCCAATCCGGATGTCATCGTGGTGTCCAGCCTTGACCGCAACCGCTGGGCGCTGGATAACGCGGAAGAAAAAATCAAATTCCTGAAGAGCGATCCGGCGGTCAGCCAGTTGGACGCGGTGAAAAAAGGCCATATCGTGGTGATGGACGGCCAGGCGATGAACCCGACGATCCGCACGATTTACGGGGCTGAGCAGGTCGGCGAACAGCTCAGAAAGCTGGGGCTGAACTGATGACAACCGCCGTTCTTCAGGCCCGGCAGAGCCTGGTTCTGACGACCTCGGGTTTGCTCGCTCTGGTCCTGTTATTTCTGGCGATCGCGCTGAGCGTCAGCGTCGGCGAGTTGTCCATCCCGCTGGATAACGTGTTTTACGCCATCAGCAATAAAATGGGGCTCACCGAGGTTCCGCTCACTCGCATCTATGAGAGCGTGATCTGGGACTTTCGCCTGAGCCGCGCGCTGGTGGCGGCCTGCTGCGGCGCGGGGCTGGCCATCTGCGGGGCCGTATTGCAGAGCCTGCTGAAGAACGCGCTGGCGGAACCCTACGTGCTCGGCGTGTCCGCGGGCGCATCGACCGGGGCGGTCTCTGTCGTCGTATTGGGGATCGGCACCGGTGCGGTGTCGCTCTCTGCCGGGGCCTTTGCCGGGGCGTTCGCCGCGTTTGCGTTTGTCGCGTTTCTGACGAACGGGGCGCGCGGCGGGAATGAACGTACGATTCTGGCAGGCGTCGCCGCCTCGCAGCTTTTTAACGCTATTACCGCCTACACCATTAGCACCTCCGCCAGTGCCCAGCAGGCGCGCGACGTAATGTTCTGGCTGCTGGGCAGCTTCAGCGGCGTACGCTGGCCTGAATTCCAGCTGGCACTGGTCGTGGTGCTGATTGGGTTAGCCATTTGCCTCTACTATTCCCGGGCGCTGGATGCCTTTACGTTCGGTGATGACGCCGCGGCATCGTTGGGCATTGCTGTCCCCTGGGTGCGCCTGGCACTTTTTACCACTACCGCGCTGATTACCGCGACCATCGTCAGCATGGCGGGCTCAATCGGCTTTGTCGGGCTGGTGGTGCCGCACGTCATGCGTTTCCTGTTCGGGCCGCTGCACCGCACGCTGCTGATTGCCAGCGCGCTGGCAGGCGCAATCCTGATGGTGCTGGCCGATATCGCCTCGCGCATGCTGATTGCGCCGCAAAGCCTGCCCGTCGGCGTGGTCACCGCGCTGGTTGGCGTTCCGTTCTTTGCCGTGATTATCTACCGCTCAAGGAATAAGTGATGAGCATCTGCGCTGAAAATATTACCTGGAAGGTCGGCAAAAAAGTCATCGTTAATGACGTGTCGCTGAAGGTTTCCCGGGGCGAAACGGTAGGACTGCTTGGCCCTAACGGCTGCGGTAAATCGTCTCTTTTACGTATCCTCGCGGGGCTGCGTCGCCCGGATGCGGGCTGTGTGACGCTGGACGGCCAGGACATCTCTCGTATTGCCAAAAAGCAGCTGGCCCGCCGGGTCGCCTTCGTGGAGCAGCACGGCATGACTGACGCCAACATGCGCGTGCGCGACGTGGTCAAACTCGGGCGGATTCCGCACCACTCCGCCTTTTCCAACTGGAGCACGCACGATGACGAAACCGTCACCGCCGCTCTGCAGCGCGTGGATATGCTGGATAAAAGCAACCAGGGGTGGCTGAGCCTCTCCGGCGGTGAGCGCCAGCGCGTCCACATTGCTCGCGCGCTGGCCCAGACCCCGACGGAAATCCTGCTGGATGAACCAACAAACCACCTGGACATTCATCATCAGATGCAGCTGATGCAGTTGATCAGCGAATTACCGGTCACCAGCATTGTCGCTATCCACGATCTCAACCACGCCTCGATGTTCTGCGACTCGCTGATTGTGATGCAGAAAGGCCAAATTGTGGCGACGGGGACACCGCAGGACATCCTGTCCGAGTCGTTGCTCTGGGACGTCTTCCGGGTCAAAACCAAAATCGAGATCTCGCCGTTCCATGGCAAAAAACACATTCACTTTATCGTTTAGGGGCGAGTGACCAACGATGCCCCTTCGCCCTGCCACCACGCTCTGGCCGCCCGTTTTACTGAGTAGCCAGTTTGTTTTTAACATCGGCTTTTACGCCGTTGTCCCCTTCCTGGCGATATTCCTGCGCGACAATATGCTGCTCTCCGGCGGGCTGATCGGGCTGATCCTCGGTCTGCGCACGTTCTCTCAGCAGGGGATGTTTATCGTCGGCGGCGCGCTCTCGGACCGGTTTGGCGCGAAAATCGTTATCCTGAGCGGGTGCATTATTCGCGTCGCGGGCTATCTGCTGCTGGCGTTCGGGCACGCACTCTGGCCCATCATTCTTGGGGCGTGCCTGACCGGTATTGGCGGCGCATTGTTCTCCCCCTCGATTGAGGCACTGCTGGCAAAAGCAGGCACGCAAAGCGAGGCGAGAGGCAAGCGTAGCCGGGCGGAGTGGTTTGCCCTCTTTGCCGTCTGCGGTGAACTCGGCGCGGTGCTGGGCCCGGTTGCCGGTGCCCTGCTGACGGGGCTTGGCTTCCGCCAGGTGGCGATGGCGGGTGCAGGGGTTTTCATTATTGCCTTACTGGTGCTGCACTTCTGTCTTCCGGCTTCCCCCCGCCTTTCACAGACCCTAAACATACAGCCCTGGTGGACGACGTTCCGCCAGCCGCGCTTTGTCGCCTTTATCATTGCCTACAGCTCGTGGCTGTTAAGCTATAACCAGCTCTATCTGGCGCTGCCGGTAGAGATCCAGCGCTCCGGTGGTAACGAGAAAGATCTTGGCCCGCTGTTTATGCTGGCCTCGGTGCTGATCATCACTTTGCAGCTTCCGCTGGCCCGCTTCGCCCGACGCGTGGGGGCGGTGAGAATTCTGCCGGTGGGCTTTTTGCTGCTCTCCGCCGCCTTTGCGAGCGTGGCGATGTTTGCGGCGACAGAACCGCCAGAGGGCTGGCTGCGCCTGCTGCCGTCGGTCTGTTTCGTGACGCTGTTGACGCTGGGACAGATGCTGCTGGTACCCTCGGCTAAGGACCTGATTCCCCGGTTTGCCGAGGAGTCCACGCTGGGAGCGCACTACGGCGCACTCGCCACCGCCGGAGGCATTGCGGTACTGGCCGGCAATTTGCTGTTTGGCAGCCTGCTGGATCGCGCGCTGGTGCCCTCAACGCAGGCGATGCTCCCCTGGCTGCTGCTGGCCCTCTTCCCGCTCTGCAGCGCGCTGGCCCTTAACGTGATTTGCCGCCCGCTCAGAAGCTGAACCGGTCACTTTTTCGGACGATACTTTTCCGGCAGTTCCGGTACGGGACGACGGTCATCCATCAGATGGCGAACGGTCAGGATGGGATGACGCCATAACATACGCGGGCCTGCCCAGCGCATAAGCTGCTTCATCTCCTCACGTCTGGCAGGCTGGTAGCAGTGTACGGGGCACTGCTTGCAGGCAGGCTTTTCCTCACCGAAAACGCACTTATCCAGGCGCTTATTGGCATACGCGTTGAGCGCCTGATAGTGCCCTTCCTCCTGAGATGCCTGCGGACACTGCTTTTCATACAACGCGATCATTTTCGCGATGGTCTCTTTTTCTCGTGAGATGCGTTTACCGGACATAGCGGATTACCGAATAATAAAGTGCATCAATAATACATCTTTCGACGCTGGATTTCAGCGGTTGCATTTCGTTTCCTGAAGGCTGATTCCAGTTTTAGCCCTGCACCGGCTAGCAATCACTGGTATTTTATACAGGCATCAGAAATGACCTTTGTCCGTGTTGTCTGGAGACCCTATGCAAGAGCTCGCGATCGGCAAACCCTATCGCCATTTAAAAGTGGGATATTTTAGAAAGCGCCATGAAGACCGCAATACCAAGATACCGAAGCGCTACAGCGTGCATGCGGCGCTGAGCTTAAAAGGTGACTGGCTTGAAAAAGCGGGATTTACAACCCATTCCCGAGTCAGGGTGGGCGTGGAGCATGGAAAAATTGTCATCGAATTAATGTCGGAAGATGCCTCGTAAAGCCACGACATTTTTCTGCGCCGGACCTTTTTTTCATGCGACAATAGAAGGAACAAACGGCCATTGAGCCCATCAAAACGGTTTATTTTCAAAGAAATGGACATCATAACTCCATGAGCACAATCGATAATTTCGACGCACATACGCCGATGATGCAGCAGTATCTGAAGCTGAAAGCACAGCATCCGGAAATCCTGCTGTTTTACCGTATGGGCGATTTTTACGAGCTGTTTTATGACGATGCTAAGCGTGCATCGCAGCTGCTCGACATCTCGCTAACCAAACGTGGCGCATCGGCAGGCGAGCCCATTCCTATGGCAGGTATCCCGCACCACGCGGTAGAAAACTACCTGGCGAAGCTGGTGAATCAGGGCGAGTCCGTTGCCATCTGCGAACAGATCGGCGATCCGGCGACCTCAAAAGGCCCGGTGGAACGCAAAGTCGTGCGCATCGTCACGCCTGGCACCATCAGTGATGAAGCCCTGTTACAGGAGCGCCAGGATAACCTTCTGGCAGCGCTGTGGCAGGACGGTAAAGGGTTTGGCTACGCGACGCTGGATATCAGCTCCGGACGTTTTCGTCTGAGTGAACCGGCTGACCGTGAAACGATGGCTGCCGAACTGCAGCGCACCAACCCTGCAGAATTGCTCTATGCCGAAGATTTCGCCGAAATGTCGCTGATTGAAGGTCGTCGCGGGTTGCGCCGTCGTCCGCTGTGGGAATTCGAAATTGATACCGCGCGCCAGCAGCTGAATCTGCAGTTTGGCACCCGCGATCTGATTGGCTTTGGCGTTGAAAATGCCCCGCGCGGGCTGTGTGCGGCAGGTTGCCTCCTGCAGTACGTGAAAGATACCCAGCGCACCGCCCTGCCGCATATCCGCTCTATCACCATGGAGCGCCAGCAGGACAGCATCATCATGGATGCCGCCACGCGCCGTAACCTGGAGATCACGCAGAACCTGGCGGGTGGCGTAGAAAATACGCTCGCGTCGGTCCTCGACAGTACGGTTACGCCAATGGGCAGCCGCATGCTGAAACGCTGGCTGCATATGCCGATCCGCAATACCGAGACGCTGGTTTGCCGTCAGCAGACGATTGCCGCGCTGCAGGATCGCTATACCGAGCTGCAGCCGGTCCTGCGCCAGGTGGGCGATCTGGAGCGTATCCTTGCGCGTCTGGCACTTCGAACAGCGCGACCACGCGACCTCGCGCGGATGCGTCATGCTTTCCAGCAGTTGCCGGAACTGCGTGCGCAGCTGAGTGACGTTGACAGCGCGCCGGTACAGAAACTCCGCGAAACCATGGGCGAATTTACCGAGCTTCGCGAACTGCTGGAGCGTGCCATTATCGATGCGCCTCCGGTTCTGGTGCGTGATGGCGGCGTGATTGCCCCGGGCTACAACGAGGAGCTGGACGAATGGCGCGCGCTGGCCGATGGTGCGACGGACTACCTCGATAAGCTGGAAATCCGCGAGCGCGAGCGGCTTGGGCTCGACACCCTGAAAGTGGGGTATAACGCGGTACACGGTTACTACATTCAAATTAGCCGCGGGCAGAGCCACCTGGCGCCGATTCACTACGTGCGTCGCCAGACGTTGAAAAACGCCGAACGCTACATCATTCCTGAACTGAAAGAGTACGAAGACAAAGTCCTCACCTCGAAAGGCAAGGCGCTGGCGCTGGAAAAACAGCTTTATGACGAGCTATTCGACATGCTGATGCCGCACCTGGGCGACCTGCAGCAGAGCGCCAGCGCGCTGGCGGAGCTGGACCTGCTGGTCAATCTGGCAGAACGCGCTGAAACGCTGAACTACACCTGCCCGACCTTTACCGATAAGCCCGGCATTCGCATCACTGAAGGCCGTCACCCTGTGGTAGAGCAGGTGCTCAACGAACCGTTCATCGCCAACCCGCTGAGCCTGTCACCGCAGAGAAGAATGTTGATCATTACCGGTCCGAACATGGGCGGTAAGAGTACCTATATGCGTCAGACGGCGCTTATTGCGCTGCTCGCGTATATTGGCAGCTACGTCCCGGCGCAAAACGTGGAGATTGGCCCCATCGACCGCATCTTTACCCGCGTCGGGGCTGCGGACGATCTGGCGAGCGGACGCTCAACCTTCATGGTCGAGATGACCGAAACGGCAAACATTCTGCATAACGCGACGGAGCACAGCCTGGTGCTGATGGACGAAGTCGGACGCGGAACGTCAACCTATGATGGTCTGTCCCTGGCATGGGCCTGTGCGGAAAGCCTTGCGAATAAAATCAAGGCCATGACGCTTTTTGCCACCCATTATTTCGAACTCACGCAGCTGCCGGAGAAAATGGAAGGTGTTGCGAACGTTCATCTGGATGCGCTGGAGCACGGCGATACCATTGCCTTCATGCATACGGTGCAGGATGGCGCGGCGAGCAAGAGCTATGGCCTGGCCGTCGCGGCGCTGGCAGGCGTACCGAAGGACGTGATCAAGCGCGCGCGTCAGAAACTGCGTGAACTGGAAAGCCTGTCACCGAATGCGGCGGCGACGCAGATTGATGGCACCCAGATGTCGCTGCTGATGCCTGCAGAAGAGACGTCGCCTGCGGTGGAAGCGCTGGAGAACCTCGACCCGGATTCACTGACGCCGCGTCAGGCGCTGGAGTGGATTTACAGGTTGAAGAGTCTGGTTTAGTTTTCTGCGGTCTGTTTTGTCGGGTGGCGGCTTCGTCTTACCCGACCTACAAAACCGTAGGCCCGGTAAGCGCAGCGCCACCGGGCAAAAGACCGCACAATATTATCGCCCGGTAAGCGTAGCGCCATCGGGCTTTTTTTTACAGCAGCGGCGGGATTGTCGGCACCTGCGGCGCCTCATCAATATCCTTCTGCGTCATGCGGAACGCTTCCGGATAGTGCTCGCGGCTGGTGCGGCGCAGCGGTTCGGTATCGCGCCAGGTATACAAACAATGCTGGCACTGATAAACGGTCCAGACCCCTTTTACCGGCGACGTCGCCATCACTTCAATATGCTCATCGGCACAACGTGGACAAATCATCTTTTCCTCCTTATTGACGTGCTGCCAGCATCGCGGTCAGTTTTTCAGCCCAGGCTTTGGTTTCAGGCAGATCCTGTACCGGCTGGCTGTAGTGGCCCCGGGTGTCCGGCGCGACAGGCGTGGTGGCATCGATAATCAGTTTGTCGGTAATGCCCGCCGGGCTGGAACCGGGATCGAGTTCAAGGACCGACATGTTCGGCAGTTGCACCAGATCGCCTGCCGGGTTCACTTTCGACGACAGCGCCCACATCACCTGCGGAAGGTTGAACGGATCGACATCCTCATCCACCATAATTACCATCTTCACGTAGCCGAGGCCGTGCGGCGTGGTCATGGCGCGTAAACCGACCGCGCGGGCAAAACCGCCGTAGCGTTTTTTAGTGGAGATAATCGCCAGCAGACCGTGGGTGTACATCGCGTTCACCGCCTGCACTTCCGGAAACTCCGCTTTAAGCTGCTGGTAGAGCGGGACGCAGGTAGCCGGTCCCATCAGGTAGTCAATCTCGGTCCAGGGCATGCCGAGATAAAGGGATTCGAAAATCGGCCTGGTGCGGTAAGAGACTTTGTCGATACGGACAATCGTCATGTTACGATCACCGGAATAGTGTCCGGTAAACTCGCCAAACGGCCCCTCGATTTCACGCTTGCGGCCTTCAATCACCCCTTCCAGGATCACTTCAGAACCCCATGGCACATCGAAGCCGGTCAACGGCGCGGTGGCAATCGGGTACGGGCTTTCACGCAGCGCGCCAGCCATTTCATACTCGGACTGATCGTATTTCAGCGGCGTGGCGCCCATCAGGGTGATGATCGGGTCGTTGCCCAGCGTAATCGCAATCGGCAGGTCTTCACCACGCTCTTCCGCTTTGTGCAGATGCAGGGCGATATCGTGCATCGGAACCGGCTGGAGGCCGAGCTTGCGCTTGCCCTTCACTTCCATACGGTAGATCCCGACGTTCTGCTTGCCGAAGTTGTCCGGGTCGAGCGGATCGCGCGAGACAACGCACGCTTTATCGAGATAAAAACCGCCGTCACCGTCGTTCAGGCGAAACAGCGGCAGGATATCGAACAGGTTAATGTCCTCCCCGTCCACCGTATTCTGCGCCCAGGCCGGGTTGGCGCGGCGCTCCGGTGTGACGGGAAATTTATCCCAGCGGCGGATAAATTCGTCGATCTGTTTTTTTACCGGAGTGTTCGCAGGCAGCCCCATCGAAATGGCGTGGTTCTGCCAAGAGCCGATGGTGTTCATCACCACGCGGGCATCGGTAAAGCCACGAATGTTGTCGAACCACAGCGCAGGCGCGCCGTCGCCAATGCGGCCGGTCGCGTTGGCTGCCGCCGCCAGATCGGGCTCGGCGTTAACCTCTTCCTCAATTTTCAGCAGTTGCCCTTGCTCATCGAGCGCCTGCAGGAAGCTTCTCAAATCATCAAATGCCATCTTTATTCTCCTGTGCAAAATGTTTCGCCTCCCGCAGCCCGTTCCAGCGGCGCGCCTTTTTATGCTCCAGACCGAACTGGTCGAGCACGCGGGTCACGATGTGCTGGGTAATGTCATCGGCGGTTTGCGGGTGGTTGTAATACGCAGGCATGGGCGGCACCATCGCCACGCCCATGCGGGAAAGAGCAAGCATGTTCTCAAGATGAATGGTGCTGAGCGGCGTTTCACGAGGAACCAATACCAGCTTGCGCCCCTCTTTCAGCACCACGTCCGCCGCACGTCCCACCAGCCCTTCGGCGTAGCCCGCGCGGATACCCGCCAGCGTTTTCATGCTGCAGGGAATGACGATCATGCCGTCGGTGCGAAACGAGCCGGAGGAGATGGTGGCGGCCTGGTCAGCCGGACTGTGGACAACGTCAGCCAAAGCAGCAACGTCCTGCGCGGTGTAGGGCGTTTCCAGCTCGATGGTGGTTTTTGCCCACTTAGACATCACCAGATGCGTCTCCACCTCCGGCATTTCCCGCAGCGCCTGCAGCAGCGCCACGCCCAGCGGTGCGCCCGTTGCCCCCGTCATTCCTACTATCAATCTCATTCATCACCTCAATATTTTGTTCGTACACGAACATTATAAATAAGCTACTCCAGGATCGTTTTCCTGACAAGATCGTTCGCATACGATCACACGAATGGCTAAAAGATGCCGCGTTAAAATTGAGAGCAATAGCGGCTATCATAGGGGAGAGATTTTTTCCGTCGGAGTGTTCATGGAACTAAGACAAGAGGCGTTCCACCTGTTACGTCAGCTTTTTCAACAGCATACCGCGCAGTGGCAACATGCCTTACCGGAACTGACCAAGCCACAGTATGCGGTGATGCGCTCTATTGCCGAGCATCCGGGTATTGAACAGGTGGCGTTGACCGAAGTGGCGGTCAGCACGAAAGCGACCCTGGCGGAGATGCTCAGCCGCATGGAGGCGCGCGGTCTGGTCAAACGCAAGCACGATCCGGCCGATAAGCGCCGCCGGTTTGTCTTCCTGACGCCAGAAGGTGAAGCCCTGCTTGCTGGCTGTAAACCGGTTGGCAACGAGGTGGATGAGGCGTTTTTAGGACGTCTTAACAAGGCCGAGCGGGAGCAGTTCTCCGCGCTCATCAAAAAGATGATGCACGATTAATTCACGCTGGCGCGCATAAAATCGATAAAGGTGCGCACTTTCGCCGACACGTGCCGGGCATCGGGATAAACCGCATAGATGCCCTGCTGCGCAAAGGTATATTCCGGTAAAACCGGGACCAGTTTTCCCACATCAAGCGCATCGCGCACCAGCCATTCCGGCAGTAACGCCACACCTCCGCCAGCAAGTGCAAAGGCCATAAGGGCCTGAGCGCTGTCGGCAAACAGGCGCGGCGCTTTTTTTATCTCCAGCGTTTCAGGCGCACCGCTGGCATCCTTCACCTGCCAGCGCAGCGGCGAGGCCAGGCGCTCGTGAATAATCCAGTCGGCGTTGGCAAGGTGCGCAAGCGTTTCGATCGGATGGTTAACGAGCCACCCGGGCGCCGCGACGGGGAGAATGGAGAAGTGCGCAATCAGCGCGGCGTGGTTGCGCGAATCGGCAAGCGTTCCCAGACGGATGGCTACGTCAAAGCGCTCCGATATAAGGTCAGCGTGCAGGGACGACGAAACGTGCCGCACGCGAAGATCCGGGTGCTGCTGGCTAAACCTGGCCAGCAGCGGCACCACCACCTGTGAGCCATACTCGGGCGTAGTCGTGATCCGCAGTTCGCCAGTGAGCCCCGCATGATTCGCGCGGACATCATCCTGCAGCCGTTCCGCATCCTTCAGAAGCGCCACGCTGCGCTGATGAAAGAGCGCGCCCGCCTCGGTTAACGTCAGGCGGCGGGTGGAGCGCAGCAGCAGCGTAACGCCCAGCTCATCTTCAAGCTGGCGAATATTGAAGCTGACCACGGCTTTTGTCAGCCCCATTGCCTCGGCTGCAGCAGTGAAACTGCCGGTGTCGGCCACCGCGACAAACATCTGAGCCCGCTGCAGATTAATCATCATCACGCCCTTTACTGTCAAAACTTTTTTGACAGTATATCGCGCTTTGTCAGGTTTATCCGTGCTTCCCGGATCGATACGATACGCCACCTCACCGGAGGATCCACCATGACGTATCGCAGCAAAGTCGCCGTTGTTTATCTGCTGGGCTTTTTTCTTGATTTGATCAATATGTTTATTGCCAGCGTCGCCTTCCCGGCAATGGCTCACGCCTTTAACACCACGCCTTCAGCCCTTGCCTGGGTCAGTAACGGGTACATTGCCGGCCTGACGCTGGTGATCCCGTTCAGCAGCGTGCTCACGCGCCGCATCGGACCAAAGCGCGTCATCCTGCTCTCGCTTTTTCTGTTCAGCGCAGCCTCCGCAGCGGCGGGCCTGTCTGCAACGCTTGAAAGTCTGATCGCCTGGCGAGTACTCCAGGGCGTGGGTGGAGGTTTACTGATCCCCGTCGGACAGGCGCTGACCTGGCAACAGTTTAAGCCTCACGAGCGTGCCCGACTCTCCTCGGCGGTGATGCTGGTGGCATTGCTTGCCCCGGCCTGCTCCCCTGCTATCGGAGGCCTGCTGGTGCAGACGCTAAGCTGGCGATGGATATTTTTCGCCACGCTACCGGTCGCTGTCGTGACCTTTGTTTTGGCCTGCCTGTGGCTTAAACACGAAATGCCCGCGATGAAAGCGGCCAGACTGCTAAACCTGCCGTTACTCGCGGACCCGCTTTTGCGTTTTTCCATGCTTGTCTATATCTGCGTACCCGGCATGTTTATTGGGGTGAACGTCACGGGCATGTTTTATCTTCAGCAAGTGGCGAACATGAGCCCAGCCGCAACGGGGATGCTCATGCTGCCGTGGTCCGTGGCATCGTTTATCGCCATCACGGCAACGGGACGCTATTTTAACCGTATCGGCCCCCGACCGCTGATCGTCATCGGCTGCCTGCTGCAGGCGACGGGTATCCTGCTTTTGATTAACGTCAGTTCGGCTACGCTGCTGCCTGCCGTTGCGTTTACCCTGATGGGCGCGGGGGGAAGCCTGTGCAGCAGTACGGCTCAGAGCAGCGCTTTTCTGACGACGCGCCGGGAAGAGATGCCGGATGCCAGCGCGCTGTGGAATCTTAATCGTCAGCTGAGCTTTTTTGCCGGAGCCCTGCTGCTGGCGCAGGCCCTGAGCCTGGCGCAGGCCTGGCTGACACCGCTCGCCGCCTGGCACGGGATGTTTATTTTTGCCGCAGGCATGACCCTGCTGCCTGTACCGTACATTTTTCGTCTTAACAATACGCAGGTGCTCACCCAGCTGCGACAGGAGAATTCATGACGCCTTTCGAACACGACATTATCGACCTCCACATTGCGCTTGAAGACTGGTTAGGCAAAGGTGAAGGTGATTCCGACGCCCTGCTCGCCCGCTTCAGCCCGGATTTTATGATGATCCCACCGGGCGGCGTTCAGATCGACTATATCGGTCTTGCCAGTTTTCTGGAAAATCAGCGCGGAAGCCGTCCAGGACTGAAGATCGTCATTGACGAATTATCCACGATCCAGCGCTGGGATCGTGGCGCGGTGCTTCACTACCGCGAGACGCAAACCCGGCCGGACCTGCCCGTCAACGTGCGCTGGTCAACCGCGGTGCTCAATCAGGAAGGCGATCGGATAGTGTGGCGTCTGCTGCACGAAACGGCTAAGCCGTAGCGCAAAAGAAAAAGGCCCGTCTCACGACGGGCCTTTTTTGACGAAAGGTTGCTTATTCGCGGAACAGCGCTTCGATATTCAGACCTTGCCCCTGCAGGATTTCACGCAGGCGGCGCAGACCTTCAACCTGAATCTGACGAACACGTTCACGAGTCAGGCCAATTTCGCGGCCGACGTCTTCCAGTGTCGCAGCTTCATACCCCAGTAAACCGAAACGACGTGCCAGCACTTCACGCTGTTTGGCGTTCAGTTCGAACAGCCATTTGACGATGCTCTGCTTCATGTCATCGTCCTGCGTGGTATCTTCCGGACCGTTGTCTTTTTCATCGGCCAGGATGTCCAGCAGCGCTTTTTCGGAGTCGCCACCCAGCGGGGTGTCAACGGAGGTAATGCGCTCGTTGAGACGCAGCATACGGCTAACGTCATCAACCGGTTTATCGAGTTGCTCGGCAATCTCTTCTGCGCTTGGCTCGTGGTCCAGTTTATGGGACAACTCGCGCGCGGTGCGCAGATAAACGTTCAACTCTTTGACGATGTGAATCGGCAGGCGGATCGTACGGGTCTGGTTCATAATAGCCCGTTCGATGGTCTGACGAATCCACCAGGTCGCGTAGGTTGAGAAACGGAACCCGCGTTCCGGGTCAAACTTCTCAACTGCGCGGATGAGACCTAAGTTGCCCTCTTCAATCAGATCCAGCAGAGCCAGACCACGATTGCCGTAACGGCGGGCAATTTTCACGACCAGTCGCAGGTTACTTTCAATCATGCGACGACGCGAGGCTACATCACCACGCAAAGCACGACGTGCGAAATAGACTTCTTCTTCGGCCGTTAGCAGTGGGGAGTAACCAATCTCCCCAAGGTAAAGCTGAGTCGCGTCCAGTACACGCTGTGTGGCACCCTGCGATAACAGCTCTTCTTCAGCCAAATCGTTATCACTGGGTTCCTCTTCTACTAAGGCTTTTTCGTCAAAAGCCTCTACTCCGTTCTCATCAAATTCCGCGTCTTCATTTAAATCATGAACTTTCAGCGTATTCTGACTCATAAGGTGGCTCCTACCCGTGATCCCTGAACGAGACACCCTGGCTGGCATGCCCCGTCAAATTATCGCTGCGGCAAATACTGCAGCGGGTTTACGGATTTCCCCTTGTAACGAATTTCAAAATGCAAGCGTGTAGAACTGGTTCCGGTGCTACCCATGGTAGCGATTTTTTGCCCCGCCTTAACTTCTTGTTGTTCCCGGACCAGCATTGTGTCGTTATGGGCGTAGGCACTCAGGTAATCATCGTTATGTTTGATGATAATAAGATTACCGTAACCGCGCAGAGCGTTACCGGCATACACAACGCGCCCGTCAGCGGTCGCGATGATAGCCTGTCCTTTACTCCCTGCGATATCGATCCCTTTATTTCCCCCCTCAGAGGAAGAGAAGTTCTCGATAACCTTGCCGTCAGTTGGCCAGCGCCATGCAGAGATAGGCGAACTGGAGGTCATACTGCTGGCAGTCGGTTCAGTAGAGCTAACCACAGGTGCCGTCACCGGTGCTGTGACAACAGTCGCAGTCCCTTTATTATTCGGCAACATTTTGTTAGCAGTCTGATCACCTGAATCCTCAGAATACGTAATTACAGGTTGTGAAGCAACCACCGTGGTGGATTTTTGTGCAGGCTTAACGCTGTTATTTTGAGCCGTCACATCGGCCGCTGAAACGGTGTTGCCAGGCGTAAGCGGCGTGCCCGTCGCGTTGCCAACCTGGAGCGTTTGCCCCACTTCCAGACCATACGGGGCCTGGACGTTATTGCGCTGCGCGAGGTCACGGAAATCGTTCCCGGTGATCCACGCAATGTAGAACAGCGTATCGCCGCGTTTCACGGTATAGGTG
Source organism: Enterobacter cloacae complex sp. SHL009 (assembly GCF_049237205.1). Lineage (NCBI taxonomy): Bacteria > Pseudomonadati > Pseudomonadota > Gammaproteobacteria > Enterobacterales > Enterobacteriaceae > Enterobacter > Enterobacter cloacae complex sp. SHL009. The sequence goes on from NZ_JBMKIW010000003.1 coordinate 189,613, forward strand.
CTGCCACCGGTATAGCTGCCTTTCGGAATGTTCCCATACTGGCGGTTATAGACTATGCGGCCATTTTGGGTCTGAACAGGCTGTTCCACTGGCTGAATCTGTGTCGGCTGCGTCATTGGACGCTGAACCGGCTGGATTGGCGGATTTTGTTGCGCCGTAGAGGTGCCCATTTTAGGCGGAGGAGTGATCAACATTCCGCTGGACGTGTTACCCGAGCCGCTGTTTCCGCCGACAGAACTGACGGGCGCAGGCGCGTTGTTAGAACTTGTACAGCCTGCCAGCCAGAGCGAAACCAGTGATAATGCCGCAACACGGCTGATGGTGAATTTAGGGCTTCCCGCGCTCATTTATCCCCCAGGAATGTGTTAACTACCAGTGACTTAAAATTTACCGTGATGACACGAATCTTTCGCGCCACACCATACGCTGAATTTGCCTTAATAACCCTGGATAATTCCGAGTCTCAGGCCAACTCCCCCTTTACCAGAGGCACAAAGCGCACGGCTTCCACGGTGTCGATAATAAACTCGCCGCCGCGCCGACGAACGCGCTTCAAAAGCTGCTGCTCGTCCCCGACGGGCAGAACAAGAATTCCCCCCTCATCCAGCTGCGACAACAGGGCCGCAGGAATTTCAGGCGGGGCCGCCGTCACGATGATCGCGTCAAACGGCGCGCGCGCCTTCCAACCCTGCCATCCATCACCGTGTCGTGTCGAAACATTGTGTAAATCAAGTTGTTTCAGGCGACGACGCGCCTGCCACTGCAAACCTTTAATCCGCTCAACGGAGCATACATGATGAACCAGATGCGCCAGAATCGCGGTTTGATACCCCGACCCGGTGCCAATCTCCAGCACGCGTGATTCGGGCGTCAGCTCCAGCAGCTCCGTCATGCGCGCCACCATGTAAGGCTGCGAAATCGTCTGGCCCTGTCCGATGGGCAGCGCCACGTTTTCCCACGCTTTGTGTTCAAACGCCTCGTCTACAAATTTTTCACGCGGAACCAGGGCGAGCGCTTCGAGCACGTGCTCGTCGCTGATCCCCTGCGCGCGGAGTTGTTCCAGAAGAGTTTGTACACGTTTGTTTACCATTGCGCGTTCACTCCTGCGCGATCCAGCCAGCCCGACACCACATCATGCGCGCTATACGCGGTTAAATCTACGTGCAGCGGAGTAACCGAAACATAGCCTTCATCCACGGCGGCAAAGTCGGTATCCGGACCCGCATCGCACTTGTCGCCGGGAGGGCCAATCCAGTAAAGCGTGTTGCCGCGAGGATCCTGCTGCGGGATGACCTGATCGGCAGGGTGTCGACTCCCGCAACGGGTGACGCGAATGCCTTTAATTTCGTCGAGGGGAAGATCCGGCACGTTGATGTTGAGGATGCGCCCGGTACGCAACGGCTCGCGGCCGAGCGCCCGCAGGATCGAACAGGTCACCGCGGCGGCGGTATCGTAGTGCGTATGGCCGTTCAACGAGACCGCCAGCGCCGGGAATCCCAGATGGCGCCCTTCCATTGCGGCCGCCACGGTGCCGGAGTAAATCACGTCATCGCCGAGGTTAGGACCGGCGTTAATGCCGGAAACAACGATATCCGGACGCGGCCGCATCAGCGCGTTCACGCCCAGAAAAACACAGTCGGTTGGCGTGCCCATCTGCACGGCAATATCGCCATTTTCAAAGGTAAAGGTGCGAAGCGACGACTCCAGCGTCAGAGAGTTAGACGCTCCACTGCGGTTACGATCGGGCGCCACGACCTGCACATCCGCAAATTCGCGGAGATGTTTCGCCAGGGTCTGAATGCCTGGCGCGTGGATCCCGTCATCGTTACTCAGCAATATTCGCATAATCACCCGAGGTGTTGATTAGTTCCCTGACAACACTGGTGGCAAAGCTACCTGCCGGTAGCCAGAAGCGTAACTCGACGGTTACGTCATCCCACCAGTTCCAGCTTAACTGCTGCGGATAGAGCAGCATCGCGCGGCGTGCCGCTTCAACTTTTTCCCGCACCAGCAAGGATTGCAATTCTGGCGCATCCGCTACGGCTGACTGCTCGGCGGCCAGCGCGTCGCCCTGTGTTCCCCAGTCACCCGTACCGGGCAACGCGGCGGTAATCATCAGCGCTTTTGCGTCCACGCGCGACTGCACATCAGCCATCTCTTCGGCCATTGCCACAAACCAGCTTCCGCGTCCCGCTAATTGTAGCGCATCGCCAACAACAACTTGATTCGCGTCCGGTTTTTTCAGCCTTTCGCTCACAATCTGATTAAACAACGCGCTGCGGGCCGCCGACAACCAAAAACTGCGTTTATTCCTGTCACGTACCGGCGCATCGCTTTGCGCCCAGCGCAGCGCGCCCTGCAGGTTGCTGCCGCCGATGCCAAAGCGCTGCGCGCCAAAGTAGTTCGGTACGCCGCGGTCGCTGATGGCGTTCAGGCGTTTTTCAACGTCTTCTCGGTCAGTCACTTCGCGCAGCACCAGCGTAAACGCGTTGCCTTTCAGCGCCCCCAGACGCAGTTTGCGCTTGTGGCGGGCATATTCCAGTACCTTACAGCCCTCAAGCTCAAATTTGCTTAAATCAGGCATCGCATTGCCGGGAACGCGCGCGCAGAGCCACTGTTCCGTGACGGCGTGTTTATCTTTCTGCCCGGCAAAGCTCACCTCGCGGGCATGAATTTTGAGGAATTTTGCCAGCGCGTCGGCCACGAAGCGGGTATTGCAGCCATTTTTCAGAATACGCACCAGGATATGTTCGCCTTCGTCATCCGGCTCAAAGCCCAGATCCTCCACCACGAGGAAATCTTCCGGGCTGGCTTTCAGCACCCCGGTCCCCTGCGGTTTACCGTGCAGGTATGTCAGGTTGTCGAAGTCCGTCATTTGCTCGCCTTCACCAGCAGCGCCACGGCCTCACAGGCAATCCCTTCGCCACGCCCGGTAAAGCCCAGCTTCTCGGTCGTCGTCGCTTTGACGTTCACGTCGTCCATATGGCAGCCCAGATCCTCTGCAATAAACACGCGCATCTGCGGAATGTGCGGCAGCATTTTCGGGGCCTGGGCAATAATCGTCACGTCGACGTTGCCGAGGGTGTAACCTTTCGCCTGAATGCGGCGCCACGCTTCGCGCAGCAGTTCGCGGCTGTCCGCGCCTTTAAATGCCGGGTCGGTGTCCGGGAACAGCTTGCCGATATCACCCAGCGCGGCAGCGCCCAACAGCGCGTCGGTCAGCGCATGCAGTGCCACGTCGCCATCAGAATGCGCCAGCAGTCCTTTTTCATAGGGAATGCGCACGCCGCCAATGATAATTGGGCCTTCTCCGCCAAAGGCGTGTACATCAAAACCGTGTCCAATTCGCATTATGCCTTCTCCTGATGGGTCGAACGGGTAAGATAAAATTCCGCGAGCTGTAAATCTTCCGGACGCGTCACTTTTATATTATCAGCGCGTCCTTCAACAAGCTCAGGGTGGAAACCGCAATACTCCAGCGCGGAGGCTTCGTCCGTGATGGTCGCGCCTTCTTTAAGCGCTCGCGTTAGGCAGTCGTGGAGTAATTCGCGGGGGAAAAATTGTGGCGTCAGCGCGTGCCATAAATCGACGCGATCGACGGTGTGGGCGATAGCCTGTTTGCCCGGCTCGGCGCGCTTCATGGTGTCGCGCACCGGTGCGGCCAGAATCCCGCCAACCTTGCTTGTTTCGCTCAGCGCCAGCAGGCGCGCAAGATCGTCCTGATGCAGGCAAGGACGCGCCGCGTCATGCACCAGCACCCACGGCGCGTTTCCGGCGGCCTGAATGCCCGCCAGAACGGAATCGGCGCGCTCGGCGCCACCGTCAACGACGGTAATCTGCGGGTGATTTGCCAGCGGCAGCTGCGCGAAGCGCGCATCGCCCGGGCTGATAGCGATGATCACCCGCGTCACCCGCGGGTGCGCCAGCAGCGCCGCCACGGCGTGCTCGAGGATCGTTTTATCGCCAATAGAGAGGTACTGCTTGGGACATTCTGTCTGCATGCGCCGGCCAAAACCTGCGGCCGGCACCACGGCGCATACGTCCGAAAAAGTTACTGCCATGTCGTAATCCTGGGCCTGATTATCGATTATTTTGTGCTGAGCCCTGATTGCGTTTAGACGCATCCGGAACCAGACGATAAAAGGTTTCGCCCGGCTTAGTCATACTGAGTTCATTGCGTGCGCGTTCCTCAATCGCCTCTTGCCCGCCATTGAGGTCATCAATTTCAGCAAAGAGTTGATCGTTTCGCGCCTTAAGTTTGGCGTTTGTTGCCTGCTGAGCCGCGACGTCATCGCTTACCCGGCTATAGTCGTGCAGTCCGTTCTTACCGAACCACAGCGAGTATTGCAGCCAGATTAGCAAAGCCAGCAACAGCAGCGTTAGTTTACCCATCCTGCCCCCTGAAAAACGGCATCATCATCCCAAGACTTCCCCAGAGCACTACGCCGGGGTAACAGAGATGCCGCAACATCGCGGGCAAATGTACCACATTTTTTCCGCAGAATCGTCCTGCACAATATCGTTACACAGTTGGTTACGGTTTGAATTATGGCTGAAGTTAGCCCATGAGCCACAAAAATAACAGACCAAACATCAGAACCACCGTCACAATCGTGACCAAGGTGCTGTAGAGGAGCTTGCCGTTGAGCAGAGAGTGCAGCGCAATGCCGACAACAACCGCCACGGGCATCAACGCCAGAAAGAAAGGCCAGGTGTAGAGAAAGAAGAACAGCGTGTTGCCGCCGTAGATAAGAAACGGAATGCCAAGCGCCAGCAGCCATGAGACGAAGCCAATGATGGCCCCAGGAAATGACCAGGTCGTTTCGTCGTCGGTCGCTAGCGGCTCCGACCCGGTGGTGGTGATGTAATGTTCACTGTTGCGCATAGCTAATCCTGTGACCGTGACTCATCGTTCGGGAAGACAGCTCCCGAACGATACCGCCTCAGGATCTGATAATATCGTCCCGCCTGAGCAGGTCTAATAATTGGCTTACTAAATTTGTTACCAATTGTTGACCTTCCAGGTGAATTTCAGGCGATTCAGGCGCTTCGTATACCGCGTCAATTCCGGTGAAGTTGCGCAGCTCTCCGGCACGCGCTTTCTTGTACAGCCCTTTCGGGTCGCGCGCTTCGCAAATCTCCAGCGGCGTATCGACAAACACCTCGATAAAGCGATCCTGGCCCACGCGTTCGCGCACCATCTGGCGCTCGGCGCGGTGCGGGGAGATAAACGCGGTCAGCACCACCAGCCCGGCGTCAGCCATCAGGCTGGCGACTTCGCCCACCCGGCGGATGTTCTCTTTGCGGTCATCGTCGCTAAACCCTAAATCGCTGCACAGGCCGTGACGCACGTTATCGCCATCCAGCAGGTACGTGCTTACGCCCTGCTGATGCAACGCCTCTTCCAGCGCGCCCGCCACCGTCGATTTACCCGAGCCGGACAGCCCGGTAAACCACAGCACAACCCCACGGTGACCGTGGAGCTGTTCGCGCTGGGCGACGGTGACCGGATGAGGATGCCAGACGACGTTCTCATCATGGGCGGCCATTACTTGCCTCCCAGCAGATCGCGTGCGCCCCAGTGCGGGAAGTGTTTACGCACCAGCGCGTTCAGTTCCAGCTCGAAGGCGCTGAATTCAGACGTCGCGGCAGCCTGTTTAATCGGTTCGCGAACCATACCGGCCCCGACGGTAACGTTGGTCAGCCTGTCGATAAAGATAAGACCTCCCGTGACCGGGTTCTGCTGATACGGATCCAGCACCAGCGGTTCGTCGAAGGTCAGATCGACCAGACCGATGCCGTTCAGCGGCAGCTCGGTGACGTCACGCTGAGTCAGGTTGTTGATATCCACCTGGAACTGAATACCGTCCACGCGGGCGCGGGTTTTCTTGCCGGCAATTTTGATGTCATAGCTCTGGCCAGCGGTCAGCGGCTGTTCGGCCATCCAGACCACGTCCACGGAAGCCCCCTGCACTGCCGCCAGCGTTTCCTGCGCGTCGACCAGCAGGTCGCCGCGGCTGATATCAATTTCGTCTTTCAGCACCAGCGTTACGGCTTCACCGGCGCCCGCTTCCTGCAGGTCACCGTCGAAGGTGACGATGCGGGCGATAGTCGATTCCACGCCGGATGGCAGCACCTTGACGCGCTGACCTACCTTCACGGAGCCTGACGCCAGGGTGCCTGAGAAACCGCGGAAATCGAGGTTTGGACGGTTCACGTACTGCACCGGGAAACGCATCGGCTGGGTGTCGACCACGCGCTGAACTTCAACGGTTTCCAGCACTTCCAGCAGCGTCGGACCGCTGTACCACGGCATGTTCGCGCTCTGGGAGGCGACGTTATCCCCTTCCAGCGCCGAGAGCGGCACAAAGCGAATATCCAGGTTGCCCGGCAGCTGTTCGGCAAAGGTCAGGTAGCTCTGGCGGATCTCCTCGAACTTCTCTTCGCTGAAGTTGACCAGATCCATCTTGTTGACCGCCACCACCAGGTGTTTGATCCCCAGCAGCGTCGAGATAAAGCTGTGACGACGGGTCTGATCCAGCACGCCTTTACGCGCGTCCATCAGCAGGATCGCCAGGTCGCAGGTGGACGCGCCGGTCGCCATGTTGCGTGTGTACTGCTCGTGCCCCGGGGTGTCAGCGATAATAAATTTGCGCTTCTCGGTAGAGAAGTAGCGGTAGGCCACGTCGATGGTGATGCCCTGCTCGCGCTCCGCCTGCAGGCCGTCCACCAGCAGGGCCAGGTCGAGTTTTTCACCCTGGGTGCCGTGACGTTTACTGTCGTTATGCAGGGAAGAGAGCTGATCTTCATAAATCTGGCGCGTGTCGTGCAGCAGGCGGCCAATCAGGGTACTTTTCCCGTCATCCACGCTGCCGCAGGTCAGAAAACGCAGCAGGCTTTTGTGTTGTTGCGCGTGCAGATACGCTTCCACGCCGCCTTCGTTGGCAATTTGTTGAGCAATAGTGGTGTTCATGGCGGCTCCTTAGAAATAACCCTGACGTTTCTTCAGCTCCATGGAGCCTGCCTGGTCGCGGTCAATCACGCGCCCCTGTCGCTCGCTGGTGGTGGACACCAGCATCTCTTCGATGATCTCCGGCAGCGTCTGCGCGCTGGATTCCACCGCGCCGGTCAGCGGCCAGCAGCCGAGGGTACGGAAACGGACCATCTGTTTTTTGATCACTTCACCCGGCTGCAGGTCGATGCGATCGTCATCGATCATCATCAGCATGCCGTCGCGCTCCAGCACCGGGCGCTCGGCGGCCAGGTACAGCGGAACGATCTCGATGTTTTCCAGATAGATGTACTGCCAGATATCCAGCTCGGTCCAGTTGGAGAGCGGGAAGACGCGAATACTTTCGCCTTTGTTGATCTGACCGTTGTAGTTGTGCCACAGCTCCGGACGCTGGTTTTTCGGATCCCAGCGGTGGAAGCGGTCGCGGAAGGAGTAGATACGCTCTTTGGCGCGGGATTTCTCCTCGTCACGGCGCGCGCCGCCGAAGGCCGCGTCAAAACCGTATTTGTTCAGCGCCTGCTTCAGCCCTTCGGTTTTCATGATATCGGTGTGCTTGGCGCTGCCGTGCACGAACGGGTTAATGCCCATCGCCACCCCTTCCGGGTTTTTGTGCACCAGCAGCTCGCAGCCGTAGGCCTTCGCGGTACGGTCGCGGAACTCGTACATTTCGCGGAACTTCCAGCCGGTATCCACGTGCAGCAGCGGGAACGGCAGCGTGCCCGGATAAAACGCTTTACGCGCCAGATGCAGCATGACGCTGGAATCTTTACCGATGGAGTACATCATCACCGGGTTAGAAAACTCGGCGGCCACTTCGCGGATGATATGGATACTCTCCGCTTCGAGCTGCCGCAGGTGTGTAAGACGTTTTTGGTCCATAACCGTTCCTTAAGCCAAATTTACGACAGAAGAACCAAAGCCTTCTGTATCGGTTGTGTGTTGGAACCAGGCGAGCGTGCTGTGCAGCTGCACCACTTCACCCACCACGATCAGGGCGGGCATCGGGGCGTCTTTCGCCAGGGTTGCAAGATGTTCCAGCGTGCCCGTCGCAACGTGCTGATCGACGCGCGTGCCGCGAGAAATGACGGCAACGGGCGTCGTCGCCTCGCGACCGTGCTGAATAAGCTGTTCGCTGATGTCCGCGGCCTTCATCGTGCCCATGTAGATCGCCAGCGTCTGGCGGCTCTGGGCGAGATGCGACCAGTCGAACGGCGTGCTGTCGGCCTTGTAGTGGCCGGTCACAAAGGTCACGCTCTGGGCGTAATCGCGGTGGGTCAGCGGAATACCGGCGTAGGCCGTCACCGCAGAGGCCGCCGTGATGCCGGGCACCACCTGGAACGGTATGCCCGCTTCGGCTGCCGCCTGCAGCTCTTCGCCGCCGCGGCCGAAGATAAACGGATCGCCCCCTTTCAGGCGCACCACGGTTTTACCCGCTTTGGCGGCGTCAACCAGCATCTGGTTGGTGTCGTGCTGCGGCACCGAGTGCTCGCCAGCCCGTTTGCCGACGCAGATTTGCTCCGCGTCGCGACGGATCAGCTCGCGCACGCCGTCGGTGACCAGATGGTCGTAGAACACCACGTCCGCGTCCTGCAGCACCTGCAGGCCGCGCAGCGTCAGGAGCCCGGCATCGCCCGGCCCTGCCCCCACCAGAATGATCTCCCCGCCCGTGCTGCCGGGGTTATCCAGTTCGTCCTCGAGGATTTTCTGCGCCGCCGTCTCATTACCGGCATGCATCAGGCTGGCAAAGCGGCCGCGAAACACGCGCTCCCAGAAGCGACGGCGTTCCGTTACGCTGGTCAGGCGCGTTTTAAGATGGTTGCGCCAGAAGCTGGCTTTTTCCGCCATGCGCCCGAGGCTGGTCGGCAGCAGCGCCTCGATTTTTTCACGCAGCACGCGCGCCAGCACCGGTGCGGTACCGCCGGAGGAGATCGCCACCAGCAGCGGAGAACGGTCAACGATCGACGGGAAGATAAACGAGCATAACGGCTGGTCGTCCACCACGTTCACCAGGCGGTAACGGGCCTGGGCGGCGTCGGAAATCCGCCGGTTCAGGTCGCGATCTTCGGTCGCCGCAATCACCAGCACTACGGTATCGATTTGTGATTCGTCAAAATCCGCTTCTGCCACTACCCGCACCTGCGCCCCTGCGCGCTGCAAAAACGCGATTTTGCGATCGGCAATTTCACCCGTGCCTACAACCAGCACCGGCTTCTCTTTTATCGCGGCAAATAAGGGCAGATAGTCCACAAGCAACAACTCACTAACAACGAGGAATAAAGGGACTATAGGGGGCGGCTTAGACCGAATGAAATTACGAATTGGAATGAGTAGTTACTCAATGGAATAACGCCGTGAAAAAGCTAATACCAAAAAGTGCTTAACACGCGAAATATCGGGCATTTAAGAGCAATTCAAATTGTGTATGGGCGATCACAGTTTCATACTAGGCGGGTTAATATTTTGCTCTGTTTTTAAGGACTCACTATGTTTTCCGCAACGCGCCACCGTATTGCTGCCCTGGCGCTCGGCGTTTGCTTTATTCTTCCTGCCCAGGCAAAAAACCAACCTTATGGTGAAATCGCCACTATGCAGGCGCGGCATATTGCCACCGTCTTTCCTGGCCGCATGACCGGCTCGCCTGCGGAGATGCTCTCTGCGGACTATCTTCGCCAGCAGTTTGCCGGGATGGGCTATCAGAGCGATATCAGGTCGTTTCACAGCCGCTACGTCTATACCTCACGAAATAAAACGAAAAACTGGCATAACGTGACCGGCAGTACGGTTATCGCGGCGCATGAAGGTAGCGCGGCTGAACAGATTATTATTATGGCGCACCTTGATACCTACGCCCCGATGAGCGATGCCGATACGGATAACAACCTCGGCGGGCTGACGCTGCAGGGCATGGACGACAACGCGGCGGGCCTGGGCGTGATGCTCGAACTGGCCGAGCGGATGAAAGATATTCCAACCCGGTATGGCATTCGTTTCGTGGCTACCAGCGGTGAAGAAGAGGGCAAACTCGGCGCTGAGAATCTCCTCAAACGCATGAGCGCTGAGGAGAAGAAAAATACGCTGCTGGTGATCAACCTTGATAACCTGATCGTCGGCGACAAGCTTTATTTCAACAGCGGGCAGAGTACGCCGGGACCGGTGCGGAAACTGACGCGCGACCGGGCGCTGGCGATAGCCCGCAGCCATGGCGTTTTTGCCACGACCAATCCGGGCGGGAATCCTGCTTTCCCACGCGGAACAGGCTGCTGCAACGACGGGGAAGTCTTCGATAAGGCGGGCATTCCGGTGCTGTACGTGGAAGCGACAAACTGGGCACTGGGCAAAAAAGATGGCTATCAGCAGCGGGCTAAATCGAAAGCCTTCCCGGACGGGACAAGCTGGCACAACGTGATGCTGGATAATCAGCAGCACATTGACAGCGCGCTGCCGCAGCGGATTGAGCACCGCAGTCGTGATGTGGTGAAGGTCATGCTGCCGCTGGTGAAGGAGCTGGCGAAGGCGGGGAAAGCCTGAGGTGGTTAAACATAGCGCGGCCTGATGCCCTCACCCAAACCCTCTCCCACAGGGAGAGGGAGGATAAAGGATCACCCTTCGTGCAGCCCGCACTCGCGCTTCAGCCCAAAGAATCGCGTCTCTTCTTCCGCCATTCCCGGTTCCCATTTGCGCGTGGTGTGGGTGTCGCCCACCGACAGATAGCCCTGGTCCCACAGCGGATGGTACTTCAGCCCGTGTTTTTGCAGATACTGATACACCGTCCGGTTATCCCAGTCGATAATCGGCAGCACTTTAAACACCCCGCGCTGGACCGCCAGCACCGGTAAGGTTGCACGACTGCCGGACTGCTCGCGACGCAGGCCCGCAAACCACGTCTGCGCATTGAGCTCTTTCAGCGCCCGGTTCATCGGTTCGACTTTATTGATCTCATTGTATTTCTCAATGCCCTCAATGCCCTGCTCCCACAGCTTACCGTAGCGCGCCTCCTGCCAGGCCGCGCTTTCCGTCGCGCGGTACACTTTGAGGTTCAGCTTGAGCTTGTCCGTCAGCTCGTCAATAAACTGGTAGGTTTCCGGGAACAGGTAACCGGTATCGGTGAGGATCACCGGAATGTCCGGACGGATCTGATTCACCAGATGCAGGCTGACCGCCGCCTGAATACCAAAGCTCGACGAGAGCACATAGTCTCCCGGCAGGTTTTCCAGCGCCCACGCCACGCGCCCTTCGGCGTCCAGCTTTTCAAGATGGGCATTGGTTTCTGCCAGCGCCAGAATGCGTTCGACTTTAGGCAGATCGTTAAGGGCGTTTAGATCGAGTACGGACATAAGAACCTCGTTTGCCTGTTTTGCCGGGCGGCACTGCGTTTGCCCGGCCTACAACACCTGTAAAACCATCGGGATGTTACTCCCAGAAATCCCTTGCGGGATCGAGCACCGGGCGAATGATGCCCGCACGCACCGTAAAGTCGCCGAAGCCTTCACCCGCTTCGCGCTCTTTCGCCCAGCGCCCGACAAGCTCGTCGATGGAATCAAGGATTTCCGGCTCGGTAATGTTCTCGCGGAACATACGCGGAATGCGAGTGCCGATACGGTTACCGCCCAAGTGCAGGTTATAGCGCCCCGGCGCTTTCCCCACCAGACCCAGCTCGGCCAGCATCGCGCGACCGCAGCCGTTCGGGCAGCCGGTGACGCGCATAACAATATGCTCGTCCGGAATACCGTGTTTTTCCAGAATCGCTTCTACCTTGTCAGTGAATGACGGCAGGAAACGTTCCGCTTCGGCCATCGCCAGCGGGCAGGTCGGGAACGACACGCAGGCCATCGAGTTTTCACGCTGCGGCTTAACCGCATCCATTAACCCGTGATCGCGCGCCAGCTTCTCGATCTTCGCCTTCTGGCTCTCCGGCACGCCGGCAATAATGAGATTCTGGTTAGCGGTAATGCGGAATTCGCCTTTATGGATCTTAGCAATTTCCAGCAGACCGGTTTTGAGCGGACGGCCCGGATAATCCAGAATACGGCCGTTTTCAATAAACAGCGTCAGGTGCCATTTATTATCGATACCCTTCACCCAGCCAATGCGATCGCCGCGACCGGTGAATTCGTAAGGGCGGATCGGCTCAAACTTGATGCCTGCGCGACGCTCCACTTCCTCTTTGAACGTCTCAACGCCCACGCGCTCCAGGGTGTATTTGGTTTTCGCGTTTTTACGGTCGGTACGGTTGCCCCAGTCGCGTTGGGTGGTTACTACCGCTTCCGCCACGGCCAGCGTGTGCTCCAGCGGCAGGAAGCCGAACTCGCTCGCGGTACGGGCGTAGGTTTTCTTATTGCCGTGCTCAATGGACAGGCCGCCGCCCACCAGCAGGTTAAAGCCAATCAGCTTGCCGTTTTCGGCAATCGCCACGAAGTTCATGTCGTTGGCGTGCAGATCGATATCGTTCTGCGGTGGGATCACGACCGTAGTTTTGAACTTACGCGGCAGATAGGTCTGGCCGAGAATCGGTTCTTCGTCCGTGGTGGCGACTTTTTCCTGATCGAGCCAAATCTCCGCATAGGCGCGGGTGCGCGGCAGCAGATGCTCAGAGATCTTCTTCGCCCACTCATAGGCTTCGGCATGCAGCTCGGACTCATACGGGTTCGAGGTGCAAAGCACGTTACGGTTCATGTCGTTGGCGGTCGCCAGCGCGTCCAGCCCGACCGAGTGCAGCATCTGATGCACCGGCTTCACGTTCTTCTTCAGAATGCCGTGGAACTGGAAGGTCTGACGGTTGGTCAGGCGGATGCTGCCATAAATCGTGTTTTCACCGGCAAACTTGTCGATGGCCTGCCACTGCTTGGTGGTGATCACCCCGCCCGGCAGACGGCAGCGCAGCAGCATCGCATGACGCGGCTCCAGCTTCTGTTCGGCACGCTCGGCGCGGATGTCGCGATCGTCCTGCTGGTACATACCGTGGAAGCGGATCAGCAGGAAGTTGTCGCCTTTGAAGCCGCCGGTGAGACCGTCATTCAGATCTTCAGCAATGGTGCCGCGCAGATAGTTGCTTTCCAGCTTCATGCGCTCGGCGTCTGTCAGTTTACCTTCGACCACCAGTGGCCCTGGATGTTTTTCGCTCATTAGTAGACATCTCGCTGATAACGGCGCTCAACGCGCAGCTCACTTAAAAATTCATCCGCCGTTTCGGCATCCATACCGCCGAATTCGGCAATCACTTCCAGCAGTGCCTGCTCAACGTCTTTCGCCATGCGATTGGCGTCGCCGCAGACATAAATGTGGGCGCCGTCATTGATCCAGCGCCACAGCTCTGCGCCCTGTTCACGCAGTTTGTCTTGTACGTATACTTTTTCTTTCTGGTCGCGGGACCAGGCCAGATCGATGCGGGTCAGTACGCCTTCTTTCACATAGCGCTGCCACTCAACCTGGTAGAGGAAATCCTCGGTAAAGTGCGGGTTGCCGAAGAACAGCCAGTTTTTACCCGGCGCTTCATCTGCCGCGCGCTGCTGCATGAAGGCGCGGAACGGCGCAATGCCGGTGCCTGGGCCAATCATGATGACCGGCGTTTCCGGGTTCGCCGGGAGGCGGAAGTTGTCGTTGTGCTCGATAAAGACGCGCACTTCGCCCTCTTCTTCCACGCGATCCGCCAGGAAACTTGATGCCCCACCCGCGCGGGCGCGGCCTTCGATGTCGTAGCGCACCACGCCGACGGTAATATGCACTTCACTCTCCACTTCGGCCTGCGAAGAGGCGATGGAGTACAGGCGCGGCGTCAGCGGTCGCAGCAGGCCGATTAGCGCATCGGCATCCAGCTGAGCCGGAGAGAAACGGACCATATCGACAATTGGCGTCGTCGCGGCGTAATGCTGCAGCTTCGCCTTGTCGCCCACCAGCGGCAGCAGGGATTCGCTGCGCGTTAAGGTGGCATAATTTTCGACGATATTCGGGGTATTCACCGTCAGTTCGAAATGCCACTGCAGCGCCTCTGAAAGCGACTGGGTTTTGCCGTCAACGGTCACGGGCTCGTCCCCCTTCAGCCACAGCAGCTCAACCAGCTCTTTCACCAGAGCCGGATCGTTCTGGTACCAGATACCCAGCGCGTCGCCCGGTTGATAGCGCAGGCCAGAGTCGCCGAGATCGATTTCGATATGGCGCACGTCTTTTTCCGAGTCGCGGCCGGTAATTTTCTGGTTCACCGACAGGCTCGCCGTCAGCGGCGCCTCTTTGGTGTACGGGCTGGTGTGGATGTCGTTTACAGCTCCCGTCGCGGTGAACGCGGCCTGCGCCGACGTCTCTTTCGGCACGCGCGCTTTCAGCACCTCAACAATGCGGGCACGCCATTCGGCGGCGGCGGTCTGGTATTCGACATCCGCGTCAACGCGGTCCAGCAGGCGCTCCGCGCCCAGCTCCGCCAGCCTGCTGTCGAAGTCTTTACCGGACTGGCAGAAGAATTCATACGAGGTATCGCCAAGGCCAAATACGGCAAACGCCGTGCCATCCAGCTTCGGCGCTTTTTTCGAGAACAGGAACTTGTGCAGCGCCACCGCTTCTTCAGCGGGTTCACCTTCACCCTGCGTAGAAGCGACCACCACCAGCATTTTTTCTGACGCGATTTGCTTAAATTTATAATCCCCGGCGTTGACCAGGTTCACATTCAGTTTGGCGGCCAGCAGGTCGTCACGCAGCGCTTCGGCCACGCGGCGCGCATTGCCCGTCTGCGAGGCGGAAATCAGCGTAATGGCCGGAATTTCAACGGCCGTTACTGGTGCACCCGCCACAGCGCCAGGCTGCTGATTGAGCATTCCCCAGAAATAACCGGAGACCCAGGCAAGCTGAGTGGGAGAAAAATCAGAGGTGGCAGCCTGAAGGCGCGCCAGTTGCTCCGGGTTCAGGGGAAGCAAATTTGAAGGTGGGGCCTGTGTTGTCATGCGTCGTTATGTTCCAGTAGCCAAGCGGACTTTAAGCGAATAAATCCAAACTGAAGATAAGGTTAACGGCGAGGATAATAACAATTAAAGAAGGGATGGAAATAATAAATAACCAAATGGACTAACCTGTTTTAGTTGTCATACCTAACGATAAAACCGATTAATTAACCCACTGAAAATTATCGATAAAACCCACAAAAAAAACCCGTTAACGAGACGCATGGCTTCAGAGCCGTTTTAGTTAATGCTAAAAATTGTGCTTTCCGGTACTATGCGGCGGTTTTTTCCGCATTACTGAGAGCGATCATGTCCACCACACTGTTTAAAGATTTCACCTTCGAAGCCGCCCACCACCTTCCGCATGTCCCTGAAGGGCATAAATGCGGCCGTCTGCACGGGCATTCGTTCATGGTGCGTCTTGAGATCACCGGTGAAGTTGATCCGCATACCGGTTGGATCATGGATTTTGCCGAGCTGAAGGCGGCGTTTAAGCCGACCTACGATCGTCTGGATCATTACTACCTGAATGATATCCCGGGCCTTGAAAACCCGACCAGCGAAGTGCTGGCTAAATGGATTTGGGATCAGATGAAGCCGCTGGTGCCGCTGCTGAGCGCGGTGATGATCAAAGAGACCTGCACCGCTGGCTGTATCTATCGCGGGGAGTGATCCTCTTCATCACGCCCGTTTAGCGGCATGAACTCATAGAGCACGAGCGCGTTACTTTCCAGTGATTCTGTCATTTGCCAGCCGTCATTAAGCCGTTCATCGCGTAAGGAAAGCGTTGGACGCGCTTTGTGCGCAATCCAGCGCCACATCTCTTCATCAGGCCCGCTGTCGCTGCGTACCCCTTCCAGCAGCGGGTAGAGCGCACCATTGTGCCGATCGAAAAGATGGCGCCTGATGCGCCACTCGCCGCGCATCCCCTGTAGCTGCAGATGATATTGCTGTTGAAAACGTTGGATGAAAGCCTCCTCGCTGGAGAGCAGCGGATTGAACACCACCACGTTACGCAGCAGCAGCTGATAGCCCCCCTGATGGCGGAGCAGCAGCACGCTCTTGTCGTTGACGAGCACTTCTCCCCGCAGGCGTTGCCACAGCCAGAGCACCCAGTAGATGGGCCGCGGAAGGCCGTGATTATACTGAAGCGCAAGGCTCGATGTATCGAGGGTGTTGTTCGTCCTGGCTTCCCCCTGCAAACCGGAATTCAGCCAGAATCCCGCCAGCCAGACCTGTTCTGAAAGCCCGAGTAAATTTTGCATAAGCAGCGCGCCGCGAAAAAACCAGCCGTTGGTTGCCCGCGTATTCCCGGTAAGGGTATTCCACGAGAGTAACCATACCGGCAGCGTGCGCTGCCGCTGGCGAAGGGCGGAGAGTATTTGGCGGATCTTCAGCACGGGATAGTTTTCAGACGAGGAGATATGTGCAGGATCCAGCCGCGCCAGATCGAGCAGCTCGTTGGCATCCGCCTGACAGGCGAGGAAATCGGCCTGGCCCAGAATGCCAGAATGGAACAGCGCGTCGTCGCCGAGTTCAGTACCCACGGGAGAGAAGCGATGCCACACCCCAAACTTTGCCTGTGGAAGGTAGGCCCCGACCGTCGCCCGCTGAGCCTGCCAGGCGTGCTCCTGGGTTTCCGCGCTTGCCTGAGGAGACCAGTGCATCACAACGTGCCAGCCTGCGGTAATATCGGGTAAAAATCGGTTAACCGACAGCTGCAAAAAGCGCTTCAGAAGATCGCATCGGGTGGTGACCCCCGTGTGCAGCAGGATCGTCCAGCCTTTTTTTGCTACCCAGGTAAACAGCTGCTGCAGATTGTACCAGCAGGCGTAACCCGCCATATGGGGATCGTCCCATCCCGTGGCGAACAGACGGCTGCTGAGAAAAGGTTCAGCGATATCAATCCCCTCAATTGGGATCGCCTCGTGAAGCGCCTCCAGATGCTGGCGAACATCCTCCCGCAGTAAATCGTCGAGCTCGCGCAGGGTGACGACCAGCCTCGCGCGGCGCAGCGCGGACGAGAGCGGATAAAGCTGCTGCAGATCAACTATTCGCTCCTGACGCGGAGAGTGGGTTAGCGGAGCGGGTTCCCAGCCGCGGTTCTCAGCGCCTCTAAGCAAGCTAAACAGCCTATCCACCGCGATGGGAAAGCGCTGCTCGCCTGTGCCTGCCCGCAGCGGAGACGCATCGGAGCGATGCCGCCTGGCCTTACGAAACTCGCCCGGAGACATATTGTGATAGCGCCGGAACCGATCGGTCATCATACGCGTGCTGGCAAACCCGTGCTCCAGCGCAATCTGATGCAAAGGACGGCTGGTGAGGCGCAGGGCGTCAGCCGCTTTTTCCAGACGCAGGGCGGTGATGTACTGCATAAAACTGACACCCATCTCTTTTCGAAAGAGGCGGGAGAGCCACGCTTCGGAGACGAACTCACTCGCTGCAATTTCGGCCAACGTAATGCGCCGGGTATAGCTGGCGTTGATCCGCTCCAGCACGCGGGCAATGCGCTTGCTGACGTCGGCGTGCTGGTCCCGGGGTTTCTGGCGGGCAGGCTGCTGAAAGCGGCCAATCAGCAGCAGCAGGATCTCGCTCAGCCAGCGATTTGCCTCCAGCCTGAAGCGGTGCGGATCGTTCACCAGCGTCACCACCAGAAGCTGACGCAGCAGGTGCCGAAGTTCGTCACACTGCGGCCAGTTTCCACCGGACTCTGTCGGAACCGCGTAGTCATGGGCAAAAAAGTCATTGTACAGCTTGATTACCCACCGCCCGGAGAGAACGACACGAAGCGTCACGTTCGCGCTCTGGCTACTGAACCGCCAGCGCTGATAGCGGTTTATCACCGCAAGACCGTTATTTGACACCGTCTCGCGTCCTGCGGCGGTTTGCAGTTCGGCTTGCCCTTCCAGAACCCACAGTATCGTCAGCGAATCACCTTCATCCTGCGTGAGCAGGCGAATGTCTTCAACGACTACCGCAAACTCGTTCCCATGCTGCTCCATTCGGCTCCCCCGCATGGACAAAAAATGATGCGCCATTTTTTGTCATAACTGAATCGTATGAAAAACAATCAGAAAAAAGGCGTCGCTTTACAACAAAAAAGGGCATTTTCCGGCAATGCGATCGACATAAACTCGAAACTAACACCGTTTGGCAGGAAAAGGATAACAAAAATGACACATCCAATTGTTGACGCTCTGCGGGACACCGAAGATCGGTTCACTGAACTTCGTCGCGAATTCCACCGACACCCCGAAATTGGCTTCGAGGAGCACAAAACCAGCGACCGCGTCGCGTCACTCCTTCAACAATGGGGCTATGAGGTCCACCGGGGAATGGCAAAAACCGGGGTGGTTGGCACCCTGAAGGTGGGCAACAGCAGCAAAAGCCTGGGCCTGCGCGCCGACATGGATGCACTGCCAATGCAGGAAAACAGCGGTAAGGCGTGGAGTAGCACCGTCGAGGGAAAATTCCACGGCTGCGGGCACGATGGCCACACCACCACGCTGCTCTATGCCGCAGAATATTTGGCGCGCACCCGCAACTTTAGCGGTACGTTACATCTCATTTTTCAACCTGCGGAAGAGCTGCTGTATGGCGGACGCGTCATGCTGGAGGATGGCCTGTTTGAGCAGTTCCCCTGCGACCATATTTTCGGCTTGCACAATATGCCCTCCCAGCCGCTCGGGAAAATCGGCCTTCGCGATGGCGCCATGATGGCCTCTTCGGATACCGTTCATATTGAAGTCAACGGGGTGGGAGGACACGGCGCCGTTCCGGAACACACCGTCGATGCCACGCTGGTTGCCTGCCACATCACCCTCGCCCTGCAGTCGATTGTGTCGAGGAATATTACCCCGTTCCAGCCGGTCGTCGTGACCGTGGGCAGCATCCAGGCGGGTCATGCTCCGAATATCATCAACGACAAGGTGTTAATGAAGCTGACCGTTCGCACGCTGGATGAAACGGTGCGTCAAACCGTGCTGCAGCGGATCCATGATATCGCCGTGGCGCAGGCTGAGAGCTTCAACGCCACGGCCACGATCCGTCACGTGAACGGGAGTCCGGTGCTAAGGAATAACCCGCAGGCCAATGAAATGGTGCGTACGGTAGCGACCGACCTGTTCGGTCAGGATGCCGTCTCGTCGGTGAATGCCTTTATGGGAAGCGAAGATTTTGCGTTCATGCTCGAGAAAAATCCCAACGGCTGCTACTTCACCCTCGGTGCGGGAGATGAACCTGAGCGCTGCATGGTGCATAACCCAGGCTATGACTTTAACGACAAGCTTCTCCTCACCGGCGCGGCACTCTGGAGCGCGTTGACCGAACATTATCTGCGTTAATTCCCGCCCACCCCGGAGGCTTGCACGATGAGTACCGTTCCCCTGACAGGCACACCGACCTACGCCGGTAACGATCGGCTGTTGGCCGGTATTGTGATGAGCGTTCTGACGTTCTGGTTATTTGCGCAGTCGGTGATTAACGTTGTCCCGGCAATGAAAAATAGCCTGACTATCTCCCTCGAAACCCTCACGCTGGCGGTCAGCCTCAGCGCCTTGTTCAGCGGCTGTTTTGTCGTTGCCTGCGGGGGATTCGCCGACAAGTTTGGGCGTATGCGCATGACCTATATCGGCCTGATGCTGAGCATCGTCGGAAGCGCCCTGCTTTTCATCTCGTGGGAGCCGGTTCTGTTTCTGCTGGGAAGAGCGATACAGGGGCTGTCAGCGGCCTGCATCATGCCCGCCACGCTGGCGCTGATTAAAACCTGGTATGAAGGAAACGCGCGGCAGCGGGCCATCAGCTTTTGGGTCATTGGTTCATGGGGCGGCAGCGGCCTGAGCGCGTTTGTCGGCGGGACTATTGCCACCACGCTCGGCTGGCGCTGGATTTTTGTTTTTTCCATGCTGGTCGCGGTGGCGGCGCTGCTGCTGATCCGCGGTACGCCGGAAAGCCGAAGCGACGCCGTGAGCCGCCATAAGCTGGATATCAGCGGCCTGGTGAGCTTTGTCTGCATGCTGGTGCTGCTGAACCTATTTATCAGTAAAGGGCACAGCTGGGGCTGGAGCAGCGTTTTATCGCTACTTGTGCTGGGTAGCGCCGCGCTGGCAGCGGTCTTCTTTGTGCTTACCGGGCGACGTAAAGGTGATGTGGCGCTGATTGATTTTGCCCTGTTTAAAAACCGGGCCTACAGCGCGTCGGTATTCTCAAATTTTTTGCTCAACGGCTGCATTGGCACCATGATGATCGCCAGTATCTGGCTGCAGCAAGGACACCATCTTTCGCCGCTACAAACCGGCATCATGACGCTGGGATATCTGGTCACCGTGCTGGCGATGATTCGGGTCGGGGAAAAGCTGCTCCAGCGTTACGGGGCGCGCCTGCCGATGATGACAGGGCCGCTGCTGACCGCAACGGGTATCACGCTGATCTCCTGCACTTTCTTAAGCAAAGAGATCTATATTGTCACCGTTTTTCTCAGCAACATTTTATTTGGCCTGGGGCTGGGGTGTTACGCCACGCCGTCAACGGATACTGCGGTAATGAATGCGCCTGAAAACAAAGTTGGCGTGGCCTCAGGGGTTTACAAGATGGGCAGTTCACTGGGCGGAGCAATGGGGATCGCCGTTACCGCGTCGCTGTATGCGCTGCTGCTGCCGCTGGGAATGGCCAGCGCCGCACAGTATGCGCTACTCTTCAACAGCGCAATTTGTCTCGCTTCGGCGGGAGTCACCTGGGCATTACTTCCTTCAGAACGGGCCCCGCGATAGTCGGGGCCGCGCAACGATCATGCGATATTCAGATATTTGTGCGTCTGCATCGACAGGCGCCAGTTGCGCGCAATACAGGTTTCAATGCACAGGCGCGTTGCATCCTCTTTCTGGCTGATAGGCTGCAGGGCAATCACCCGCTGCTTTTCATCCGTCAGCGTGGCCAGCAGTTCATCCAGCGCTTCGATATCACGCACGCGCCCTACCGGGTGCTTAATCTCATCCGCGCGTTCCAGCGCCTGAGACAGCACGTCATACCCGCCGCGCATATTCACTTTTGGCGATACCGTCACCCAGGTCGTGTGTGAACAGCGCACTTCATGGGTGCCGCTGGTCTCAATCTGGCAGCTGTAGCCGTTCTTTTCGAGCAGCTCGGTCAGCGGCGTCAGATCGTGGATGCAGGGTTCACCGCCGGTGATCACGACGTGGCGCGCCGTCCAGCCCTGACGACCAATAATGGCCAGCAGATCTTCAGAACTGCCCGCGCCCCACTTATCGCTCTCTTTGGTTTTCGCCAGAATGCTAAACAGCGACACTTCCCGATCTGCGAGCTTATCCCACGTATGTTTGGTATCACACCAGGCACAGCCAACCGGGCATCCCTGTAAACGAATGAAAATAGCGGGAACGCCGGTAAAGTAACCCTCGCCTTGCAGGGTCTGGAACATCTCGTTAATCGGGTACTGCATAGTCATCTCAGTAAAGGGGATAAACGATAAGTATCGCAGATCCCCGCCGGATGGTCATGCTCCATCGGTGCTTTGCGCGCCAATCGCCGCCATAAAACGCTCGGTAATTTGCTGTGGACGGGTGATCGCGCCGCCGACGACGACCGTATGCGCGCCCAGCGCCAGGCATCTGGCCGCGCGTTCAGGCGTATCCACGTTGCCTTCGGCAATCACGGGAACCGTCACGGCGGCCAGCACGGCCTTCAGGAACGCGCAGTCATTTTCCGGAAGCGAATGGCCCGCCGTTTCCGCCGTATAGCCGTAAAGCGTGCTGCCGACGCAGTCAAAGCCAAGCGCCTGCGCCGTCACGGCTTCGCCCACGGTGGAAATATCGGCCATCAGCAGTACCGAGGGGTAGCGCGAGCGAATGCGCGTGACCAGCGTTTCCAGGGATTCTCCACCGGGACGCTCACGCGCCGTCGCATCAAGCGCAATGATTTCCGGAGAGGCGGCCATGAGCTCATCCACCTCTTTCATCGTGGCGGTGATAAACACCTCGCTTTCCGGGTAATCCCGTTTGATGATGCCGATAACAGGCAAAGAGACCTGCTGCTTAATGGCCTCGATATCCACCACGCTGTTGGCACGAATGGCGGCGGCTCCGCCCTGCGCCGCCGCCAGCGCCATCCGCGACATAATAAACGGGCTGTGCAGCGGTTCATTTTCCAGCGCCTGACAGGAGACGACCAGTTTTCCCTTCAGGTTATCCAGTACAGTTTTCATTACGATAAGATCTCTTCCACTTCGTTTTTGATAATCGTGACGTGCGGGCCATAAATGACCTGAACACCGTTACCGCGCACGATAACGCCGCGTGCGCCGGTGGCTCTCAGCGCCGCGTCATTCACTTTGCTGCCGTCCTTCACCGTGACGCGAAGCCGCGTGGCGCAGCAGTCCACCTCTTCCAGATTGTCTTTTCCGCCTAATCCGGCGATCACCGCAACGGCGCGCTCGCTCTGCGAGAAGGTCGCTTCACTGGCCATCGCCTCCTTTTCCCGACCCGGCGTGGCAAAATCGAAACGGTTAATCAGATAGCGGAAGGTGAAGTAGTAAAGGAAGAACCACGGCACGCCGACCAGCGGAACGAACATCCAGTGGGTTTTGGCCTCCCCCTGCAAAATGCCGAACAGCACGAAGTCGATAAAACCGCCGGAGAAGGTTTGCCCGATGGTGATATGCAGCATGTGTGCGAGCATGAACGCCAGCCCGTCAAACAGCGCATGAATGACGTAAAGCACCGGCGCAATAAACAGGAAGGAAAACTCGATAGGCTCGGTAATCCCGGTCAGGAACGAGGTTAGCGCCGCAGAGAGCAGCAGCCCGGCAACGCGCTTTTTGTTCTCCGGTTTTGCCGTGTGGTACATCGCCAGACACGCGCCGAGCAGGCCAAACATCATCGTAATAAAGCGCCCGGACATGAAGCGCGACGTGCCCTCATAGAAATGCTGCGTGTTCGGGTCGGCCAACTGGGCGAAGAAGATCCGCTGTGTGCCCTCAACGAGGTGACCGTTAACAATCTCACTGCCGCCGAGCGCGGTAGTCCAGAACGGCAGATAGAAGATGTGGTGCAAACCAAACGGGCCCAGCATGCGTAAAATAAAGCCGTACAGCAGGGTGCCCAGATAGCCGGTGGCATCCACCAGCCCGCCGAGACCAAAAATCAGTTTCTGGAAATGCGGCCAGACCACGGTCATGAGCGCGCCGACGAGTATCGCCGCCAGCGAGCTGATGATGGGAACAAAGCGCGAGCCGCCAAAAAAGCCCAGGAACTGCGGAAGCGCAATTTTATTAAACCGATGATGGAGCGTGCAGGTCACCAGCCCAATCACCACGCCGCCAAACACGCCGGTTTCGAGCGTCTGTATCCCCAGCGTCATGCCCTGCCCTACAGCGCCCGGGTTCTCATGCGCCAGTTTGCCGGTGAGGATCAGCAGCGCGTTGATGGTGGCATTCATCACCAGAAACGCGAGCAGCGCCGCCAGCCCGGCCGTGCCCTTATCGCTTTTCGCCAACCCTACGGCCACCCCAACCGCAAACAGCACCGAGAGGTTCGCAAACACAATTGAACCGGCGCTGCTCATGATGGTGAAAATGGCCTGCAGCCAGCCCACATCTAAAAACGGATAAGCCGTCAGCGTATTGGGATTCGATAACGCGCCGCCTATCCCCAGCAGCAGACCCGCCGCGGGCAACACGGCAATGGGCAACATAAAGGATTTACCAAAGCGCTGCGCTTTTTCAAACCATCCCCCCGAAGAAGCACCACTGAACATTTGCATCATGTTTTCATCTCCCCATTAATTGATGAAAATTTTTACCATACAACTATTATTAAGTGAAAATTATCATCAAAAACCAGGAAGCCGATCATACTTTTTCAAAATGACTGGCATCTTTCCCCTCCTTTCCGCCACACTAGTCGCAGCGAAACACATTAAGGACGTGGCATGTCGGACCATGAAAATCTGCTGCTGAAGCTCCGCCAGGAGGCTTCCGGGTACAGCCCAACGCAACAAAAACTCGGCGAGTTTGTCCTCAGCGATCCTGGCCGGGTGCTCTACCTGACGATCACCGAGCTGGCGCGCGAGAGCCATACCAGCGAGGCAAGCGTCACGCGTCTTTGCCGGACGCTGGGCTGCAAGGGCTATAACGAATTTAAAATGGCGCTTGCGCTGGATATTCAGCAGGGCCAGCCCGCGCGTCAGGCGGGGGATGAGATTGATAACGTCGTGAATGAGTCGGTGCAGGCTTTGCAGGATACCGCCCGACTCCTCGACCGCGCGCTGCTTGAAAAAGCGGCGCTGGCGTTGCACCAGGCGCAATCCGTACAGATTTACGGCGTCGCGGCCAGCGCGATCCTCGGGGAGTACCTGCATTACAAGCTGCTGCGGCTGGGCAAACCCGCACAGCTGTTTAGCGATATGCACCGCGCGGCCATGAATGCGACAACGCTTTCGAAAGAGACGCTGGTTGTGGCCATCTCCAGCTCGGGTTCAACGCGGGATTTACTCCACGTGGTGAAGCTTGCCCGCAAGCGCGGCATTAAGGTTCTGGCGCTAAGCAATACGCCCCGCAGCCCGCTGGCGTCCCTGAGCGACATGCAGCTGGTGGCCGCCAAACCAGAAGGCCCTCTAAGTGCAGGCGCGCTCAATGCTAAGGTTGGAGTCATGCTGCTGGTCGAGCTGCTGACCACGTCCATGATTGCGCTGGATGGTCATTACGGCGACGTTAGTCAACAAACAGCCAGCGCCACGCTTCCCCTTTTGCTCTGAAAATAATTCGCAGGCTAAATAAATCGGCCTGCGACTTATGTTGTCTGATTTGAGTTAAGTGGTATTTAAAACATTTATTCGATAAATGTTTGGTGTAACAAATTATTATATTTATTACATTTTGAATTACGTTAGCCATTCGACATAGACTTTATAAAAGCATTTAAATTCAATAATTTAAAATTTAAATTTTAATAGAGTGAATTTTTACCCTTGCGCTAGTGTCCAATATCTCCACCTGATTCCCTTTCCTTAAAATAAGCTTAAGACGCCATTGATTTCGGCGTTTTATTATTTAAATGCCGTTTACTTTTGCACGCCTACAATCCGCCTCATCAATCATAATGAGACGGTATTAATGAAGATGTTATTGATTACAGGCGTGACCGGATTTCTGGGCGGTGCAGTTCTTGAAAAAATTCTGACCAGCGATCAACCTGCAAAACTCCTTTTGCTTGCGCGCGCCAGCGATCCGCAGAGCGGGCTGGAGCGCGTGCTGGAGAACATGCGCAAGTTCAACGTTCCCGAGGACAAACTGGCCTCCCTGAAGGTGGATAATATCCTGATTGGCGACCTCAGCCAGCCTGAAGCCTTTCTCAACGATCCCCGTCTGGATCGGGTCACGCACGTGGTTAACTGTGCGGCCGTGGCCTCATTTGGTAATAACCCGCTGATCTGGAAGGTCAACGTTGAAGGTACGCTCGCGCTGGCGCGCCGTATGGAGCAGGTTACAGGACTGCAGCGTTTCCTCCACGTCGGCACCGCAATGTCATGCACGCCGGAGCAGGATTCCCTGGTCGCCGAAAGCGCTGAATTCAGAGAGAATGCTGAACACCTGGTGGAATACACGTTTTCGAAGTCAACCATCGAACAGCTGATGCGCCAGGAGTGTCCGAACCTGCCGCTGCTCATCGCCCGTCCGTCCATCGTCGTCGGCCATACCCGTCACGGCTGCACGCCGTCGAGCAGCATTTTCTGGGTCTTTAGCATGGGCCTGATGCTGCAGAAATTTATGTGCTCAATGGAAGACAGGATCGACGTTGTTCCGGTGGATTATTGCGCCGACGCGATGTTAATGCTGCTCAACAGCAACGCTCGTCCGGGAGAAGTGGTACACATTTCTGCGGGAGAAGAGAACAGCGTTCGCTTTGCGGATATCGATCAGGCAATGGCGCAGGCGCTGAAGAAAGCCCCCGTCGGGGATAGATATGCGCAGGTCAGCTACGAAACGCTGGTCAGAATGCGCCGCGAGCTGAAACATATTTTTGGGCCGTGCAACGAACGTCTGATGCTGAAAGCCATGCGTTTATACGGTGCGTTTGCCACGCTTAACGTGCGCTTCAGCAACGATAAGCTGCTGAGCATGGGGATGCCGAAGCCCCCCCGGTTTACGGATTACATCGCCCGCTGCGTGCAAACCACCCAGGGGCTGACCATTCCGGAGCAAATGGCGGTCGATTTTAAATAGCAAAAAAAATGCCAGTCTTTCGACTGGCATTTTCATTTTAAGGCTTAAGCAATTATGCCTGGCCTTTGATCTCTTTACGACCGTTGTATGGTGCTTTTTCGCCCAGCGCTTCTTCGATACGAATCAGCTGGTTGTATTTAGCAACACGGTCAGAACGGCTCATAGAACCGGTTTTGATCTGGCCTGCAGCGGTACCCACAGCCAGGTCGGCAATGGTAGCGTCTTCAGTTTCGCCAGAACGGTGAGAGATAACAGCGGTGTAGCCAGCGTCTTTCGCCATTTTGATCGCAGCCAGAGTTTCGGTCAGAGAACCGATCTGGTTGAATTTGATCAGGATGGAGTTAACGATGCCTTTCTCGATGCCTTCTTTCAGGATCTTGGTGTTGGTTACGAACAGGTCGTCACCAACCAGCTGGATTTTGTCGCCCAGTACTTTAGTCTGGTATGCGAAGCCAGCCCAGTCAGACTCGTCCAGACCGTCTTCGATAGACACGATTGGGTACTGTTTGGTCAGGTCTTCCAGGAAGTGAGTGAACTCTTCGGAGGTGAACGCTTTGTTGCCTTCGCCAGCCAGAACGTATTTACCGTCTTTGTAGAATTCAGATGCTGCACAGTCCATCGCCAGGGTGATGTCTTTGCCCAGCTCGTAGCCAGCAGCTTTAACTGCTTCTGCGATAACGGCCAGCGCTTCTGCGTTAGAACCCAGGTTTGGCGCATAGCCACCTTCGTCACCAACAGCAGTGTTCATACCTTTAGCTTTCAGAACTTTAGCCAGGTTGTGGAACACTTCAGAACCCATACGTACGGCTTCTTTCAGGGATTTCGCGCCAACTGGCTGAATCATGAATTCCTGAATATCAACGTTGTTGTCTGCGTGCTCACCACCGTTGATGATGTTCATCATTGGTACAGGCATGGAGTATTTGCCTGGGGTGCCGTTCAGTTCAGCGATGTGCTCGAACAGTGGCATACCTTTCGCAGCAGCAGCCGCTTTGGCGTTTGCCAGAGAAACTGCCAGGATTGCGTTCGCACCGAAGTTAGATTTGTTTTCAGTACCGTCCAGATCGATCATGATCTTGTCGATGCCAGCCTGGTCTTTGGCGTCTTTGCCAAGGATTGCCTGAGCAATAGGACCGTTTACAGCGCCAACCGCTTTCAGTACGCCTTTGCCCAGGAAGCGGGATTTGTCGCCATCGCGCAGTTCCAGCGCTTCGCGAGAACCAGTAGAAGCACCTGATGGAGCAGCAGCCATACCAACGAAACCACCTTCCAGGTGAACTTCGGCTTCAACGGTCGGGTTACCACGGGAGTCGATGATTTCACGACCGATGACTTTAACGATTTTGGACATTAGATTTTCCTCAGTACAAGTTAAACTAAAACTCCAGACAAACAACGCGTACCAAAGGTACGCGTTGCCGTTCTAACTTTTTTTACTTCGCCTGACGCTTCTGGTAGTCGCTGGCGGCCTTCACGAAGCCTGCAAACAGCGGATGCCCGTCACGTGGCGTTGAAGTAAATTCCGGGTGGAACTGGCAGGCGACAAACCACGGATGGTTTGGCACTTCAATGATCTCGACTAACTGATCATCCCCGGAGCGGCCCGCAACACGCAGGCCCGCGGCTTCAATAGGTTTCAACAACATGTTGTTGACTTCATAGCGGTGACGATGGCGCTCGGTGATGACCGGCTCGCCGTACAGCTTGCGAACCACGCTATCGTCAGACAGCTGGCAGGCCTGTGCGCCAAGACGCATGGTGCCACCCAGATCGCTCTTCTCGGTACGGACTTCGACGTTACCTTCTTCGTCACGCCATTCAGTGATAAGCGCCACAACAGGGTACTTACAGTCTGGCACAAATTCCGTAGAGTTCGCGTTTTCCATTCCCGCTACGTTGCGCGCAAATTCGATCAGCGCAACCTGCATACCCAGACAGATGCCGAGGTATGGAATATTGTTTTCACGCGCATAGCGCGCGGTGGCGATCTTGCCTTCAACACCACGGTAGCCGAAGCCGCCAGGGATAAGGATAGCATCCAGATCTTTCAGGATTTCAACGCCACGCGTTTCAACATCCTGCGAATCAATCAGCTTGATGTTCACGGAAACACGGTTCTTCAGACCACCGTGTTTCAGCGCTTCGATCACTGACTTATAGGCATCCGGCAGTTCAATGTACTTGCCGACCATACCGATAGTCACTTCGCCTGCCGGGTTGGCTTCTTCATAAATAACCTGTTCCCATTCAGACAGGTTCGCTTCCGGACAGTTCAAGCTGAATCGTTTACAAATATAATCGTCCAGGCCCTGAGATTTCAACAGGCCCGGGATTTTATAAATGGAATCGACATCTTTCATTGAAATAACGGCTTTTTCAGGCACGTTACAGAACAATGCAATTTTCGCACGTTCGTTCGCCGGAACCGCGCGATCGGAGCGGCAAACCAGGATATCTGGCTGAATACCAATAGAGAGCAGCTCTTTCACAGAGTGCTGAGTCGGCTTGGTTTTCACTTCACCTGCGGCGGCCATGTACGGCACCAGAGTCAGGTGCATGAACAGCGCGTGCTCACGGCCGATATCTACCGCCAGCTGACGAATCGCTTCCAGGAATGGCAGGGATTCGATATCACCCACGGTACCGCCGATTTCAACCAGCACCACGTCGTGGCCTTCGCCACCCGCAACAATGCGTTCTTTGATTGCGTTAGTGATGTGCGGGATAACCTGAACGGTTGCACCCAGGTAGTCACCACGGCGCTCTTTACGCAGAACGTCGGAGTAGATGCGGCCAGTCGTGAAGTTGTTACGACGGGTCATTTTGGTGCGGATGAAACGCTCGTAGTGGCCAAGATCCAGATCGGTTTCAGCGCCGTCTTCAGTAACGAACACTTCCCCGTGTTGGATTGGGCTCATGGTGCCCGGATCGACGTTGATGTACGGATCCAGTTTCATCATGGTCACATTGAGGCCACGGGCTTCAAGAATGGCTGCGAGGGAGGCTGCGGCAATGCCTTTACCCAGAGAGGATACGACCCCGCCGGTCACAAAAATATAGTTCGTTGTCATGCTGAACCTGAGAAGTTAGGGTGAAACGATGGAATAACCAGGACGGGAAAGTAGTATACCCGAACACGGCGAGCGCCACAAACTTTCATTCTCCGTCTCCATTCCAGGCCATGACAAACATAAGGAGTGAGAAAATAGCCCCTTTTGGGTAAATGTTTTTGACGCAAATCAAGCGCTTGTCATTTAAAAAATCACACAAATTGCGCTTGATCGCAAAATCTCGTTACAGATCAGATTCCTGGCGCTTTACTTCCTGCCAGACTTCTTCCATCGCTTCGAGGTCAATTCCGCTCATTTCCAGGCCTCGCGAGGCGACAATCCGCTCAACTTCGCGAAAGCGTCGTTCGAATTTTAGGTTGGCTTTTTGCAGGGCGGTTTCCGCTTTTACACCCAGGTGGCGAGAAAGGTTGACGGTCGCGAACAACAGGTCGCCCATCTCTTCCTCAAGCTTTGCTTCATCCACCACCGCCTGCTGCGCTTCGTGCATGACTTCGTCAATCTCTTCGTGCACTTTATCCAGCACCGGGCCGAGGGAGGTCCAGTCAAAACCGACGGCGGAGCAGCGCTTCTGGATTTTATGCGCGCGCATCAGCGCGGGAAGGCTCAGCGGAATATCATCCAGCGCCGAGTGCTGGGATTTTTCCGCCCGCTCAGCGCTTTTGATCTGCTCCCAGCGGGCCAGCACCTCAGCGCTGTTCCCTGCGGTGGCATCGCCGAAGATATGGGGATGACGGCGCTCAAGCTTGTCGCTGATGGCAGCGCAGATATCGTCAAAGTTAAAGCGCCCTTCTTCCTGCGCCATTTGCGCATAGAACACCACCTGGAACAGCAGATCGCCCAGCTCGCCGCGCAGGTCGTCAAAATCTGCGCGGGAAATAGCGTCCAGCACCTCATAGGTCTCTTCGAGGGTATAAGGCGCGATGGTGGCGAAAGTCTGCTCTTTGTCCCACGGGCAGCCGTTTTCCGGGTCGCGCAGGCGTTTCATGATGCCGAGCAGGCGGTCGATTTGAGTCATAGTGTTTTCCATTAAAAAAACAAGCCGGGCGGCGGCAAAGCCTTACCCGGCCTACAGAAGAGTGTGTTTAACCGCCGTGCAGACGACGCGCGTCTATCACATCCGGCACCTGGTTCAGTTTGCCGAGCACGCGGCCCAGCACCTGCAGGTTGTAGATTTCGATGGTCATATCGATGGTGGCAAGCTGCTCGCGGGTATCGCTGCGGCTGGCGACGCCCAGCACGTTGACCTTCTCGTTGGCGAGAATGGTCGTGATGTCGCGCAGCAGCCCGCTGCGGTCATTGGCAGTGACGCGCACCACCAGCGAGTAGCCAGCGGAATAGCTCTCACCCCAAACCGCTTCCACGATGCGCTCCGGCGCATGCGACTGCAGCTCGGCAAGCTGGTCACAGTCGGAACGGTGAATCGAAATCCCGCGTCCCTGGGTGATAAAGCCGACGATATCGTCGCCCGGAATAGGCTGGCAGCAGCGGGCAATGTGGTGCATCAGGTTACCTACACCCTCGACCACCACGCGGCCGTTGTCTTTACTGCGCTGCTGCGGCGCGTAGGTTTTCTGCTGCAGCTGCTTCAGCGCCGCCGCATCCTGCTCTTCCGCGCTTGGCTTATTGAACTGCGCCTGCAGGAAATTCACCATCTGATTCAGACGAATATCACCGCCGCCAATGGCCGCTAACAGCTCGTCAAGCTCGTTGAAGTTGTAGCGCGGCAGCAGGAATTTTTCCGCCTCTTTCAGGCTTATCCCGATATGCTCCAGCTCGTCGTCGAGGATCTGGCGACCGGCAAGGATGTTCTTGTCACGATCCTGCTTACGGAACCAGGCGTGAATTTTCGAGCGCCCGCGGCTGGTGGTGACGTAGCCCAGGTTAGGGTTAAGCCAGTCCCGACTCGGGTTGGGCTGCTTCTGGGTAATGATTTCAATCTGGTCACCCATCTGCAGCTGATAGGTGAACGGTACAATACGCCCGCCGATTTTCGCCCCGATGCATCGGTGTCCCACATCGCTATGGATATGGTAGGCAAAATCAAGCGGCGTAGAGCCGGCCGGCAGGTCGACAACGTCCCCTTTCGGCGTAAAGACATACACCCGATCGTCAAAGACCTGGCTGCGCACTTCGTCGAGCATCTCGCCGGAATCGGCCATCTCTTCCTGCCACGCAATCAGCTTGCGCAGCCAGGCAATGCGGTCTTCGTGGCCAGAACGCGCCCCACCGGAGGTGCCTTCTTTGTATTTCCAGTGCGCGGCAACGCCCAGCTCGGCGTCTTCATGCATCTGTTTGGTGCGGATCTGAATCTCAACCGTTTTACCGCCAGGGCCAAGCACCACGGTATGGATAGACTGGTAGCCGTTCGGTTTTGGGTTGGCGACATAGTCGTCGAACTCATCGGGCAGATGACGGAAGTGAGTGTGTACTATCCCCAGCGCGGCGTAGCAATCCTGCAGACGCTCCGCCACGATACGCACGGCGCGTACGTCAAACAGCTCGTCAAAGGCGAGGTGTTTCTTCTGCATTTTGCGCCAGATGCTGTAGATATGCTTAGGCCGACCGTAGACTTCGGCGCGCACGTTCTCTTCTTTCATCGCCTGGCGCAGGCCGCCGACAAACTCCTCGATATAGTGCTCGCGGTCGATACGGCGCTCGTGCAGAAGTTTGGCAATCCGTTTATATTCCGCCGGGTGCAGATAGCGGAAGCAGTAATCTTCCAGTTCCCACTTCAGCTGACCAATCCCTAAGCGGTTCGCCAGCGGCGCATAGATGTTCGTACACTCTTTGGCGGCCAGCACGCGCTCGTCTTCCGGCGCATCCTTCACCTCACGCAGATGAGCAATACGCTCTGCAAGCTTGATAACCACGCAGCGGAAATCATCCACCATGGCCAGCAGCATCCGGCGAACGTTATCGACCTGTTCTGAGGAAACGGAATCAGTGTGCGCGGCCTTCAGCTGGCGAATGGCCGCCATATCGCGCACGCCGTGGATCAGCGCGACGACGGATTTCCCGACGCTGTCGCGCAGTACGTCTTCGCTGACCACGTCCGCATCCGCGAGGGGGAAGAGAAGCGCGGCCTGCAGCGTTTCAATATCCATGTTCAGCATGGATAAGATTTCCACCATCTCAACGCCGCGCCACAGGAGAAGATCGGCATCCGGATGCCCCTGCGTGGTGCGCAGACAATAGGCCCAGGTTTCGGTTAAGCGTTCACACGACTGCTGGCTGGAAATTCCCAGACTTGCGATCCATTTTTGTGGGTCAAATTCCCCAGCTTTATTGAGATGTGCACTTCTTACCGCAACCATTGTCCTCTCCTTTAGGGACCTGGGCCTGTCGAAGTCGACAAGCCAAACAAATTAGATGTGCTCGAACAACACCATCGATTCCAGATGTCCAGTGTGCGGGAACATGTCCAGCATTGCCAGACGCTGAATCTGGTAACCCGCGCTGATTAATGCCTCGCTGTCCCGGGCAAGCGTTGCCGGGTTACAGGAAACATAGACCACACGCTTCGGCGCGAGTTTAATAATATGTGCCATCACACCCGGGGCACCGGCACGCGCCGGGTCGAGCAAAATTTTATCAAAGCCCTGCTTTGCCCACGGCTGTTGGGTGACATCTTCCTCAAGATTTTGATGAAAGAATGTCACATTTTGCAAGCCGTTCTGCAGCGCGTTCTCCTGCCCTTTAGCCACCAGCGCCTCAACGCCTTCCACGCCGACGACGCTGGCCGCTTCTCGCGCCAGCGGCAGCGTGAAGTTGCCCATTCCGCAGAACAGGTCGAGCACCCGATCGCTTTTCTGGACGTCCAGCCACGTCAGCGCTTTCTCAACCATCAGTTGGTTAACGCCATCATTCACCTGAATGAAATCCCGCGGGCTGAACGTTAAGCGTAGCCCGTTTGACGCATACCAGGGCGCCTCACCGGTAACCTGCTCAAGTATCTCGCTTTGTGGTGCAAGGAAAAGCGCCAGGTCGTGGGAATGCGAAAAGCGTTCCAGTTTTTCGCGATCTTTTTTCGACAACGGCGCGGTATGGCGCAGGACCATCAGCGGTCCATTGTTTGCCATGACCAGTTCGACATGCCCGAGATGGCGAACGCCGTCCAGCCCGGAAAGACAGGTGCGCACTTCCGGAAGTAATGCCTCAAGATGGGGCACCAAAATGGGGCACTGCTGCACATCGACAATGTCGCTGGAACCGGCCTTGCGAAACCCCATCTCCAGCCGAGCCGTTTTTGGCTGATAGCTGAGGCTCAGGCGCGCGCGTCGACGATAGCCCCAGGGCACATCGGCGAGAATTTCGTTAACGTCATGTTTAAGCTGACGCGCCAGCGCGCGGCTTTTGCTTTTTTGCTGTAATTCTGTGCTCGCATGCTGTTGCTGGCAGCCCCCGCAAACGCCAAAATGTGGGCAGCGGGGCTTCACGCGCTCCGGGCTATCGTTGAGGCGACGCTTAACCTGTCCGCGCGCGAACTGGCGTTTATCTTCCGTCAGCGTAATTTCTGCTCGTTCTGTTGGCAGTAAACCTGTTATAAACAGAGCTTTACCATTGTGACGTGCCACTCCCTGACCAAACGGATCGAGGTCCGTGGCTTCAACAGTAATGATTTGACGCGTCGTCACGCGTCGCTTTGCAGAGTAGAATTGCGCCATCGCCGAGATTTTTCTCACATAAACATAATTATCTTAATTGTCCCATAACGGAACGCCATGACCAACTACAGCCTGCGCGCGCGCATGATGATTTTGATCCTCGCCCCCACCGTTCTCATCGGTTTGCTGCTGAGTATCTTCTTTGTGGTGCACCGCTATAACGATTTGCAGCGGCAGCTGGAGGATGCAGGTGCCAGCATTATCGAACCGCTTGCCGTGTCCAGCGAGTACGGCATGAACCTGCAAAACCGCGAATCCATTGGTCAGTTAATCAGCGTGCTCCACCGCCGCCACTCGGACATCGTACGCGCCATTTCCGTTTACGACGAACATAACCGCCTGTTTGTCACCTCGAATTTTCATCTCGATCCGGCGGCTCTGAAGATCCCGGACGGTACGCCATTCCCGCGCCACCTCACCGTACTGCGGCGCGGCGATATCATGATCCTGCGCACGCCGATCGTATCGGAAAGCTATTCCCCCGATGAGTCTGCGCAATCCGATGCCAAATCCAGCAACAATATGCTGGGATATGTGGCGCTGGAGCTGGATCTCAAGTCGGTCCGGCTACAGCAGTACAAAGAAATTTTTATCTCTGGCGTGATGATGCTGTTCTGCATTGGCATTGCGCTGATCTTCGGCTGGCGCCTGATGCGCGACGTGACGGGCCCCATCCGCAACATGGTTAATACGGTTGACCGCATCCGCCGCGGCCAGCTCGACAGCCGGGTGGAAGGGTTTATGCTGGGTGAGCTGGACATGCTGAAGAACGGCATCAACTCGATGGCCATGTCGCTGGCGGCGTATCACGAAGAGATGCAGCACAACGTTGACCAGGCCACGTCCGACCTGCGCGAAACGCTGGAGCAGATGGAGATCCAGAACGTTGAGCTGGATCTGGCGAAAAAGCGCGCCCAGGAAGCGGCACGTATTAAGTCGGAATTCCTTGCCAATATGTCTCACGAGCTGCGTACGCCGCTCAATGGCGTGATCGGCTTTACCCGCCTGACGCTGAAAAGCGAGCTTAACCCGACTCAGCGCGATCACCTGCACACCATTGAACGTTCGGCCAACAACCTGCTGGCGATCATCAACGACGTGCTCGACTTCTCCAAGCTGGAAGCGGGCAAGCTGATCCTGGAGAGTATTCCGTTCCCGCTGCGCAGTACGCTCGATGAGGTGGTGACGCTGCTCGCGCACTCGTCGCACGACAAAGGCCTTGAGCTGACGCTTAATATTAAAAACGACGTGCCGGATAACGTCATTGGCGATCCGCTGCGCCTACAGCAGGTCATTACCAACCTTGTCGGGAATGCGATTAAATTCACCGAAAGCGGTAACATCGACATTCTGGTAGAAAAACGCTCCATCAGCAGCAATAAGGTGCAGATTGAAGTCCAGATCCGCGATACCGGCATCGGTATTCCTGAGCGGGATCAGTCGCGTCTGTTCCAGGCGTTCCGTCAGGCGGACGCCAGTATCTCCCGCCGTCATGGCGGTACCGGCCTGGGGCTGGTGATCACCCAGCGCCTGGTGAACGAGATGGGCGGCGATATCTCTTTCCACAGCCAGCCGAACCGTGGTTCAACCTTCTGGTTCCACATTAATCTGGACCTCAATCCGAATGTCCTGACCGATGGCCCGGTGACGGACTGCCTGAAAGGCAAGCGTCTGGCCTACGTCGAACCTAACGCGGCGGCCGCGCAGTGCGCGCTCGATATTTTAAGCACCACGCCGCTGGAGGTGGTCTACAGCCCAACCTTCTCAGCGCTTGCCGTTGAGCACTACGATATTCTGCTGATGGGGATCCCGGTTACCTTCACCGGCGAGCTGACCATGCAGCAGGAGCGGCTGGCGAAAGCCGCCTCAATGACCGACTATCTGCTGCTGGCGCTGCCCTGCCACGCCCAGATTAATGCAGAGGAGTTGAAAAACGACGGAGCCGCCGCGTGTCTGCTGAAGCCGCTCACCTCGACCCGCCTCCTGCCCGCGCTCACGGAGTATTGCCGTCTTAGCCAGCATGCTCTCCCGCTGATTAACGATGAGCAAAAATTGCCCATGAGCGTGATGGCGGTGGATGATAATCAAGCCAACCTGAAGCTGATTGGCGCATTACTTGAAGACCAGGTTCAGCACGTTGAGCTGTGCACCAGCGGCGCGCAGGCGGTTGAACAGGCGAAGCAGATGCAGTTCGATTTAATCCTGATGGATATTCAGATGCCGGGCATGGATGGCATTCGGGCCTGCGAGCTGATCCACCAGCTGCCGCACCAGCAGCAAACCCCGGTCATTGCGGTCACCGCGCACGCGATGGCCGGTCAGAAAGAGAAGCTGCTGAGCGCCGGAATGAATGACTATCTGGCGAAGCCCATCGATGAAGAGAAACTTCATAATCTGCTGTTACGCTATAAGCCGGGTCACATTGGCGGGACGTACACGGTTTCCAGCGAGCCGGTTGAAATCAGCGTTAACCAGAACGCCACCTTTGACTGGCAGCTTGCCCTGCGCCAGGCGGCGGGTAAACCCGATTTAGCCCGCGAAATGCTGCAAATGCTGGTCGCGTTTCTGCCGGAAATTCGCAATAAGGTGGAAGAGCAGCTGGTGGGTGAAAATCCGGAAGCGCTGCTGGAAGCGATCCACAAGCTGCACGGCAGCTGCGGGTACAGCGGCGTACCGCGGCTGAAAAACCTTTGCCAGCTGCTGGAGCAGCAGCTGCGTGCCGGCACGCCGGAATCGGAGCTTGAACCGGAGTTCCTGGAGCTGCTGGATGAGATGGATAACGTAACGCGCGAAGCGATGAAGGTGTTGGGGAACTGAGATAAAAGCCCGGTGGCGCTTCGCTTACCGGGCCTGCAATTGCGGGTGCGGCCTGATGCCCTCACTCCGATCCTCTCCCACAGGGAGAGGGAGAACTACATTCCCTGCCCCACTTTCAGCACCGCCGCGATATTCCTGGCGGCCATCCTGACGTTCTCGCTGGCATTTTCCAGCGCATCTTCCAGCGAGCAGATGGTGTAGATCACGCTAAACACCGCATCAATGCCGTGATCGTGTACTACGCCAACGTCCGCCGTCAGGCTGCCTGCAATGCCGATGACGGGTTTGTTAAAGCGTTTCGCCACTTTCGCTACGCCCACCGGAACTTTGCCGTGGATCGTCTGGCTGTCGATGCGGCCTTCTCCCGTGATCACCAGATCAGCATCGGCCACCTGGTCGGCCAGGTGTAGCGCATCGGTCACGATCTCAATACCCTGGCGAAGCTGCGCGCCGCAAAAAGCGTACAGCGCGGCCCCCATGCCACCCGCCGCGCCGCCGCCAGCAAGGTTTAGCACGTCGATATCCAGATCCCGGGCAATGACTCTCGCGTACTGCGCCAGCGCGTTGTCCAGGGTGACGATCATCTCGGGAGTGGCCCCCTTTTGCGGGCCAAATACGGCTGACGCGCCATCCTTACCGGTGAGCGGATTCGTCACATCACAGGCGACCTCTATCCGGCACTCCGCCAGACGTCTGTCCAGCCCGCTCAGGTCGATACGCGCGAGTTTTCCCAGCTCGCCCCCGCCCTGCCCAAGGGGCTGCCCGCTGTCGTCCAGCAGCTTTGCCCCCAACGCCTGCACCATCCCTGCTCCGCCGTCATTGGTGGCGCTGCCGCCAATGCCGATGATGATATGCTTAACGCCCGCATCCAGCGCGTGACGAATAAGTTCGCCCGTGCCCCAGGAGGTGGTTTTCAGGGGGTTGCGCTGCGAAGGGACGACCAGCTCCAGGCCGCTTGCCGCCGCCATTTCAATAAAGGCACTCTGCTCGTCACCGGATAAGCCATAAAACCCTTCAACGCGCTTACCCAGCGGGCCGGTCACCGGAACATGCACAATGCGTCCCCGCGTTGCCGCGATCATCGCCTCAACCGTCCCTTCGCCACCGTCCGCGACCGGCAGTTTGACGTAAACCGCCTCGGGAAAGATCTCGCGAAAACCACGCTCTATCGCTGTCGCAACCTCAAGCGCACTCAAACTTTCCTTATACGAGTCCGGTGCGATAACAATTTTCATAAGCCATCCTTACGCATAGTCATTACGTTAAGCATACACCACGTAAAAGACCGCTAATGGGAGC
Source organism: Enterobacter cloacae complex sp. SHL009 (assembly GCF_049237205.1). Taxonomy (NCBI): domain Bacteria; kingdom Pseudomonadati; phylum Pseudomonadota; class Gammaproteobacteria; order Enterobacterales; family Enterobacteriaceae; genus Enterobacter; species Enterobacter cloacae complex sp. SHL009. The sequence goes on from NZ_JBMKIW010000003.1 coordinate 227,637, forward strand.
GGTCCCAATGCGTTTATCGTACCATGCACGGGCGTTTATTGTCGAATGTCCAGTCGGGGCTCAGATACTGCATCGCCATCGCATCGTCGCGCGCGCCCAGACCGTGTTTTTGATACAGCTCATGGGCTTTCATAACCTGGTCCATATCCAGCTCAACCCCTAGCCCCGGCGTGGAAGGCACCTGCACCATGCCACCTATGATCTCAAACGGCCGCTTAGTCAGACGCTGATTACCTTCCTGCCAGATCCAGTGCGTGTCGATAGCGGTAATCGTGCCCGGCGCGGCGGCGGCAACGTGCGTGAACATCGCCAGCGACACGTCGAAGTGGTTATTAGAGTGCGAGCCCCAGGTCAGGCCAAACTCGTGGCACATTTGCGCCACGCGCACCGACCCCTGCATCGTCCAGAAGTGCGGGTCAGCCAGCGGAATATCGACGGACTGCAATGACAGGGTGTGTCCCATCTGACGCCAGTCGGTGGCAATCATATTAGTCGCGGTCGGCAGCCCCGTGGCGCGACGGAATTCCGCCATGACTTCACGGCCAGAGAAGCCCTGTTCAGCCCCACACGGATCTTCCGCATACGCCAGCACGCCTTTCAGCTGCTTACCAATTTTGATCGCTTCATCAAGCGACCACGCGCCGTTCGGATCCAGCGTCACGCGCGCCTGCGGGAAACGTTTTGCCAGCGCGGTGACGGCTTCCGCCTCTTCCTCACCGGCCAGCACGCCGCCCTTCAGTTTGAAATCATTAAAGCCATATTTTTCGTACGCGGCTTCCGCCAGGCGCACCACCGCATCCGGGGTCATCGCCTCGTCGTGGCGAAGTCGATACCAGTCGCATTGTTCATCCGGCTGGCTCTGATAAGGCAATGGCGTCAGCCTGCGGTCGCCGACAAAGAAAAGATAGCCCAGCATTTCCACTTCGCTGCGCTGCTGCCCCTCGCCCAACAGCGAGGCAACGTTAACGCCCAGATGCTGACCCAGCAGATCCAGCATCGCGGATTCAATCCCGGTCACCACGTGAATGGTGGTGCGCAGATCGAAGGTCTGCAGGCCACGCCCTCCGGCATCGCGATCGGCAAAGGTATTGCGCACGGTGTTGAGGACATTTTTGTACTCGCCCAGCGTTTTGCCCACCACCAGCGGAATGGCATCTTCCAGCGTCTGGCGGATCTTCTCCCCGCCCGGAATTTCGCCCACGCCCGTATGGCCGGAATTGTCTTTGATAATGACAATATTGCGGGTGAAGAATGGCGCATGCGCGCCGCTCAGGTTCATCAGCATGCTGTCATGGCCCGCAACCGGAACGATCTGCATGGCGGTGACTACAGGGGTAGAAAAAGTACTCATCGTGTAATCCTTTTATCAGTGACGTCCAAAAACAGGGCGCTTACGGTCAAATGTCCAGCCGGGGATCAGGTACTGCATCGGGCCCGCGTCGTTACGCGCGCCGCCCGGTAGCTTTTTATACGCCTCATGGGCTTTATGGATCTGATCCCAGTCAATCTCCACGCCCAACCCCGGCGCATCCGGTACGGCAATCTTGCCGTTGATGATTTCCAGCGGATTTTTCGTCAGGCGGGCTTCCCCTTCCTGCCAAATCCAGTGGGTGTCGATGGCGGTCGGGTTACCCGGCGCCGCCGCGCCAACGTGGGTAAACATCGCCAGCGAAATATCAAAGTGGTTGTTCGAGTGACAGCCCCAGGTCAGCCCCCAGTCATCGCACAGCTGCGCCACGCGCACTGCACCTGAAAGCGTCCAGAAGTGAGGGTCCGCCAGCGGTATGTCGACGGCGTTCAGCATCACCGCATGGCCCATTTCACGCCAGTTGGTGGCGATCATATTGGTCGCGACAGGCAGCCCGGTGGCGCGACGGAACTCAGCCATGACTTCACGGCCCGAGAAGCCCTGCTCCGCACCGCAGGGATCTTCCGCATAGGTCAGGACATCCCCCAGCCCTTTGCACAGGCTAATTGCTTCATCCAGCAGCCAGGCGCCGTTCGGGTCAACGGTGATCCGCGCATCCATAAAGCGTTTTTTCAGCGCCCGGACCGTTTCAATCTCCTGCTCGCCGGGCAGCACGCCGCCCTTCAGCTTGAAATCCTTGAAGCCGTAGCGATCCTGCGCCGCCTCGGCCAGCCGCACCACCGCGTCGCTGGAGAGCGCTTCCTGGTGGCGCAGGCGATACCAGTCGTGATCGCCCGTGGATCGAGCCAGATAAGGGAGATCGGTCTTATTGCGATCGCCAACGTAGAACAGATAGCCCAGCACCGTTACCGCATCGCGCTGTTTGCCTGGCCCCAGCAGCTCGCAAACCGGAACATTGAGCGCCTTACCCAGCAAGTCGAGCAGGGCGGCCTCCAGCGCGGCGACCGCATTGACGCGCAGTTCAAACGTCCAGGCACCTTTACCGAACGTCTCAAAGTCCGCCGACTGATTGCCCTTATGCACCCGCTGAACGACCTTGTTCAGACGGGCGACCTCCTGGCCCACCACCTGCGGAATGGCATCGACCAGCGTCTGGTAGATCACCTCTCCGCCCGGGGCTTCGCCCACGCCGGTATTCCCTGCGCTGTCTTTCAGCACGACGATATTACGGGTAAACCAGGCGCTATGCGCACCGCCAATGTTGAGCAGCATGCTGTCCTGTCCGGCTACCGGAATGACCTTCATCTCCGTAACGGTTGGGCTCGATTGCGTTGTCATCATCCACGCTCCGCAACAGGTTTAAGTTCGACGCGTTTGATATCCCCAACCAGCACCAGGTAACTCAGCACCGCCACCAGCGCATGCACACCCACGTAGATCAGCGCACCGTTGAAAGAGCCGGTGGTGCCGACGATGTAGCCGATAGCGATAGGCGTAACAATCCCGGAGATATTGCCGAACATGTTGAACAGTCCGCCGCTCAGGCCGCTGATCTCCTTCGGCGCCGTATCCGCCATCACCGCCCAGCCCAGCGCGCCAATGCCTTTGCCGAAGAAGGCCATCGCCATAAAGCCGATAATCATCCATTCGGCGTTGACGTAGTTACAGAACACCATGGTCATGGAGAGCAGCATGCCGAGCACAATCGGGGTTTTACGCGCGATGTTCAGCGAGCCGGTCCGGCGCATCAGCCAGTCGGAAATCACTCCGCCGAGCACGCCGCCGACGAAGCCGCAGATTGCCGGGACCGACGCGACAAATCCCGCTTTCAGAATCGACATGCCGCGAGCCTGCACCAGGTACACCGGGAACCAGGTGATGAAGAAGTAGGTTAAGGCGTTAATACAGTACTGGCCCAGATAGATGCCGATCATCATGCGCGAGCCGACGAGCTGCTTGATCTGCGCCCATTTCTGGCTGAACGGGACTTTTGCTTTTGCGGATTTCTGATCCATGTTGATCAGCGCGCCGCCTTCAGCAATGTACTCCAGCTCTTTTTTGTTCACGCCTGGATGCTGGTTGGGTTCGTGGATCACTTTCAGCCAGATAAAGCTGATGACGATCCCAAGCCCGCCCATAAAGAAGAAAACGTGTGACCAGCCCACCTCATGGGTCAGCCAGCCCATAATGGGCGCAAAGATCACCGTCGCGAAGTACTGTGCGGAGTTAAAAATCGCCACCGCCGTTCCCCTCTCCTGCGCCGGGAACCAGGCCGCCACAATGCGGCTGTTACCCGGGAAGGAAGGTGCTTCCGCTAAGCCTACCAGGAAGCGCAGCGTGAAGAGCGCCACGATAATGCCGAAGCCGCTGAAGATATCGACGAAACCCTGCAACAGGGTAAACATCGACCAGATAAAAATGGACCAGAAATAGACGCGTTTAGATCCAAAACGGTCCAGCAGCCAGCCGCCAGGAATTTGCCCGATGACGTAGGCCCATGAGAATGCGGAGAAAACGTAACCCATGCCCACCGGATCAAGGCCGATATCTTTTGCCATTTCCGAACCGGCAATCGACAGCGTGGCGCGGTCACCATAGTTAAAGGATGTGACGATAAACAGCATCACCACTATCCAGTAGCGGGCGTTGGTGCGCTTTTCAGCGCTGCTCGCTGCGTGGCTTAATGTACTCATTGTTGCACTCCTGAAACATAGCTTTCGCCTGGTTCATTCTGTACAGCACCGGTAGGGTAATCAGAATGAGATTGGTGTTTTGTCGTTTTGGTACGGCCTGACGCCGTTTTATAGTGACCGGAAAAGTATATGAAGGAGTGCCTCATCACCTCACCGTGCAGAAACACAGTATTAAAGGGTGTATGAGAGGTTGTTTATGGCATAAGCCCAGGGGAATGGAAGGTGGTTCACGGAATTGGCGTTTGGAGCGGGATGTATCGCCGGGCGGCGGCTACGCCTGACCCGGCCTACACAACTATTTAAGGAGAGTTGCCCAGTGCTCGACCCACGGGTTCGATTCGCTTTCGGGTTCAGGATGCTCCCCGGCATCAATCAGCAGCATCTCGCCGACGCGCTGGGCGCTCTGTTCCTGCAGGAGCGCATCGAACTGCTTGCCGCCGCCGCAGAAGTTAGCGTAAGAGCTGTCGCCCAGAGCAATGATGCCGTAGTGCACGTCCGGCTGATAGCCAAGCTGGTCTTTAATTCCCTGGAAAAGCGGCACGATGCTGTCCGGCAGATCGCCCTGCCCGGTGGTGGAGGTCACCACCAGAATGTATTTATCTTTATACTTTTCCCAGTCTGCCAGTTCCGGATCTTCATAGACCGTGGCTTTATGGCCCTGGCTGGCGAGTATTGCCTCAGCCTCTTCCGCTACCAGCAGCGAGTTGCCGTACATTGTCCCGACAAAAATGCCTACTTCAGCCATGCTATTTTCCCATAATGAATGCGTTTACCGTTCATCCTGAACGTTGCCCGATACAAACTCAACCCTTTCATTTTCGGGGAGTTGTCCCAGCCAGCCAAACTGTGACAGCGCCTGCATCCAGACGTCGTCCAGCCCAGCACGGATAGTCAGCGGCTCGCCGGTAAACGGGTGCGTCAGGCTCAGCTCGCTGGCGTGCAGCATCAGACGATGGCAGCCAAAGTGTTCGGCCGCACTGCGGTTCTGGCGCAAATCACCGTGTTTGCTGTCGCCAATAATCGGATGGCGCAGGTGCGCAAGATGGCGTCGCAGCTGGTGCTTACGCCCGGTTTTAGGCAGAAGCTCAACCAGGCTGTAGCGTGTGGTCGGAAATTTGCTGGTGGCCACCGGCATTTCGGTCGTCGCCATGCCGCGATAATCCGTCACTGCGGGCTGCGGACCTTTGTCATCGCGGGCAAATTTATCGGCGATTTTGTCCAGTTCCTCCACCAGCGGATAGTCCAGCGTGGCGGCTTCCGTCAGCCAGCCGCGCACGATCGCGTGATAGCGCTTTTGCATCTGATGCTGTTCAAACTGCTGTGACAGCAGGCGTCCCGACTCACTGGAAAGCCCCATCAGCAGCACGCCGGAGGTCGGCCTGTCGAGACGATGGGCGGTAAAAACATGCTGACCAATCTGATCGCGAACGGTCTGCATCACCACCACCTTCTCATCGCGATCGAGCCAGCTGCGGTGTACCAGCCAGCCTGACGGTTTATTCACCGCCACCAGCCACTCGTCCTGATAGAGGATCTCAAGCGTCATGCATCTTCACCGGCAAACAGGGCATCCAGTTTTTCCAGTTCGACCAGCATCACGTCGCGCGCAGGGTGCGTCGTCTCGAGCGCCATTTCATAGTAGGGAGAGACAGCAAACGCCTGCGGAAGCGGGTGACCGCCCTCAAGCAGGGCGTGCATGCGCGGAATTAACACCCACTGCAGCCATTCAAACGGGGCCAGCGTATCCAGGCAGAAGGGCTGAGTGCTCGCGAACGCTTCTGGCTGCGGCGCGGTCTCCTGCCACAGCTGATGTTGGCGCAAAAGGGCTTCGATGGCGTGCAACTGAGCACGAACGCTATCGTGTTGCGTCATAGTAACCTCAACTGAAAAAGTGAACGGCGCGCAGCATAGCATTGCGGAAGGCAGAAATAAAAAAGGGAGCACTGTAAAAACAGTGCTCCCGGTTCGTTTCGCAGCATTCCAGCTACAATTCGTGCTCCCTGCTCATCCGTGACAACTTTTCCTGAAGCCCGAAGGCCTGGTCATCCGTAAGCCAATGCATCCTGCACACATCTTCCTGACGCGTTTGTTTCATCCCGAAACGTCCTGGCCTTCCTGACCCACCGACCATCCTGACCGGCTCTCGTTCTCCTTCCTGGAGGTGTCCCTTACGCATCCTGCGTTATCCACTTCGCTTCATCCTGAAGCCTTCCTGCAGTGCCATCCTGACGAGTCCTGTGTGAGAAACGCCATCATCCTGATGTTCGTTTCTCGTGTCGGCGTCCTGTCGACGGAGATAGAATCCGCTATTCCGCTTCGTCTTACAACCCACTCAGCCGGAGTTGTAAGACGCACAGGCTCCCTAAAAATAATAGGATGAACAACTAATCTGTTGAAAAATAGAGTGATATTAATCTGAATTTAATGAGGTAATACTGAATGTTCCAGCGATCTCTCACAAACCTTGTAAGAGATCTCTCACACGCGCTGTAGCAGCATGGATTACAGAAGGGGCTCAAGTCGGGTGAGGAAATCCGCAAGAGAGGGGGCGAGAGTCTCGCGATTGCGGGTGCCGATAGTCTCTTTAACCACTTCACCTGACAGGTTACAGACGGATAACACATCCAGTTCGCTGTCCAGCGTGGCAATAAAAAGCGTCGGAGAAAGCTTAAGGCGTTTTTGCGTGACCAGATGACCAATCAGGTTTTCCTGAACACGCTGCAGATCGTCTTCGCTCCAGGTCTGCAACAGCGTCAGCGTGATATCAGCAAAGCGCGCGGGCATATCCCCTGCGAACTGCGTGGTATAAAACGCGTGAACCGCTGGTTGTACCACAATGTCCATTGCACGCTCAACCGCATTTACATTTTGCTCGCCGTCGAAAGGTTTTGGCTGCCAGATAACGTAATCGTCGACTGAAGAGATAATGCATGGCGAGGGTACGCCATACAAATCAGTGCTTTGTGGCCATGTTCCGTGCTTTTCATGCCATGCATCGCAGTAGCGGGCCGTGAAGGTAGTGAGGGCATTTGCAGTTTCGATGTCCACCGATTTCTCTCTTCTTGTCAGACAGGATAAACTCAGGCCATAAGTGTACCTGTAAAGTGGCTATGAAACATGTCTTACGAAAATCATCAGGCGTTAACCGGCTTAACGCTGGGTAAATCGACCGATTACCGCGATACCTACGATGCAAGCCTGCTGCAGGGCGTGCCGCGCAGCCTGAACCGCGATCCTCTGGGCCTGCATGCGGATGCCTTGCCGTTTGTCGGCGGTGACATCTGGACGCTGTACGAACTCTCGTGGCTTAACGCGCGCGGTCTGCCGCAGGTGGCAGTGGGCCACGTTGAGCTGGATTACGCCAGCGTTAATCTCGTGGAATCCAAAAGCTTTAAGCTCTATCTCAACAGCTTTAACCAGACTAAATTCAACAGCTGGGACGACGTTCAGCACACCCTGGAACGCGATTTAAGCGCCTGCGCGCAGGGAAAGGTGAGCGTTTCACTGTATCGCCTGCACGAGCTGGAAGGGCAGCCAGTCGCCCGCTTCAACGGGACCTGCATCGACGATCAGGATATCGAGGTGGAGAATTATGAATTCAGCGCGGACTACCTCGAAAACGCGGCGAGCGGCAAAGTGGTTGAAGAGACGCTGGTCAGCCATCTGCTGAAATCTAACTGCCTGATCACGCATCAGCCGGACTGGGGCTCGGTGCAGATCCAGTACCGCGGCCCGAAAATTGACCGGGAAAAATTGCTGCGCTACCTGGTGTCTTTCCGCCATCACAACGAATTCCACGAGCAGTGCGTGGAGCGCATCTTTAGCGATATTCAGCGTTTCTGCCAGCCAGAAAAACTGAGCGTTTACGCGCGCTATACCCGCCGGGGCGGTCTGGACATTAACCCGTGGCGCACCAACACCGATTTTGTGCCAGCAACGGGACGGCTGGTGCGTCAGTAATATAAATATTTTCACAATATGCGCGGTATCTTCCGCGCTTTAGGTTGTGAAACGTCACGCGCCAGGGCTATTGTAATCAACAGGGAAAGACGATAATCGTCCCGTAAGGAGCTCACTTGATTACACATATTAGCCCGCTTGGCTCAATGGATATGTTGTCGCAGCTGGAAGTGGACATGCTTAAGCGCACAGCCAGCAGCGATCTTTATCAACTGTTTCGTAACTGTTCACTTGCCGTTCTGAACTCCGGAAGCCTGACAGATAACAGTAAAGAACTGCTGTCCCGCTTCGAAAGCTTTGATATCAACGTGCTGCGCCGCGAGCGTGGCGTGAAGCTTGAAGTCATCAACCCGCCGGAAGAGGCCTTTGTCGACGGGCGCATCATCCGTTCACTTCAGGCTAACCTGTTTGCCGTGCTGCGTGACATTCTGTTTGTTAACGGGCAGATCCACAACGCAGGCCGTTTCCAGCATCTCGACCTGGAAAGCTCGGTCCATATCACCAACCTGGTGTTCTCCATTTTGCGTAACGCCCGTGCCCTGCACGTTGGCGAAGCGCCGAACATGGTCGTCTGCTGGGGCGGCCACTCTATTAACGAAACCGAATACCTTTATGCGCGTCGAGTGGGCACCCAGCTCGGCCTGCGCGAGCTGAATATCTGTACCGGCTGCGGTCCGGGTGCGATGGAAGCACCAATGAAAGGAGCGGCGGTTGGGCATGCGCAACAGCGTTATAAAGAGGGACGCTTTATCGGCATGACCGAACCGTCCATCATCGCCGCTGAGCCACCTAACCCGCTGGTTAATGAGCTGATTATCATGCCGGATATTGAGAAGCGTCTTGAAGCGTTTGTCCGTATCGCCCACGGCATTATCATCTTCCCGGGCGGCGTGGGGACAGCGGAAGAGCTGCTCTACCTGCTGGGTATTCTGATGAACCCGGCCAACAAAGATCAGGTTCTGCCGCTGATCCTGACCGGGCCAAAAGAGAGCGCAGACTACTTCCGCGTGCTGGACGAGTTTATCGTGCACACGCTGGGCGAAGCCGCGCGTCGTCACTATCGCATCATCATTGACGATGCCGCGGAAGTGGCGCGCCAGATGAAAAAAGCGATGCCGCTGGTAAAAGAAAACCGTCGCGATACCGGCGATGCGTACAGCTTTAACTGGTCAATCCGTATCGCGCCGGACCTGCAGATCCCGTTCGAGCCTACGCATGAAAATATGGCGAACCTGAAACTCTACCCGGACCAGCCGGTGGAAGTTCTGGCGGCCGATCTGCGTCGTGCTTTCTCCGGGATTGTGGCGGGCAACGTCAAAGAGATGGGCATCCGCGCCATTGAACAGTACGGTCCGTACAAGATCCACGGCGATCCGGAGATGATGCGCCGCATGGACGACATGCTGCAGGGCTTTGTCGCTCAGCACCGCATGAAGCTGCCGGGCTCAGCCTATATTCCTTGCTACGAAATCTGCACATAACGCTTAGCGATATCTCATCAAAGCCGGGTCGCCCTGTTGCGCGTCCCGGCTTTTTTTTATTCCCGATGTAATTCATACGAATCACTTATGTCTTTAACAAACTATGCACAAACGCAAACGATTACCTTGTTTTCTCAACCGTAAATTATCAGCCTTAATCTAAATTACCCGTCAGAAAATACTAAAAACCCCTTTCTTTACAGCTAAAGACACCTATATCACGGGTCAGTCTTTCAGCTCACATGTCGTTGGTGGTAGCCTTCGCGCCCGTAAATTCTCTTTGACGTTTTTTTAACAGATAAATGGTCTAAAGATGCCCACATCATAAGTGGATTATTGCATTTGGGATCAGGATCACTGATAGATTCATAACTAGAATGTATCTTTCCGCCCGCCAATAGTTACGGGCAAAAATTATTAAAAAACCGTCACTGAACGAATTTCATATTACCGTCAGGCACTTTTTCATCGGATTTGACTAAAAACCTGACAATTCGCTTCCTCCAGGAGATACAGATGGAAACCACTCAAACCAGCACCGTTGCTTCGATTGAATCCCGAAGTGGTTGGCGCAAAACGGATACCATGTGGATGCTTGGCCTTTACGGCACGGCAATCGGCGCTGGTGTACTGTTCCTTCCTATCAACGCAGGCGTCGGCGGTCTGATTCCGCTGATCATTATGGCTATCATTGCTTTCCCGATGACCTTCTTTGCACACCGCGGTCTGACCCGCTTCGTGCTGTCCGGTAAAAACCCGGGTGAAGACATCACTGAAGTGGTTGAAGAGCATTTCGGCGTGGGCGCAGGTAAACTGATTACCCTGCTCTACTTCTTCGCGATTTACCCTATCCTGTTGGTTTACAGCGTGGCGATCACCAACACCGTTGAAAGCTTCATGCTGCACCAGCTGCACATGACGCCGCCACCGCGTGCCATCCTGTCTCTGATCCTGATTGTCGGCATGATGACCATCGTGCGCTTCGGTGAGCAGATGATTGTGAAAGCGATGAGCGTACTGGTGTTCCCGTTTGTGGCCGCACTGATGCTGCTGGCCTGCTACCTGATCCCACAGTGGAACGGTGCAGCGCTGGAAACCCTGTCCCTGAGCAGCGCATCGGCAACCGGTAACGGCCTGCTGATGACCCTCTGGCTGGCGATTCCGGTGATGGTGTTCTCCTTCAACCACTCCCCAATCATCTCCTCTTTCGCCGTGGCGAAACGTGAAGAGTACGGTAATGGCGCAGAGAAGAAGTGCTCAAGCATCCTGGCGCGCGCTCACATCATGATGGTACTGACCGTTATGTTCTTCGTCTTCAGCTGCGTACTGAGCCTCTCCCCGGCGGATCTGGCGGCAGCGAAAGAGCAGAACATCTCTATTCTGTCTTACCTGGCGAACCACTTTAACGCACCGGTCATTGCGTGGATGGCACCAATCATCGCGATTATCGCCATCACAAAATCCTTCCTGGGCCACTACCTCGGCGCGCGTGAAGGCTTCAACGGTATGGTGATTAAATCTCTGCGCGGTAAAGGCAAGAGCATTGAAATCAACAAGCTGAACAAAATCACTGCACTGTTCATGCTGCTCACCACCTGGGCGGTAGCAACGCTGAACCCAAGCATCCTGGGCATGATTGAAACCCTGGGCGGCCCGGTCATCGCGATGATTCTGTTCCTGATGCCGATGTACGCGATTCAGAAAGTCCCTGCTATGCGCAAGTACAGCGGTCATGTGAGCAACGTCTTTGTGGTTATCATGGGTCTTATCGCAATCTCTGCGATCTTCTACTCCCTGTACACCATGTTCTGATTATCACCCGCGCCGTCTTAGGACGGCGCACTCCTCCCTCTCTGACTGAAAGCAATGGACGCATCATGATTAGCGTATTCGATATCTTCAAAATCGGTATTGGTCCTTCCAGCTCTCACACCGTCGGACCAATGAAAGCCGGTAAGCAGTTCACGGATGACTTGATTGCACGCGGCATCTTGCATGACATTACCCGCGTGGTTGTCGATGTATACGGCTCGCTTTCCCTGACCGGGAAAGGCCACCATACCGATATCGCCATTATCATGGGCCTGGCGGGAAACCTGCCGGATACCGTTGATATTGATGCGATCCCTGGCTTCATCCAGGATGTGAACACCCACGGTCGCCTGCTGCTGGCGAACGGTGAGCATGAGGTTGAATTCCCGGTTGACCACTGCATGAATTTCCATGCGGACAACCTGTCGCTGCACGAAAACGGCATGCGCATTACCGCGCTGGCCGGCGACAAAGCGGTATACAGCCAGACGTATTACTCTATAGGCGGCGGCTTTATCGTCGACGAAGACCACTTTGGTCAAACCAATACCTCTTCTGTCGAAGTGCCGTATCCGTACAAAACGGCGGCGGATCTTCAGCGTCACTGCCAGGAGACGGGCCTTTCCCTCTCCGGCCTGATGATGAAAAACGAGCTGGCACTTCACAGTAAAGAAGAGCTCGAACAGCACTTCACTAACGTCTGGGAAGTGATGCGCGGCGGTATTGAGCGCGGGATCACCACCGAAGGCGTTCTGCCGGGCAAGCTTCGCGTGCCGCGTCGCGCTGCTGCGCTGCGCCGTATGCTGGTGAGCACCGACAAAACGACGACGGACCCGATGGCCGTTGTAGACTGGATCAACATGTTCGCCCTGGCGGTAAACGAAGAGAACGCCGCAGGGGGCCGCGTGGTCACCGCCCCGACTAACGGCGCCTGCGGTATCGTTCCGGCGGTGCTGGCGTACTACGACAAGTTTATCCGTGAAGTGAACGCGAACTCGCTGGCGCGCTACCTGCTGGTCGCCAGTGCGATTGGTTCGCTGTATAAGATGAACGCGTCTATTTCCGGTGCGGAAGTGGGCTGTCAGGGTGAAGTCGGCGTGGCGTGCTCCATGGCGGCGGCGGGTCTGGCCGAACTGCTGGGTGCAAGCCCGACACAGGTGTGCATTGCTGCGGAAATCGGCATGGAACATAACCTGGGACTGACCTGTGACCCGGTTGCCGGACAGGTACAGGTGCCGTGCATCGAACGTAACGCGATTGCCTCAGTGAAGGCGGTGAACGCGGCACGTATGGCGCTGCGCCGCACCAGCGAGCCGCGCGTCTGTCTCGATAAGGTTATCGAAACCATGTACGAAACAGGTAAAGATATGAACGCCAAATACCGCGAAACCTCTCGCGGCGGCCTGGCGATGAAGATCGTGACCTGCGATTAAGCCCCTCAGGAAGCCTCGTTTTGCGAGGCTTCTTCCTGTTTTCCCCACCATTCATAGTTTCACGCTGCTGACAGTGTTACCCTTTACGCATGAGATAGAAGGGAGATTATCTGTGGCCGTTCATTTACTTATCGTCGATGCTCTTAACCTGATCCGCCGTATCCATGCGGTGCAGGGGACGCCTTGTAAAGACACCTGTCTGCACGCGCTGGAACAGCTTATCCGCCACAGTGAGCCCACCCATGCGGTCGCGGTATTTGATGACGAAGCCCGCAACACTGGCTGGCGACACCAGCGTCTGCCCGACTACAAAGCCGGACGCGCCCCGATGCCGGACGATCTTCACGCTGAATTGCCCATGCTGCGCGCTGCATTTGAACAGCGGGGCGTTCCCTGCTGGGGTGCACAGGGAAATGAAGCCGACGATCTCGCGGCCACCCTGGCCGTAAAGGTGGCAAGCGCCGGGCATCAGGCCACTATCGTTTCAACTGACAAAGGCTACTGCCAGCTGCTCTCCCCGACTATCCGCATTCGCGACTATTTTCAAAAACGCTGGCTGGACGCGCCGTTTATTGCCAGCGAGTTCGGCGTCTCGCCTGAGCAACTGCCGGATTACTGGGGGCTGGCAGGCATCAGCAGTTCTAAGGTTCCGGGTGTCGCCGGTATTGGGCCGAAGAGCGCCGCGCAGCTGCTGACCGATTTTCAGAGTCTGGAAGGGATTTACGCCCGTCTGGATGAGGTACCGGAAAAGTGGCGCAAGAAGCTGGAGGCGCATAAAGAGATGGCGTTTATCTGCCGGGAAATCGCAACGCTACAGACGGATTTACAGCTGGACGGGAATTTACAGCAGCTGCGGTTAGAACGTTAATATCCCCTCACCCTAACCCTCTCCCCATGGGGGAGAGGGAATTTCTCGGTGCGGTCTTTTCCTCCTCGCCTCTTTGGGAGAGGGCCGGGGTGAGGGCAATCAGCGGACTATCGCTCGTCGCGACGTCCGCCGACCGCAGCCCACCAGCGACGAATATGCACCGTCACCTCTTCACGGTCGTGATACAGCTGACGCGCCTGGATCTCCACGTTAATACCGTGTTCGTCCATCTGTTCTTGAATGTACGCCAGGTTCTGCGACACTTCTTCATAGCGCTTTTTCATCGGCAGCTTGAGGTTAAAAATGGTCTCACGGCACCAGCCATTCACCAGCCAGGAGGCCATCAGCGCGGCGACTTTTGCCGGCTTCTCAACCATATCGCACACCATCCACGAGATGTTGTTACGGTTCGGGCGATAGCGGAATCCGTCTTCACGCAGCCATGTGACCTGCCCCGTGTCCATCAGGCTTTGCGCCATTGGGCCGTTATCAACGGACGATACCCACATATTGCGTTTCACCAGCTGATAGGTCCAGCCGCCCGGGCACGCGCCAAGGTCGACGGCGTACATGCCGTTTGCCAGACGCTCATCCCACTCATCTGCCGGGATAAAAACGTGGAACGCCTCTTCCAGCTTAAGCGTGGAACGGCTTGGCGCATCGGACGGGAAGCGCAAACGCGGAATACCCATAAAGAAGGGAGAGTTGTTGGTGGTGTACGAATAGCCTGTATAGCAGCAGCCCGGTGCGATAAAGAAGATATGCACCACCGGACGCTTCGGCGTTTCGTAGTTCGTCAGCACGCCCGCATCACGCAGCGCCGCACGCAGCGGCACGGTGAACTTACGGCAGAACTTCATCAGCTCTTTACTTTCGTTGGTATCCGCCACTTCAACGCGCAGATCGCCGCCCTTCTCCACCACGCCCTGCAGCATGCCGACAATAGGCGTGATGCGGTCTTCCGGCGGAAGATCCTTCAGCAGCTCACCCGCGACAAACATCTGGCGAGCAAAGATCAGCGAGCTGAACGGCAGCTCGCGCGCCAGCTTGTCCGCGTCTTCAGGCTGATAGCACTCGAATACCACATAGCCCGCGTTTTCTTTTACGCGGGCAAAGCCGAAGACTTCGCGCTTCGCCGCTTTATCGGTAATTTCCGCGGCGCACTCTTTCTCAAACCCCGGGCGACAATATAAAACAACCTTATTCATGAACAACGCCCTTGCGTTTCAGACGGATAGCTCCGATAAACATTAATACCCAACCCGCCAGGAAGCTGAAGCCGCCGACAGGTGTAACAAACGCCCACAGGCGCAAATGTGAGAGCGCAAGGCAGTACAGGCTACCGCTGAACAACACGGTACCCAGCGCCATAAACACGCTGCTCCAGTAAAACCAGATACTGATACGACGCTGCATCGCCACCGCCAGCCCAAAAATAGCCAGCGTGTGGAACGCCTGATATTCAAGGCCGGTCTGGATCCAGCCCATCTCTACTGCGCCTAAAGACTTGCTTAATACATGTGCGCCAAAGGCGCCCAGTGCAACAAAAATAAAGCCACTCACCGCGGCAAAAATCAGCATGAATCGGCTGGTCATGTTTAAGTCCTGAGTTAATGCGTGCCCGGCACACAAACGTTATTGCTCATACCTGAAGCGGAATTTTTCTTGCTCGGTTGCCGCTTTCGCCAGTATCCACTGCCGGAAGGCGGCTATTTTACCCAGTTCTGCCTGACTGTCATGACAAACCAGATAAAACGCATTCTTGCTGACCAGTACATCATTAAAAGGGCAAACCAGGCGGCCTGCCTCAATTTCGGACTGCGCCATGACGTTGTTTGCCAACGCCACGCCCTGCCCGTGAATGGCAGCCTGTAACACCATCGCACTGTGGCTAAAAATGGGTCCCTGCTGCACGTTAATATGTGTAAGACCTAATTGACGGGTATAAGTTTGCCAGTCGCGGCGAGAGGCATCATGCAAAAGCGTATGCTGAGCCAGATCAGCGGGTGACTTCAGCGCCTTCTCACCTGTTAACAGCAGAGGAGAACAGACCGGCAGGAGATATTCTGCGTATAATTTTTCAACGCGCAAGCCCGGCCAGTTACCGCGACCATAAAAAATGGCGACATCTACGTCATCGGCCAGCTTGTCCTCCTGACGATCTACAGCCTGGATTCGAACGTCGATCCCCGGATAAGCTGAGTTAAAGCTTGAGAGTCTTGGCACCAGCCAATGAATGGCAAAACTGGGCAATAAACTGACGGTCAGAGCACCTTTTGCACTCCGAGCCTGCAGCTTACGAGTGGCTTCCGTAAGCTGGGAAAAAATCTCTTTAATATCCTGAAAATAGCTCTGCCCCTCTTCAGTCAACAGCAACGAACGGTTGCGTCGACGAAACAGCTTAAGGCCCAGAAAATCCTCCAGAGACTTGATTTGGTGACTTACTGCGGCCTGTGTCACAAAAAGCTCATCTGCCGCGCGGGTGAAGCTCAGGTGACGTGCTGCTGCATCAAAAACACGTAATGCATTAAGGGGTGGCAATCGCTTTGACATGGTTATCTGGCTTAGATGTTAACGGATTTTAACAAACAGGAAACAACGTTTAACCTATTAGTTTTTTTTATCTGAGCCATTATAATTTGTCCGTTGAGGAACTACCAGCAAATACCTATAGTGGCGGCACTTCCTGAGCCGGAACGAAGAGCTTTTTTCGGAATGCGTGTTCTGAAGGGCTTTTGGCTTACGGTTGTGATGTTGTGTTGTTGTGTTTGCAATTGGTCTGCGATTCAGACCACGGTAGCAACGCTACCAATTTTTCACTTCCTGTACATTTACCCTGTCTGTCCATAGTGATTAATGTAGCACCGCCAATTTGCGGTGCTTTTTTTTCGCCTGCGATCTGTTAATGCTCGATCTCTTTCATCTCTTTCACGTCCGTGCGGTTGATCTGCTGCTTGTTCCCGTTAGCATCTTTGTACGAAATCATCCCGGTATCATTATCGGTAGTCGGTTTCCCTTCCGAAACGATAGAACGACCATCGTTGGTGTGCATCACGTAGTTGTTACCAGAACACGCGCTCAGGGCAAAAGTAAACGCACAGGCAGAAATGATTGCAGCTGTCTTATTCATGATTATTCTCCTTTAGCAATTAATGCTATTCAAACCTCGATTTATAACAGGCTAAAACATCCGCCTAACACTATTTAGCATAACCTGCTTTTTTGAAGTCGTAAGGATAAGCAGACAATTCTGATAGATATCAACCTCCTTGCCCTGCCGCTGAAATTGCGCGACGATCGCTATATTGAAATGAGGAATCCCATGAACGCTTTCAGTCCTGCGCAGTTCCGCGCACAGTTTCCGGCTCTGGCCGATGCCGGTATTTACCTGGATAGCGCCGCCACCGCCCTTAAGCCACAGGCGGTGATTGAGGCCACGCAGCAGTTCTACAGCCTGAGCGCCGGGAACGTGCATCGCAGCCAGTTTGCCGAAGCCCAGCGATTAACCGCGCGCTACGAAGCCGCACGCGATCAGGTCGCGCGCCTGATCAATGCCGAAAGCGGGAAAAACATCGTCTGGACGCGCGGCACCACCGAAGCCATCAATATGGTGGCCCAGTGCTACGCGCGCCCGCTGCTTCAGCCGGGCGATGAGATCGTCGTCAGCGAGGCGGAACATCACGCCAACCTTGTGCCATGGCTGATGGTGGCCGAGCAAACGGGTGCGCGCGTGGTGAAACTCCCACTGGGTGCAGACCTTCTGCCCGACGTGGCACGTCTCCCCGAACTGATTACCCCTCGCAGCCGCATTCTGGCGCTCGGACAGATGTCGAACGTCACGGGAGGTTGCCCGGACCTGGCTCAGGCTATTTGCATTGCCCATGCAAGCGGGATGGTGGTGATGGTCGACGGCGCTCAGGGCGTAGTGCACTTCCCCGCTGATGTGCAGGCGCTTGATATCGATTTCTATGCCTTCTCAGGGCATAAGCTCTACGGGCCAACCGGTATTGGGGCGTTGTACGGCAAGCCTGAACTGCTGGCAAAAATGACGCCGTGGCTGGGTGGCGGCAAAATGATCACCGAAGTGTCGTTCGATGGCTTCAAAACTCAGGATGTTCCCTATCGCCTGGAGGCCGGTACGCCGAACGTGGCGGGGGTGATTGGCTTAAGCGCGGCGCTGGAGTGGCTGGCAGAAACAGACATCGTTCAGGCTGAAAGCTGGAGCCGGGGGCTGGCGACGCTGGCAGAGGAAGAACTCAAAAAGCGCCCGGGTTTCCGCTCGTTCCGCGTTCAGGATTCAAGCCTGCTCGCCTTTGATTTTGCGGGCGTACATCACAGCGACATGGTGACGCTGCTGGCCGGGTACGGCATTGCCCTGCGTGCCGGACAGCACTGCGCCCAGCCGCTGCTGGCGGCGCTTGGCGTTAACGGTACGCTGCGCGCCTCGTTTGCGCCGTATAATACCCAAAGCGATGTCGACGCGCTGGTTGCCGCCGTTGACCGCGCCCTTGAAATACTGGTGGATTAATGACTAGCGCTGCTTTAGCCGGACATCCGTTTGGCACCGTCATCACAGAAGAGACCTTAAAACAGACCTTCGCCCCGCTCCAGCAGTGGGAAGATAAATATCGACAGCTGATCCTGCTGGGTAAACAGCTGCCTGCCCTTTCAGACGATCTTAAAGCGCAGGCGAAAGAGATCGCAGGCTGTGAAAACCGCGTCTGGCTGGGCGTGAGCGTCTCCGGCGAGAAGCTGCACTTCTTCGGCGACAGCGAAGGCCGCATCGTCCGGGGCCTGCTGGCCGTATTGCTGACCGCTGTGGAAGGGAAAAGCGCGGCGGAACTGCTGGCACATTCGCCGCTGGCGCTATTTGATGAGCTTGGGCTGCGCGCGCAGCTCAGCGCCTCGCGCGGTCAGGGGTTGATCGCGCTCAGCGACGCGGTACTGGATGCCGCACGCCAGGCTCAGGCCTGACGTTCCGCCTTCGCCATCATTTTCTTGAGGGCGTGAGACACCGCCACAAAGCCGAAGGAGGCGGTCACCATGGTGGCCGCACCAAAACCTGAGGCGCAATCCATTCGTTTTGGCCCTTCCGCCGTGCTTTTCATCGCGCAGACTGAGCCATCCGCCTGCGGGTAGACCAGCGCTTCCGTCGAGAACACGCAGTCGACGCCGAGCTTGCCTTTGCTGTTCTTCACCACGTTAAAATCGCTCTTCAGGCGCTCACGCAGCTTGGCCGCCAGCGGATCCTGGATCGTTTTCGCCAGATCGGCCACCTGGATCTGCGTCGGATCGATTTGCCCGCCCGCACCGCCCGTCGTGACCAGCGGCACCTTGTAGCGACGGCAGTAGGCGATCAGCGCCGCTTTTGGCCGCACGCTGTCGATGGCGTCAATCACATAGCTGTAGCCTTTGCTCATGTATTCGGCGACGTTATCGGCCGTCACAAAGTCGTCGATTACCGTCACGCGGCACTCCGGGTTGATCAAACGGATACGCTCCGCCATCACCTCGGATTTTGCCAGGCCGACGCTATCACGCAGCGCATGGATTTGACGGTTAGTGTTGGTGACGCAAACGTCATCCATGTCAATCAGGGTAATTGCGCCAATACCGGTTCTCGCCAGCGCTTCTGCCGCCCACGACCCCACACCACCAATGCCCACGACGCAGACGTGCGCATCCGCAAACAGCTGCAGGGCTTTTTCACCATATAAACGTGCCGTACCGCCAAAACGCTGGCGCCAGGCGTCGCTGATTACCACAGACATAAGACCTCAGATGTAAAAAGGGTGAGGTTTTCCTCACCCTGAACAGTAATCCGTATTGTGCTCAGAATATCACAATCAGCCGCTGAATACGTTTCCAGCACCCGGCGCCGCCTTCAGTACCCACACGCGTCCGTAGTGGTTATACCAGCCCGCGCGATGGCCTGCGTCAGGGCCAATACCCTGATAGATGTCGAAGTGCTGGCCTTTAATTGCCCCGCCGACGTCCAGCGCCACCATCAGACGCAGCTCATACTGACCGTTGAACTTGCCGTTATTGTCCAGCAGAGGGACTTCAGCCAGCAGCGTGGTGCCTGCAGGAATAATCGAACGATCCGATGCTACCGACGCGCGGCCAATCAGCGGAACCGCGCTGGCCCCTTTCACCGGCGCGAAGTTTTGCGGTTTGAAGAAGACGAACGACGGGTTCTGCTCCAGCAGCTCGCGCACCTCGGCTTCGCTGTGTTTCTCGCCCCACTCGCGGATCGCCTGCATCGACATATCTTCTTTCTTCACTTCGCCGCGGTCGATCAGCACCTTACCGATACTGCGATAGGCGTGGCCGTTTTTACCGGAATAGCTGAAGAAGTTAAGCGGCGACCCGTCGCCAAAATCAATGTAGCCGCTGCCCTGAACGTCCATGATGAAGTTATCCATCAGGGAGTTGCTGTAGGCCAGAACGTAGTTTTCGCTTAGCGCACCGGCGTAGATCTCAGCGCGAGACGGCAGACGACCGCGTTTTGGCGGCATACGGTAGATCGGGTACTGGAACTCGCCCTGACGCGAGTGCCGTGCCTGGATAACCGGGGTGTAGTAGCCGGTAAACTGGACGTTGCCGTAGTTATCGGCCCCTTCCATCTGCCAGGCGTCGATACCAAACTGGCGCATGTTGCGCGTATCGCCGCCTGCTTTCAGCCAGTCCTGGACCGCGTTATACACGCTACTCTGGGTACCATACAGACGCGGTGACGCGTTGCGGATCTGGTAGACCTGTTCGGAGAAATCACCGGCATTAATCGGTGCGCCGACGGCATCAGGCTGATTAACTAAAGAGAAAGGCTGGGATAACTTCCCGTCTTTATACTGTTGACCGCGATCGGTCGGTTTGGAAGAACAGGCCGCAAGAATCGCTACCATTGCGCCCGCCATCAGATACTTCGCCCAACGTCCTTTCATTATATCTCGTCTTTAAGTTGCCCATTTCCGCGTGATGAAGATAACAAACCGCCAGGGCTAATGAAATGCGATCGCATGCCCTTTGGCAAATTTTGCGCAAAAAATAGTCCAAACAGAGCCATGTCGTTCAATTTGCATACAAAATCATGATTTATGTGAAAAAGGGGTTGCATCACAAACCTATCCGAGTATAGTGCGCATCCACGGACGCGGGGTGGAGCAGCCTGGTAGCTCGTCGGGCTCATAACCCGAAGGTCGTCGGTTCAAATCCGGCCCCCGCAACCAATTAAAATTTGATGAAGTATCTTCTACGACTGTAGAAAGACGGACGCGGGGTGGAGCAGCCTGGTAGCTCGTCGGGCTCATAACCCGAAGGTCGTCGGTTCAAATCCGGCCCCCGCAACCAACACTTCTGAAAACAATAAACACCCTCAAGGGTGTTTTTTTGTATCTGTCGTTTGTGAATTTGCCGGGCGTTTACCCGGCTGAAAGCGTTATCCGCGTCGCGCCAGCGTCGCCCCGTCAGAGAAATACGCCCGTATCCCCGCCAGAATCGACTCCGCAACCTCCTGCTGGAATTTTGCCGTCTTGAGCTTACGCTCCTCTTCGACGTTACTGATAAACGCGGTTTCGACCAGAATGGACGGGATATCCGGTGCTTTGAGTACCGCAAACCCGGCCTGTTCAACGCTGTTTTTATGCAGCTTATTGATGTTGCCCAGCTTGCCCAGCACCGCTTTACCAAACTTCAGGCTGTCGTTAATGGTCAGCGACTGCACCATATCGAACATAGTGTGGTCGACGTAGCGGTCACCGCTTTTGCTCACGCCGCCAATCAGGTCAGAGGCGTTCTGGGTGTCAGCCAGATATCTTGCTGCGGTACTGGTCGCGCCTTTGGTTGAGAGCGCGAACACCGACGAGCCGCTTGGCTGGCGGCTGGTAAAGGCATCCGCATGGATCGACACGAACAAATCGGCGCGCTGCTTCTGCGCTTTCGCCACCCGGACCTTCAGCGGAATAAAGATATCTTCATTGCGCGTCATATAGGCGCGCATATTACCTTCTTTATCAATCAACGCCTTCAGGCGGCGGGCAATTTGCAGCACAACGTCTTTTTCACGCGTGCGGTATTTCCCCACCGCGCCGGAGTCTTCACCGCCGTGTCCGGGATCGAGCATGATCACAATCGGACGATCGCGCCCTGCTTTCCCCGGCTGCGGACCGCTTTGCGCAGGTGGAACCTGACGCTGCAAGTCGCCCTTGTTGTAATCCTCCAGCAGGGCAAGAAGCGGATCCTGAATATCCGTTGCGTTGGCCGGGTAGAGATCCATCACCAGGCGCTCTTTAAACGTCGCGACGGGCGCCAGGGAGAACAGCTGCGGCTTAACGTTCTGTTTAAGCTCAAACACCATGCGCACGGTTTGTGGATCAAACTGCCCGACGCGAGCCGATTTAATAAACGGATCGTCACCGCGGATCTGCGCCGCCATCCCTTTCAGCACGGAGTTGAGGTTAACGCCTTCGAGATCCACCACCACGCGTTCCGGGTTGCTGAGGGCAAATTGCTTATATTTCAGCACGCGATTGGATTCGACCGTCACGCGCGTATAGGTCGACGACGGCCAGACGCGCACCGCCACCACCTGACTGGTGGCGGCAAGTCCGACCTGACTGACGCTAAGCAACCACATTGCCCCGGCCCCTTTTAACAAACGGCGGCGGCTTATTGCTGAATTGGATCCCGACATGCTTCTCCCGAGCAAGAACACTGACTGATATACAAAATGTCCAGATTGACCGAAAACTTTAACGAATGACGCATAAACTGTCATCTATAAAAGGGTAAACAATCATACGCTAACGCACGGATTACTTACCAATTTCTGTGGGTCGCGGAAAATTTGCACTTGCACACGTGGCTATAATCGAATAAAAATACAGAAATTACGAATAAACATTCATTAAGGGTTGTGCCATGGTGAAGGAACGTAGAACCGAACTGGTCCAGGGATTCCGCCATTCTGTTCCCTATATCAACGCCCATCGGGGAAAAACGTTTGTCATCATGCTTGGCGGCGAAGCCATTGAGCATGAAAATTTTTCCAGCATCGTCAATGACATTGGCCTGCTGCACAGCCTCGGGATCCGCCTGGTGGTGGTTTATGGCGCGCGTCCGCAGATCGACGCCAACCTGGCCGCTCACCACCACGAGCCGATTTACCACAAACACACCCGCGTCACCGATGCCAAAACCCTGGAGCTGGTGAAACAGGCGGCGGGTCTGCTGCAGCTGGATATTACCGCGCGTCTCTCCATGAGCCTGAACAATACGCCGCTGCAGGGGGCGCATATCAACGTCGTGAGCGGCAACTTTATCATTGCCCAGCCGCTCGGCGTGGACGATGGCGTGGATTACTGCCACAGCGGCCGTATCCGTCGTATTGATGAGGAAGCTATTCACCGCCAGCTGGACAGCGGCGCCATCGTGCTGATGGGCCCGGTCGCCGTTTCCGTGACCGGCGAAAGCTTTAACCTGACGTCCGAAGAGATCGCCACGCAGCTGGCGATCAAGCTGAAGGCGGAAAAAATGATTGGGTTCTGCTCCTCCCAGGGCGTCGTGGACGCTGAAGGAACAATCGTACCGGAACTCTTCCCGAATGAAGCCCAGGCCCGCGTGGAAGCGCTGGAAGCCGAAGGTGATTACCACTCCGGCACCGTCCGCTTCCTGCGTGGCGCCGTGAAGGCCTGCCGCAGCGGCGTGCGCCGCAGCCACCTGATCAGCTATCAGGAAGACGGGGCCCTGCTCCAGGAGCTGTTCTCCCGCGACGGTATTGGTACGCAGATTGTGATGGAGAGTGCGGAGCAGATCCGCCGCGCCACCATCAATGACATCGGCGGCATTCTGGAGCTGATCCGCCCGCTGGAACAGCAGGGTATTCTGGTGCGTCGCTCACGCGAACAGCTGGAGATGGAGATCGACAAATTCACCATTATTCAGCGCGATAACCTGACCATTGCCTGCGCCGCGCTCTATCCGTTCCCGGAAGAGAAGATCGGTGAAATGGCCTGCGTGGCGGTGCATCCTGATTACCGTAGCTCTTCACGCGGCGAAATGCTGCTTGAACGCGTGGCGGCACAGGCGCGCCAGATGGGGCTAAGCAAGCTGTTCGTCCTGACGACGCGCAGCATTCACTGGTTCCAGGAGCGCGGATTCACGCCGGTGGATATCGATTCTCTGCCGGAAACGAAGAAAGAGATGTACAACTATCAGCGTCGTTCAAAGGTGCTGATGGCTGACCTGGGATAATACAACGCTTGCCGGGTAGCGCTGCGCGTACCCGGCCTGGATGTCTGGCGTTGTTCAGAGTGACTCAAATATCGCGCCCAGCCCGCTTCGGCGTTCCGTTCGGGTGGCGATCGCCTGCACCAGCACCCGTTCATCGGTATAGAGCGACAGGCGCTGACGCGCGCGCGTAATGGCGGTATAGATCAGCTCGCGGGTAACGACGGGTGAAAGCTGCGTGGGCAGGATCAGCGCCGCATGGTTAAACTCGGAGCCCTGGGATTTATGCACCGTCATCGCCCAGGCGGTTTCATGCTCGGGTAAACGGCTGGGCTGGAAGGACTTCACGCTCCCGTCCGGCATCTGGAACCAGACGCGCAGGCCCTGACCGCAGTCGAGCGCAATCCCGATATCCCCGTTAAACAACCCCAGCGCGCTGTCGTTGCGGGAGATCATCACCGGTCGCCCTTCATACCAGCGCGAGTGCGGGGTACGGTTAATTTTGCGTTTTTGCGCCAGCAGCTGTTCCAGCCTGTCGTTGAGACCCCGGACGCCAAAGGGGCCTTCCCTCAGCGCACAGAGCAGCTGATACTCGCCAAACGCGGCAATGACCTGCTCCGGCGTACTTTGCTGTTGTACGCCCGTCAGAAAGTGCTGGTACCCCTGCAGGGCGTCGTCCAGCATCGCCTGATACTCTTCCCCGCTTTGCAGCGATTTTTTCTCTATATCCGTAAAGGTACCGTCAAACACCGCAGTGGTGGTGCGCCGGTCGCCCCGGTTCACCGCTGCCGCAAGCTGGCCGATGCCGGAGTCGCTGCCGAAACGGTAGCTTTTTTGCAGCAGACACAGGCTGTCGCGCAGCGCCCCTGCCAGCGAATGGTTTTCAGAGGTGAGCGAACATCCGGTGAGACGGGCTAACTCCTGCGCGCGTTCAGCGGTATATCCCAGGCTGGCATAGGTGCAGATATCCCCCAATACGGCTCCCGCCTCAACGGAGGCAAGCTGGTCGCGATCGCCGAGGAAAATGACACGCGCGTGCGGCGGTAGCGCATCGATCAAACGCGACATCATAGTCAGGTCAATCATCGACGCTTCATCCACCACCAGCACGTCAAGGTGCAATGGATTACCGGCATGATAGCGCAGACGCTGGCTACCCGGCTGTGCGCCAAGCAAACGGTGCAGCGTGCTGGCTTCATTGGGGAAAAGCGCAAGCTGCTCCCCGGTTAGCGGCAGCTTTTGCAGCGCGCCGCCTAACGACTCCGTCAGACGCGCCGCCGCTTTACCGGTGGGAGCCGCCAGGCGAATACGGCACTTTTGCTCACCCGAGAGCTGAATCAGCGCAGCAAGCAGTTTTGCCACGGTGGTCGTTTTACCGGTGCCCGGACCGCCAGAAATCACCGAGATCCGTCGCGTTAAGGCCACGGCTGCCGCCACTTTCTGCCAGTCTGTCGCGTCGTCAGCGGTAAACAGCGTATCCAGCGTTTGCCGGAGCTGCGCTTCATCGCAGGGAAGCGGGGCGTTGGTCTCGCTGAAGAAGCGCGCTACCGTCAGTTCGTTACACCACAGCCGGTTAAGATACAAACGCTCGCCGACAAGGATCATTGGCGTCCCGGTATCGGCTCCGCTCACGGCAGGCGAACCGAGTAATATCTCCTGCCAGTCCACTGCGTCCCCCAGCAGCGCGAAACACGCCTGTAAAGCCGGAGGCATTTTCTCATCCACCGCCAGACGCGACAGCGGCAGACATACGTGCCCTTCCCCCGCGTCTTTACTCAGAATGGCGGCGGCCAGCATGACGGCCGGCTCCTCGCCTGCCACCATCATGGCGAACTGCACATCCAGGTGACGCAATAATCGTTGTTCAACCGCGTCCAGCAGTAGCGCCTGCATCGTCATGCCACCTCCTCCGTGCCTGCAGCAAACAGGTTATCCATTTTTTCAATCAGTTCCGCAGCCGGACGCGTGCTAAAGACGCCGGAATGCGGGTCGTTAGCATCCACTCCGCGCAGGAACAGGTAAATTACGCCGCCAAAATGCGCTTCGTAGCGGTAATCGGCCATGCGATGGCGCAGGTAACGGTGCAGCGCAAGGGTGTAAAGCTGGTACTGCAGATCGTAGCGATGCATTTGCATTGCCGAGGCCATCGCGTCCTGGGTGTAGGCTTCGCTGCTTTCACCCAGCCAGTTTGATTTGTAATCCAGCAGGTAGTAGCGCCCTTCGTGGCGGAAAACCAGGTCGATAAAGCCTTTGAGCATCCCCTGCACCTGACGGAAGTTCAGCGGCGGACATCCGGCGGATAACGGATCGTACTCGCGGATCAGCGCATCAAGCGCTTCGGCCCTGAGCGGGCTGGCGATGGGGAGATAAAACTCCATCTCCACCTGCTTATCTTTGGCGGTCAACTGGTTCAGCGAGATCCCCTGCGTCGTGAGCGGCGCGTGCAGTACCGCGCGGATCCAGTCGGTGAGAACCGGCTGCCACTGTGCCTCGTAGCCGCCACTCTGTAACATCTTCAGCACCCACTCTTCCGATACCGGCTGGGTAAAATCCAGCTCTTCAAACAGGCTGTGCAAAAACGTGCCCGGCGAGGCGCCGCGCGGGAACTGGTGCGGCGTGAGCACTGGCTCAACAGGTACGCTACCGGCTCCTGCGGCATCTACGTCCAGTTTTGGCATCAGATCCTGCGCAATACTCTGCCCGTGCTGCTGCAAACCGGAGTAGCTGGTGACGCGCCAGTCGTCGGCAATGGTACGTACAACCTGGCGGGCATGGAGCTCTGACTCACCCAGCTCCGGCATCTGCCAGCGGCTGTTGTCGGGCTGCGACGGAATATGCAGGGCAACATGCTCTGTGCAAAGAGATTCGATGCACTGGCGCAGGCCCGCCGCGTCTTTGGGTTCACCATGCTGAATAAGCCGCCCCAGCGCGCTCAGATGAAAATCGCTCTCCCCGGTCTTTTCGCCACGGCGACGGAACAGAGGCGCAATGCCCAGGCTGCAGTGCCAGACCGAACGGGTCAGCGCCACGTAAAGCAGGCGCAGGTCTTCCGCCAGACGCTCGGCTTCGGCCAGCTCAACGCTGGACTCCGCGTTGCTGAGATCGAGCACCGCCTCAAAAGATTCGCGATCGTGGTAAAAGGCCTGATCCTGCACGCGATAATTGGCGATAAACGGCAGCCAGACCAGCGGATATTCCAGGCCTTTCGACTTGTGAATGGTGACGATCTGCACCAGATGTTTATCACTCTCAAGGCGCATCTGCTGGCTGGACGAATTACTGTTCGGATCGGCAATCTGCTGCGCCAGCCAGCGCACGAGGGCGTGTTCGCTCTCCAGCTGCGTACCGGCTTCCTGCAGCAGTTCGCTGATATGTAAAATATCGGTCAAACGGCGCTCGCCGCCTGCTGTCGCCAGCATATTCTCGGCAATGTGGCGCTGTGCCATGAGCTCGCGCACCATCGCCATGACTCCACGCTTCTGCCATTTTTCGCGGTAGCGAACAAACTCTTCCACCACGGCATCCCACGCGGCTTCGTCATTGTTGAGCGCATCGATATCCCGCGCGTTCAGCCCGAGCATCGCGCTCGCCAGTGCGCTACGCAGCGTGCTTTCCCGCTCCGGAGCCAGCACGGCCTGCAGCAGCCATAGCATCTCCTGCGCTTCCAGCGTTTCAAAGACGCTGTCGCGGTTTGAGAGGTAGACGGAGGGGATATTTAGTAACGTCAGGGCGTCGCGGATGAGCGCGGCTTCCTGACGGCTGCGAACCAGCACCGTGATATCGGATGCCTTTACCGGGTTTGGTTTATCCCCCTTCCACAGCAGCGCTTTACCGTGCGCGCCCGCACTGAGCCAGTCGCGGATTTGTGCGGCACAGTGCTGGGCCATGGCATTTTGATAGTCGGCAACGCCGCAGCCTTCCCCGTCCAGCAGCCAGAAGTTCATGGCAGGCTGCGTCTCGCCGTTGAACTCGAAGCGCAACGAGGCATTTTTCTCGGCAAACTTTACCGGCTGAAACGGGATCTCCCGGAACATAAACGCCGTATCCATGCGGCTGAAGAGCGCGTTGACGCTTTCCACCATGCCGGGAGAGGAGCGCCAGTTAGTATCGAGAGTGTAGTGCGCGTCAACTTCGCTACGGGCTTTCATGTAAGTGAAAATATCCGCACCGCGGAAGGCGTAGATGGCCTGTTTCGGATCGCCGATTAACAACAGCGCGGTACCGGGCTGCTGGCGCCAGATACGGCGGAAAATGCGGTATTGTTGAGGGTCGGTATCCTGAAATTCGTCAATCATCGCCACCGGGAAGCGGGTCCGGATCGCGGCGGCAAGCGCTTCGCCATTTTCACTGCACAGCGCCGCATCGAGGCGGCTCAGCATGTCGTCAAACCCCAGCTCACCCCGGCGGCGTTTTTCACGCGCGACGGCTTCGCGAATTTCCGTCATGGCGCGAGTGATCATCAGATCGTTGAGCGTTAAGGGCTCAGCCAGCAGGGTTTCAATCGCCACAAACAGGGGATGCTCAGGCACAATGCCGTCGGATTTGGTCCGCTCAACCAGGAAACGCCGGGAGAATTTCTCCAGCGCGTCCGGGAGCTGGTAGCCTCGCGTCTCCTCCTGCGCCCAGGCGCTGATCTTGTCGATCCATTTTCCCTGGTTGCCACGGTTAAACTTGCGTCGGTCAATCCCGGAATTTTCGATGATTGCGTCAATCTCGCCAACGGACTCCATCCATTTTTGCTTGATGTCGGCAATTTGCGCGATGATTTTTTCATGCCGTGAGGCCAGGGTTTCATCCGCTGGCGGCGGGGATTTGATGACCGGCGCTTCGCCCTGCAGGTAACGATCGATAGCGCGCAGCAGCGCCTCCGGGCCCTTCCACAGCGCATGTACCGCTTCGGCGATATCGCGCTCTAAAGGATAACAGTGGCGACGCCAGAAATCCGCGCACGCCTGATAGCGAAGAACGGATTCATCTTCAATGAGCTGCTGTTCGAACAGCATGCCGGACTCGAACGCATTCAGGCTCAGCATGCGCTGGCAAAAACCGTGAATAGTAAAGACGGACGCTTCGTCCATTTGCCGTTCAGCGAGCAGCAGCCACTGGGCGGCCTGTTGCTTATCGGCAATCTCTTCCAGAAGGCTCGCGTAGAGGGGGTTATCCGTGCTCTGACGCAGACAGGCGATGCGCAGCTCGTGGATATTGTTGCGAATACGACCCCGCAGCTCAGCGGTGGCAGCCTCGGTGAAGGTCACCACCAGCAGCTCTTCCACGCTCAAAGGGCGTGGATAAGCGGCGTTGCCGCCAAGCCCCAGCAGCAGACGCAGGTACAGAGCGGCAATGGTGAAGGTTTTTCCCGTTCCCGCTGAGGCTTCAATCAATCGTTCACCCTGCATAGGTAAACGTAAGGGATCAAGGGACTCAGCGGTATCGGTCATTCTTTCTTACTCCAGGGCATAGATTGCTGCAGCGCGCTGACGCTCTTCCAGACTTTCCAGCCTTTCGGGTTCACGTACTCCGTTTTCCCGTTCTGGCTACCGGAAACCTGGGACAGAATGGTCATACCCTGCGGCTTAATGACCGCCTGATGGAAGAAGTCGGCAACCTTCTGCGGCGTCAGCTGTTTTATCTCGGCCACTACTTTATCACGCGAATCAAATTTCAGATTACCGCGATCGAAATCTTTGCTCAGCTGCGAGGCTTCTTCACCCAGCGTCTGCGGCGGCTGCATCACCTGTGCGATGACGGCCTGCTGGATCTGCGCAAACTCTTCCGGCTTCATGGCGCGGAGTTTCGCTTCCACCTGCGGGAAGAAGGCCTGGTAACGCTTCCAGAGATACGCCGGCTGTTTATCGCTGCTTTGCAGCAGGAAACCCAGCCCCCACTGTCGGCCTACGTTCATGGAGAAGGCAAACACCGCGTAGCCAAGCTGCTCCTCAGTGCGTAACTGGTTGTAGAACCACGGCTGAATAATTTGCCCCAGCACGGCACTCTGCGCTGAGCTGGCGAATTCATCATAGCCCGTTGGCACAAATACCGCGGCCAGCGCGGAGTCCGTGCTGTTACCCGCCTTTTCAAAAATCACATTCTGTTTTTTCTCAACCAGCACGTCCTGGTTTCGGCACCACTCGTCGCCTTTCGAACCGAGCTGAGCGCGTACATTCTCTGCCAGGGTTTTGGCCTGATCCTCACTCATGTTGCCGACGATCAGGAACTCCGGGCGCGTGTTGGTTTTCAGCGCGTCACGGTAAGCCAGCACGTCTTTTAAGGTGATCGAAGGCAACAGCGCGCGGCGGTCCTCTCGCTGGAAATAAGGAACTTGCGACAGCATTTGCGCCGGCATAAGCGCCAGATCGTAAGCTTTGCCCTTCTCCGCAGAATCCATCATCTGCGCATACCACGATTTGGCCTGCTCAAGCTGCTCTTCCGTCGGCGTATAGCTGAAATAACCCTCCAGCAGTGCCTGGAACAGCTGAGGCAAACGCTGGGTATAGCCGTTTGCATTGAGCATCAAACCGTTGTTGGCGTTGGTGGAGAAGCTGATCCCACCCACGGCCGCCTGGTTGCTGAGCTGATCGAGCGCAATCCCGGCGAGATAGTCATTGAGCGCGAACATCACCTGATTTTTAGCGCTGTTCATCGCTTTCGGGTTACGCAGCACCACGCTGACATCGGCCTTTGGCTCGCTTGCGAAATAGCGGCTAGGGGTATACACCACGCGCAGGGTAGGCTCATCAACGATTAGCGCCGGGTGCGGGTAATCTTGAGTCGTTTTGGTCAGCGAGAAGTCATCCGGAATATAGGGGTTCAGCTCCGGCAGCTTCAACGCAATCTCCCCGGCCTTCTTCTGCCAGTCGGCGAAGGTCTGTGCGCTGATTTTGTCCACCTGATAAGGAGCATCGACAAAATACGCCGTCTTGTTATGCGGTTCGTTCGGGCTGATGTACCAGATGCGGGCATTCTCCGGCGTCATCATCGCCAGGCGGGCTTTCACCGCATCGGCATCATACCGGTCGGCAATATTGACCGCATCGAGGGTGTGTTCCACCGGCACGCGGATCATGGTATCCGCCAGCCACTCAACGTAATCCATGTCGCGGGTAATGGACGGATAGCGGAAATCGAGATCCAGCACGTGCGCGAGCTCATCAAAGTAGCGCTTATCGACGCCTTTCTCACGCAGTAAAGAGAGGTAGCTGAAGATCGCAGCCACCACTTCGTCACGGTTTGCCAGGCCCTTGTCGGTCAGGGTGGCGGAGATCGCCAGCACGCCGCTATTGCCGTTCACAACCGGATCGGAGTCGGCGCGAATACCTTCCACGAGCCCCTGTTTTTGCAGCCAGTCAGAAAGCGTACCCGGACTACGGTTACCTATCAGGTAGGTCACCAGCTCATCGGTTTTACTGCGAAACTTTGCGGTGTTGTTATCGATGCGGAATTCCACGCGCAGCACTTTGCGCGGCAGCGCAGGCACGTAGTGGATCACAATGCCCTTTTGCGCGTCCGTGACCACCGGTACGTCTATCTGCGGCAGGTCGATATTTTTATTCGGCACCCGACCAAACGTTTTAGCCGCCATGCCTGCCAGTTCTGGCAACGGTTTATTGCTGTAGATGACCGCTTTCATCAGGTTGGCGGAGTAGTATTTATCGCGAAACGCGTGCAGGGCATCAAGCACCGGGCTGTTCGGTTTGTCGCTTAACGTCTCCAGGTTACCGCCGGAGAAGCGCGAACCCGGGTGCGCAGGGTTGATGGTTTCGGCGCTGACCTGGGCCATGCGCATACCATCTCGCGTGCGGGCAAGGGTCAACTCAGCATTGACGGCATTACGTTCACGGTCGGCATATTTTTTATCCAGCAGGGGGGCTGCGATGGAATCAGCAAGGCGGTCGACCGCGCCTTCCAGCGCATCATTTTCGACTTCAAGATAAAAGGCCGTGCGGTACGGTGCCGTACTGGCATTGTGGCTGCCGCCATGCATTTTCAAAAATTCGGACAGGCTATCTGGCTGCGGGTATTTTTTTGACCCCATCAGCGTCATATGTTCCAGATAGTGTGCAAGCCCAGGATGCGCGTCAGGATCTTCCAGCGATCCAACCGGCACCACTAATGCCGAGAGGGACTTCACCGCCTGCGGATCGGAAACCAGCAGCACGGTCATGCCGTTATCAAGACGAATAGCCTGATATTGACGAGTATCTTTTTCGCTTTTACGAATAGTTTCCTGAACGGGTTGCCAACCGGAGTCTGCCTGAGTGACAGGTACCCAGAGGGCGAAAAACAAAACAAACGCTTTAAACAAGGTGCTACCTCTTTATCACGGCTACATCATTAACGCATTGCGTGCTGGACACGCCAACATCTCTTTATGGGGTACATCAGTCCGTGATAAGAAGTGCATCATAAATGAACCCCCCATGCTGCGCAATTTTTATACAGCGCTCAGGACTGATTAAATTTAAACAACGGCAGCAGGTAGCGCTGCGCCTCTTCCGTGATGGCCTCAAAGTACTCTGGCTCAAGCGTTCGCCATAAGCGCTGATACCAGACATCTTCACCTTCGCCCCGCACCATCATGTTACCTTCGTAGGCCTGCATAAATTTACTGCGCGCTTTCTGCAGTGACGCCTCATCCGTTAACATCGCATCATTCTGTGCGTCATAACAGGCTTTTATCCAGGCGCCGCCACTTTCCGGCAGTACCAGGAGCGGTTTGTTCATTCCCTGACGGTAGCCCTCAATGTACAAAGACAGATACCGTAACGCCTGCTCAGACTCCATCGGCGGGAAGCGCCATTCGCCCTCTTTGCGCACGAAAATCCGACTTTCACCTTTATGACCATCCGCACTGTAGACAAGATGTTCCAGCCAGAGTTGCAAACCCTGTGAAACGCTAAGCATAGAGGGCCGCCAGCGCAGCAGCCCGTCCGGCTGAACCTGGGTTAACCAGCCCGTGAGCTGTACACCATTGCAGTTGAGATCGATTTCAATGCTTTTTCCTGGCTGTCGGCACGCTCTTACGCGTTCTGCCAGGGCGGTCATCTCCTGACACTGCGCCTCCCACACAATTTCCCCGAACGCCCCATAGGGCAGCTGCCCTGCAGCACGGTAGCGGCGATAAAGTTTGTCAGCATCTTCCTCTTCAACCAGCGCATTCAACAGCTGCAGGTTTAACTGGTAGCGCTCCAGCCCTTCCAGCGTAAAGGGTTCTGCATCAGGAATTTCACTCTCTTCAGAACGGAAGTTGACCTGCAATCGCTGCTGGAAGAAAGCGCGCACCGGATGCGCCCAAAACCGCTGAAGCTGTTCGAAGGTCAGGGTATCGACAGGGCGCGGATCAAGTTCCTGTATGAAATCGGTATGCGCACTCCCCTCCTTTTTCGCTGCCGGTAACCACTCCTGCGCATAGCTCTGGCGCTCGCTGGGCGTGTAGTTCACCGGGTCAAATGGCATGCGGCTGTGGAAACAGGTGATATGAGATTTCACCCTCTTCTCGCTTTCATCGCAGTTGCGCTCTTCATCCCCCGGCAGATAGTGACTCTGGCCGATATAGTCCACCAGCTCCTGCACCAGAACGGAGGGAAAACGCTCGCTGTTGTCCTGAATGGAACGGCCGATATAGCTGATATATAGCTTACTCTGGGCGGAAATGAGCGCCTCAAGGAAGAGGTAGCGGTCATCATCGCGGCGGCTACGGTCGCCCCGCTTTGGATCTGCGCTCATCAAATCGAACCCCAGCGGCGCCAGCGCGCGCGGATAAACGCCGTCGTTCATGCCAAGTAAACAGACCACTTTAAACGGGATAGAACGCATTGGCATCAGGGTGCAAATATTGATGGGGCCTGCCAGGAAACGCTGGCTGATTCGCTCCTGGTCAAGCCGCTGCGTCAACTCATCCCTCAACAGCGACAGCGGAATGGCCTCCTGATAGTGGGAATTGACGCCTTCGTCGATGATCGCCTGCCACTGCGTTTCAATCAGTGCCATTGCCGCTTCGGTGTCACTGTCTGGCAGGAAAAAATCATTAAGCAATGCCCTGCAAACCGGAAGCCACGCTTCAAGCGGACGCGGCTGCATCAGCTCGTGTCGCCAGCGGTTAAGCTGCATCAGGAGTGACGCTAAATGCCCCACCAGTTCAGCAATTAACCCGCTGGACTCATCGTAAGGCAGCACCTCATTCCACTCGCCCTGACTGCTCTCCATGGCGTAGCCCAGCAGCATACGCGTCAGGCCAAAACGCCACGTGTGCTGCCCGGTTGGAGGAAGTTCGAACTCCTGAACGTTATCGTCATCGATCCCCCAGCGTACGCCAGATTCGTTCACCCACTGGCGAAGGTAGCGCAGCCCCTCTTCAGTGATGTTAAAGCGTGCAGCCAGCACGGGAACATCCAGTAACGCCAGGACATCTTCGGAGATAAAGCGGCTATCCGGCAGTGAAAGCAGAGTGATAAAGGCCTGCAGTGCCGGATGCGACTGGCGGGCACGACGGTCAGAGATAGCGTAAGGCAGATATCGCTCGCCCGTCGCACTGCCAAAAACGGCCTGAATGAAGGGACTGTAGCTGTCGATATCCGCCACCATCACCACAATATCGCGTGGCGTCAGTTCGGGATCGTCCTGCAGCATCGCCAGCAGCTGGTCGTGAAGCACTTCGACCTCACGCTGAGGGCTATGGCAAACGTGGATCGTGATGCTGCGATCGTCAGCATCCAGCTTGCGCTTGCTGTCGCTACGTTCGAATTCGTTCGCCGTCACGCCCATCACGGCACTGTTTTCCAGATCGAGGATATCCAGCTGAATATGATGCAGCAGGCTATCAGGGGCAATATCGACAAAGGCATCCACGTCGCCTTCGCCTGATGAAGTGATGTCTGAAAGCATGTGAATGTAGTCACGCCCCAGCTTCCCCCACGAGGCAAGCAGTGGATTGGGCAGGTTCTGGATACCGTCTTCATCAAAAAGTTGCCCGGCAGTCGAGCCGTCTTTAAACAGCGGGACGGAACGTTCTTCAAAAAGGCGCTTTCGTTGGCGAGTTACCAGCCGCGCAAGCCAACGTTCGTCGAGGATATCCCCCCAATACTGTCGGCAAGGGTTGGTGAACAAAATATGGATATCAATATGTTTACCCAGCGCGTTCAACGCCTTCAGATAAACAGGCGGTAAGGCGGATATCCCGCAGATAAAAACGCGTGACGGCAGTCGGGCCGGGCGCTCCGGGGCATTCTCGAGTATTGAGATAAACCGCTCGTACAGGTTGGCACGATGCCACTTAGGCTGCCCAAGTTTCTCCGTATGCTCTACCAGTGCTTTCCACAGAGGTGCCTGCCATATTTGCGCCTCCGGTAGCCCTTCAACCAGCTCGCCCGCTTCCCAACGAATTAACCAGTCAGAACGGTAAACAAGGTATTGGTCGTAGAGATCGGCGGTACGCGACGCCAGCTGGAACAGCTTGCGCTTATCGGTATCGTCATTGAGGTAGTGGCGCAGCATGGCGAATTCATCGTGCTGCAGCATTTCCGGCAGCAGCGCCATGAGCTTCCAGCTCATGCCTTGTTTGTTGAAGGCGCTCTGCTCCGGGATGTCCGGCAACACGCGCACAAACATCTCCCAGATAAAACTCGCGGGCAGCGGGAAATCAATATTTGCGGCTATGCCAAATTTACGGGAAAGCGACATTTGCAGCCACTGTGCCATACCGGTGCTCTGCACCAGCACCATTTCAGGCTCAAAAGGATCGTCAAGCCGCTCGCGCTCAACGATAAATTCCATCAGCGCTTCCAGCACATCCAGACGATTTGAGTGGTAGACCCTTAACATAGACGCTCCCGACTACTGGCTAACCGGGCAATGCAGACGCGTTATCTCACCGCGCCGCCCCAGAGGAGAAATAAGTGTGACCGTGATGCTGACACATCCTGCGTGCGTTGTCTGCCCCCGACTGGCCTGCCAGCCTGCCGGGAGAACATTTGTTGAGAGCTGAGACTGATTCCAGGCATGGTGCCAGAGCTGGCGATACTGATTAAATAGGGTAAACCGCGCCGCCAGCGCCCGGTGATAACCGGACAAAGCCGTCACGACGATCACCAGCAGCATCATCGCCAGCAGTACCTCAACCATGCTAAACCCTTTTTCTCTGTTTACGGCAGCTGGCATAACGCGCTCTCCTTAAGGGGACAAAAATCACTCCAGCCGTGAGGCGAAAAGCGAACGTTCCCGTCGACAATCTCTCCTGAGCGCCAAAGCAGCAGGCCGCTGTCTCCGGCAATCAGCAGCACACGCGCTCCATTCAACTGGCGCAAACACACTCGCCACGCCGGTGTCATTTTGCACTGAACCTGTGGCTCCGATGACCAGCTCTGAACTCGTCCCCACTCAAGCGCGGACTGCACCGTCGCCTGCTGCTGAATCGAACTTTTCTCACCGCCAACGAGCGCGCTAAAGGTTGTGAGCTGCTGATTGAGACCGGTGAGGATCAGGGTACCGAGCACCAGTAAAAGCAGAACCATCGCCAGCGAAGACATGCCGCGTTGACGATTCACAGGTTGTACCCCGTGACCGTATACAACGCCTGCCAGGGTTCCCCCTGCTCGCCTTTACGAATCGCCGCCAGTTCGATATTCACCTCTGGCGCAAAATCGGCATGTTCCACTGTCCTCACCACAAAATGCGCGATCGTAAGCCTGTTCGGGTCTGTGAGCTTTTCCCATCCTTTTCCTTCACATGAGGTCGCTCCACGCTGGGTTTCAAGCGCACCAGACTCCAGTCGAAAACCGGTGCTGTCATTTTCTGATGCGCTGTTATCCCAGCTGCCGTTACTGTTGGCATCCCACCGCACAATGACGCAACTTCCTTGCCTGGCTGTCACCAGTGCCTGTCCCTGACAGTTTCCCGCGCAGTACCCCGCACGCTGAAGCTGTTTGCCCAGAGCAAACAGGTGGTGCCAGACCTCTTCCTCCAGTTGTCTCTGACCAGATTGCACTAAGATCGCACGCTGCAAGCCGGGTAAAAAACGCGATGCGCTTATCAGCAAAAGGCTGCTAATCGCCGTGGCAATCAGAACTTCAGTCAGTGAGAAACCTCGCTGCTTCATCGACATGAACCTCCCGCAGAGACCTTACACATCCTGATGCGTCCTCCATTTGAGACAATAATCAGCCATTCTCCCGCGCGGCTTTGAACGCGTATCCGCCCTGCCCATGCCGTATCCTTTAATCCATAGAACGCGAGCGACGGCGTTACCTCGCCGATCGCGACCTCAGGCCAGAGTGGTATCAGCACAAAGGGACTGCCCTTCTCACAGCCTTGCACGGCAGAGCTCACCAGACAATCCATGCCTCCCACCCGCAGACGGGTAATTTGATGGTCGCGGTTGTAGCGGTTGGCATGGTTGCGCAGAAACAGCAGGTAATCTCGCACCTGACTGGCGGTTTGCCACAGCCGCTGCTGCCGCTGCCAGCTGTCCCAGCCGTACAGCCCTGAGGCGCTGAGGATAACGACAAGCGAAATCGCGACCAGCGTTTCGATAAGCGTAAAACCGTTCTCTTTTTTCATACCGGGAGTGTGGCGAAGCGCCGTGAACATGACGAGCGACGGTTCTTCGTTTTACGAGGCGTTATCCGAGGAATTGAGAGTGTTGCAGCGCGTTGCACGCTTTCTGGATAGCGCTTCGGGAAACGGGATAAAGGCAAAAAAAAACCGGCGCTAAAGAGCACCGGTTGTGTCACGCTTTATCGCATCAGATAGCGACAGGCGCTTTGATGCCCGGATGCGGGTCATAGCCCTCAATCTCGAAATCATCAAAGCGGTAGTCGAAGATTGATGCCGGTTTGCGCTTGATAATCAGCTTCGGCAGAGCACGCGGTTCGCGAGTCAGCTGGAGATGCGTCTGTTCCATATGGTTGCTGTAAAGATGGGTGTCCCCACCGGTCCAGACAAAATCACCCACTTCCAGATCGCACTGCTGCGCCATCATGTGGACCAACAGCGCATAGCTGGCAATGTTAAACGGCAGGCCGAGGAACACGTCACAGGAGCGCTGGTAGAGCTGACAAGAAAGCTTTCCATCCGCCACATAGAACTGGAAGAACGCATGGCACGGCGCCAGCGCCATTTTATCCAGCTCGCCGACGTTCCAGGCGGAAACGATGATTCGGCGCGAGTCCGGATCGTTTTTTAGCTGGTTCATCACGGTGGTGATCTGGTCAATATGGCGACCATCAGGCGTCGGCCAGGCGCGCCACTGCTTGCCGTAAACCGGGCCCAGGTTGCCATTTTCATCTGCCCACTCGTCCCAGATTGAGACGTTATTTTCGTGCAGATACGCAACGTTGGTATCGCCTTGCAGGAACCAGAGCAGTTCATGAATGATCGAGCGCAGGTGGCAGCGCTTTGTCGTCACCAGTGGGAAGCCTTCTTGCAGATTGAAGCGCATCTGGTGGCCAAAAATGGAGAGCGTACCGGTGCCGGTGCGGTCGTTTTTCGGCGTGCCCTCGTCGAGCACTTTTTTCATCAATTCAAGATACTGTTTCATGGTTCCTCAGGAAATTTGTTGCTGTGGACGACGACGATACGCCCAAATCATCATAATGGCACCCGCGACAATCATCGGAATGGAGAGGATCTGCCCCATGCTGATGTACTGTACCCATTCGCCGGTAAACTGTGCGTCAGGCTGACGGAAGAACTCGACGATAATACGGAATGCGCCGTAGCCAATCAGGAACAGGCCGGAGACAGCGCCCATCGGACGCGGTTTGCGGATAAACAGGTTGAGGATGATAAACAGTACCACGCCTTCCAGCGCCAGCTCGTACAGCTGAGACATATGGCGCGGCAGAACGCCGTAGGTATCAAAAATGGACTGCCACTCCGGGTGTGATGGCAGCAGCGCGATATCCTCTGCGCGGGAGCCCGGGAAGAGCATCGTGTACGGCACGCTCGGGTCGACTCGGCCCCACAGCTCACCGTTGATAAAGTTACCCAGACGGCCAGCGCCGAGACCAAACGGGATCAGCGGTGCGATAAAATCTGAAACCTGGAAGAAGTTGCGTTTGGTGCGTTTGGCAAAAATCACCATCACCAGGATCACCCCAATCAGGCCGCCGTGGAAGGACATGCCGCCGTCCCACACGCGGAACAGATAGAGAGGGTCATTCAGAAACACCGGGAAGTTATAGAACAGCACGTACCCAATGCGGCCACCGAGGAACACGCCGAGGAAGCCCGCATAGAGCAGGTTTTCAACTTCGTTTTTCGTCCAGCCGCTGCCCGGACGACTGGCGCGACGGCCAGCGAGCCACATGGCAAAAATGAAGCCCACCAGGTACATCAGACCGTACCAGTGAAGCGAAACAGGTCCTACTGAGAAAATGACCGGATCAAATTCCGGAAAATGCAGATAACCACTGTTCATCTGTCACCACAAGATGTTGTTATTCCGCTGAAAGTGGACAGCGGTAGAAATGCGATTCTGCCGTAAGCAGAGGCTCCAAAGTTGCGAATCATAGCACAAGGCGGGCGCGGAGGATGCGCCAGAGATGTAAAAGATGTGTATAGGGTTTTATGCGCGCTGGAGCACTCTCCCGGAGGGAGAGGCAGAAAGATGATTAGCGGCCGCCGCGGATCAGGCCGCCCATACCGCGTCGTTCCATAAACGCTGCGACCTGATGACGAACCTCTGCTGCCAGCTGCGCGTCAAGGCTGCGTTCAGCCAGCTCGCGGGCATCGTTGATGTCGATATGCCGCAGCAGGTACTTCACGCGGGCGACAGCGCGACCGTTCATCGACAGATGGCGGTATCCCAGACCAATCAGGATCGCAACGCACATTGAATCCCCGGCCATTTCACCGCACAGGCGTAAATCAATGCCGTACTGTTCCGCTTCGCGGGCAATCATCGCTAACGCGCGAATGATCGCCGGGTGCAGGCTGTCGTAGATACTGGCGACACGCGTATTGTTACGGTCGACGGCCAGAATATATTGCGTCAGGTCGTTCGTGCCGACAGAGATAAAATCAACACGGTTTGCCAGCTGCGGCAGCATAAAGACCATAGACGGCACTTCAAGCATCACCCCGATCCGCGGTTTCGGGATCGCATAGCCGATCATCTCTTCCACTTCACGGCCGGCACGTTCGATCAGTCGCCGGGACTCGTCGATCTCATCAATGCTGGTGACCATCGGGAGTAAGATGCTGAGATTGCCCGTCGCCGCGTTGGCGCGCAGCATTGCACGCACCTGGATCAGGAAGATCTCCGGCTGATCGAGCGTAATGCGGATCCCACGCCAGCCCAGGCACGGGTTTTCTTCGCTGATCGGCATATAGGGCAGCTGTTTATCCGCGCCGACATCGAGGGTTCGCAGGGTGACAGGTTTGTCGTTAAACATCTGCAGCATCCCCTGATACTGCGCCACCTGCTCCTCTTCGGAGGGGAAACCGCTCTGCAGCATGAACGGGATTTCAGTACGGTACAGGCCAATACCGTCGATGCGGCTGCCAAGCTTTTCTTCATGCTCAGGGCTTAAACCGGCGTTGAGCATGACTTTGATCCGCTCTCCGCTCTTAAGCTGTGCGGGCAGGTTAACGTCATCCTCCGCCAGCTTGCTTAATTCATTCTCTTCGCTGATAAGTCGCTGGTATTCCTGGAGCAAAACCGGCTCAGGATCGACCAGCAGCTCACCGCGATAGCCGTCAACCACCAGCGTACGGCGGTGCAGTACCGACGGCTGGATATCGGCCCCCATAACGGTTGGGATACCCAGCGCGCGCACCATAATGGCGGCATGCGAG
The DNA here is from genome assembly GCF_049237205.1 of Enterobacter cloacae complex sp. SHL009. Classification (NCBI taxonomy): domain Bacteria; kingdom Pseudomonadati; phylum Pseudomonadota; class Gammaproteobacteria; order Enterobacterales; family Enterobacteriaceae; genus Enterobacter; species Enterobacter cloacae complex sp. SHL009. The sequence goes on from NZ_JBMKIW010000003.1 coordinate 268,271, forward strand.
TTGGCGGCACCATCGCGCACCACCACACCGGCCAGCCTGTCCTGGGGCAGTTCAGCCAGCGTCGTTGCCGAGAGTTCATCGGCGACCAGAACAAACCGTTTTGGCCAGGCATTCGGCCCTTGAATGGTGTCATCGAGATGGAACAGCAGACGCTGTCCCAGGGCGCGGAGATCGCCAGCCCGCTCTTTCAGGTAACCGTCGGTCAGTGCCGCAAATTGGTCGGCAAATTTTTCGATGACCTTCTTAACCGCCCACTCTGCGACCGAGCCTTTATCCACTTCCGCAAAAAGCTCACGACGCAGACGCGCGTCGGAGAGCAGATGCGAATAGAGGTCGAAGATGGCCGCCGTCTCTTTCTGTGCGCCTGCGGCAAAGCGCTTGCTGTAACGACGAAATTCATTCGCCGCCTCTTCCAGCGCGGCGGTAAGACGCTCGCGCTCAAGCGCTTCATCAAGCGTAGAGGCTTCGTAAACCTGCTCCATCAGCGGCAGCGTGGCGTCCATCCAGCCTTCCGCAATCGCTACGCCTGGCGATGCCGGAAGGGCACGAATGCGCGTATGGCGATACTGACCAAAGAGCGCGGCAAGCTGGGACTGGGAGAGGATCGCCGCCATCTGCGTGGCCAGCGTGACGAGGAAAGACTCTTCGCTTTCATCGTACTGACGTAGCTCGCGCTGCTGGACAACCAGCACGCCGAGCAGCTGGCGACGCTGGATAATCGGCACGCCAAGGAAAGCGCGGAAGCGCTCTTCTTTTACGGAAGGGATGTATTTAAAGCTGGGGTGTTTTTGCGCATCAGCAAGGTTGATGGGTTCAGCCAGCCGCCCAACCAGACCCACGATACCTTCATCAAAGGCGAGCGTGACGGTGCGTCCACGTGGTTTTTTCAAACCACGGGTCGCCATCAGGTAATAGCAGCGCCGATCGTGGTCGGCCAGATACACCGAACAGACCTCGGTCTCCATCGCAAGACAGATGTCAGTGACCAGAATATTCAGCGCCTCGTTCAGACGCGGAGCACTGGCCACCTTCTCGACTATTTCTCGCAAGCGGGTGAGCATGATTTGCGTAGCTTAACCTCTTTTACGTCGCCATGCAGGTGCGCTCTGCGGCTTAGGCGGGATCTCCTGAAGCTGCATGACCACACTTGCAAACTCTTTCATCACCCTACGGTAAACATCGCGTTTAAATGACACGACCTGACGAACAGGATACCAATAGCTCACCCAGCGCCAGCCATCGAATTCCGGCGTACTGCTGGTTTGCATATTGATGTCTGAATCGTTGCCCACCAACTGCAACAGAAACCATTTCTGTTTCTGGCCGATACAAACCGGCTTTGTGTCCCAACGCACCAAACGTTTCGGTAACTTGTAACGCAACCAGTTGCGGGTCGAAGCCAGGATGCGAACATCTTTTCGGCTTAAACCGACCTCTTCAAAAAGCTCCCGGTACATCGCTTGTTCTGGGGACTCTCCCGGATTGATCCCGCCTTGCGGGAACTGCCAGGAGTGCTGACCATATCGCCGGGCCCACATTACCTGGCCCTGACGATTACAAATTACTATTCCTACGTTCGGGCGGTAGCCATCGTCATCAATCACCGGACTACCCCAAATTAAACCTTATATATGAATGATTGTTTCACACTACAGGGAGGCGGTAAACCACTCTCTTACAGGGCTGCAACCTAATAACATTTGAATAACTCACAAATAAGTACTGAGTTATAAACAGATGAGAGGCAGTGAAGGGAATTTTATTCACCTTTTCTGTGGATATAGTTGTGAAGAAGTGTCTGATTACCGATGAACAACCTCAAACCCTGTTTTGCCAACGCTTTCGCGTCATTCAAATAATTCAATATTTTTCATAAAGTTAAATGTATTTTTATGAACAAAAAACAGAATAGCGTGACGATCGTCACATCAGGGATCGTCGTACTGATGAAAGATCGAACAGCGTCGGTTTTATCCACAGATTGTGCCAATAAGTTAGTCACAATTTGTTTGAAAATTCGATTTTCATCGCACGTCAAGGCTGTAAATTGAAACAGTAGTCAGGGTTATACCCAGTTATCCCATTTTTCTGTGGATAACATGGTGTAAGATCCTGTTCATTGTCAGTGACCAGATTTGAACAACCGGTTTTCTGAGTCTGGTGAAACGATTTAAAAGCAATAAAAAAACCTATAAATCATAGACATGGAATATTGGTACAGAAATAGTTAAACTCTATCCACAGGGGACAATTTCTTCGTTTATTTTTTAATCAAAAGGTTACCTTCATGCATCCGCTTACACCCTTGCTCTCACCGCCGTCCAGCGAGGGCCAGTTGCTACAGCAGGCACAGCGTCTGGCAGGCTTTTCGCTTGGCGAGCTGGCGGCATTGGCAGGGCTTCAGATCCCGAAGGATCTAAAACGGGATAAAGGCTGGATCGGCATGCTGCTCGAGCTGTGGCTGGGCGCCAGCGCAGGGAGCAAACCCGAGCAGGATTTTGCAGCGCTTGGCGTGGAGTTAAAAACCATCCCCATAGACAGCCAGGGCAAGCCCCTTGAGACCACCTTCGTCTGCGTAGCGCCATTAACCGGCAACACCGGCGTGACGTGGGAAACCTGCCATGTTCGCCACAAGCTGAAGCGCGTATTGTGGGTGCCGGTTGAAGGTGAGCGTCAGATCCCCCTGGCTGAGCGTCGCGTTGGCGCGCCGCTGCTCTGGAGCCCGAACGACGATGAGGAGCAACAGCTGCGTCTGGACTGGGAAGAGCTGATGGACATGATCGTGCTTGGGCAGGTAGAGCGCATCACCGCCCGGCACGGAGAAGTATTACAGCTGCGCCCGAAAGCGGCCAACAGCAAAGCGCTTACCGAGGCAATCGGCTCGAAGGGTGAGCCGATACTAACGTTGCCGCGCGGTTTTTATCTCAAAAAGAACTTCACCGGCGCGCTTCTTGCTCGCCATTTTCTTCTAAAAACATAGTTTTTTACTTATTTTGCGAGCTCCCAAACATAATCGACTGCTTTTTAAGATTTTACCGCTTCCTCCTGTTGCAATATCGGGTTAAAACTAAACTATGATTTGATACGCGCCAGATGAGGACGATAACGATGAAAAAATGGGCAGTGTTAGTTTCAGCAGTCGGTTTAGCGTTTGCCGTATCGGGCTGTAGCAGCGATTACGTTATGGCGACAAAAGACGGTCGAATGATCCTGACCGACGGCAAACCCGAAGTCGACGATGATACCGGTCTGGTCAGCTACCGCGACCAGGAAGGCAATAAAATGCAGATCAATCGCGACGAAGTATCGCAAATTATCGAGCGATAAACAGAGAGAGGTCAGTCGCTTGCTGGCCTTTTTGATTTTTTTCTTCCCCTTTTGCTTCCCCTCTGCCATGTTTATATTCCTTTGTCGGGCACGCCCTGACGCGGTCTATAAGTCTACTGAGGAAGCCGGCTATGCATTATCACCGTATCCCCCACAGCGCTCTGGAAATTAGCCAACTGGGGTTGGGCACGATGACATTTGGTGAACAAAACAGCGAAGCCGATGCCCATGCACAACTCGATTACGCCGTCAGCCAGGGGATTAACCTGATTGATGTCGCGGAGATGTACCCTGTTCCGCCACGTCCGGAAACGCAGGGACTTACCGAAACCTACGTCGGTAACTGGCTGGCAAAACGCGGCAACCGTGAAAAGCTGGTGATTGCCTCAAAAGTCAGTGGTCCCGCGCGCAACAACGATACCGGGATCCGCCCGAATCAGATCCTCGATCGTAAGAATATCCGCGCTGCACTGGACGCCAGCCTGAAGCGCCTGCAAACCGACTACCTCGACCTGTATCAGGTGCACTGGCCGCAGCGTCCAACCAACTGCTTTGGTAAGCTCGGCTATAGCTGGAATGAGAGTGCCCCCGCCGTAACGCTGCTGGAAACGCTGGAAGCGCTGACCGAGTGCCAGCGCGCGGGAAAAATCCGCTACATTGGCGTCTCTAACGAAACGGCCTTTGGCGTAATGCGCTATCTGCACCTGGCGGATAAACACGATCTGCCGCGTATCGTCACCATCCAGAATCCGTACAGCCTGCTTAACCGTAGCTATGAGGTGGGTCTGGCCGAAGTGACGCAATATGAAGAAGTGGAACTGCTCGCCTATTCCTGTCTCGGCTTTGGCACGCTGACGGGGAAATACCTGAACGGCGCGAAACCGGCCGGGGCGCGAAATACCCTCTTTAGCCGTTTTACCCGCTACAGCGGCGAGCAGACGCAGAAGGCCGTTGCCGCCTATGTGGATATCGCAAAGCGTCACGGTCTTGACCCTGCCCAGATGGCGCTGGCCTTCGTGCGTCGTCAGCCGTTTGTTGCCAGCACCCTGCTGGGCGCGACCACGATGGAACAGCTGAAAACCAATATTGAGAGTTTCCATCTGAACCTGAGTGAAGAGGTGTTAGCGGAGATTGAAGCGGTGCATCAGGTTTATACGTATCCTGCGCCGTAATAAAAGCAAAACGGCAACGCACGTTGCCGTTTTTAGGGTTTGCTCCCTCTCCCTGTAGGAGAGGGCCAGAGTGAGGACATCAGGCCGCACTTATCAGCGCCGACGTTGCCAGATCCACAATCCCGCAATCGCCAGCGCAAACAGCCCGCCAAACCCGACGCCAATCCCCACCACCGGCACACCGACTTTTACCGCCAGCGAGTAGAGCCCCAGCATTAGCAGCATCGCCAGGTTTTCACCCAGGTTTTGTACCGCGATGGCATTCCCCGCCCCGACGGTCTGCTTGCCACGTTCCTGCAGCAACGCGTTCAGCGGCACCACGAAGAAACCGCCCAGAATACCAATCAGGATGAGGAGGACATACGCAGGCAATAATGCATGTTGCAGCGAGAAAATCAGCACCACGACGCCAATCAGGATCCCTGCGGGCATGCAGCGTGCTACGGTCTCTAGCGTCACCAGCTTCGCCGCCGCGCCAGCTCCCACCACAATGCCGATGGCCACCATCGCGTTAAGATAGGTCGGCGTCGCGTTGTCGGTAATTCCCAGCGCCACCGGCACCCACAGCACCAGCAGGAAGCGCAGCGTGACGCCCGCCCCCCAAAACATACTGGTTCCCATCAGGGAGAAACGCGTTTCTCCGTTACGCCACAGCACGCGACAGGCGGTAAAGAAACTGCCTGTCATCGGTTTAAAGCGCCAGGATTGCCCCGGGCGAGCCACAGGTAGCTTAGGAATAAACAGGTTCGCCACAACTGCCCCGCCATACACCACCGCGCAGATGCCCAGTGCCGCCAGGACATGCCAGTCGGCCAGTACGCCGCCCGCGACGGATCCGAGCAGGATTGCGGCGATGGTTGACGACTCCATCAGGCCGTTGGCTTTCACCAGCTTATCGCCCGTGGTCAGTTCTCCGAGAATGCCATACTTAGCCGGGGAGTAAGCGGCAGCGCCAATGCCCACCAGCGTGTAACCAATAAACGGATTGAAGCCAAAGCAAATGCTGGCGGCACCCAGCAGCTTGAGACCGTTGGCAAACATCATCACCCGGCCTTTCGGGAAACTGTCCGCCACCTGCCCGACGAACGGAGCAAAGATAATGTAAGCGCCCACAAACACCATCTGCAGGATCGGCTGGCTCCAGTCGGGGTAAAACTCGGCCTTCAGCAGCGCCAGCGTGGCAAACAGCAGCGCGTTATCACCAAACGCAGAGAGAAACTGCGCGGCGATGACCGCCATCATGCCTTTTGATCTGAGCGATGTGTTAGTGTGTACTGACTCACGCATTTTGCTGTTCCGCCTCTTCAACCATGCCTTTCAGGGTCACGAAATCGGGCTTCCCGCTACCCAGCACCGGGAGCTGCTTCAGGAAGCGAATATCGCGCGGCACCGCCAGTTCAGGAATACCGTGTTCACGCGCATAGCTCAGTAACCTGTCGCGCTTAAGCTCAGCGTCAGTCGTAAACAGCACCAGCGCCTCGCCTTTGCTGGCATCACTCTTCACCACCGTCGCATGCATCTTATCCGCGGAGACGGCCGTCGCCAGCTGCTCAACCATTTCCAGAGAGACCATTTCACCGGCGATTTTGGCGAAGCGCTTCGCGCGTCCCTGAATCTGTACAAAGCCTTGTTCATCAAAACGGACAATATCACCGGTGTCGTACCAGCCGGTTTCAACCTCGCCGTTGACGTTTTCAGCCGTCGGCACCTCAAGCACGCCTGGGTTTTCCACGCGCAGATAACCGTTCATCACGTTTGGCCCTTTCAGCTGCAGACGGCCACCGTCCTCAATGCCCGGCACGGCCAGCAGACGCGCATCCATCCCCGGCAGAATTCGACCCACCGTACCCGGCTTCGCCGCCATCGGTACGTTAATCGAGACCACGGGAGCACACTCGGTAACGCCATAGCCTTCGAGAATGCGCAGGCCAAACTTGTCCTGCCAGATCTGACGCGTGCTCTCCTGCAGTTTTTCCGCACCGGCCACCACATACCGCACGCGATAGAAGTCATACGGATTGGCGAAACGCGCATAGTTGCCGAGGAAGGTTGAGGTGCCGAACAGAACGGTGCAGTTACGGTCATACACCAGCTCCGGCACAATCCGATAATGCAGCGGGCTTGGGTAGAGGAACACTTCTGCGCCGGTCAGCAGCGGCGTAAACAGCCCCACCGTCAGGCCAAAGGAGTGGAACAGCGGCAGCGCCGACATAAAACGGTCATTCGCGGTAAAGTCGGCAATGCTTTTGATCTGTTCAACGTTCGCCAGAATGCTCTTGTGGCTGTGGACGACGCCTTTCGGGTTGCCCTCCGATCCCGACGTGAAGAGAATGATCGCGTCATCTTCCGGCTGCTGTTTGACCTGCGCCAGACGCGGCATCAGCAGGTGAGCAAAAATCCACAGCTTGTCGCCGGTGGTCACGTCCGCTTTCAGATCCTCCAGGAAGACCCAGCGCACCTGGGTGAGCTGCTCGGGAAGATGCCAGAGCTTGCCTTTGTCCAGGAACTGACGAGAGGTAAAGACGGTATTAATCTGGGCAGCGGTGATGGCGCTGGTCAGCCCTTTCACGCCCGCCGTGTAGTTCATCATTGCCGGGATGCGCCCCCGGGAAACCGCACCAAAAATCACCGCCGCGCTGATGCCTGCGTTAGGCAGCATCAGGCCAATCTTTTCGCCCTTCATGCTGTATTTCTCAAGAATGCGGCCCACAAAGAGGGTCTTAGTCAGCAGCTTGCGATAGGTATCCGGGGTAAAGTTGATGTCTTCGATGCAGTTTTTCTTCGCGCCATAGCGGTGCTGAGCGGAAAGCAGAGATTCGTACAGCGTTTCGCGCGGACGCACGGCCATGCGCGCTTCCATCATAATCTGATGCAGCATTTCCCCGGCGATTTTACGGCGATCGCGGGCACGCGGGGCGTCCGGCATCGGTAACGACGTGGGCGGCAGAATATGCAGCGTGATTTTTGGGAACAGACGCTGCTTCACCAGCCTCTTCAGTCGGCTGAAATGGGTCAACTCTGCGCCTTCAATACGCAGCGGCACCACGGTCGCTTTTGATTTCGCTGCAACAAACCCCGCGCCATCGTAGATTTTCATCAGCGAACCGGTCACGGAGATACGCCCTTCCGGGAAAATAACCACCGGACGCCCCTGCTCAACCAGACGCACCAGATGCTTAATCATCATCGGCTTTGTCGGGTCGAGCGGCACAAAATCAATCAGCGGCGTGAGCCAGCGCATGTACCACTGCTGGCTGATAGAGGTATAGACCGCAAACACCGGGCGCACGGGTAAAAATAGCGCCAGCAGAATGCCGTCTATAAAGGAAACATGATTTGGCGTGATAAGAACGCGTTCGCCGCGAAGCGCCTGGGTATCGCCAGTAACGCGGATGCGAAAAAGAATACGGAAGAGTGTACGGAAGAACCCAAATAGCATCTCAACTCCCTTTGCCAGCCAGTGTGGAGGGTTGATAGTAAATGGTGGCAGATTACACGAGAAGTGATACGGGAGCGACAGCAAAAGTGGAGGCGAAAAAAAACCTGCGCATCCGCGCAGGTTGGTGCAAGAGATGAGTACGAAACCGTACTAAGAATTCTCACCAATCAATACCTCTGGGATCTTGATTGTGGTCGTTCGACCTGCGCTTCGCCAGCAGGAAAACGCAAGGGAATGAGCCGAAGTGCAACCAGGTGTGAATATTTTCTATTGCTGTTACAGGTTGAACTTTCAGGCAAAAAAAAACCTGCGTAAAAACGCAGGCTGGTGTAAGCGTGTTAATCAACCGGAGTTGACTCCACCTATCAATACCTCTGGGATTTCGACTGTATCAACCTCTCTAACATCCTTGCCATCGGACAATCGCAACAGCCTGACGCAAAGTGTAACCAAAGGTTCAGATTGACATTCTTCAGACATGACTGCGCGTGTAACGATTACACTACCAGTGTTGTCCTGCGTCACGTTTGTAGAGAGCGAAAATCCGCTCCCCTTGAATGGGCGGCGCTTTTCCGCAACACTATTTGGTGTGTAAACGCTTACCCCCAATAAGAAGGTAATGAATGGCGACAATAAAGGATGTGGCCCGTCTGGCAGGTGTGTCGGTGGCAACCGTCTCTCGAGTGATTAACGACTCCCCAAAAGCCAGTGACGCATCGCGCCAGGCGGTACAAACCGCCATGGAATCCCTGAATTATCATCCCAATGCCAATGCCCGCGCGCTCGCCCAGCAGTCCACCGAAACTATTGGGCTGGTAGTGGGTGATGTTTCCGACCCCTTTTTCGGCGCCATGGTGAAAGCGGTTGAACAGGTCTCTTACCAGACAGGCAATTTTTTGCTGATCGGCAATGGCTATCATAATGAGCAAAAAGAACGCCAGGCCATCGAGCAGCTGATCCGCCACCGCTGCGCCGCGCTGGTGGTTCACGCCAAAATGATCCCGGATGCCGAGCTGATTCACCTGATGAAGCAGATGCCCGGAATGGTGATCATCAACCGCATTATTCCCGGGTTTGAAAAACGCTGTGTGGCCCTCGACGACCGCTACGGCGCCTGGCTTGCGACCCGTCATCTGATTCAACAGGGCCATACCCGGATTGGCTATCTCTGTTCCAATCATCCGATTTCTGATGCGGAAGACCGCCTGCAGGGCTACTACGACGCCCTGCGCGAAAACGGCCTGCCGTGTAATGACCGTCTGGTGGCCTACGGTGAACCGGATGAGAGCGGCGGTGAACAGGCCATGACCGAGCTGCTGGGTCGCGGACGAAATTTCACGGCGGTTGCCAGCTATAACGACTCCATGGCCGCGGGGGCAATGGGGGTGCTGAATGACAACGGGATTGAGGTTCCGGCAGAAATTTCGCTGATTGGCTTCGACGACGTGCTGGTCTCTCGCTACGTGCGCCCGCGGCTGACCACCGTACGCTACCCGATTATCACCATGGCGACGCAGGCCGCCGAGCTGGCGCTAGCGCTGGCTGAACAGCGCCAGCCGCCGGATATTACGCATCTGTTTAGCCCGACGCTGGTTCGCCGTCACTCCGTTGCTTCACCTGCGGAAGCGCAGAGCGAATAACGATAGAGGTGAACCCGCGTGTTGGGGTATTCCAGCCCATCACCGATATACTGCCAGCCGTAACGTTCGTAGAAGTCGCGGCAGGCAGACCAGAGGTGCAGTTCTTCATATCCCGCCTGCGCGGCCCAGGTAATAACGTGCTGCTGTAGCTTTCCTGCCAGCCCCTTGCCTCGCGACGCGTCGTCAACGTAGAGCGCCGCCAGCCACGGAAAGAGATCCTGACGCGTGATCAAATCGCAGCGCCAGAGCCCTACCGTACCAACAAGCTTTTCGTCTTCAACGGCGATAAAGGTCAGCGGTAATGCTCCCGGCGTCTGGCTGTGCTCAATAATGCTGTGGAAAAATTCCCGGGAAAGCCCTTCGCCAAAGGCCTGCCAGAGCCAGTCGGTGACCTGCTCCGCATAGTGCGGTGCCTGGTAAAGCGGGAGGATGGCTATCTTTTTCACGTTTCACCTGCGTTTTCTCGTCTATTTGCTGGCCTGTCGCCCCAGCTCGGTTCGGCGATTACTTTACCAGAGTCAGACTATTTCGTTTTACTTCACGCAGGCCAGACGAATCGTGACCAAAAAGCGTGATCGTGGCAGAAGTTTTGCGCCTCCCGCATCGCTTATACGCCGTGAGGTCTGTGTTAAACTGCAAACCATTACGTGGAAGCAGGAATGTAGAATGGCAACAATGCTGGATGTCTCACTGCGTGCGGGCGTGTCGAAGGCTACCGTCTCGCGCGTGCTGAACGGCACAGGTCAGGTTAAAGAGAGTACGCGTCAGCAGGTCTTTGCTGCGATGGAAGAGCTGGGCTATCGCCCGAACTTTCTCGCGCGTTCGCTGGCTAACCAGACCAGCAACAGCATTGGCCTGGTCGTCTCGACCTTCGACGGCTTTTACTTTGGTCGTCTTCTCCAGCAGGCGTCGCGGCAGACGGAAACTCACGGGAAACAGCTGATCGTCACCGACGGTCACGACGCGCCGGAACAGGAAGAACAGGCCGTGCAGATGCTGGCCGATCGCCAGTGCGATGCCATCGTGCTTTACACGCGCTACATGAGCGAAAAAGCGATCGTCAAACTGATGAACACCGTGAAAACGCCGCTGGTGGTCATTAACCGCGAAGTGAGCCAGGCGCCAGATCGCTGCGTATTTTTTGAACAGCAGGATGCCGCGTTTAAGGCCGTGGATTACCTGATCGCCCAGGGCCATCGGGAGATCGCCTGTATCACCGTTCCGATCCACACCCCAACCGGGAAAGCGCGGCTGATGGGCTACCGTAAGGCGCTGGAAAAGCACGGCATTCGCCTGGACGAGCGTCGGATAAAGTACGGCGATGCGGGAATGACGCGGGGATACGAGCTGTGCAAGGAGTTGATTGCCGACGGTGTGTCGTTTAGCGCCCTGTTTGCCTGTAACGACGATATGGCCCTGGGGGCGTCCAAAGCGTTACACCAGGCAGGGCTTAAAATTCCGCAGGATATTTCACTGTTCGGCTTTGACGATGCCCCAAGCGCGAAATGGCTGGAGCCTGCGCTCTCATCGGTTTATCTGCCCATCGACAATATGATTGTCACGGCCATCGATCAGGCGATCCGGCTGGCAAAAAACCAGCCGGTCGATGCCATCCCGCCGTTTACCGGCACGCTGGTGTTACGCGATTCGGTTACAACGGGGCCCTACTTTCATCAGATGAGTTCTAAAGCCAGCAGTTCCTGAATGGTCTGACGACGACGGATCAGCCGTGCCTTGCCGTTATCAAACAGCACTTCCGGCAGCAGCGGGCGGCTGTTGTAGTTAGATGACATCGACGCCCCGTAGGCACCGGTATCATGCAGCACAAGATAATCACCCGGTTTGACCTCTGGCAGCGCGCGGGTCTCCACTTTGCCGCCTTCCTGCTGGGTAAACACGTCACCCGATTCGCACAGCGGTCCCGCAACGACCGTCTCAATCCGCGGCGCCTGCGTTAAATCACGGCCGTCGGCGGCCAGGGCGGTAATGTGGTGATAGCTGCCGTACATGGACGGACGCATCAGATCGTTAAAGCCTGCATCAATCAATACGAAGTGGCGAGACCCCATCTCTTTGACGCTGCGGACCTGCGAAACCAGCACGCCGGCTTCCGCCACCAGGAAACGACCCGGCTCAATTTCCAGTTTCACAGCATGGCCAAGATGCGCAGCGATCTGGTCACGCGCGGCGCTCCACAGACCGTAATAGTGATCGGTATCGATCGCCTCTTCACCTTCACGGTAAGGAATAGAAAGCCCACCACCTGCGGAGATGGCCTCCAGATCCTGACCAAAATCGACAACCTGACGCACCATCGCCCCGCAGACCTGCTCAAGATGCGCATAATCCACGCCAGAGCCAATGTGCATATGAATGCCGACCAGCTTCAGGTTATAACGCTGCAACACGTCAAGCGCGGCTGGCATATCGGCATACCAGATACCGTGTTTGCTGTTTTCGCCGCCAGTGTTGGTTTTTTGGCTATGACCATGACCAAAACCCGGGTTCACGCGCAGCCAGACGCGATGGCCGGGAGAAACCTTACCCAGCTGCTCCAGCATATCTACAGAGCCGGCATTCACCGGGATCTGCAGTTCGTGGACGCGCGCAAGCGTCGCTTCGTCGATCACATCGGCAGTAAAGACGATCGCGTCGCTGTCGGCTTTCGGATCGAATCCGGCTACCAGCGCGCGCTCGATTTCGCCAAGCGAGACGGAGTCGACCTTCACGCCCTGCTCACGCATCAGGCGCAGAATATGAATATTGGAGCAGGCCTTCTGGGCAAAACGCACCACGTCAAACTGATGCAGAGCAGCGATCTTCTCGCGAACGATCTGCGCGTCATAGACCCACACCGGACAGCCAAACTCGGCAGGCAGGCGCAGCAGGTTGTCGGCGTTCAAATCGGTATCGGTCTGGTTCAGCGGGCGTGGCATGGTCTTCTCCGGGTAAATGCGTTTTGATGATTACGCCACAGCGCGAAGAGAATAAAAAATATCGTTTTATCGCGAGTCTATGCAAAAATGATATGGACAGTAATCTGCTTTCAGGTGCCCTATGCCCGCCGTCAATTTACGCCACATCGAGATTTTTCACGCCGTGATGACTACCGGCAATCTCACCGAAGCCGCACAGATGCTGCATACCTCGCAGCCGACGGTGAGCCGCGAGCTGGCCCGCTTCGAGAAAGTGCTGGGGCTGAAGCTGTTCGAGCGCACCCGGGGCAGGCTTCACCCGACGGTGCAGGGGTTGCGCCTGTTCGAGGAAGTCCAGCGCTCCTGGTACGGACTGGACAGAATAGTGAGTGCTGCGGAAAGCCTGCGCGAGTTTCGCCAGGGCGAGCTGTCGATCGTCTGCCTGCCCGTCTTTTCGCAATCCTTTTTGCCGATGCTGCTGCAGCCTTTTCTGGCCCGATACCCGGAGGTCAGCCTCACCATCGTGCCTCAGGAATCCCCCCTGCTTGAAGAGTGGCTTTCGGCCCAGCGTCATGATTTAGGCTTAACTGAAACCCTCTCCACGCCGGCGGGAACGGCGCGCACGGAGTTGATCTCGTTAGATGAAGTGTGCGTTCTGCCCGCAGGGCATCGGCTTGCCGGTAAGGCGGTGCTCACACCGGAGGATTTCCACGGGGAAAACTACATTAGCCTTTCGCAGACAGACAGCTACAGACAGCTGCTGGATTCGCTGTTTGCCGAGCATCAGGTCAAACGGCGAATGGTGGTAGAAACGCACAGCGCGGCTTCGATTTGCGCGATGGTGCGTGCAGGCGTCGGCGTCGCGGTGGTGAATCCGCTCACGGCGCTGGACTATGCCGGAAGCGGGATCGTCATCCGCCGCTTTAGCGTCTCCGTCCCGTTCACCGTGAGCCTGATCCGCCCGCTGCACCGTCCGGCTTCCGCGCTGGTGGACGCGTTCACCGAACACTTAAAGGAGCACGCGCGCCAGGTGGCGCTTCGCTTACCTGACCTGCAAAACCCGTTATGACAGCATAAACGCCACGGCATCCGCGGCATGGATGGCGGTGGTATCGAATACCGGGACGGGGCTTCGCTCGGCTGGCACCAGCAGGCCAATCTCGGTGCAGCCGAAGATCGCGCCTTCAGCCCCCTGCTGCGCGAGTTTATCGATGACGCTGACGTAATACGCGCGGGAAGATTCGGTGAAGGTACCGAGGCAGAGCTCGTCAAAGATAATCTGATTGATGCGCGCCCGATCTTCTTCATCCGGGATCAGGCTCTCTATCCCAAATTCACTGTTCAAACGTCCACGATAAAAATCCTGTTCCATGGTGTAGCGTGTACCCAAAAGCGCTACGCGGCACATCCCGGATGCCGTAATCGCACGCCCGGTTGCGTCCGCGATATGCAGAAACGGCAGCGAACAGCGCTCCTCAATATGCGACGCCACTTTGTGCATGGTATTGGTACAAAGCACAATACCCTCGGCGCCGGCGCGCTCCAGCCCCAGCGCCGCCTGAGCCAGAATCTCGCCGGCTTTATCCCACTCACCGCTCGACTGACAGGCTTCAATTTCATGGAAATCAACGCTGTGCAGCAGCAGGCTTGCGGAGTGCAGACCACCCAGACGCTGCTTTACCCCTTCATTAATCAGGCGGTAATAAGGGATTGTCGATTCCCAGCTCATTCCGCCTAACAGGCCGATCGTTTTCATCATCCCTCCTTATCTTTGGTCTCTTTTTTAACACAACCGATGCACATAAAAAAAGGCGCTGTATTCAGCGCCTTTTAAACTGCAGAGCTTATTCCGCTACCGGCTCCGGCGGCGAAGTACGTGCGAGCATCGCCTCGCGCAGTAAAACGCTACCGCAGGCAAACAGGCCCCCCAGAAGCGCCGCCAGGACGACCATCAGAGCCTTGCCCGGGCCATCCTTTTTCACCGGCATGGAAGGAGAGAGCTGGTACCGGAATGGCTCAAGTTTAACATCGGCAAAGGAGAGCTTTTTCAGCTGTGCGAGGTGGTATTCCCGGTTCTGGAAATCCGCATTCAGCTCGGTCACGTCCTTCAGATTTTTTTCGATCTGCAGCTTTTGCGCGATACCGTCAGCGCCGAGCGCAACGGAGTAATCCGGGTCATCTTTTACGGCCTGCCCGTTGCTGTAAACTGGTTTCTTAATGCCTGCGGCATTTGCCACTTCCAGCGAATAATTCAGTCGCTGCAGGTTGGTATTGTGAATATTAGTCAGACGGACACGATCCAGTTCCAGCTGCTGCTCAACGACATTCTTTTTCAGGGCGATCTGGTTGCGGATATTCTGCACCGTCTCTTTTTCAACAATAGCCGCGATATAATCGATGTATCCATTTAGTACGGCTTGAGCATCGTCAGCTGTCGGCGCAGTGAAGCTCAATGTCCAGGAGACAAAAGGCGCTTTATCCGCGTCTTTTCCCTGAGCGTCATTCACCGCTTTCATTCTGTCTGAAATGTTAACTATCGCCCGATGCAGCTCAAGCGGATCCACCTCGGCATCTTTAAGTTGTGACATCACGTAAGGAGAGGATTTCAGATACTCTTCAAGCAATGACTGCGACTGAAACTTTTTAATAAACATGTCAAAGACTTCCGGACGGGAAATTTTCGCGTCCACGTCAAGTACCTGCAACGCTACCATCATCTGGCGCAGCGGGTTCCACTGCGACGATTCTGCCTGAGTGATCACTGCTTTACTGGTCCACTTCTGCGGCAGTAAAAATGAAATGGCCAGCCCCGCCAGTGCAAAAGCAAGGGTAATGGTGACAATGCGTTTTTTGGCCGCCAAAAGGACCGCTAATAAACCGAAAAGATCAATTTCTTTAGCGTGTATTGCCGGGGAGGTATAACGGGGAAAATCAAGATCGGTGCTTTTTTTGATATCCATCTCAGACATAGACATTCTTCTTTTTAGGATGCGTTTCATGTTGCGCAAATAACAGCGGTGTTCCGATGATACATTATCCTAAGAATTATCCTAAGTTCAAATCCCTCTATTCATCCTTCCCTGCCAGAGTTGGTAGTGAATTTCATTACGTTATTATTGTAATGACTAACCATTTTACCAACTCTGACTTGTGTTGAACGCTTAAACAGGCATTACGATCGCACGCCGATATTCCGCAGTTTCTCCCCTGCCATCAGCTTGCGCTCGATATGTTCCAGCGTCACGCCTTTGGTTTCCGGGATCAGCCAGAACGTGACGCCAATAAACGCCACGTTCAGCACCGTATAGAGCCAGAACGTTCCCGCTGCGCCAATCGCGTCCAGCAGCGTCAGGAAGGTCGCGCCGATGATCATGTTTGATACCCAGTTGGTGGTCGTGGAGCAGGTGATGCCAAAATCACGGCATTTGAGCGGCTGAATTTCGGAGCACAGGATCCACACCACCGGCGCGGCGCTCATCGCGTAACCTGCGATACACATCATGGTCATCCCGACAGAAAGCCAGGAAAGCCCGCTTGAGGCCGTGCCGTTATCAAACTGCATCAGGCAGTAGCCGAGGATCAGCGTGCCGAGCGCCATCACGCTGAAGCCAATCTTCAGCGCCGGTTTGCGGCCCGCCTTGTCCACGGTGAACACGGCAATAAAGGTGGCGAACATGAAGGTCAGCCCGACCACCAGGGTCGCGATCATCTGCTGTTCCGTAGTGGTAAACCCGGCCATTTTGAAAATGCGCGGCGCGTAGTACATGATGATGTTCATCCCGGTGAACTGCTGCATCGCCTGCAGCAACATGCCGAGGAAGACCGCGCGGCGCACGTTGCGGTTGATCTTAAATAGCGCCCAGCCGCCCTGCTTTAACTTCAGGCTTTCGCGGATGTCGTTCAGCTCTTCGCGCGCTTTTTCCGAGGTATCGCGCAGCATGCGCAGGACCTCTTCCGCCTCCACGTGACGCCCTTTTTGCGCCAGCCAGCGCGGGCTGTTTGGCAGGAAAATCACCAGGACGATCAGCACCAGCGCCGGTAAGGCCAGCACGCCCAGCATCGCGCGCCAGTTGCCGCTGTAGCTGAAGTAGGTATCAGACAGGAACGCCAGCACAATACCCAGCGTGACCATCAGCTGATACATGCTGATCATCTTGCCGCGCACGTTTTCACTCGCCATTTCGGAGAGATAAAGCGGCGCCGTGTAGGACGCAATCCCCACCGCCACGCCCAGCAGCACGCGGGAGAGCAGGAGGATTTCAACGTTAGCGGCAAACGCCGAGCCAATGGAGCCGGCAACGAACAGAATTGCCCCGACCATCAGGCTATATTTGCGCCCCAGGCGGAACGACAGCCAGCCGTTGAACAGCGCGCCAATGGCCGCGCCGAGCATCATGCTGCTCACCACCCACTCCTGCAGGCGACTGCTGAGGGTAAAGTGATCGGTAATAAACGGTAATGCGCCGGCAATGACGCCGATATCCAGTCCAAATAACAGGCCCGCCACGGCGGCGGCAATGGAGACAAACTGGTTCATGCGGCGAGTATCGCGCAGCGCAGCGGGCATTAGGGTAGAGTCATTTATCGATGTCATATTTTTCCTGCCTCAACAGCAAAATTCGTTAACTGAAATTACGAGAAAGCGAGGAAAAGTGTCAGGCCGGAAATCGCGAAGTTATGGATTATTCCGCTACGGCATACGGTTCTGTGATGGACATTACAATTTCAACTCGTGGCGAATAATCACGTATTTTTACTAATCAGTTAATATTTAAGCAATAAAAGTGTGATTGCCGTCATTAGTGATTTTTTAGTATGGATTTTTCATCTTTATCGATATGGACTAAGCCAATTATTGCGCAAAAAAACCTCCGCCCACGGGCAGAGGTTCTCAATACGGGTGGAATTAACGCGCCAGCCAGCCGCCGTCTACAGCCACGGTGTAGCCGTTGATGTAATCCGATGCGGAGGAGGCCAGGAAGACAACCGGCCCCATCAGATCGCTCGGCAGACCCCAGCGTCCGGCCGGAATGCGGTCGAGGATTTCCGCGCTACGCTGCTCGTCCGCACGCAGCTGCTGCGTGTTGTTCGTCGCCATGTAGCCCGGCGCAATCGCATTCACGTTGATGTTATGTTTCGCCCATTCGTTTGCCAGCAGGCGGGTCACGCCCATTACGGCGCTTTTGGACGCGGTGTACGACGGTACGCGGATGCCGCCCTGGAACGAGAGCATAGAGGCAATATTGATGATTTTGCCGCCTTTCCCCTGCGCGATAAAGTGCTTCGCCGCCGCCTGGGACATGAAAAACACGCTCTTGATGTTCAAATCCATCACGTCGTCCCAGTCGCGTTCGCTGAAGTTGATCGCATCTTCACGCCGAATCAGCCCGGCGTTGTTGACCAGAATGTCGATATGACCGAATTCCGCTACCGCGCGATCCAGCAGTTCAGGAATGGCATCGATTTTACGCAGGTCGGCGGTCAGGCTCAGGAAACGGCGCCCAAGAGCCGTCACGCGCTCGATGGTTTCCGTAGGCTCAACGATATTAATCCCGACGATATCGCAGCCCGCTTCCGCCAGGCCTAGCGCCATGCCCTGACCCAGCCCGGTGTCACACCCGGAAACCACCGCCACTTTCCCCTGCAGAGAGAATGCATCCAGAATCATGTTTATTCCTTACTCTTTCAGAGCCTGTGACTCACAGGCAGGTTTATGCTGCACCGCCCGCGACTAGCGCAGATCGCTGACCGCAACGTGGTCCATATCATCAAAGACCTGGTTTTCACCCACCATTCCCCAGATAAAGGTGTAGGCTTTCGTCCCTACGCCGGAGTGGATGGACCAGCTCGGTGAAATCACCGCCTGCTCGTTGTGCATCACGATATGGCGCGTTTCCTGCGGCTGTCCCATCATGTGGAACACGCAGGCGTCCTCATCCATATTGAAGTAGAAGTAGACTTCCATGCGGCGCTCGTGGGTATGGCACGGCATGGTGTTCCACAGGTTGCCCGGCGCAAGCTCGGTCAACCCCATGCTGAGCTGGCAGGTCTCCAGCACGTCCGGCACGAAGTATTTATTGATGGTGCGGCGGTTGCTGGTGAGGTTGTCGCCCAGCGTCACGGGCGCGACGTCTGCCGTGGTCACTTTCCTGGTTGGGCAGGTGGCGTGAGCCGGCGCGCAGTTGTAGTAAAACTTCGCAGGCCTGCTGCCGTCGATGCTGGCAAAGACCACGTCTTTCGCCCCTTTGCCCACGTACAGCGCCTCGCGATGGCCGATCTCATAGCAGTGTCCGTCTACGGTGATGGTGCCCGGCCCGCCGATGTTAATCACGCCGAGTTCGCGACGCTCGAGGAAGTAGCTCACGCCCAGCTGTTTACCGACTTCACCGCCCACGGAGACGCTTTTCGTGACGGGCATAACCCCGCCCACAATAATGCGGTCGATATGGCTGTAAACCATGGTGTACCTGTCGGCCTCGAATACCTGCTCGACTAAAAATGCATTGCGCAGCCCCTGAGTATCGAGCGTTTTGGCGTGCGCACTGTGGATGCTTTCTCTGACGTCCACGGTAACCTCCAGATGTGGTCATGCCCGAAGGCGGAAATAAACGAAACAGCGTTCCGTTTTTCATAATGAGCACATACTATCGGCATAAAGTGGGCTTTTCAATTATATTTAAAACAACGTTTCATTTTTATTTTTGTTTATAGCGGAAATGATGTTCGGATCACAATTCAACCGCCGGGAGAAAAAGGACGCGAAAAAAAACCTCCCGGAGGAGGTCATTTTGTTTGAGAAGAGGTTAGCGTTCGATGGCCAGCGCCACCCCTTGCCCGCCACCTATACAGAGTGTGGCAATCCCTTTTCGGGCATTACGTTTTTTCATTTCGTGGACCAGCGAAACCAGGATCCGGCAGCCGGACGCACCGATAGGATGCCCCAGCGCGATCGCGCCGCCGTTAACGTTGACCCGCAGAGGATCCCACTCCAGCATTTTTCCGACGGAGATCGCCTGCGCGGCATAGGCTTCGTTCACTTCGATCAGATCCACATCCGAAAGCTGCCAGCCCGCGCGCTCCAGGCAGCGGCGGGTAGCGTAGACCGGTGCGATCCCCATTAGCGCAGGATCAACCCCCACGCTGGCGAATGCTTTAATGCGGGCCAGGACCGGAAGATCGAGTTCAAGGGCTTTGCTTTCGCTCATCATCATCACGGCGGCAGCGCCGTCGTTAATGGAAGAGGCATTTCCCGCCGTCACCGAGCCCTGCATTTCAAACGCGGGATTCAGCCTCGCCAGGCCTTCTGCGCTGGCGTCGGTGCGCGGCTGTTCATCGGTATCCACGAGGATACGCTCGCCGCTCTGACGCTGCGTGCTGACCGGGACAATTTCGTCGCGAAAGCGACCGGAATCGATCGCCGCACGCGCTTTTTGCTGCGAGCTTAGCGCATAGGCATCCTGCACCTCACGGCTGATGCCATACTCGCGCGCCAGGTTTTCAGCCGTCACGCCCATGTGATAATCGTTGAATGCGTCCCACAGCCCGTCATGCACCAGGCTGTCGAGCAGCTGGCTGTTGCCCAGCTGTGCGCCGGTACGGCTGTCGGTCAACACGTGCGGCGCGCGGCTCATGTTCTCCTGCCCGCCCGCGATGATCACGTCCGCCTCACCACACTGAATGGCCTGCGTCGCGAGATGCAGCGCTTTTAATCCTGAACCACAGACGTCGTTGATGGTGATAGCGGAGACGGTATTGGGCAGCCCGCCCTTCAGCGCCGCCTGACGCGCAGGGTTTTGCCCGGCACCGGCCGTGAGGACCTGGCCCAGAATCACCTCATCAACTTCATGTGCTGCGATCCCGCTACGTTCCACCAGCGCTTTTACCACCACGCTACCCAGCTCAACCGCCGAGTGACGCGCGAGCGATCCCTGAAAACAGCCGATAGCTGTACGCAACGCACCCACTATAACGACATCTTTCATCACGACCTCTGTGTTAAATGACATGACGATAGTAGAGGATTGTTACTGGCAATTATCTTAATTGTTTAAAAATAGTGAGTTTAATCACAAGGATCAGCGCGCATCCTGCAGATACTGCCGTAGCCAGCTTCCGGCAACGCCGGGAGGGGATCGTTTATTCCACAGCAGATCGATGCCGATCGCCCGCGGCCAGCCGGGAACATTGAGCTGTACCAGGGATTTCGCAGCGGCAAATTCATCCACCAGCGCACACGGCAGCACGCACCAGCCAAATCCCTGTACCGCCATACTCAAGAGTAACAGGTAATTCGGCGCTGACCAGACGGGCCCGCGCGCGATCTCAGCCTCGCGCTCAAGATAGGTGCTGAGCCGCAGCTCGCGCCAGCCGTGCAGCTCGTCATGCTGAACGTCATGTTGTCCGGCCAGCGGATGCGTGGTCGCGACGTAGATCGCCATGCGGGTCTGCATCGGCAACCGGGTGACGCCAATATCCGTAGGGTAACCGTCGCGCGCTTCCGTCAGGCCAATCTGCGCGCGCTCCTTTTGCAGCAGATCGATCACGTCCTCTTCCTCGCCAATCAGACATTCGAATTCCGTATGGGGAAAACGCGCGTCAAACTGTTTCATCATATCTTCCAGCACGTCCGGATTGAGGGTATCGGAAAGGACAAACGTCAGACGCGCCTCCGTTTGCGCCGTTAGCGACACCGCCAGCTCGTCCAGCCGCGTGCTGGCGGCCAGGATAGCCTGCACGTAGCCCAGCACCTGTTCTCCCTGGACCGTTAACACCGGCTGACGCGCCGAGCGGTCAAACAGCTCGAAACCGAGATCGGCTTCAAGATTGGCAATGGACGTGCTGATCGTCGACTGGCTTTTACGCAGCCGGCGTGCAGCAGCAGAAAAAGAGCCCGCCGCAACGGTCTCGACAAACGCGGTAAGGGCTTCGGGTGAATAGCGCATAACCTATCTACTTTAGCGATGGATACTATCTTTAATATATCAGCTATAGCGATAAAAATAGGCTGCATCAACGCCCATACCGGCGAATTAATGAGGTCTATGACTATGCAACATCAGGATGCACTCCAACGTAAGCTGCCGGAGCGGATCTTTCATGCTGTCTGTTTCGAAGGGATTGCTACGGCGATCCTCGCCCCTACGGCGGCGTGGCTAATGCAGCGTTCCGTGGTGGAGATGGGGGGATTGACCATTATTCTGGCCACCACCGCCATGCTGTGGAACATTATTTATAACTTTGGCTTCGACCGTTTCTGGCCCGTTCAGCGCGTCAAACGTACCGCAAAAGTCCGTGCGCTGCATGCGCTGGGGTTCGAATGCGGGTTTATTGTGATTGGCGTGTCGATTGTCGCCGCCGTGCTGGGCGTTACCCTGCTTCAGGCATTCACGCTGGAAATAGGTTTCTTCCTGTTCTTCCTGCCGTACACCATGTTCTATAACTGGGCGTACGATAGCCTGCGCGAGAAATTTCTTAAGCGTCGCCAGCAACGGCGCGCCCTGGCAGGCTAAACCGCCTCTGGCCGGACGCCCGTTCCGGCCAAACTCCGTCGAAGCAACTGCGCTCTTTAGGCATAACTATGGTAAATTGCACGCCATTCCGATGGTTTGATAGTTGATACGTTGCTCTAATGTCGAAAATTTGGTCAAAAGATGAGACTCTCTGGAGTTTCGCTCTCTATGGCACGGCCGTGGGCGCAGGAACGCTGTTCTTGCCCATTCAGCTGGGCTCCGCAGGCGCAATCGTCCTGTTTATTACCGCCCTCGTGGCCTACCCCTTAACCTACTGGCCGCACAGAGCTCTGGCGCAATTTATCCTGTCGTCAAAAACAAAAGGCAACGAAGGGATCACCGGCGCCGTCTCGCACTACTACGGCAGGAAGATTGGCAACCTGATCACCACGCTCTATTTCATCGCCTTCTTTGTGGTGGTGCAGATTTATGCGGTGGCCATCACCAACTCGCTCACGGAGCAGCTGGCGAAACACCTGACGGTGGATACCGCCGTTCGCGTGCTGGTCAGCCTGGGCGTGGTGCTGGTCCTGAATCTGATCTTCCTGATGGGTCGCCATATCACGATAAAAGTGATGGGCTTCCTGGTGTTTCCGCTGATTGCCTATTTTCTGTTTGTCTCGCTCTACCTGATCGGCAGCTGGCAACCCTCGCTGCTGACCAGCCAGATGGCCGTCGATCGCCATACGCTGCACCAGGTGTGGATTTCGATTCCGGTGATGGTATTTGCTTTCAGCCATACCCCGATTATCTCAACGTTTGCCGTTGATCGCCGCGAGAAGTTTGCCGACGGTGCCATGGATAAATGCAAGAAAATCATGAAGGTGGCGTACCTGATCATCTGCCTGAGCGTGCTGTTTTTTGTCTTCAGCTGCCTGCTCTCAATTCCGCCGTCGTACATTGTGGCCGCCAAAGAGCAAGGGGTAACGATCCTGTCCGCGCTGTCGATGATGCCTTCTTCTCCGGCGTGGCTGGGCATTTCCGGGATTATCGTGGCGATTATTGCGATGTCGAAATCGTTTCTCGGCACCTATTTTGGGGTGATTGAAGGGGCGACGGAGATCGTGAAGTCGTCGCTGAACCAGGTGGGGGTGAAAAAGAGCCGCGCCTTTAACCGCGCGATTTCCATTATGGGAGTGTCGTTAATCACCTTTGCCGTCTGCTGCATTAACCCGAACGCCATTTCGATGATTTACGCCATCAGCGGCCCGCTTATCGCCATGATCCTGTTTATCATGCCGACGCTGTCGACGTATCTGATCCCCTCCCTGAAACAGTACCGCTCCATTGGCAACCTGCTGACGCTGATCGTCGGCGTGCTGTGCGTGTCGGTGATGTTTGTCGGCTAATTTCCTTTCCTGCCCAGCGCTCTGCCGGGCAGGCCTTTCAGTCCTGGCCTGCTGCTTACAGCGGAAAAGGCCTGTCCTGCACCACCGTTTTCATGACAAGCGTAGAGCGAAGATGCTGCACGCCGGGCATGGCGGAGAGCTTCTCGTCGTAGAGCTTCTGGAAAGCGGGCAGGTCGCGGGTCACGACGTGCATCAGATAATCTGGATCGCCAAACAGGCGCTGGGCCAGCACGATCTGCGGAATTTCCTCCACCGCCGCTTCAAACGCGCTAACCGCCTTACGGTCACCCTCCTTCAGCGTCGCAAACACTATCGCCAGGAAGTTGAATCCCATTTTGGCGGGGTCGAGGCTGGCACGGTATCCCGTTATCGCCCCGCTTTGCTCCAGCGCCCGCACGCGGCGATGGCACGGCGAGAGGCTCAGATTCACTCTTTCCGCCAGCTCGGTAAGGGATAAGCGGCCATCAGACTGTAGCTCAGCAAGAATTTTTCGATCGATGCTATCCATGTGGAAGATTTTCTCAATTTCACGGTGTTATGAGCATAACATTGAAAGCCTATTTCGCAGGGTTAGCGATATTCTTTTTCTCAACCTTTGACGCACTGCGGGAGTCTTCAGGACGATGGAAATGAGTATTGTGGCCGGCTTTTGGGTGGTTTCTTTTCTGCTTATCATGACGCCAGGCGCCGACTGGGCCTACGCCATTAGCGCCGGGATTAACGGGCGACGCGTGGTACCGGCGGTGATGGGGCTAATGTCCGGGCATCTGATAGCCACGCTGATTGTGGTGGCTGGCGTGGGCGTAGTGATTGCTCAACACCCGATGGCGTTAACCGGGCTGACCGTCGCGGGGGCCGCGTATCTCCTGTGGCTTGGCATCGGACTGTTGCGTCACCCTGCCGCACCGGAAAAGGCCACCCATCATGGGGGAAACTGGAGGCAGTGGGCGGTGAAAGGGCTCTGCATTAGCGGTCTTAACCCGAAAGTTTTTTTACTTTTCCTGGCGCTGCTTCCGCAGTTCACCGACCCGACCGGAAGCTGGTCGATAGCGAAGCAGATGTCCGCGCTTGGCGTGATGCACCTTATCACCTGTACGCTGGTCTATCTGCTGGTGGGGTATGGTTCGAAAGCGGTACTGGCGACCCGGCCACAGGCGGCGCGTCTGGTAAGTATGGCATCGGGAGGGATAATGGTGCTGATCGCGATGGTATTGCTGTTTGAGCAGGTAAGATAAAAAAACACCGGCCATCGCCGGTGTTATTTACGCCCGAATATCGTCATATTCCCGCGTTTTATCAAACTCATGCTTCGCGAACGGGCACAGCGGAATAATTTTGCGATTCTCACCGCGCATCTTCTCCACCACTTTCGCTACCAGCTGTTTACCGACGCCCTTCCCTTTCAGGCTCTCATCCACGTCGGTGTGCTCGATAATGCTCAGATGCTCGCCGGTCGGTACGAAGACAATCTCCGCGACCTGATTGCCGTTCGCATCATTCACGTAAAACTTGTTATGGCCTTCCAGAATATCCATGGTTCCTCGCTTATTTTTGGCGATACTTCAGCGCACCGCTCGGGCAGGTATCAATCACGCGTACAACCGTTTCAACGTCCACTTCATCGGGAATGATCCACGGCTTACGTTTCAGATTAAACAGCTTTGCGCTCCCACGCACGCAGTTACCTGAGTGTTTGCAGATCCCGGTATTGAAGTAAACGTCAATTTTCTCGCCGGTATAGGCCCGGTAACCTGCATCCAGTAGTTCTTTATCCATGACATTGCCTCTGTAATTATTATCGTGCTGAATGAAGCATAGCCTTACGGGATCCTGATGGCTATATACCCGTCATACTTCAAGCTGCAGGTGCGTTGGCTGCACTCACTCACCCCAGTCACGTACTTATGTACGCTCCCGGGGATTCGTTCCCTTGCCGCCTTCCCGCAACTCGAATTATTTAGGGTATAACGCCGAAAACGAAAAGCCAGGTCACAACTCTTTTCTCGCCAGATTGCGTCCGCTATTGGCCCATGTCAGGCTCGGCAAATGTCACTTTTACATAACTTCCGCAGGTTGAATGAAACGCAGACTCTCTTTTCAGGTAAAACTGTTTTTAGCGCTGGTGTGCTTCTCCTGCCTGCTGTTAGTTCTGCTGGGAACAATCCTGTTTCATTTTATTGACCGTCAGCTCCACCACGATCTCGGCCAGCGCGCCCGGGTTCAGGCCAGCCAGATCGCGCTGATGCCGGGTCTGGCGGCAATGGTAGCGGCCAGGGATATTCCGGGAATAGCCCGCTTAATTCAGCCGCTGCGCGCTGAAAGCGATGCCAGCTACATTGTGATTGGCGATACCGAGGAGCAGCACCTCTATCATTCGGAATCCCCGGAGCGGATTAATTTACCGATGATCGGCGGGGATAATGCGGAGGTATTAAAGGGCAAAACCATTATTTCCGTGCGTCAGGGCGGGATTGGCGTGTCGCTACGCAGTAAAGCGCCCATCTTCAACGCGCAGCATCAGGTGATTGGCATTGTCTCGGTCGGCTATCTGACGTCGTATATTGCCAATATTAACGCCCGCATTCTCTGGCAGTCCGGGCTATACGGCGCTGCGCTTCTGCTGCTGCTGTTTATTTTCTCCTGGCTGTTTACCCGCAATTTAAAAAAACAGATGTTCCGGCTGGAGCCGAAAGATATCGCTCAGCTGGTTTTGCAGCAGCGCGCCCTATTAGAAGCCATGTACGAAGGCGTATTTGCCGTTAATAGCGAGAAGCAGCTGATTTTAATTAACCGCGCGGCACGCGAAATGCTGGATATTCGGCAAAATGAGAAAGAACTTATCGGTAAACCGCTGGAGGACATTCTGCAGACGGCGCCGGGATTTTTATCCCAGCGCTACGCCTCGGTGAGCAGCGGGAGCCATGACCAGATTGCGGTGCTGAACCAGCGCGAGGTGATCGTCAACCGGGTAGCCATTGAGGTCGAACCGGGCGTTGAAAGCGGTTGGGTATACAGCTTTCGCGACAAAAATGACATTAATACCCTAAGCAGCCAGCTCAGCCAGATCAAACGCTATGCGGATAACCTGCGCATTATGCGCCACGAACAGCTGAACTGGACCGCCACTCTGGTCGGGCTACTGCAGATGAAACACTATGACGAGGCCATCCGTTACATTCAGGTGCAGTCAGAGGGCGCGCAGCGCGTGCTGGACTTTGTCTCAGCCCGTTTTTCCTCTCCCGCGCTGTGTGGGCTGCTGTTAGGAAAATACGTCAGCGCGCGCGAAAAAGGCATCGAGCTGCTGTTTGACCCCGCCTGCCAGCTCATCCGCATGCCTGCCACGCTGAGTGAAACGGAGCTGATGTCCATTATTGGTAACCTGCTGGATAACGCCGTGGAGGCGACACTCAACGCCCCGGTCCACGCGCCGGTAGAACTCTACATTTCTGACCGTAACCAGGAGCTGCTGATCGAGGTGGCCGACCGGGGCTGCGGGGTGGAGGATGCGATGAAGCCGCACATTTTCCGCCAGGGGTTCAGCAGCAAGCCGGACAGCGAAAACGACATTGTGGGCACCGAGCACGGTATTGGCCTGTTCCTGGTGGCAGGATATATCGACAAGGCCGGCGGCAGTATTGAGATTGCCGACAACACGCCGCAGGGCACTATTTTTTCTGTGTTTATTCCGAATGGGCAACAGCATGACCCGACCACTTGACGTTGTGATAGTTGAAGATGAGCCGCACCTGGCGGAGCTGCATCGCGAGTATATCGAGCAGAATTTCCATCTGCGCGTGGTGGGCATCGCCGCGTCGATTGAGCAGGCGTGCAGGCTGATTCGTCAGCATCAGCCGCGGCTGATCCTGCTGGACAACTATCTCCCGGACGGTAAAGGCGTGGAGCTCATCGATAACCCGCTGCTGAAAAGCTATGAGTGTTCGGTGATTTTCATCACCGCCGCCAGCGATATGCAGACCTGCAGCCACGCCATGCGCAGCGGCGCGTTTGACTACCTGATTAAGCCCGTCTTTTTCCAGCGCCTGCACGCCTCGCTGGAGCGGTTTATGCGTTTTATCCACACCGTGCAGCAGGTGAAGGTGGTCGATCAGCATGCGCTGGATCGCCTGTTTAATCTGCCCGCCTCGGAAGCCTCCATTACGCCGTCGACGAAGGGCATTGAACCCCAAACGCTGGAACGGATTAAACGCCTGTTCGCCGAGCATCCCGACGATGCGATGTCGGTTGAAGAGGTGGTGGAAAACGTGGGGATCAGCAAAACCACGGGGCGTCGCTACCTTGAATACTGCGTGGAGAGCGGGTTAATCAGCATCGAAATGCTGTATGGCAATATTGGTCATCCGCGAAGGTTATACCGCAAAGCGCCCGATAAACCGTAATCCAGAACCGTTCGGAGGCTAACGTTCGCGGATTTTATGGTGTTAATTGCTGAAACGACGGCGACAATCACACTTCGGAATCATTGCTTGCTTCACCCTCTTGTAGGTGGAACCCGATACGCTATGTTGACAATTAGTTCCTCAAATGTAACTAAAAGGTTAACTATAATGTCGAACACGTTCCGAATTTCTCTGCTTACCGCTACTGTACTGTTCTCTGCTTCTGCACTGTCTGCACTGCCGCAGGGCTATCCTGCTGAGTATCAAAAAGTGGTTGATGCCGCAACGAAAGAGGGCAAGGTTGTTATTTACTCCACCACCGACATCAAGGCCGCCGGGCCGCTGATCCAGGGCTTCGAAAAAACCTACCCGGGCATTAAAGTCGAATACAACGACATGAACAGCACCGAGCTGTATAACCGTTTCATCAGCGAACAGGCCTCCGGCGGCGTGAGCGGCGACGTGGTCTGGAGCTCCTCTATGGACACCGGCCTGAAGCTCGCCACCGACTACGCCATGGAGTATAAATCGCCGGAGCAAAGCCAGCTGCCGAAATGGGCGGTCTGGAAAGATAAGGCCTACGGCACCACCTATGAGCCGGTGGTCTTTATCTACAACAAGCGCCTGATCCCGGCCGGCGACGTGCCGGATTCTCACGCCGCGCTGGCGAAGCTGATTGCCAGCCAGACGGACAAATTCAAGGGCAAAGTCACCACCTACGACATCGAAAAATCGGGCCTGGGCTTTATGCTCTCGGTTCAGGATCACAACGCCGATCCTAATTACTTCAAAACCCTGGCCGACGTCGCCAAAGGTGGCTTATCGGTGCAGTCGTCTACCGGCACCATGATGGAGCGCGTCTCCTCCGGTGAAAACCTGATCGGCTTCAACATCCTCGGTTCCTACGCGGAAGCGCGCGCAAAGAACGATCCTTCTCTCGGCATTTCCTATCCAAAAGATTACACCCTGGTGCTGTCGCGCGTGTCGTTCATCAGCCAGCAATCGCAAAACAGCAACGCCGCGAAACTGTGGCTGGACTATGTGCTGTCTGAACAAGGGCAAAACATTCTGGCCAGTCAGGCGGATATTCCCTCCATTCGTAACGATATCGAAGGGAAAAATGATATCGACGGCCTGACCAAAATCCTCGGCAACGCGCTGAAGCCAATTCCGGTTGATGAAACGCTGCTGGAATACCTGCAGCCGAAAAAACGCCTGGAGTACATCAAAGAGTGGCGTACCGCCGCCGGTAAATAAGCGTCTGAGCGCGGCGCAGGCCGCCGCGCTCCCTTATCGACTGAGTTCGTTTTTCTGGGCTGCAACACCAGGGATACCCCATGAATACATTACGCAGAAAGTGGCAAAGCCTGCCGCGAGGCATCGTCGTGCTGATAACCGCCCTGGTTATCTATACGCCGCTGTCGTTTATCGTGATCCAGAGCTTCCTGTCCGCCCCGTTCTTTTCGCCGTCAAAAGAGTGGAGCTTTGAATCATTTGAGTTTATTTTCACCGACCCTGATTTTTATAAGGCCCTGAAAAGCGGCTTTATTCTTGCTTTCGGGCTGGTCTTTATCTCCATTCCGCTGGGCGGCGTTCTGGCGTTTCTGATGGTGCGTACCGACCTGCCCGGCCGCCGGTTGATTGAGCCGCTTATCCTGGTCCCGATTTTCGTTTCACCGATGGTGCTGGGCTTCGGCTACGTGGTGGCCGCCGGTCCGGTGGGCTTTCTCTCCCAGTGGGCTCAGGCGCTGATTGGCTTTGTGCCGTGGAATATCTACGACATGTCGAGCATTGTGGTCATCGCCGGCCTGACGCACGTCCCGCACGCCTATCTGTATATCTCGTCAGCGCTGCGCAGCGTGGGCTCCGATGTGGAAGAAGCCGCGCGCACCGCGGGCGCGTCGCCCTGGCAGGTGATGACCTCCGTCAGCCTGCCGATGGTGCGCCCGTCCATTCTGTACGCCACCGTGCTGCTGTTCTTCCTCGGGCTGGAAGTGTTCGGCCTGATGCTGGTCCTCGGCGACCCGGAAGGCAACATGGTGCTGGCGACCTATCTCTATAAGCTGACGAACAAGATGGGCACCCCATCCTATAACCTGATGGCGGCGGTTGCCGTGGTGCTGATCTGCATCACCATCCCGCTGGTGATGCTCCAGCGTCGCCTGATGCGCACCGCCAACCGCTTCGTCACCATGAAGGGTAAGGCTTCGCAGGCCCGCGCGCTGCCGCTGGGTAAATGGCGCTGGGTGGCTGGCGGAGTGATTGCCTTCTGGCTCACCGTCACCATCGGCGTTCCGCTGCTCGGCGTGGTATTGCGCGCGTTTATCTCCAACTGGGGCGTGGGCGTTTCGCTGTGGGACGAGCTTTCTCTGAACACCTTCCGCACCATCTGGGCGCAGCCCAACCTGCTGCGCGCCATCGTCAACTCCATGGCGATTGGCGTCATTGGCGGCGCGCTGGCCGTGGTGTGCTACCTGTTTGTCGGCATTGCCATGCACCGCAAGCCGGACAACACCACGCGTTTTCTGGACTACAGCGTGCTGGTGCCGCGCGCCGTGCCTGGCCTGCTGGCGGGTCTGGCGTTCCTGTGGGTGTTCCTGTTCCTGCCGATGTGGCTGGATAACTCGCTGAAATCCGGCTGGCTTTCCGGGTTCGCCTGGACCGACTGGATGCGTGAAAACGTCATCGTCTGGCTGCGTTCGCTGCGCAGCACCATTTTCAGCGTCTGGCTGGCCTATACCGTGGTGTGGATGGCTTACGGGCTGAGGCTTATCTCTTCCACGCTGCTGCAGGTGGGGCCGGAGCTTGAGGAAGCGGCGCGCAGCACCGGGGCGACGCGCGGGCAGATCACCCGCCACGTCACCATCCCGCTCTCCCGCTACGGTCTTATCGGTTCGTGGCTGCTGATGTTCCTGATCTTTGAGCGCGAATATTCAACGGGTGTGTACCTGCTTTCACCCGGCACGGAGACCATCGGCTCGATGCTGGTTTCCCTCTGGGCCGCGGGTGCCATCGATATCGTGGCGGCGCTCTCTTTCATTAACATCCTGCTGGTCGTGGTAGGTCTGGGCATTGCCCTTCGTTTCGGAGTGAAAATACATGATTGAATTAGCGGTTGACGATCTGCACTTAACCTACGGCGACAATCCTGTTTTAAAAGGTGTCTCCATGAACCTGAAGCGCGGCGAAGTGGTCTCCCTGTTAGGCCCCTCCGGCAGCGGTAAAACCACCCTGCTGCGCGCCGTCGCGGGTCTGGAAAAACCGACGCAGGGGTCGATTGTCATTGGCAACAATAAAGTTTACGACGGCACGCCGCGCAGCGAGGTCCCGGCGGAAGAGCGTAACCTGGGGCTGGTGTTCCAGTCCTATGCCCTGTGGCCGCACAAGACCGTGTTTGAGAACGTGGCCTATCCGCTCAAGCTGCGCAAAGTCCCGGCCAAAGAGATCCAGCAGCGCGTGCAGGACGTGCTGGACCAGTTGGGTCTGGGCCATCTTGGCAAACGTCACCCGCACCAGCTCTCCGGCGGGCAGCAGCAGCGCGTGGCGATTGGCCGGGCGCTGGTTTACAACCCGCCGGTGATTTTGCTGGACGAACCGCTCTCTAACCTCGACGCCAAGCTGCGCGAAGAGGCCCGCGTGTTCCTGCGCGAGCTGATTATCAAGCTCGGGCTATCGGCGCTGATGGTGACGCACGACCAGAACGAAGCGATGTCGATTTCCGACCGCATCCTGCTGCTCAACAACGGCAAAATTGAGCAACAGGGCACGCCGCAGGAGATGTACGGCTCGCCAAAAACGCTGTTTACCGCTGAGTTTATGGGCAGCAACAACCGCCTGCACGGCAAGGTTACCGAAGTGCGCGAAGGCAAAGCGCGTATCGAAGGCAAAGGCTGGGTGCTGTGGGGCCAGGCCGGTGAAGGGGTGCAGAGCGGTGAAGAAGCCACGGCGGTGATCCGCGTCGAGCGCGTGGCGGTGGTCGAGGGGCCAGGGGAAAATCAGCTTGAGCTGCCGCTGCTCACCAGCATGTACCTCGGCGACCGCTGGGAGTACCTGTTCCGCACCGTGGGGGATGATTTTGTCATTCGTGCGTATGGGCATGAGGTTCGGGATCCGCAGCACTGCCATCTTTCGCTGCCTGAGAAGCATGTGTGGGTGTTCCCGAAAGGGTGAATTTTAAAAGGCTGCATAATGCAGCCTTCTTTGCTGGCGCATAATTAGTGCACGCAATCTATCTTATTATAAGTATAGTGGTTAAGGAGTTGGCATCATAACTCTACTTAGGGGCTAACTCGGTAGGTTATCAGTTGCCGTTTCGCGCAGAGATTGCTCAATGGTTTACATATCATTGAGTGGCATATACTACTGTTTAAGTGTTGGCATTACTTACCTATTGAGATAGCCTTTTACAGGCTTTATAATTACATGATCTACTCTAGATCATTAATCCTAAGGTTCAAAAAATGAACTTGCTCTTCAAGACTAAGCCTCTCATCTCAATTAATCATTCCAGAAAAATAAAATCCTCATTAATGGATTTCACATTCATCGTTCTTTTTTTTATAATAGCTTTCGTGGGGATTAAAAATCCAGCACCACTACCAAACCATTTATATTTAACAATACACTATTTATGGCTTGCAAGCCCTTTACCTTTATCCTATATTTCACTTCGGTTGATAAAAATACCATCATTAATTTCAGCCTATACAGTCTTAATAGCGTTTAAATTATTAGAATATATAAGCGACATAAAATTATCACTCACAGGTGAAGTGTTATCCTGGAATGACTTATTTTCCCGTTCTAACATATCTATTGCAAATCATTATCTTACACCGTGGCCAGTATTTTGTCTTTTCCTTGCAATATTATTTTTTGTGATTTTATTTTTTATCAGCAGAGCATTTTACACAACAAAGAAAAATAAAGCATCACTTGCCATTAGCTTTATGATTATATTACCTTTCTCATTCTATACTCATTTCAGTTCTCTTTTTGGAGAGGACAGTCTTCTCTCCCGCAAAATGATATTATTAGCTAAAGAAATGAATGTGATTTATAAGTCATGGAATTGGCCTGAAAACCTCCAGGACAATGGAATGGCAATGCATATTGTAATGACAAGCTCACGAAAATCTGCACCTTTGGCTAACGAAAATAATAAAGAGATGTACGATCTTGAAAAACGAACGGGAAGTACGGAATTACCGAAACATAAAACTATCATTTATGTACTATGTGAGTCATGCTGGTATGACAATGCAAATTTCAAAGAACTTATCGCCCCAATATTAAATGAAGGCTTTGTTACTTTTCGAGCGACGTCTCCAGTTTATGGCGGAGGTACTGCAAATGTTGAATTTGAAATGCTGACAGGGCTACCAAGTAATTCAAGGGTCTTATCGGGTATAATTTATCAAGAATATTCCTCACAATTCAAATCGCATTCTGACACCATTGCAAGCGCTTTAAAAACAAAAGGTTTTATTACTTATGCAGCACATAATTATTTAAAAGAATTTTGGCATAGAGATATTGTTTATCAAAAATTTGGTTTTGAAAAATTTGATGGGCTTTATGAAATGTCTAATATAAGCCTACCCGATCAAATTGTCGCAACCAAAAAAAAATGGCAATGGCAACCCGATGATTACCTTCTTTATAAGTCAGCAATCGATCAGTTAAAAAAAGCCGACAAAAAAAATATTTTCATGAATTTAATAACTATGTCTACACATGGCCCCTATCCTCATGAGAATGACTCGGGAGAGTATGTATATACATACGAATTAAAACAAGCAATTGATCGCTTCGTTGAGTTCTACAAAGAAGTACGAGAGATAGATCCTGAGGCTGTTGTTGTGATTTATGGCGATCACAAACCAGCCTTAAATAAATTCTTTATGAATAAGAGTGTTCTCCCAACTAATCTTTTCAGCAAAACAGGCGATCACGACAATGACTTTGTATTTAAATGGGATATAAATCCGACCGATTACGGAGATGTCCCTGTATTTGTAGCTGCAGGAAACAATGCTAATTTAAAACAACTCGTTCAGGAAGCGAATAATCAACCTTACTTTTGCGTATCATCTCTTATAGATAAATATTTAATTAATTCAGCACTACCTAGTTTCAGATACAATATTAAAAATGAATGCTCTAACACAAATTATTCATATGAAAAAAAGATCAATGCAATGCCATCGTGGGTATACTCATTGGCATTATTTGAAGATAATGAATTATGATATGTAAAGTAAAAATACAAAAACTACCTATTTAGAATCGATTCAAAAAGGAATTATCAGAATGTCGTAACTGATAATTCCTAAATACTAAAATATGACATATAGCAAATTGCAAGATTCGTCTGGCTCAGTGCACCAGAGTTTAGAGAAATGAGAAGTGACGCGGATACTTTCTAATGCTTCTGGTGGAATGGATTCCAGATTGCATTGACTGCTAATGGTTATCGATGGAATACTGCATAACCAAATCACCGCAGTCAGGAACAAAAAACAAGCAGCAACACCACGGACTGAGGAAAACAAGACAAAAGTGCATCTCCCTGATGACTGAACCTAAGACAGTAATAGTTGACACTGTTGCGCTGAAATATAGGCGATAGCAGGGCCGGTAGTTTCATTCTATTGGCTGAATCAGTTGTCTGTATTGCCATGAGAGGGATACAGCAAGTAACTCCGTAAAGAGCTCTACCGCATTACTGTTTTTAATTCAGCAAGTTAGAATATTTTAAGATGTGTTCTGGAGCGGGCGAAGGGAATCGAACCCTCGTATAGAGCTTGGGAAGCTCTCGTTCTACCATTGAACTACGCCCGCTTTGAGGTGCGTATGGCATTATAGACCTTACGCACCTTCATACAAGCCTCTTCACAACTAACCGGCGATTAAATAATCAATTAGCACTTCGGTTTGCTGCCGGGCGCAGGCAGATAACGCTGCGGATCGATGGCCGTCGCCTTATAGCGAATCTGGAAATGCAGCTTCACCGAATCCGTACCGGTGCTGCCCATGGTGGCAATCTTCTGCCCGGCTTTGACGTTCTGCCCGTTGTTGACCAGCATCGTGTCGTTGTGCGCATAGGCCGTGATGTAGTCTTCACCATGCTTAATCATGATCAGGTTACCGTAGCCGCGCAGCTGGTTGCCGACGTAAACCACCTTCCCGGCTCCGGAGGCATAAACCGGCGTACCGCGTGCAGCCGCGATATCAATACCCTTATTGCCACCTTCAGAGAGCGAGTAAGGGGCGACCACTTTACCGCTGGCAGGCCAGATCCAGCAGCGCTGACCGACCGGCGGCCAGGATGATTGAGGCACCTGATAGGACGGCGTCACTTTGGCGGCTTTGCCTTTCGAAGAGGATTTTTTACCCGAGGACGATCCGCCGCTAACCTTCAGCTTCTGCCCCACCTCGATGGTGTAGGGTGGTGAGAGATTATTCAGACGCGCCAGATCCTTCACGCTGGTTCCCGTTGCACGCGAAATCCGGTACAGCGTATCCCCGCGCTTAACGGTATAGACCGAACCGGAATAGCTGCCCATATCCGAAGATTTGCTCCCTGAACAGCCCGCCAGCAATAGCGTCATCGTCAGGCAAAAAATGGCGGTGATGGGGTTTCTCGTCAGGCTTCCTGCAAACAAAACAGATCCTCGGTCAGCGTGAATGGCGCACTATGATAACAGCCAAAACGAATATGGGTCATGCCCTTTTCCGCTCTACGCGCCAAACCGTTCGTATAAGAATGCAGTATAATGATCCGGCTGATGGTGCTGAACCACTCGGCATTTTGGCACTGGAGCATGAATGAGTATTCAAGAACACGTTATTTTGGTAAACGACCAGGGAATGGTGATTGGCACTCAGGAAAAATATGCCGCGCACACCTTACATACCCCGCTGCATCTGGCTTTCTCCTCCTGGCTTTTTAACGCAAACGGCGAATGTCTGATCACCCGGCGCGCCTTAAGCAAAAAAGCCTGGCCCGGCGTCTGGACCAACTCCGTCTGCGGCCACCCGCAGTCCGGCGAAGAGACGATACAGGCGATAATTCGCCGCTGCCGCTTTGAAGTAGGCGCTGAGCTGTCCGATATCACCGCCGTCGCCCCTGAATTTCGCTATCGGGAAACCGACCCGTCCGGGATCGTGGAAAACGAAATTTGCCCGGTATTCGCCGCCCGCATCACCAATGACGTGACGATAAACGAAGATGAAGTGATGGACTATCAGTGGGTTGAACTGGACGCGCTATTCCGCGCGCTGGACGCGACGCCCTGGGCGTTTAGCCCGTGGATGGTCATGGAAGCGACGACCGCCCGCGAAAAACTCAAAGCCTTCGCGGCGCAATAAAAAAGCCCCTTTCGGGGCTTTTTTTACATCTTAACGCCTTATTTCACCGGGCGCATCGCCGGGAACAGGATCACGTCGCGGATGGTGTGGCTGTTGGTGAACAGCATCACCATACGGTCGATACCAATCCCCAGACCCGCCGTTGGTGGTAGACCGTGTTCCAGCGCGGTCACGTAGTCTTCGTCGAAGAACATCGCTTCGTCGTCGCCTGCCGCTTTCGCGTCAACCTGATCCTGGAAGCGCTGAGCCTGGTCTTCCGCATCGTTCAGCTCGCTAAAGCCGTTGCCGATTTCGCGGCCGCCGATGAAGAATTCGAAGCGATCGGTGATCTCCGGATTCTCGTCATTACGACGCGCCAGCGGAGAGACTTCAGCCGGATACTCGGTAATGAAGGTCGGCTGAATCAGGTGCGCTTCGGCCACTTCTTCGAAGATCTCGGTCACGATACGGCCCAGACCCCAGCTCTTCTCAACCTTGATACCGATGCTTTCAGCGATCGCTTTCGCAGAATCGAAGTTATCCAGATCCGCCATGTTGGTTTCCGGACGGTACTTCTTGATCGCTTCGCGCATGGTCAGTTTTTCAAACGGCTTGCCGAAGTCGAAGACTTCTTCACCGTAAGGGACCTGGGTGGTACCCAGAATGTCCTGCGCCAGGGTGCGGAACAGGGATTCGGTCAGCTCGATCAAATCTTTGTAATCCGCATACGCCATATAGAGTTCCATCATGGTGAACTCTGGGTTATGACGAACGGAGATACCTTCGTTACGGAAGTTACGGTTGATTTCGAACACGCGGTCGAAACCACCGACCACCAGACGCTTCAGGTACAGTTCCGGCGCGATACGCAGGTACATGTCCAGGTCCAGGGCGTTGTGATGGGTGATGAACGGACGCGCAGACGCGCCGCCAGGGATCACCTGCATCATTGGGGTTTCCACTTCCATAAAGTCGCGGTTCACCATGAACTGGCGGATACCGGCCATGATCTGAGAGCGAATTTTGAAGGTCTTACGGGATTCATCGTTAGAGATGAGATCCAGGTAGCGCTGACGATAGCGCGCTTCCTGATCCTGCAGGCCGTGGAATTTGTCCGGCAGCGGGCGCAGGGCTTTGGTCAGCAGACGCAGCTCGGTGCAGTGGATAGACAGTTCACCGGTCTTGGTTTTGAACAGTTTACCTTTCGCGCCCAGGATATCGCCCAGGTCCCACTTCTTGAACTGCTCGTTGTAGATGCCTTCCGGCAGGTCGTCACGGGAAACGTACAGCTGAATACGGCCGCCCACGTCCTGCAAGGTCACGAAGGAGGCTTTACCCATGATACGACGGGTCATCATGCGGCCTGCAACGGCCACTTCAACGTTCAGCGCTTCCAGCTCTTCGTTCTCTTTAGCGTCGAAGTCAGCGTGCAGTTGGTCTGAGGTGTGGTCACGACGAAAATCGTTCGGGAACGGCACGCCCTGCTCGCGCAGCGCTGCCAGCTTCTCGCGGCGGGTTTTCAGTTCGTTGTTAAGATCGACTACCGCGTCAGCGCCCTGTGCTTGTTGTTCAGACATGTTGGTTCCTCATAACCCTGCTTTCAAACTTGCTTCGATAAATTGGTCCAGGCTGCCGTCCAGCACCGCCTGCGTATTGCGGGTTTCAACCCCGGTACGCAGGTCTTTGATGCGGGAGTCATCAAGGACGTAAGAACGGATCTGGCTGCCCCAGCCGATGTCGGACTTGTTGTCTTCCATCGCCTGTTTCTCAGCATTTTTCTTCTGCATCTCCAGCTCATAAAGCTTTGCTTTCATCTGCTTCATGGCCTGGTCTTTGTTCTTATGCTGGGAACGGTCGTTCTGGCACTGTGTTACCAGCCCGGTTGGAATGTGGGTAATACGCACCGCTGATTCCGTACGGTTAACGTGCTGGCCACCCGCGCCGGATGCGCGATAAACGTCGATACGCAGGTCCGCCGGGTTAATTTCGATATCAATATCTTCATCAACTTCCGGATAAACAAACGCGGAGCTGAAGGAGGTATGACGACGGCCACCGGAGTCGAACGGGCTCTTACGCACCAGGCGGTGAACGCCGGTTTCGGTACGCAGCCAGCCGTAGGCGTAATCACCGATAATCTTGATGGTCACGGATTTAATACCGGCCACTTCACCTTCAGACTCTTCGATAATTTCGGTTTTGAAGCCGCGCGCTTCTGCCCAACGCAGGTACATGCGCGTCAGCATGCTGGCCCAGTCCTGCGCTTCGGTGCCGCCAGAACCTGCCTGAATATCGAGATAGCAGTCAGCGCTGTCGTATTCGCCGGAGAACATACGACGGAATTCCAGCTGCGCCAGCTTCTCTTCCAGCACGTCGAGTTCTGCCACGGCTTCGTTAAAGGTTTCTTCGTCGTCGGCTTCGACGGCCAGCTCCAGCAAACCGGAAACATCTTCCAGCCCCTGGGCCATTTGATCCAGCGTATCTACGATAGCTTCGAGAGAGGAACGCTCTTTACCCAGCGCCTGTGCGCGTTCAGGTTCGTTCCAGACGTCCGGCTGTTCCAGCTCGGCGTTTACTTCTTCAAGACGCTCTTTCTTGGCATCGTAGTCAAAGATACCCCCTAAGAACGTCAGAGCGCTCCGTGAGGTCCTGAATACGGTTTTTTACCGGATTAATTTCAAACATGGTCTGTTTTCTTTTATGGACTTGTCAAAATGCGGTGATAAGAGCGGGATTGTACCGAATCCACGCCCTTTTTTATAGAGATTACTGCCGCTAAATTGGCCAGATATTGTCGATGATGATCTGCAGGGTGCGGTTACCGCGAAACTCGTTGATGTCCAGTTTGTACGCCAGTTCGACCTCGCGCACGCCGTTGTCCGGCCAGATGGAGGTATCGACGTTGAAGGCAATGCCGTCCAGCAGCGGTCCCCCGCCCACGGGCTCGACCATCACTTTCAGATGACGTTCGCCGACGATGCGCTGCTGCAGCAGGCGGAAACGCCCGTCGAACAGCGGTTCCGGGAACATCTGTCCCCACGGACCGGCATCGCGGAGCATTTGCGCCACGTCCATCGTCATTTCAAGCGGTGAAAGCTCGCCATCGGACACCACTTCCCCCTGCAGCAGGGCCGGATCAATCCAGTCGGTTACCAGTTCACCAAACAGACGCTGAAACTCGTCGAATTTCGCCTCTTCCAGAGACAGGCCTGCCGCCATCGCATGGCCGCCGAACTTGATCATCAGACCCGGATACAGCGTATCGAGACGCTCCAGCGCATCGCGCATGTGCAGCCCCTGGATTGAGCGGCCAGAGCCTTTCAGCGTGCCATCACCCGCGGGGGCGAACGCGATCACCGGCCGGTGGAAACGTTCTTTAATACGCGACGCCAGAATGCCCACCACGCCCTGATGCCACTCGGGATGGTACATCGCCAGGCCGCCCGGCAGCGTATCGCCGCTGCGTTCAAGCTTTTCGCACAGGGTCAGCGCTTCGGCCTGCATCCCCTGCTCAATCTCTTTACGGGTCTGGTTCAGCGCGTCCAGCTCGTTGGCCAGCACGCGCGCTTCACCGATGTTGTCGCACAGCAGCAGCGCCACGCCGACGGACATATCGTCCAGCCTTCCGGCTGCGTTAAGACGCGGCCCGAGAGCAAAGCCCAGGTCGCTTGCCGCCAGCTTGAGCGGGTCGCGGTTGGCGATTTCCAGCAGCGCCTTGATCCCTGGACGGCACTTGCCTGCCCGGATACGGCTTAAGCCCTGCCAGGTCAAAATACGGTTATTGGTATCGAGCGGGACCACGTCCGCGACGGTGCCCAGCGCCACCAGATCGAGATATTCGGCCAGGTTCGGTACGGCAATACCGCGGGATTCGAACCAGCCCTTATCGCGCAGCAGGGTACGTAACGCCAGCATCAGATAAAACGCTACGCCCACGCCTGCAAGTGATTTTGATGGGAAATCGCAGTCGCGCAGGTTGGGGTTAATAATCGCTTCCGCATCCGGCAGCGTTTCGCCCGGCAGGTGGTGATCGGTGACCAGCACCGGGATCCCCAAAGCGTGAGCATGATCGACGCCCGCATGGGAAGAGATCCCGTTATCGACGGTCATGATCATCTGCGCACCGCGGGCGTGGGCCTGATCGACCACTTCCGGGCTGAGGCCATAGCCGTCTTCAAAACGGTTCGGCACCAGATAGGTGACGTTATCGCAGCCCAGCGCGCGCAGGCTGAGCACGCTCAGCGCGGTGCTGGTTGCGCCGTCGGCGTCGAAATCGCCTACCACCACAATCCGCGTTCCCTCTCGAAGCGCGTTGTAGAGTATTTCGGTGGCTTTTTCGATACCGCTCAGCTGCTGCCAGGGCAGCATCCCTTTCACGCTGCGTTCAAGATCCTCAGCGCGACGCACGCCGCGGCTGGCGTAGAGGCGCTTAAGCAGCGCCGGGAGATCGTCCGGTAAATCAACGGGTTCAACCGCCTCGCGGCGGCGCAATTTTATTGGGGCTTTCACGCGGATTATTTACCACCAAACTGTTTCTGGTGCGCGTCGAGGAACTCTTTCATCTCTTTTGGTCCCTGATAGCCCGGAACGACATAGCCGTTGCTCAGGACAATCGCAGGCGTACCGCTC
The DNA here is from genome assembly GCF_049237205.1 of Enterobacter cloacae complex sp. SHL009. NCBI lineage: Bacteria > Pseudomonadati > Pseudomonadota > Gammaproteobacteria > Enterobacterales > Enterobacteriaceae > Enterobacter > Enterobacter cloacae complex sp. SHL009. The sequence continues at coordinate 309,000 of NZ_JBMKIW010000003.1, forward strand.
ACGCCAAACTGCACGCCGAGCGCGTAGTGGTTAGCGATATCAATGTCGCAGGAGGCTGGCTTAACGCCTTTGCCGTTCATCGCGTCATCAAACGCTTTGTTGCGGTCTTTCGCACACCAGATCGCCTTCATGTCCTGCTCTGGCTGGCTCTGCACGCCCGCGCGCGGGAAGGCCAGGTAACGCACGGTGATGCCCAGCGCGTTGTAGTCTTTCATCTCTTCATGCAGCTTGTGGCAGTAGCCGCAGGTGATGTCGGTGAAGACGGTAATGACGTGTTTTTCCTGCGCCGCTTTATAGACGATCATCTCTTTTTCGAGCGCGTTCAGGTTTTTCATCAGCAGCTGGTTGGTGACGTTCACCGGCTGCGCGTCGCTCACGTCGTACATTGGCCCCTGAATAATGTGTTTGCCGTCTTCGGTGACGTACAGCACGCCGCTGTTGGTGAGTACCGTTTTCATGCCGGCAACCGGTGCAGGCTGAATATCGCTACCGGTGACGCCAAGCTTAGCCAGCGACTGTTTGATGGCGGCGTCGTCCGCATGGGCGAAACCGGTAAATGAGGCTGCCAGCAGGGTGAACAGCGCGAAAGTCTTTTTCATATGTGATCCTGTTACAATTCGTCGGCACTCACGCACGAGGGTGGTGCTGTTGGTGTAGCTGCCGCAGGCGTTCCGTCGCGACATGGGTGTAAATTTGCGTCGTGGAAAGATCGCTGTGGCCCAGCAGCATCTGCACCACGCGTAAATCAGCGCCGTGGTTTAACAGATGCGTCGCGAAGGCGTGACGCAATACGTGCGGCGAAAGCTTTTCACTGTCGATACCCGCCAGTGTGGCGTAATGCTTGATGCGATGCCAGAACGTTTGCCGCGTCATCTGCTGGGCGCGCTGGCTCGGAAACAGGACGTCGATAGAAGTACCATTTAGCAGCCACGGACGACCGTGCTCCAGGTACGTTTCCAGCCAGTAAACCGCCTCTTCACCCAGCGGAACCAGCCTTTCCTTATTTCCTTTACCAATGACGCGCACTACGCCCTGACGCAGGCTGATGTCGCTCATCGTCAGACCAACCAGTTCCGAAACGCGCAAGCCGGTAGCATACAATAGCTCAAGCATGGCTTTATCGCGTAACTCCAGCGGCAGGTCAACAGCCGGTGACTGTAATAATCTCTCAACTTGTGCTTCGCTGAGATCTTTCGGCAGCCGCTGCGGGAGCTTAGGAGATGCCAGCAGCGCGCTGGGATCGTCTTCGCGGATCTTCTCACGGTAGAGGTGCTGGAACAGCCGACGCATGGCGCTGAGCAAACGCGCGGAACTGGTAGCTTTGTAGCCCCCTGCGATACGTTCCCCCAGCAGCGCCTGCAGGTCGTCACGCTGCGCGCTCGCAAGGGATAACCCCCGGTGCGCAAGCCATTCCACCAGCATGGTGAGATCGCGACGGTAGGCGCTAAGGGTATTCTCGGCCAGATTTTTCTCCAGCCACAGCGCGTCGAGAAACTGTTCGATCAGTGCGAGATCCTTTTCCACATCAGCCCCTTTGATTTTGCAGTCAGGCCATTATGCCTGATTGCGACCGGTTTCTGGTACACTATGCGCAAAGTCAAAGCAAGTATTGAGATAGTTACGCGATGAATATTGGTCTGTTCTATGGTTCCAGCACCTGCTACACCGAAATGGCGGCAGAGAAAATTCGCGACATCATTGGCCCGGAACTGGTGACGTTGCATAACCTGAAAGATGACGCGCTTACGCTGATGGAGCAGTATGACGTGCTGATCCTCGGCATCCCGACATGGGATTTCGGCGAGATACAGGAAGACTGGGAAGCTATCTGGGACCAGCTCGATACGCTCAACCTCGACGGCAAAATCATTGCCATGTACGGCATGGGGGATCAGGTGGGTTACGGGGAATGGTTCCTGGACGCGCTCGGCATGCTGCATGACAAGCTGGCGCCGAAAGGCGTGTCGTTTATCGGCTACTGGCCAACCGAAGGTTACGAGTTCACCAGTAAAAAACCGATTATCGCCGACGGCGAATTGTTTGTAGGACTCGCGCTGGATGAAACCAACCAGTACGATCTCAGCGATGAGCGCCTGCAAAGCTGGTGCGAGCAGATTCTGGGCGAAATGGCTGAAAAGTTTAGCTAACGCGCATTACCCCTGCGTCGTCTGTTGCAACAGCATCCGGCGCAGGTCTCGCCACTCGGCAGCATCCATACTGTCAGCCGCCAGCCACAGATGCTGGCAACGCCCGCCGTCCACCTTGCGTAACCGTAACATCATGCCGTAGTTGAGCATCCAGGGCATACCGAGAATATCCCACTCTTTACCCTGCCAGCGCAGGCGGGAATCCATCAGTAATTTAATCTCTCCCTGACGGGCATTAATGCGACGCTGGCTGCGTACGCTGTCAAAAACGACAAACGACAGTAACAGCAGCCACAGCGGCGTATAGCTCAGCGGCCACGGCATCAGTAAAACAAAGGCCGCAACCAGGCCGTGGAGCAATAAAGACATCCACTGCGAGCGCCACGAGACGCGAAGATCAGATTGCCACAGGACCACGTTCCCGATTCCGTGTTTGAATTAATTGCACCATCCGTTGCAACTCGGTGTCGGCGGGTTTGCCGTGGTTCATCAGCCAGTTGAATAAATCCGGATCGTCAGACTCAAGCAGGCGAACAAACAGACGCTTATCATCATCGCTTAAGCTGTCATACTCATATTCGAAGAAAGGCATGATGGAAATATCAAGTTCACGCATGCCGCGACGGCACGCCCAGTGAATACGGGCCTTGTTGTTAATATCCATGTTCAGTTTCCTGCATTACGTTTGGCACAGTCGGTACCCCGTTCAGTGTTCTTTATTTCTCTACGGGGACACCAGCTAGTGTAACGTGTTTTTGACCGTTTCATTACTGGAATATTGCGATCGCCGAGCAGGCTTCCAGAATAATCCCTACAAAGACAGCGGATTACATTATTTTGCGTAGCGCTAAGCATAACCGGTTTAGGGCACAAATGGTCTGTTGAAAGCGCTTGCATTGCCTGCAGGCTCTTTTACCATTAGGCATTATCAAAGCGTTAAGCAATTCAGGATATCGTTATGGCATTTACACCATTTTCTCCTCGCCAGCCCGCCGCCTCTGCGCGTCTGCCGCTGACGCTTATTTCTCTTGATGACTGGGCGCTGGCAACGCTCAGCGGTGCCGACGCCGAAAAATATCTGCAGGGCCAGGTGACCGCCGACGTCAGTCAGATGACCGAACACCAGCACCTGCTGGCCGCGCATTGCGACCCAAAAGGCAAAATGTGGAGCAACCTGCGCCTCTTCCGCCGTCAGGACGGCTTTGCTTTTATTGAGCGCCGCAGCCTGCAAGAGGCCCAGCTCAAAGAGCTGAAGAAGTACGCGGTCTTCTCCAAAGTCACTATCGCCCCGGACGACGAACATGTCCTGCTGGGAGTGGCCGGTTTCCAGGCGCGTGCGGCGCTGAAAAATCTCTTCAGCGAACTGCCGGATGCAGAAAAGCAGGTGATCAGCGAAGGCGCGACCTCCATCCTGTGGTTTGAACACCCTGCGGAGCGTTTCCTGTTAGTCACGGATGCGGCAACGGCCGATCGCGTGACTGAAGCGCTGCGCGGCGAAGCGCAGCTCAACAATAGTCAGCAGTGGCTGGCGCTGAACATCGAAGCGGGTCTGCCGGTGATTGACGCAGCAAACAGCGCGCAGTTCATTCCTCAGGCAACAAACCTGCAGGCGCTGGGGGGCATCAGCTTTAAAAAGGGCTGTTACACCGGCCAGGAGATGGTGGCACGTGCAAAATTCCGCGGGGCAAACAAACGAGCGCTGTGGACGCTGGCGGGCCATGCCAGCCGTGTACCTGAAGCGGGTGAAGACTTAGAGCTGAAGATGGGTGATAACTGGCGCCGCACCGGCACCGTGTTAGCCGCCGTACAGCTGGATGATGGACGTCTTTTGGTACAGGCCGTCATGAACAACGACATGGAAGCCGACAGCGTGTTCCGCGTGCGTGACGATGCGAACACGCTGAGCATCGAGCCGCTGCCGTATTCGTTAGAAGAGTAATCGTATCCAGGTGCCCTCCCTCTCCCTGTGGGAGAAGGCCGGGGTGAGGGCAACCGCCCGCACGGTTTAAAAACTACACCTGCCCCACGTACAAATAGATCGCCAAAAAGTGGCATACGCTGCCGCCGAGCACAAAGCCGTGCCAGATGGCATGGTTGTACGGGATGCGCTTGCAGACGTAGAAAATCACGCCGAGCGAGTACACCACGCCGCCTAAGGCCAGAAGCGTCACGCCCCCTACCGACAGTTTGACCGCCAGTTGATACACCACAATCAGCGACAGCCAGCCCATTGTCAGATAGGTGACCAGTGACAGCACCTTAAACCGGTGCGCGATGGTCAGCTTAAACAGGATCCCCAGCAGTGCCAGGCTCCAGATAACAATCATCAGGCCACGCGACAGCGGTGAGTTGAGCCCCACCAGCAAAAACGGTGTGTAGGTGCCTGCAATCAGAAGATAGATAGCACAGTGGTCAAATTTCTTGAGCCACATCTTGGCCCGCTGATGCGGGATCGCGTGATATAGCGTCGAGGCCAGGAACAGCAGGATCATACTCCCGCCATAAAGGCTGTAGCTGGTAATGGCCATCGCGCTGGCATTGGCGTCCACCGCCTGCACCAGCAATAACACTAAACCGACAATCCCAAACACAAGGCCAATGCCGTGGCTGATGCTGTTGGCTACTTCCTCAGCCAGCGAATATCCCTGTGCGATTAATGGTCTACTCACCATACAAAACTCCGGGAAAACAAAAGATGATTATTCATCGTATAGCTATGCTAACTGAGAATGATTCCAGTGAACACCTGTTAGCCAAAATAAAGTTAAACATAACGTTTCTAAATTACAATCAGACAGTTACACTTTAATTTCAGCGAACATGCGTTTCGATTTTAATTATAAGCATTTAAAATCAATCACATAAAACTGGTTCTGCCTGGGGTAGATCTCTGAGATCACGTTTTTCAATGCATCCAGGGTCATGTTCTCCTGTTCAGCATGTTTTTGCGTCAATGTATCGAACGTAACGGTTGACGTTCCCGTTACTTCGATGGTGCAAAAATAACCATCATCCTCATAACGCCCCACCCGCAGGATATCGCCGGTTTTGAAATGGGATTCACTTTTATCCCGGATAGTTATGGTTTTACGTCCGGCCAGAATGTCGTCCTGAAAACGCTGAAAAAAAGTGATGTCGTTTGGCTGCATGTTATTATTCCCTGAAGAAAAGTCTGATGAGTGAGTGTAGCCATTGTGAGCATGTTCTCCCATTCCGCCATTGCCAGTCTCAATAACCTGGAGATGATGGTCTACAACTATGTCATAAAAAATCGTGACAAAGTGATGTACATGACCATCCGCGAGCTGGCGGATGCGGCAGACGTCTCAACCACCACCATCCTGCGCTTTTGCCGCAAGCTTAACTGCGAAGGCTATTCTGAATTCCGCGTGCGCTTTAAGCTTTATCTTGAACAGAACGAGCCCCAGCAGGCAAACTTCGGTGCCAGCGAAATTATCAGCTTTTTTAAAAGCGTGAATAATGAAGAGTTCGATGCGTTATTAGATAAGGCGGTTGATATTATTTTATCGTCAGAGCGAATTATATTTGTCGGTGCCGGAACATCGGGTTCGCTGGCAAAATATGGCGCACGCTTCTTTTCTAATATCGGGAAATTCAGTAATCATATTGATGATCCTTATTTCCCGGTCACCAATGATATGGCGAAAAATGCGCTGGCGATTGTGCTTTCCGTCTCGGGCGAGACCGAGGAGATCCTGCGCTTCGCCAGCCAGTTCAGCCTGCATCACTGCAAGGTGCTCTCGATAACCAGCCACGAGCACTCGCGTCTCGCAAAACTGGCGGACTTTAATCTCTCCTGGCATGTTCCTCAGACGCGTATTGCAGGCGTCTACGATATCACCACGCAAATTCCCGTTATCTATATTCTGGAATCTCTCGGACGTAAACTGGCGAAGAAACTCACAGAATAAAACACCCTGTTTTTTTGATGTAACAAATCACATTTACTGTGAATTGTTATATCGTGACATTCAATTTCGCTTTGCTAGACTCGATGCCAATAAGCCATTTATTGAGAAGAGCAGCGATGAAAAAATTAACCTTACCAAAAGATTTTTTATGGGGCGGCGCGGTTGCGGCTCACCAGGTTGAAGGCGGCTGGAAAAAAGGCGGCAAAGGACCAAGCATTTGCGACGTATTGACCGGCGGCGCGCAAGGCGTCCCGCGCGAAATCACCCAGGAAGTAGTGCCGGGTAAATACTACCCAAACCACGAGGCTATCGACTTCCACGACCACTATAAAGAAGACATCAAGCTGTTTGCCGAGATGGGTTTCAAGTGCTTCCGCACCTCTATCGCCTGGACGCGCATCTTCCCGAAAGGTGACGAAACGCAGCCAAACGAAGAGGGGCTGAAGTTTTACGACGACATGTTCGACGAGCTGCTGAAATACAACATCGAACCGGTGATCACCCTCTCTCATTTCGAAATGCCGCTGCACCTGGTGCAGGAGTACGGTAGCTGGACCAACCGTAAAGTGGTCGATTTCTTTGTGCGCTTCGCGGAAGTGGTTTTTGAGCGCTACAAAAACAAGGTCAAATACTGGATGACCTTCAACGAAATCAATAACCAGCGCAACTGGCGCGCGCCGCTGTTCGGTTACTGCTGCTCGGGCGTGGTCTATACCGAACATGACAATCCGGAAGAGACCATGTACCAGGTCCTGCACCACCAGTTTGTGGCCAGCGCCCTGGCGGTGAAAGCCGCGCGCCGCATCAATCCGGAGATGAAAGTCGGCTGCATGCTGGCGATGGTGGCGCTCTATCCGTTCTCCTGCAAACCGGAAGACGTGATGTTCGCCCAGGAATCCATGCGCGAGCGCTATGTCTTTACCGACGTCCAACTGCGTGGTTACTACCCATCCTACGTGCTGAACGAGTGGGAGCGCCGTGGCTTCTCCATCAAAATGGAGGCAGGCGACGAGCAGATCCTGCGTGAAGGTACCTGCGACTACTTAGGTTTCAGCTACTACATGACCAACGCGGTGAAAGCGGAAGGCGGTACCGGCGATGCGATTTCCGGCTTCGAAGGCAGCGTGCCGAACCCGCACGTGAAGGCGTCCGACTGGGGCTGGCAGATTGACCCGGTAGGCCTGCGCTATTCTCTGTGCGAACTGTACGAGCGTTATCAGAAACCGCTGTTTATCGTGGAGAACGGGTTCGGCGCCTACGACAAGGTTGAAGAAGACGGCAGCATCAACGACGACTATCGCATCGACTACCTGCGTGCCCACGTGGAAGAGATGATCAAAGCCGTGACGCACGACGGCGTGGATCTGATGGGATATACGCCATGGGGCTGCATCGACTGCGTGTCGTTCACCACCGGCCAGTACAGCAAGCGCTACGGCTTTATCTACGTGAACAAGCACGACGACGGCACGGGCGACATGTCGCGTTCCCGCAAGAAAAGCTTCGAGTGGTATAAGGGCGTGATTGCCAGCAACGGCGAGAAACTTTAACGCCGGGCGGCGCTACGATTGATCCCCTCTCCCCTTTGGGGAGAGGGTTAGGGTGAGGGGCTTATTTCCCGCCAGCCAACTCAATAAAACTGCCCGTTACGTACGACGCCTTCTCGCTCAGCAGCCAGACAATCGCCTGCGCCACCTCTTCCGGCTGGCCGCCGCGCTGCATCGGCAGCAAGGATTTCACGCGATCCACTCGCCCCGGCTCTCCGCCGGACGCATGAATATCGGTATAAATCAGACCCGGACGTACGCAGTTGACGCGAATACCCTGTGCCGCCACTTCCAGCGATAGCCCGGTTGTCAGCGAATCCACCGCCCCCTTGGACGCGGCATAATCCACATATTCACCCGGCGCCCCCAGACGCGACGCTGCGGAAGAGACATTCACTATCGCCCCGCCCTTGCCGCCATGCCTGAAGGACATGCGTTTTACCGCTTCCCGGCAGCAGAGAAAGTAGCCCGTGACGTTGGTCGCCAGGACGCGGTTAATGCGCTCAGCGGAGAGGTTCTCGATAGTGGATTGCTCAAACAGAATGCCCGCATTATTGACCAGCGCACGAAGCGGCTCGCCTTCACGATCGAGGCTGTCAAACATCGCCAGCACCTGGGCTTCATCACTGATATCTGCGCGGACGGCAAAGGCTTTACCGCCCGCGTCAACGATCTGGTTGATCACGTCCGTCGCGGCTTTAATGTTGTGATGATAGTTCACCGCCACGGTGTAGCCTTCGCGCGCCAGCTGCAGCGCGGTGGCTTTCCCAATGCCCCGGCTGGCGCCGGTGACCAGTGCTATTGCCATTTTCTTCTCCCAATAAAAAAGCCGGGTGGCGGCTTCGCCTTACCCGGCCTACGTTACTACACCAACAATATTACTGGTATTCGCTCATCGGCACGCAGGAGCAGAACAGGTTACGGTCGCCGTAGACGTCATCAAGACGCTTCACGGTCGGCCAGTATTTGTTTGCCACGCCTGCCGGGAAAACGGCCAGCTCGCGGGAATAGCCGTGGTTCCACTCGGAGACCATCTCATGCTGGGTATGCGGAGCGTTGACCAGCGGGTTATCTACCAGCGTCCATTCGCCGTCCTGCACGCGGTCGATCTCCATGCGGATGGCCAGCATCGCGTCGATAAAGCGGTCCAGCTCGGCCTTGCTTTCAGACTCGGTCGGCTCAACCATCAGCGTACCCGCAACCGGGAACGACATGGTTGGCGCATGGAAGCCGTAGTCGATCAGACGCTTGGCGATATCCAGCTCGCTAATGCCGGTTTGCTCTTTCAGCGGACGAATATCGAGGATGCACTCGTGCGCCACGCGACCGTCGCGGCCGGTATAGAGCACCGGGAAGGCGGACTTCAGGCGAGTCGCAATATAGTTGGCGTTGAGGATCGCCACCTGGCTCGCCTGCTTCAGCCCTTCCGCGCCCATCATGCGGATGTACATCCAGCTGATTGGCAGGATAGAGGCGCTACCGAACGGTGCCGCAGAGACCGCGCCCTGACGAGTCAGCATGCCTTCAATCTGCACAACGCTGTGGCCTGGGACAAACGGCGCCAGGTGCGCTTTCACGCCGATAGGACCCATGCCCGGGCCGCCACCGCCGTGAGGGATGCAGAAGGTTTTGTGCAGGTTCAGGTGCGACACATCCGCGCCGATAAAGCCCGGAGAGGTAATGCCCACCTGAGCGTTCATGTTCGCGCCGTCGAGGTAAACCTGACCGCCGAACTGGTGCACCACTTCGCACACTTCACGGATAGTCTCTTCGTACACGCCGTGGGTAGACGGGTAGGTCACCATGATGCATGAGAGCTTGTCGCCCGCCTGCTCGGCTTTCGCACGCAGGTCGACCAGATCGATGTTGCCGTTCTTATCGCAAGCAACGACCACCACTTCCATGCCCGCCATCTGGGCAGAGGCCGGGTTGGTACCGTGGGCAGAGCTTGGGATCAGGCAGATACCGCGGTGACCTTCGTTGCGGCTTTCGTGATAGTGACGGATCGCCAGCAGGCCCGCGTATTCGCCCTGCGCGCCGGAGTTTGGCTGCATGCAGAGCGCGTCATAACCGGTCAGCTTCACCAGCCAGTCGGAAAGCTGGTTGATCATCATATGATAACCTTCCGCCTGCTCTGGCGGGCAGAACGGGTGCAGCTCGGAGAATTCAGGCCAGGTGATCGGGATCATCTCTGCCGCGGCGTTCAGCTTCATGGTGCAGGAGCCCAGCGGGATCATCGCCTGGTTCAGCGCCAGATCCTTGCGCTCCAGAGAGTGCATATAGCGCATCATCTCGGTTTCGCTGTGATAGCGGTTAAACACCGGATGCGTCAGGATCGCATCGTTACGCAGCATGCTTTCCTGAATGGAGCGGCTGTCGAGCGCGACCTCTTTGTCGAGTGCGTCAATGTCCAGACCGTGCGCGTCACCCAGCAACACGCTGAACAGGTTCAGGATATCGTCGCGGGTGGTGCTTTCATCCAGCGTAATGCCGACGGCGTTGTGGATGTCGCTGCGCAGGTTGATCTCTGCTGCATTCGCGCGCGCCAGCACGGCCGCTTTGTCCGCCACTTCCACACACAGGGTGTCGAAGTAGTGAGCGTGGCGCAGCTTAAGGCCTTTCTGCTGCAGGCCGCAGGCCAGAATATCGGCCAGGCGGTGAATGCGGCTGGCAATGCGCTTCAGACCAGCCGGGCCGTGGAACACGGCGTACAGGCTGGCGATGTTTGCCAGCAGCACCTGTGAGGTACAGATGTTGGAGTTCGCTTTCTCGCGGCGGATGTGCTGCTCGCGGGTCTGCATCGCCATGCGCAGCGCGGTGTTACCGGCAGCGTCTTTTGAGACGCCGATAATACGGCCGGGCATGGAGCGTTTGAATTCATCTTTCGCGCCGAAGAACGCCGCGTGCGGGCCGCCGTAGCCCATCGGCACGCCGAAGCGTTGCGCTGAACCAAAGACAATATCCGCGCCCTGTTTGCCCGGTGCCGTCAGCAGCACCAGCGCCATAAAGTCGGCGGCAACGCTGACAACCACTTTGCGGGATTTCAGCTCGGCAATCAGCGCGCCGTAGTCGTGAACTTCACCGGTGGTGCCTACCTGCTGCAGCAGCACGCCGAAGACGTCCTGGTGATCCAGCACTTTGTCGGCGTCGTCGACGATCACGTCAAAGCCGAAGGTTTCCGCGCGAGTGCGCACCACGTCCAGCGTCTGGGGATGCACGTCCGCCGCCACGAAGAAGCGGTTGGCATTTTTCAGCTTGCTCACGCGCTTAGCCATCGCCATTGCTTCGGCGGCGGCGGTCGCTTCATCCAGCAGAGACGCGGAGGCAATATCCATACCGGTCAGATCCAGCGTCACCTGCTGGAAGTTCAGCAGCGCTTCCAGACGGCCCTGGGAGACTTCCGGCTGATACGGGGTGTAAGCGGTGTACCAGCCCGGGTTTTCCAGCATGTTGCGCAGGATAACCGGCGGCAACTGCACGTTGGTGTAGCCCATGCCAATGTAAGACTTATAGCGCTTGTTCAGGCCTGCGATAGCCTTCAGCTCCGCCAGCGCGGCGAATTCCGTGGTGGCTTCCCCCACCTGAGGCGGCGTGGCAAGCTGGATGTCTTTTGGCACAATCTGGCCGATCAGTGCGTTTAATGAATCCGCGCCAACTGTCTTCAGCATCTCCTGCTGTTGCTGAGCATCCGGCCCAATGTGACGTTCAATGAAGGCGCCACGGTTTTCAAGCTGGCTTAAAGTCTGTGTCATGAGCGATGGTTCCTGAAACGTGCAGTGAATTTAAGTTCCCTCTCCCTCTGGGAGAGGGTTAGGGCGAGGGGAAGATGGGCACCCTCGCCCCTGCCCTCTCCCGAAAGGAGAGGGGGATAAACGATTACTCGTCTTCTAACAGTGCTTCGTACGCGGTCGCATCCAGCAGCGCGGCAACCTGAGATTCGTCGCTGGCTTTGATCTTGAAGATCCAGCCGCCTTCATAAGGCTCGCTGTTCACCAACTCTGGCGAATCGCTCAGCGCGTCGTTGACGGCAACGATTTCGCCGCTCACAGGGGCATAGATGTCAGATGCCGCTTTTACGGACTCCGCCACGGCGCAGTCGTCGCCCGCGCTAACGGTCGTGCCCACGTCAGGCAGGTCAACAAACACCATGTCGCCCAGCAGCTCTTGCGCGTGCTCGGTGATCCCTGCGGTGTAAGTGCCGTCCGCCTCTTTGCGCAGCCACTCGTGTTCTTTGCTGTATTTCAGTTCTGCTGGCACATTACTCATTGAAGTTCTCCTGATAAAAATGATTAGGCGACCGGCTTACCGGCGCGAACAAAAATCGGTTTGGTCACGTTGACCGACATTTCGCGGTTGCGGATTTGCACCACCGCCGTTTCGCCAATGCCCGCCGGCACGCGTGCCAGTGCAATACTGTAGCCCAGCGTCGGGGAGAAGGTACCGCTGGTGATCACGCCTTCGCGAGGATTGCCGTCAGCATCGGTAAAGCGCACCGGCAGTTCACCGCGCAGCACGCCCTTCTCGGTCATCACCAGACCCACCAGCTGTTCAGTGCCCTTCTCGCGCTGCATCTCCAGCGCTTCACGGCCAATAAAGTCACGGTCAGCCGGTTCCCATGCAATGGTCCAGCCCATATTGGCGGCCAGCGGAGAGACGCCTTCGTCCATCTCCTGACCGTAGAGGTTCATCCCCGCTTCCAGACGCAGCGTATCACGCGCGCCCAGACCCGCAGGCTTCACGCCCGCTTCCACCAGCGCACGCCAGAAATCAGCGGCCTTCTCGTTCGGCATGGCAATTTCGTAGCCCGCTTCACCGGTGTAGCCGGTGGTGGCGATAAACAGATCGCCCGCCTGCACGCCGAAGAACGGCTTCATGCCTTCGGTTGCTTTGCGTTGCTCGTCGTTAAACAGAGACGCGGCTTTCGCCTGCGCGTTCGGCCCCTGTACGGCGATCAGCGACAGGTCGTCACGGACGGTGATGTCGATGGCATAAGGTTCGGCGTGTTGGGTGATCCAGGAGAGGTCTTTTTCGCGGGTGGCAGAGTTGACAACGAGGCGGAAGAAATCTTCAGTGAAGTAGTAGACGATAAGGTCATCAATCACGCCGCCCGAGGCATTCAGCATGCCGGTGTAGAGCGCTTTACCCGGCGTCTTCAGTTTGGCGACGTCATTTGCCAGCAGATAACGCAAAAACTCCCGGGTGCGGCTACCGCGCAGATCGACAATCGTCATGTGGGACACGTCGAACATACCGGCATCGGTGCGCACCGCGTGGTGCTCATCAATCTGCGAGCCGTAGTGCAGCGGCATCATCCAGCCATGGAAGTCCACCATGCGGGCGCCGCATAACACGTGTTGTTCGTACAAAGGAGTCTGTTGAGCCATCTTGTCCTCGTTGAAAAATTCACCGTGAAACCCGGTGTCGGCCCCGTTACCTGGCGCCGACGCAAACGTTCTCTTTTACCCGAACTTACCACCGAAACCGGCGGTTAACCATAAGGTAAAACGGGTCATTACATTAGCTTATGACCAAAAAACGCTAAAAAGCCTACAGAGTTATTCACTGGAAAAATGCGATTAACACCGCACAAAATTAACAATGATCTAACAGGATTTAGCACATGGTGATATTTCGTGCGGAAAAACGGGCCGAATTTCCGTAACATAAAATCTCGTAGATTAGATTTTCTAATGCGAAAAATGACGTGAAATTAGAATATTTCAAACGAGGGAATTTCCCCGGCGCAGAGGCCGGGAAAATAAAGTGTGACGGGGATCGAGATTAGCGTAACCAGTCGGGAAGATCGTTAAGACCCATCGCCTGGCGAAGAAGTTGAGGTTTGACGCCAGGAAGCGTATCAGCCAGTTTAAGACCAATATCGCGCAGCAGTTTTTTCGCCGGATTCGCGCCGGCAAACAGCTCGCGAAAGCCCTGCATGCCCGCCAGCATCATCGCCGCACTGTGCTTGCGGCTACGCTCGTAGCGACGCAGGTACAGATGCTGACCGATATCTTTGCCTTCGCGGTGCAGGCGACGCAGTTCCTCAACCAGCTCCGCCGCGTCCATAAAGCCAAGGTTGACGCCCTGCCCGGCCAGCGGATGAATGGTATGCGCCGCATCACCGACCAGCGCCAGACGGTGCGCCGCAAACTGACGCGCGTAGCGGCCGGTTAACGGGAACACCTGCCGCTCGCTTTCAAGGGCGCATAAGCCAAGGCGGTTATCAAACGCCATGCACAGCGCCTGGTTAAAGGCCTCCGGCGTCGCTTCGTGCATCTGCTGGGCTTTCTCCGGCACCAGGGACCAGACAATCGAGCACAGGTGCGGATCGGCAAGCGGCAGGAACGCCAGAATGCCGTCGTTGTGGAAAATCTGCCGCGCCACGCCGCCGTGCGGCTCCTCTGTTCGGATCGTTGCCACCAGAGCATGATGGCGGTAATCCCAGAAGGTCAGCGGGATATCGGCTTTGTTGCGCAGCCAGGAGTTCGCACCGTCAGCACCGACCACCAGACGCGCGGTCAGCATGTCGCCGCTCTGCAGGGTGATAAACGCCTCGTTTTCGCCCCATGCCACCTGCTGGATCTGCGCAGGCGCAATCAGGGTCACGTCACTGCACTGCTGTGCTTTCTGCCACAGCGCGTGGTGGATCACCGCGTTTTCGATGATATGGCCCAGATGGCTATAGCCCATGCTTTCATCATCAAAAGCAATATGACCAAAGCTGTCTTTATCCCACACTTCCATGCCGTGATAGCAGCTGGCGCGCTGCGCCACAATATCTGCCCAGACGCCAAGGTGCGTCAGCAATTTCTCGCTGGCGGCATTGATCGCCGAGACGCGGAGTTCCGGCGGAGCATCTGGCGCAACGGGCTGAGGCTGCTTTTGCTCCAGCACCGCCACGCGCAGGCCGCTGCCCTGTAAACCGCAGGCCAGCGCCAGTCCGACCATACCGCCGCCAACGATGGCGACATCAACATTTTGCACGGTGATAACTCCTTAACGCGCGACCCAACCAAGAGTCCGCTGCGCCAGCACGTCACGTGCCGGAATGAATAATTCCATCGCCATCAGCCCGAGGTTGCGACCTGCTACCAGCGGCGCCCAGCGATTGGCAAAGAGATGGACTAAGCCGTCGGTAACGCCGATTGTCGCCTCTTTATCGGCCTGACGTCGCTTCTGGTAATGGCTTAGCACCGAATAAGCGCCGCAATCTTTTTGCTCACCCCACGCCTGCGAAAGGGTTTCCGCCAGGCTCATGACATCCCGCAGGCCAAGGTTAAACCCTTGCCCCGCGATGGGGTGCAGCGTCTGCGCGGCATTACCGACAAGCGCCAGACGATGGGAGATGGACTGAGACGCTGTCGTCAGCGAAAGCGGGTAGACTGCCCGCTGGCCCGCATGGGTAATACGCCCCAGCCGCCAGCCAAAGGCCTTCTGCAGCTCGGTACAAAAACGTTCGTCTGACCAGGCTTTAACCTCTTCAGCCTTATCCTGCGGATGACACCAGACCAGGGAACAGCGCCCGTCCGACATCGGCAGCATCGCCAGCGGGCCATGCTGCGTAAAGCGTTCAAACGCCCTGCCGTGGTGTTCAGCTGCGGTAGAGACGTTGGCAATGACCGCAACCTGCCCGTAAGGCTGCTGACGCCACTCCACGCCGCACTGGGCGCCGAGCGATGAGCGCGAGCCGTCCGCGGCGACCAGAAGCTGGCCTTCAAGCACGGTGCCGTTTTCCAGCGTTACGCTGACCGACTCCTCGCTGCGGCTCACGCCGGCCACGCGCGCCGGACAATGCAGCGTGACGCCCGGCGCATCCTGGAGCAGGCGGAACAGACGCAATCCGACGTCGTGCAGCTCAACAACCTGACCCAGCGCGTCAATGCGGTAATCCTGCGCGTCCAGCGTGACAAAGCCAGCATGGCCGCGATCGCTTACGTGAACGGTTTTAATTGCCGTGGCGCGGTCAGCGATCGCCTGCCAGATGCCAATACGGGACAGCTGCTGGCAGGTACCCTGCGCCAGGGCAATAGCGCGGGAATCAAAACCGGGATGATTCTTTGCCTGCGGCGCGACGGCTTCCACCAGGTGCACCGCAAGCTGCCCCTTCGTCAAATGTGAAATGGCCAGCGCCAGCGTGGCCCCGGTCATGCCGCCGCCAACGATAATCACGCTCATGCGCGTGCCGCTGCCATCAGCGCCTCGATATCGTCAGCGTTTTTCACGACGCTCGCGGTCAGGTTTTCGTTACCGGTTTCGGTAATAACGATGTCATCTTCAATACGAATGCCAATCCCGCGGTACTCCTCAGGCACGTCGGCATCCGGCGCGATATACAGGCCTGGCTCCACGGTTAACACCATGCCCGGCTCCAGCACGCGCGAACGGTCGGCGCCGTACGCGCCAACGTCATGCACATCCAGCCCCAGCCAGTGGCTCAGGCCGTGCATGAAATACGGTCGATGCGCATTTTCAGCGATCAGAGTGTCGACCTCCCCTTTCAGGATCCCGACCCTGACCAGGCCGGTAATCATGATGCGCACCACTTCACCGGTCACTTCCTGCATGGAGGTTCCGGGACGATACAGCCTGAGCGCCGTCTCAAGCGACTCGAGAACGATGTCATAAATGGCGCGCTGTGCCGGTGAGAATTTACCGTTCACCGGGAAAGTACGGGTGATGTCCCCCGCGTAGCCCTGGTATTCGCAACCGGCGTCAATCAGCACCAGATCGCCGTCGCGCAGCGCGCTTTCGTTTTCGGTGTAGTGCAGAATGCAGCCGTTTTCTCCGCCGCCAACAATGGTGTTGTAGGAGGGATAACGCGCGCCGTGGCGGTTAAATTCGTGATGAATTTCGCCTTCCAGCTGGTATTCGAACAGCCCAGGACGGCACTTTTCCATGGCGCGGGTGTGCGCCAGGGCGCTGATTTCGCCCGCACGACGCATCAAATTCAGCTCTTCTTCAGACTTGAACAGGCGCATCTCATGCACCACCGGACGCCAGTCCGTCAGCGTGGCCGGCGCGGACAGGTTCTGCCGCGAGCCTTTGCGCAGCTTATCCAGCGCGGTGAAAACAATCTCATCGGCGTAGGCATATTCACCCTGCGCGTGATAGAGCACGTCGAGGCCGTTAAGCAGCTGATAGAGCTGCTGGTTGATTTCGCTAAACGCCAGCGCGCGGTCAACGCCCAGCTTCGCCGGTGCGGCCTCCTGGCCCAGGCGGCGGCCAAACCAGATTTCGGCTGTCAGATCGCGCACGCGGTTGAAAATCACGCTGTGGTTGTGGGTGTCATTGCTCTTAATCAGCACCAGCACCGCTTCCGGCTCGTTAAAGCCGGTGAAGTACCAGAAATCGCTGCTCTGGCGATAGGGATATTCGCTGTCGGCGCTGCGCGTAACTTCGGGCGCAGCAAAAATCAGCGCGGCGCTGCCCGGCTGCATTGTTGCCAGCAGCGCCTGACGGCGGCGCGAATACTCTTGACTCGAGATAACCATGACACCCTCCTGTGCGTTGTTTTTCTTAATGTAAGGTTGGCTTGCGGACTTCCGGCGCGGTCGGCTGAGAGCGCGTGAAGTTGTCGTGGCACAGCAGAGCCGCCACGCGCACGTACTCGATAATCTCTTCAAGAGACATTTCCAGCTCTTCCTGGTCTTCGTCTTCATCGTAGCCGAGCTGGGCGATGTTACGCAGGTCGTCGATCGCCTCACCCGCTTCGCCGGTCACTTTATCCAGTTTAGGCTGCGTCACGCCCAGCCCCAGCAGATAGTGGTTTACCCAGCCGGCCAGCGCATCGGCGCGATCGAACACGCTGACGTCGTCGCCTTCAGGCAGATAAAGCTGAAAAAGGAAGCCATCGTCTTCCAGCGAATCGCTGGTTGCAGCGTGCATTTTACGCAGCGCTTCCGCCAGCTCGTGACCAAACGCCAGCCCTTCATTCGTGAGGTCGTGGATCAGCGGCTGCCATGAGCTGTCGCTGTTTCCGCCGCACAGCATGCCACTGATCAGACCGTGCATTTCGGCAGGGGTTAAACCGATTCCCTGCTGGTTCAGTAACTGGTTTAAATCCTTGTAACCAGGCATTTCGTTCTGTATAGACATGAGCATTCGTCATCAAAGGGGGGAAGTTTCATGATATGCTACCACTTTGGACCCTGGTGATACCAGAAAAGGGCTTGTATCTTCACATCAGGGTAGCTATAGTGTCGCCCCTTCGCAGCCCCCGGGGCAGTAAGCGAAGGCAGCGCAGTCAATCAGCAGGAAGGTGGCATGTCTGCACAACCCGTCGATCTCCAGATTTTTGGCCGTTCACTGCGAGTGAATTGTCCACCTGAACAAAGGGATGCTTTGAATCAGGCAGCGGACGATTTGAATCAGCGGTTGCAAGATCTAAAAGAACGCACTAGAGTCACAAATACTGAGCAGCTGGTTTTCATCGCCGCGTTGAACATCAGCTATGAACTGACTCAGGAAAAAGCGAAGACCCGCGACTACGCGGCAAGCATGGAGCAGCGCATTAAAATGCTCCAGCAGACCATAGAACAGGCATTGCTTGATCAAGGTCGCAATCCCGAAAGACCGGGACCAAAGTTTGAATAACACTTCTCAGTTGACTATGGTAGAGTAACTGTGAAGACAAAATTTCTCTGAGATGTTCGCAAGCGGGCCAGTCCCCTGAGCCGATATTTCATACCACAAGAATGTGGCGCTCCATGGTTGGTGAGCATGCTCGGTCCGTCCGAGAAGCCTTAAAACCATGACGACACATTCACCTTGAACCAAGGGTTCAAGGGTTACAGCCTGCGGCGGCATCTCGGAGATTCCCTCTCTTTTCTTCTACCGACTACCATGACCCAATTCCCAGAAGTTTCTGCTTCACGCCAGGACATCCGTCAGTTAATTCGTCAGCGCCGCCGTGCGTTAACCGCCGATCAGCAAGCGCATTTTGCCCAGCAGGCCGCCGCCCGTATGATGGCGTATCCCCCTGTCGTGATGGCGCACACCGTTGCGCTGTTTCTGTCATTTGATGGAGAGCTGGATACCCAACCGCTGATAGAGCAGCTCTGGCGCGCCGGGAAGAAGGTCTATCTGCCGGTGCTGCACCCGTTCAGCGAAGGTAATTTGCTGTTTCTGCACTACCACCCGCACAGCGAACTGGTGGTGAATCGCCTGAAAATCACCGAACCGAAACTCGACGTGCGCGACGTGCTCCCGCTGTCACAGCTGGATGTGCTGATTACACCGCTGGTGGCGTTTGATGAACAGGGCCAGCGTTTAGGGATGGGCGGCGGTTTTTATGACCGGACGCTGCAAAACTGGCAGCAGTACGGGTTGCAGCCGGTGGGCTATGCGCATGATTGTCAGGGCGTGGAGGCGTTGCCGGTTGAGAAATGGGATGTGCCGTTGCCGGCAGTGGTGACGCCCAGCAAAATCTGGGTCTGGTAGAATAAAGCCGGGTGGCGCTTACGCTTACCCGGCCTACAAATACTCAGCGTAGGTTGGGTAAGGCGCAGCCGCCACCCGACACCACAAACCGCACTATCAGTACAGCAGACGCGCGCGAATCGTTCCCTGAATCGCCTTCATGCTCTGCAGCGCTTTTTCGGCCACATCGTCATCCGCTTCGATATCAATAACCACGTAGCCCATCTGCGAGTTCGTCTGCAGATACTGCGCGGCAATGTTGACGCCCTGCTCGGCAAAGATCTGGTTGATCGCGGTCAGCACGCCAGGACGGTTCTCGTGGATGTGCAGCAGACGTCGACCGCCGTGCAACGGCAGAGACACTTCCGGGAAGTTCACGGCAGAGAGCGTTGAACCGTTGTCGGAATATTTGCTCAGCTTACCCGCCACTTCCAGGCCGATATTTTCCTGCGCTTCCTGAGTCGAACCGCCAATGTGCGGCGTCAGAATCACGTTGTCGAACTCGCACAGCGGAGAGGTAAACGGATCGCTGTTGGTCGCAGGCTCCGTCGGGAAGACGTCGATGGCCGCGCCCGCCAGATGCTTACGCTTCAGCGCATCCGCCAGGGCCGGGATATCGACAACCGTGCCGCGCGCGGCGTTAATCAGCAGTGAGCCCGGCTTCATCAGCGCCAGCTCTTCCGCGCCCATCATGTTTTTGGTGGACGCATTTTCCGGCACGTGCAGGCTCACCACGTCGCTCATGTTCAGCAGGTCAGACAGGTGTTGAACCTGGGTCGCATTGCCCAGCGGCAGCTTGCTTTCGATATCATAGAAAAACACGTGCATGCCCAGGGATTCCGCCAGAATACCGAGCTGCGTACCGATGTGGCCGTAGCCGATAATCCCCAGTTTTTTACCACGCGCTTCATATGAGCCGGACGCCAGCTTGTTCCACACGCCGCGGTGCGCCTTGGCGTTCGCTTCAGGAATGCCGCGCAGCAGCAGCAGCAGTTCGCCGATCACCAGCTCCGCCACGGAACGGGTGTTGGAAAACGGGGCGTTGAAGACGGGAATACCGCGTTTGGCGGCAGCATTCAGGTCAACCTGGTTGGTACCGATGCAGAAGCAGCCGATAGCCACCAGCTTTTCCGCAGCGGCAATAACCTCTTCAGTCAGGTGAGTACGGGATCGCAGGCCAATGAAGTGGGCATCACGGATGGACGCTTTCAGCTCTTCGGTATCGAGCGCGCCTTTGTGAAATTCGATGTTGGTGTAACCTGCCGCACGAAGGCTATCGATTGCTTTTTGATGCACGCCCTCGACCAGCAGGAATTTAATCTTGTCTTTCTCCAGTGATACCTTTGCCATTTACCCGACCCTGTTTTTGTCTGAACTGATGTTGTGCTGGATATGAATCCGCTGTAGCCAACATATCAAAAAAAACTATTGCAGCAATATGAACGTTTGCGTCAGCACTCTGAAGAAAAGTCATACAGAGCAAAATGTCAGAGGAAAATGCTATGGAAATTTACAAACGCGGCAGGATCGGCAAAAGAGGCGGAAAAACGTGACACAAGTCACCGAATTTAGCTTTTCAAAAATTTTTTAGCGGGGGGAGGACTCCCCCCGTCAGATCATTTTACGATGGTTTTCACGCCGTCAGCGGTGCCAATCAGCGCCACATCCGCGCCACGGTTGGCGAATAGCCCTACGGTCACTACGCCTGGGATAGCATTGATAGCATTTTCCAGCGCAATCGCGTCGAGGATTTCCAGACCGTGAACGTCGAGGATCACGTTACCGTTATCGGTGACTACGCCCTGACGATACTCCGGACGACCGCCCAGCTTCACCAGCTGACGGGCAACCGCGCTACGGGCCATTGGGATCACTTCGACCGGCAGCGGGAAATTACCCAGAATGTCGACCTGCTTGGAGGCGTCCGCGATGCAGATAAACTTGTCCGCAACGGAGGCGATGATCTTCTCGCGCGTCAGCGCCGCGCCGCCGCCTTTGATCATCTGCATGTGGCCGTTGATTTCATCCGCGCCATCAACGTAAATCCCCAGACGATCCACTTCGTTGAGATCGAAAACGGTAATGCCGAGGCTTTTCAGCTTTTCCGTGGAAGCATCAGAGCTGGAAACCGCGCCCTCGATTTGCCCCTTCATCGTGCCCAGCGCATCGATAAAGTGTGCCGCGGTTGATCCCGTACCGACACCGACAATGGTACCCGGCTGCACGTACTGGAGAGCGGCCCATCCTACTGCTTTTTTCAGTTCATCCTGCGTCATGATCGTTTTGCCTGTGGTGTGAAAACTCAGGGCGCATTATAGAACACGTCGAATGGAATTCGTCTGCCACGAAGGGAAAATTGTGTCATAGTGCAGAATAAGCAAAATTAAGGAGCCAGCCAGAGCAATGAAACGTCCGGACTACAGAACACTACAGGCACTTGATGCAGTTATTCGTGAACGCGGTTTTGAGCGCGCGGCGCAAAAGCTTTGCATCACCCAGTCCGCCGTATCACAGCGTATTAAACAGCTTGAAAACATGTTCGGCCAGCCGCTGCTGGTGCGTACCGTGCCGCCACGTCCAACCGAGCAGGGGCAAAAGCTCCTCGCCCTGCTGCGCCAGGTTGAACTGCTGGAAGACGAGTGGCTGGGTGACGAACAAACGGGCTCTACGCCGCTGCTGCTCTCTCTGGCGGTCAACGCCGACAGCCTGGCAACCTGGCTGCTGCCGGCCCTTGCGCCGGTATTAGCGGACTCCCCTATCCGCCTGAATTTACAGGTTGAGGATGAAACCCGTACCCAGGAACGCCTGCGTCGCGGTGAAGTGGTTGGGGCGGTCAGTATCCAGCCTCAGGCCTTGCCAAGCTGTCTTGTCGATCAGCTGGGCGCGCTGGACTATCTGTTTGTGGGTTCAAAAGCCTTTGCCGAGCGCTACTTCCCGAACGGCGTCACCCGCGCCGCGCTGCTGAAAGCCCCTGCCGTGGCGTTCGACCATCTGGATGATATGCATCAGGCGTTCCTGCAGCAAAACTTCGATCTGCCACCGGGCAGCGTGCCGTGCCATATCGTCAACTCGTCTGAGGCCTTTGTGCAGCTTGCGCGTCAGGGCACCACCTGCTGCATGATCCCGCATCTGCAGATTGAGAAAGAGTTAAAAAGCGGTGAGCTGATTGACCTGACGCCGGGGCTGTATCAGCGCCGGATGCTCTACTGGCACCGGTTTGCGCCGGAAAGCCGCATGATGCGCAACGTCACCGACGCGCTGCTGGCGTACGGGCACAAGGTGTTGAGACAGGATTAATCGCTTGAATTCCCTCTCCCTGCGGGAGAGGGTTAGGGTGAGGGCAAATTACTGCGCCTTAGCCGCCTCAGTTTGCTGAGTTTGAGTTGGCTCCAGCTGGAACACCACATCCACCTGATCGTCAAACTGAATGGTCGGCTGCTCGTATGTTTCCTGAGCAGACACCGGGGCTGCATCAGCCTTCATCATCCGTACCATCGGGCTTGGCTGGTAGTTAGAGACGTGGTAACGCACGCTGTAAACCGGGCCGAGCTTGCTCTTAAAGCCAGAAGCCAGCTGTTCCGCCTGGTGAATGGCATCATCAATCGCCGCTTTACGCGCTTCGTCTTTGTATTTTTCCGGTTGCGCAACGCCCAGCGATACGGAACGAATTTCGTTCAGACCCGCCTTCAGCGCGCCATCCAACAGCGAGTTAAGCTTATCCAGCTGACGCACGGTCACTTCGACGGTACGCACGGCACGGTAGCCTTTCAGGATGCTTTTACCATTCTGGTAGTCATAATCGGGTTGAGTACGCAGATTCGCGGAGTTGATATCTTTTTTACCGACACCGTTCTGCTCAAGGAAAGAGAGGTATTGCGCAACACGATCGTCAGCCTGCTTCTTGGCAGATGCCGCATCTTTCGCAGACACATTGACTTCAATTGCCAGCGTTGCGACATCAGGTACCGCGTCCACGCTTGCGGTGCCTGAAGTGACGATGTGCGGGCCATCCGGCAGTTCACTTGCCTGCACCGACACCGCACCAAAACTTACTAATGCCGCCAGGGCCATCACCTTAAACTTCACTGTTATTCCTCCATGTTGCGAAGAGTGCCCATTAACAGGGCGCATGCCAGCAAGCTTAGCGGGTCTTGTTCAGTTGTCCATAAGACAAGGATTAGTTGAACAATTCCTGAACGTGGTGAATCCCCTCTTTTGCCAGCTGAAAGGCTATAAACCACATCACCAGCCCTACCAGAGTGTTGATGATGCGCTGGGCTTTGGCCGTACGCAGACGAGGAGCCAGCCATGCAGCCAGAATGGCGAGGCCGAAGAACCAGAGGAAAGAGGCGCTAACCGTACCCAGCGCAAACCAGCGTTTCGGCTCAACGTCCAGCTGCCCGCCGAGGCTGCCCAGCACCACGAAGGTGTCCAGATAAACATGCGGATTAAGCCAGGTGACCGCCAGCATAGTAACGATAATCTTCCAGCGGCCCTGCTTCATGACTTCCGCGCTCGCCAGTTCGAGGTTGCTGCTCATCGCCGTTTTCAGGGCACCAAAACCGTACCAGAGCAGAAACGCCACGCCGCCCCAGGTGACCAGCGCCAGCAGCCAGGAAGACTGCATGAGCAATGCGCTGCCGCCAAAAATCCCGGCACAGATCAGCAGTAAATCGCTTACCGCACACAGCAGGGCAATCATCAGATGATACTGGCGGCGAATGCCCTGGTTCATCACAAACGCATTTTGCGGGCCAAGGGGAAGGATCATGGCTGCACCTAAGGCAAGCCCTTGAAAATAATAAGATAACATAACGAAATTCTCACAGTATTGTTCTTGAAGGAGACTATACTGCGCGAATTACATTAGAGGAAATGGATAATATTAATTGGGGATTAGCAGTACTTATAAAAATAAAGCCCGGTGGCGCTGGCGCTTACCGGGCCTGCGAGAAGTTATTCGGCTTCTTTGACTTTTTTGACGTTTACGTCCATCTGAGGGTACGGGAAGCTGATGCCGTTGGCATCGAAGTCGCGCTTAATGCGCTCCAGCACGTCCCAGTACACGTTTTGCAGATCGCTGCTTTTGCTCCAGATACGCACCACGAAGTTAATGGAGGACGCGCCCAGTTCGTTGAGGCGAACCGTCTGCTCTTTATCTTTCAGAATACGATCGTCTGAGGCGATGATGTTGCTAATTAGCGACTTCACCTGATCGATGTCGGAGTCGTACGCCACGCTGATAATCAGTTCGTTACGACGCACCGGCTCACGGGAGAAGTTAATGATGTTGCCCGCGATGATTTTCCCGTTCGGCACGACCACGATGCGGCCATCGACGGTGCGCATGGTCGTTGAGAAAATTTGTACCTGCAGCACGGTTCCGGCAATGCCGCCAAGGTCAACGTACTCGCCGGAGCGGAACGGACGGAAGGTCACCAGCAGAACGCCTGCCGCCAGGTTTGAAAGCGAGCCCTGCAGCGCCAGACCAATAGCCAGACCGGCGGCACCGAGAACGGCGATGACAGAAGCGGTCTGCACGCCCACACGGCCCAGCGCCGCAATCAGCGTAAAGGCGATAATGCCGTAGCGCACCAGTGCGGAGAGGAAGTCAGCCACCGTGGCGTCAATGTGACGGGCCAGCATTACGCGATTAACCGCGTTCGATACGATACGCGCCACAATCATCCCGATGATGATAATGGCAATCGCCGCGACGATGTTCACGGCATAGCTCAGCAGCAGCGCCTGGTTGCGCACCAGCCAGTTACCGGCGTTATTGATGCTGTCTACAACATCGAGTTGTTCCATTTATTCTTCCTTTTGTTAAACCAAAACACAAAATCCATCCCCCATGGAGACAGGCAGGTCCGTAAAGGGTAAACAAAAAGCGTAAGCATTGCCAAACAGATCACAAAAATCGGCCTGGCAGGGTATTGAAAAAGCATAAAAAAAGGCCCGCATTTGCGGGCCTTCTGATGCTGTTAGCAGCTCAAATTACAGAACGTCAACCGCGTTCAGCTCTTTGAATGCCTGCTCCAGACGAGTGATCATAGAAGTCTGGGCAGCGCGCAGCCATACGCGTGGATCGTAGTATTTCTTGTTCGGCTGGTCTTCGCCTTTCGGGTTGCCCAGCTGGCCCTGCAGGTAAGCTTCGTTCGCTTTGTAGTACTGCAGGATACCATCCCAGGTTGCCCACTGGGTGTCGGTATCGATGTTCATTTTCACTACGCCGTAGCTTACGGAGTCTTTGATTTCCTGAGCAGAAGAACCGGAACCGCCGTGGAAGACGAAGTTCAGGCTGTTGTGCGGCAGGTTGTGTTTCTTAGAAACGTATTCCTGAGAATCACGCAGGATGGTTGGGGTCAGAACCACGTTACCTGGTTTGTAAACGCCGTGGACGTTACCGAAGGACGCTGCGATGGTGAAGCGTGGGCTGATTTTGCTCAGCTCGGTGTAAGCGTAATCAACGTCTTCTGGCTGGGTGTACAGTGCAGAAGCGTCCATGTGGCTGTTGTCCACGCCGTCTTCTTCACCACCGGTGCAACCCAGTTCGATTTCCAGGGTCATGTCCATTTTGGCCATGCGCGCCAGGTATTTGGAGCAGATTTCGATGTTTTCGTGCAGTGACTCTTCAGACAGGTCGATCATGTGAGAAGAGAACAGTGGCTTACCGGTAGCCGCGAAGTGTTTTTCACCCGCGTCCAGCAGACCGTCGATCCACGGCAGCAGTTTCTTCGCGCAGTGGTCAGTGTGCAGGATAACTGGAACACCGTAGTGCTCAGCCATCTGGTGTACGTGGTGCGCACCAGAGATAGCGCCCAGGATTGCAGCACCCTGAGGAATGTCAGTTTTCACGCCTTTACCTGCGATGAACGCAGCGCCGCCGTTAGAGAACTGAACGATAACCGGTGCTTTAACTTTTGCAGCGGTTTCCAGTACGGCATTGATGGAGTCGGTACCCACGCAGTTCACTGCTGGCAGAGCGAAGTTGTTTTCTTTAGCTACCTGGAACACTTTCTGTACGTCATCACCAGTGATAACGCCAGGTTTTACGAAATCAAAAATTTTAGACATGTTGCTTAGTCCTGTATCTTCGGCCGTTAGAAAAGGTGCGAGCTCTTAAAAGCGCGCTGAAAATTGGGCAGGTTTCCCTGCCCTTGAATGGCTTACTTCTTAGCGCGCTCTTCGAGCATTGCTACTGCTGGCAGTACTTTGCCTTCCACGAATTCGAGGAATGCGCCGCCACCAGTGGAGATGTAGGAGATCTTGTCAGCGATACCGAACAGGTCGATTGCTGCCAGGGTGTCACCACCGCCTGCGATAGAGAACGCTTCGCTGTCTGCGATAGCGTTAGCAACGATTTCAGTCCCTTTGCGGAAGTTCGGGAATTCGAACACGCCAACCGGACCGTTCCACAGGATAGTTTTTGCGTTTTTGAGGATTTCAGCCAGTTTCTGTGCAGAAACGTCGCCCAGATCCAGAATCTGCTCTTCGTCTTTGATGTCGTTTACAGATTTCAGGGTCGCGGTTGCGGTTTCGGAGAACTCGGTCGCTACGCGAACGTCAGTTGGAACCGGGATATCGCAGGTGCTCAGCAGGCGTTTGGCTTCGTCAACCAGGTCTGCTTCGTACAGGGATTTACCGACGTTGTGGCCCTGAGCGGCAACGAAGGTGTTCGCGATACCACCGCCAACGATCAGCTGGTCAGCGATTTTAGACAGGGAATCCAGAACGGTCAGTTTGGTGGAAACTTTAGAACCACCAACGATAGCGACCATCGGACGAGCAGGTTCTTTCAGTGCTTTACCCAGCGCTTCCAGTTCGTCAGCCAGCAGAGGACCGGCACACGCTACGTCTGCGAATTTACCGATACCGTGGGTAGACGCCTGAGCACGGTGCGCCGTACCGAAGGCATCCATCACGAATACGTCGCACAGTGCAGCGTATTTTTTGGACAGGGTTTCGTCGTCTTTCTTCTCGCCTTTGTTGAAGCGAACGTTTTCCAGAACAACCAGTTCACCGGCTGCAACGTCAACGCCGTCCAGGTAATCTTTCACCAGGCGAACCGGGTTGGACAGTTTGTCTTTCAGGTAATTAACCACTGGCAGCAGAGAGAACTCTTCGTTGTACTCGCCTTCAGTTGGACGACCCAGGTGGGAGGTGACCATCACTTTCGCGCCCTGCTTCAGAGCCAGCTCGATGGTTGGCAGAGATGCACGGATACGCGCGTCGCTGGTCACTTTGCCATCTTTAACCGGTACGTTCAGATCGGCACGGATGAAAACGCGTTTACCAGCCAGATCCAGATCGGTCATCTTAATTACAGACATGGTGAATCCTCTCGTTGATTCTTAAAGTTTTGCAGACGCACGATGCGTCTTACCTGAAACCTTGAGCAGCCATTGCCAACGTGGTGTCGAGCATTCGGTTAGCAAAGCCCCATTCGTTATCACACCAGACCAGCGTCTTGATAAGGTGTGCGCCACTGACCCTCGTTTGCGTGCCATCGACGATGGCGCTGTGTGGGTCGTGGTTAAAATCTACTGAGACCAACAGTAATTCCGTATAGTCAACTATACCATGAAATGCCCCCTGTGCCGCTTTTTGCAGCAACAGGTTGACTTCACAGGCTTTTACCGGTTTTTTCACCGTTACGCTAAGGTCGATTGCGGTGACGTTGATTGTTGGGACGCGCACGGCAATCGCTTCAAAACGGTCATTGAACTGCGGAAAAATTCGGGTGATCCCTGCCGCCAGTTTCGTATCCACCGGAATGATTGACTGGCTCGCTGCACGCGTGCGCCGTAAATCCGGGTGGTAAGCGTCAATGACCTGCTGATCGTGCATGGCGGAGTGAATCGTGGTCACGGTACCGGACTCAATGCCATACGCATCGTCTAACAGTTTGATGACCGGAATAATGCAGTTGGTGGTACAGGAGGCGTTGGAAACAATGCGGTGTTCGGCCTGCAGCTCATGCTGGTTGACGCCAAACACGACGGTCGCGTCGAGGTCGTTACTGCCGGGATGAGAAAACAGGACTTTTTTCGCGCCTGCAGCAAGATGCGCTTCGCCATGTTCACGGTTGCCGTACATGCCGGTACAGTCAAGCACCACATCCACACCCAGTTCACGCCAGGGTAGCCCGGAGATGCTGTTCTCATGCAGCACGCGAATAGCGTCGTCACCAACAAAAAGTCGATCTCTTTCCTGGCGTACGTCCCAGGCAAAGCGTCCGTGGCTGGTGTCATATTTCAACAAATGCGCCATGCCCGTAGCATCCGCCAGTTCATTGATTGCCACCACGGTTATTTCCGCCCGACGTCCGGATTCATATAAAGCACGAACCACGTTACGTCCGATGCGACCGAAGCCATTAATCGCTACGCGTACGGTCATAGATCTCCTGCAAAGCAATCCCTGAGTTTGAGGTGGCTGAAAGAGTAATCCAGCTACGCCCGAAGGGGAATCCTTGCTGTCACAAACTGCGATTGATTGGTCAATTGTCGAACATTTAATCGACTGAAACGCTTCAGCAAGAATAAGCGAATCGGGGAATAAAAGGAATGTCTGTCCAGATGAATAAGCGCGCTATATGACTTGCGTCACATTTTAAGTGGAATAATGGCGGCAAGGTAAAAGCAAAACGGTAACCGAGAGGTTACCGTTTTTTAGTGTTTGCACCCTCTCCCGTGGGAGAGGGCTCGGGTGAGGGCATCAGCCCGCACCCTACAAACGATTACAGCAGTTCTTTCGCTTTCGCGACAACGTTCTCAACGGTGAAGCCGAACTCTTCGAACAGCTGTTCTGCAGGAGCAGATTCACCGAAGGTGGTCATACCGACGATGGCACCGTTCAGGCCCACGTATTTGAACCAGTAGTCAGCGATACCCGCTTCCACTGCCACGCGAGCGGAAACCGCTTTAGGCAGCACGGATTCACGGTAAGCGGCATCCTGCTTGTCGAACGCGTCGGTAGACGGCATGGAGACCACGCGCGCCTTCACGCCTTCGGCAGTCAGTTTTTCCCACGCTGCAACCGCCAGTTCAACTTCAGAACCGGTGGCGATGAAGATCAGCTCCGGCTGGCCCGCGCAATCTTTCAGCACGTAACCACCGCGAGCGATATTCGCCAGCTGCTCTGGAGTACGCTCCTGCTGTGCCAGGTTCTGACGGGAGAGGATCAGCGCGGTTGGACCGTCCTGACGCTCAACGCCGTATTTCCACGCCACCGCGGATTCAACCTGGTCACATGGACGCCATGTGCTCATGTTCGGGGTCACGCGCAGGGAAGCCACCTGCTCTACCGGCTGGTGAGTTGGACCATCTTCGCCCAGACCGATGGAGTCGTGGGTGTAGACCATCACCTGACGCTGTTTCATCAGCGCGGCCATACGCACGGCGTTACGTGCGTATTCAACGAACATCAGGAAGGTAGAGGTGTACGGCAGGAAACCACCGTGCAGGGAGATACCGTTGGCAATCGCGGTCATACCGAATTCACGTACACCGTAATGGATGTAGTTACCGGCAGTATCTTCGTTGATTGGCTTAGAACCAGACCACAGGGTCAGGTTAGATGGCGCCAGGTCAGCGGAGCCGCCCAGGAATTCTGGCAGCCATGGGCCGAACGCTTCAATCGCATTCTGAGACGCTTTACGGCTCGCGATTTTAGACGGGTTCGCCTGCAGCTTAGCGATAAACTCGTTCGCTTTCGCGTCGAAGTCAGACGGCATGTCACCTTTCATACGACGGGTGAATTCAGCCGCTTCCTGCGGGAAGGCTTTCGCGTAAGCAGCGAACTTCTCGTTCCAGGCCGCTTCTTTCGCCTGACCTACTTCTTTTGCATCCCACTGAGCGTAGATCTCTGATGGGATTTCAAATGCAGGGTGTTTCCAGCCCAGCGCTTCGCGGGTCAGCGCGATTTCCGCATCGCCCAGCGGCGCGCCGTGGGAGTCGTGCGTACCCGCTTTGTTCGGTGAACCGAAGCCGATGATGGTTTTGCACATCAGCAGGGACGGTTTGTCCGTCACAGCGCGCGCTTCTTCCACTGCACGTTTAATCGAGTCAGCATCGTGACCATCAACGCCACGCACAACGTGCCAGCCGTAGGCTTCGAAACGTGCTGCGGTGTCGTCGGTGAACCAGCCTTCAACGTGACCGTCGATGGAGATACCGTTGTCGTCATAGAACGCAACCAGTTTACCCAGCTTCAGGGTACCTGCCAGGGAGCACACTTCGTGAGAAATGCCTTCCATCATGCAGCCGTCGCCCATGAACGCGTAGGTGAAGTGGTCAACGATGTCGTGACCAGGACGGTTGAACTGCGCCGCCAGGGTCTTCTCAGCAATCGCCATACCCACAGCGTTAGCAATACCCTGACCCAGCGGGCCGGTGGTGGTTTCTACGCCAGCGGTGTAGCCCACTTCCGGGTGACCTGGAGTTTTGGAGTGCAGCTGACGGAAGTTTTTCAGCTCTTCAATTGGCAGATCGTAGCCGGTGAGGTGCAGCAGGCTATAGATCAGCATAGAGCCGTGGCCGTTGGACAGCACGAAGCGGTCGCGGTCAGCCCATGACGGGTTCTGCGGGTTGTGGTTCAGGAAATCACGCCACAGGACTTCGGCGATATCAGCCATACCCATAGGGGCCCCTGGGTGGCCGGATTTGGCTTTCTGTACTGCGTCCATGCTCAGCGCACGAATAGCATTAGCAAGCTCTTTACGTGAGGACATTTTAACTCCAGATCGGACTGTTAAAGGCCATGCCCTTGACGACAGCGCGTTTTGGGCTACGCCGGAAAAAAGTGCCAACAATGTAACCCAAGCCGCAAGTCATGTACATGGAGCATTCTTTTGCTTGTTAAGAAATCTCTGGATCATGCTCGCATGTTGCGCAATCTGCTCGCCCGGCCCTGCAGATATTCCTTATACTTAGCCCGACACCGGCTTCGCTGACGGTGCCCTTTTCGGATTTTATTCAGTTTAACGAGTACGGAAGCAACCTCATGAAAATGCGTGCAATAGTGCTGGCCCTGGGTACAACGCTCCTGCTGAGCGGCTGTCAGAATATGGATTCTAACGGTCTGATGACGTCAGGCGCAGAGGCCTTTCAGGCCTATTCCCTGAGCGATGCGCAGGTGAAAGCGCTGAGCGACCAGGCCTGTAAAGATATGGACGGAAAAGCCACGCTTGCGCCGGCTAACAGTACCTACACGCAGCGTCTGAATAAGATTGCTTCCGCGCTGGGCGACAACATCAACGGCCAGCCGGTGAACTACAAGGTGTACATGGCGAAAGACGTGAACGCCTTCGCGATGGCGAACGGCTGTATCCGCGTCTATAGCGGACTGATGGACATGATGACCGACAACGAAGTGGAAGCGGTGATCGGCCACGAAATGGGCCACGTTGCCCTGGGCCACGTGAAGAAAGGGATGCAGGTTGCCCTGGGCACCAATGCCATCCGCGCAGCGGCGGCCTCAGCGGGCGGTATCGTTGGCAGCCTGTCGCAGTCACAGCTTGGCGACGTGGGTGAAAAGCTGGTTAACTCTCAGTTCTCACAGCGTCAGGAGTCCGAGGCGGATGACTACTCATACGATCTGTTGCGCAAACGCGGCATTAATCCTTCAGGCTTAGCCACCAGCTTCGAAAAACTGGCCAAGCTGGAAGCCGGACGCCAAAGCTCCATGTTTGACGATCACCCGGCCTCAGAAGAACGCGCACAGCATATTCGCGACCGTATGGCCGCAGACGGAATTAAATAATTTCAGAAGGAGGCAATTTTGCCTCCTTTTTATTTCGCATGAATTGTTAACTTAACAGCACGTATCGATAACACCCCTGAAAGCCCCGCCAAATCTGCCCTATCGCATTGAAATGTCTGGTCACATAATTATTGCAAAGGTCTCTTTTTCCGGTAATTATCACGCCCGCAGTTATTCAAATTACTATATCCAGACAGAGACGTTCCCTCCGTGAAAAAAGAATTATCATTAATTGCTTTAAGCTTATTTGCCGCATTACCTGCCGCTGCAAGCCAGCAATCCGACAGCCAGGGTTTTATTGACGACAGCCATCTGGACCTGTTTTTACGCAATGCGTATATCAGCCGCGATTACCATCAGGGCCAGCAGGACAAAGCCGAGTGGGGTCAGGGGATCATTGCCACGTTTGCATCCGGCTATACCGAAGGGCTGGTGGGCTTTGGCGTGGACGGTATTGCTCAATACGGCGTGCGCCTGGACGGCGGCCGTGGCAAGAGCGGCGCGGGCGGCATCGACTTCTTTAAGCAGGAAGATGACGGCCGGGCAAAATCCGATCTGGCAAAGTTTGGCGCCACCGCCAAAATGCGCATCTCGAATACCGTACTGAGCTACGGGAATCAGCGCCCTGAGCTGCCCATCGTGAATGCCGACAGCTCCCGCCTGCTGTTTGAAAGCTATACCGGCACCATGCTGACCTCAAAAGAGATCGACGGTCTGGAAGTCAACGCTGGTTACTTCACCGACGAGCAGCGTAAAAGCGATGACCGCCACGACAGCGGGCTGAAGAGCCTCTCCTTCGGCGGTGCGAGCTATCAGTTTAACGACCAGTTCAGCGGCGCGCTGTACGCCTCTCATAATGAAGAGGTAATGAACAAGCAATACCTGGGCATGAACTTCAAACAGCCGTTCAGCACCGGGCAGCAGCTGGTACTCGACTTCAACGGCTATAACTCCCGTCTGGACCAGGGTTACGCGGACAGCCTCGACACGGGCCGCAGCAACACCATCTGGAGCCTGGCGGCGAGCTACATCTGGGACATTCACACGTTCAAAGTGGCGTACCAGCAGAGCAGCGGCAGCACCGGCTACAACTACGGCGGCTATCGCGACAAGGGCGGCGTGGGTGATGGCGGTAACACCATCTGGCTGGCGAACTCCTACTGGTCTGATTTTAATGGCGAAGATGAACGTTCCTGGCAGGCATCCTACGGTCTGGACTTTGCCGGCCTTGGCTTACCGGGCCTGAGCTGGACCACCGCCTACGTGCGCGGCGATAACATCAAAACCTCTGAAACCAGCAACGGCAAAGAGCACGAGTGGTTTAACCAGATCCAGTACCAGGTGCAGGATGGTCCGGCGAAGGATCTGAAGCTGAAACTGCGCTACTCCGTCCTGCGCGTCTCCAGCAACGCCAGCGAGTACAACGTGGGCGGGGACGAGATCCGCGCTTACGTGGAATACCCGTTTAACGTGTTCTAAAGGCAATAAAAAACCTCTCAGTAGAGAGGTTTTTTTTCACGCAAGGCGAGGCTTATTCGCCTTTTTTGGCTGCCTGAATATAGAGCATTTCCAGCGCCAGAGTCGCTGCGGCCAGCGCGGTGATCTCGGACTGGTCGTACGCAGGCGCCACTTCCACCACGTCCATCCCGACAATGTTCAGATCCTTCAGGCCGCGCACCAGCTTAATGGCACGATCTGAGGTCAAACCGCCGATGACCGGCGTACCGGTGCCCGGTGCAAATGCCGGATCCAGACAGTCGATGTCGAAGGTCAGATACACGGGCATATCACCCACGATCTGCTTCACCTGAGCGATGATGTCGTCGACGCCGCGATCGTTAACCTGGCCCGCATCCAGCACGGTGAAACCGTTGTCTTTGTCGAACTCGGTGCGAATACCGATCTGCACCGAGTGGTTCGGGTCGATCAGACCTTCGTTCGGCGCGGTGAAGAACATTGTGCCGTGGTCGAACTCGCAGCCGTTCGCGTAGGTGTCGGTATGCGCATCGAAGTGCACCAGCGCCATTTTACCGAAGTGCTTCGCGTGGGCGCGCAGCAGCGGCAGGGTCACGAAGTGGTCGCCGCCGAAGGAGAGCATGCGCTTACCGGCGGCCAGCAGCTTCTCGGCGTGGGCCTGCAGCTTTTCGCTCATCTCACGCGCGTCGCCGAAGGCATACACCAGGTCACCGCAGTCCACCACGTTCAGGCGCTCGCGCATGTCGAAGTTCCACGGGAAGCGGTTGTGCTCCCAGGCCAGGTTAGTGGAAACCTGACGGATCGCCGCCGGGCCGTGACGACCACCCGCGCGGCCAGATGTCGCCATATCGAACGGCACGCCGGTGATCACCCAGTCAGCGTCGCTGTCGTACGGCTGGAAGTTCATCGGAAGGCGTAAAAAACCAAACGCGTTAGATACCAGAGAGTTATCGTACTGATGACCTAAAGTGCTCATGTCCTGACCTCTTTTAAAGTCGATACATT
This sequence comes from Enterobacter cloacae complex sp. SHL009, assembly GCF_049237205.1. NCBI lineage: Bacteria > Pseudomonadati > Pseudomonadota > Gammaproteobacteria > Enterobacterales > Enterobacteriaceae > Enterobacter > Enterobacter cloacae complex sp. SHL009. The sequence goes on from NZ_JBMKIW010000003.1 coordinate 343,290, forward strand.
AAAAACAGATGAAAAAAAATCCCCTCCGCGTCGTTAAACCCGACGAGGAAGGGATTGATTCGTAAATCGCTTATTAGGGCGAATTATCGCCGGTAATGCATACGGGTTCAAGTGAGTATAGCATTCTGCCGGATGGCGGCTTCGCCTTATCCGGCCTACGTTCGTAGGCTAGGTAAGCGCAGCGCCACCGGGCATCAGCGACTTAGCGGTCTGATGCCCTCACCCCGCCCCTCTCCCACAGGGAGAGGGAGGTTTTCCTACTCGTCTTCCAGGTAGGTATACCCGTACAGACCCGCTTCAAACTCTTCCAGGAACTGCTGCTGGAGCGCGTCGTCCAGACCGGTGTTTTTCACCTGATCGCGGAACTGTGTCAGCAGGGTTTTCGGATCGAGCTGAACGTATTCCAGCATGTCCGCCACGGTGTCCCCTTCATCGGACAGCTCAACTTCCACGCTGCCGTCAGGGAACACGAACACGTCCACCGCTTCGGTATCACCGAACAGGTTATGCATGTTGCCGAGGATCTCCTGATACGCGCCGACCATAAAGAAGCCCAGCATCGGCGGGTTCTCCGGGTCGTATTCCGGCATTGGCATCGTCGTTGCGATACCGTCGCCGTCAACATAGTGGTCGATAGCACCGTCGGAATCGCAGGTAATGTCCAGCAGCACCGCGCGACGTTCCGGGGCGTGGTTCAGCCCTTCCAGCGGCAGAACCGGGAACAGCTGATCGATACCCCAGGCATCCGGCATCGACTGGAACAGCGAGAAGTTGACGTAAATCTTATCCGCCATACGCTCCTGCAGCTCGTCGATAATCGGACGGTGCGCGCGGTTGCTCGGGTCGAGCTGTTTCTGCACTTCATGGCACATGTTCAGATAGAGCTGCTCCGCCCACGCGCGCTCCTGCAGGCTGAAGGTGCCTGAAGAATAGCCCACGTGAATATCGTGCAGGTCCATCTGGCTGTCGTGCAGCCATTCGCGCAGGGAACGACGCGTGCCCGGCTCGTGCATCTCCTGCCAGGTTTCCCACATGCTCTGCAGGGAACGCGGCGCATCGTCTGCCGGAGGCGTCGCTTCGGTGGTTTCGCTGCGCTCAACGCCGATGATGTTCGAGACCAGCACCGTATGGTGCGCAGTGACTGCGCGACCGGATTCGGTGATCACCGTCGGGTGCGGCAGGCCGTTCTCTTCACAGGCATCGCCGATCGCCCAGATGATGTTGTTCGCGTATTCGTTCAGGCCGTAGTTCACGGAGCAGTCAGACTGCGAGCGGGTCCCTTCGTAGTCCACGCCCAGGCCGCCGCCCACGTCGAAGCACTGAATATTTACGCCAAGCTTATGCAGCTCAACGTAGAAACGCGCTGACTCACGCACGCCGGTCGCAATATCGCGAATGTTGGCCATCTGCGAGCCGAGGTGGAAGTGCAGCAGCTGAATGCTGTCCAGACGACCGCGCTCGCGCAGGATTTCCACCAGCTGCAGTACCTGGTTTGCCGCCAGGCCGAACTTGGATTTTTCGCCGCCGGAGGACTGCCATTTGCCGGAACCCTGTGACGCCAGACGCGCACGCACGCCAAGGCGTGGCACCACGTTCAGACGCTCGGCCTCTTCCAGCACGATGGCGATTTCGGTCATCTTCTCGATAACCAGATAGACCTTGTGGCCCATCTTCTCGCCAATCAGCGCCAGACGAATGTATTCACGGTCTTTATAGCCGTTACAGACGATCACTGAACGGGTCATGCCCGCATGCGCCAGAACTGCCATCAGTTCAGCTTTGGAACCGGCTTCCAGACCCAGCGGCTCGCCGGAGTGGATCAGAGATTCAATTACGCGGCGGTGCTGGTTCACCTTGATCGGGTAAACCAGGAAGTAGTCACCTTTATAACCGTAGGACTCACGCGCGCGCTTAAACGCGGCGTTAATCGAACGCAGGCGATGTTGCAGGATCTGCGGGAAGCAGAACAGTGCAGGCAAACGCTGGCCCTGAGCCTCACGGGCTTTCACCAGTTTCGCGAGATCCACGCGCGCTTCAGGGACGTCCGGATCCGGGCAGACGCTGATGTGGCCCAGTTCGTTGACGTCGTAATAGTTATTGCCCCACCAGGCAATATTGTAAGTGCGCAGCATCTTGCTGGCTTCCTCGGAGCTCATCGCAACCTCCTGCATAGAACGTAGTACACCCTGTTCGCCCGCTGACGAAGGCGAAAAAGAAGACATGTCGTCAGACATAGCGAACCTCAACTCTTTGTATTAAGTGTAAAACAGTTGACTACTATCGCAGCGTTATACGGCGATAACAACCCATAAACGGCTCCGTTTCCCAGCAGAGTATGCTGAAATCCAGACCGTGCGACCGGTTTCTTATTCATATCATTGTAAAACACGTATCCGAACTCTGTATGACAAGGTTCGGCGAAACCACGAGAAAACTCTTGTATTAACAAGAGCGCCCTTGTTCAGTTTTCACAAAGCGCGACCGGCCCTGGAATCCTGAGAAGCGCCGAGATGGGTATAACATCGGCAGGTTTGCAGACTAAAAATGCGGGTTGCGGGAATCAAATGCGCGCCAGAACGGCTGCGCTGAATTAGCGGAAAACGATGGTTCATTATCTCGTATCACCTCCACGGCCGCTTCTGCTGAAACGGACCCCAAGCCAAAGCTAAAAGTTCACTGCTTAACCCGGCTGGAAGTGGCGACACGATGAGTTCATCGAGCGCTTATTTTATATGAGCCGCGCGCCGCGTTTTATACCGAGAAGGGGGCTAAAAAGCAAAACAAAAATGCGCGTGTTGCCGGAGCCGTCAGGAATTATTGCCAGCAGCAATTTCAACTGAGTGAGAGGTTAGTCAAAAAAAACTGGAAATCGGGCGAAGAAGTGACCTAAAATAGCCATCCAGATGTTAATCCATCTATACTGATTAACACTCATACTGCCAGTGTCAAAAACCTGCAGGCCTTGGTAGAATTATCTCCTTTGGCTATTCCACACAGCAGCTTGAGCTAACCAAATTCCTCTTAGGTGAAATAAAACATGGCAAAACACCTGTTTACGTCCGAGTCCGTATCAGAAGGACATCCTGATAAAATTGCTGACCAAATCTCCGATGCGGTGCTGGATGCGATCCTGGCGCAGGATCCTAAAGCGCGCGTAGCGTGTGAAACCTATGTCAAAACCGGCATGGTTCTGGTTGGCGGTGAGATCACCACCAGCGCATGGGTTGATATCGAAGAGATCACCCGTAACACGGTGCGTGAGATCGGCTATGTGCATTCTGATATGGGTTTTGATGCCAACTCCTGCGCGGTACTGAGCGCAATTGGCAAACAGTCTCCGGATATCAACCAGGGCGTTGACCGTGCCGATCCGCTGGAACAGGGCGCGGGCGACCAGGGTCTGATGTTCGGCTATGCAACCAACGAAACCGACGTGCTGATGCCAGCACCGGTCACCTACGCACACCGTCTGGTGCAGCGTCAGGCAGAAGTGCGTAAAAACGGCACCCTGCCGTGGCTGCGCCCGGATGCGAAAAGCCAGGTCACCTTCCAGTATGACGACGGCAAAATCGTCGGTATTGACGCGGTGGTTCTGTCTACCCAGCATTCCGAAGAAATCGATCAGAAATCCCTGCAGGAAGCAGTGATGGAAGAGATCATCAAGCCGGTTCTGCCTACCGAATGGCTGAGCTCTGCGACCAAATTCTTCATCAACCCAACCGGACGCTTTGTTATCGGCGGCCCAATGGGTGACTGCGGTCTGACAGGTCGTAAAATCATCGTTGATACCTACGGCGGCATGGCGCGTCACGGTGGCGGTGCGTTCTCCGGTAAAGATCCGTCTAAAGTTGACCGTTCTGCGGCGTACGCGGCACGTTATGTGGCGAAAAACATCGTTGCTGCCGGCCTGGCTGACCGCTGTGAGATTCAGGTCTCCTACGCAATCGGCGTGGCTGAACCCACCTCCATCATGGTGGAAACCTTCGGTACCGAGAAAGTGCCTTCAGAACAGCTGACCCTGCTGGTGCGCGAGTTCTTCGACCTGCGTCCATACGGCCTGATTCAGATGCTGGATCTGCTGCACCCAATCTACAAAGAAACCGCTGCATACGGTCACTTTGGTCGTGAACATTTCCCATGGGAAAAAACCGACAAAGCCGCTCTGCTGCGTGAAGCTGCCGGTCTGAAGTAATCGACTGACATCTGCGTGATAAAAGGCCAGCCTTCGGGCTGGCCTTTTTTTGTCGGGTGACGCCGCAAAGGCGCACATATGGAACCGATTACACCGCACCGGATGCGTCTCGCTTTCAGAATATTCTCTTTGCATGATCGCCTTTCTTCTGCTGTTACATCTCATTTCAGTTAAGTCTGAAATGTGTTCTTTCGCGATGCATATCACCTCGTTTACCTCTATATTTTCAAAGCTTTAATTATTTTTACGGTTGCACCTTAGTGTAACCGATTACACCTATGTGATTAATCTCACATATTTTTACGGGTCACTCACCTACCCTTTATATCAATAAAACTGATAACCCAACTGGAGGGCATAATGCCTGACAATAAAAAACAGGGGCGTACGTCCAACAAGGCGATGACATTCTTCGTCTGTTTCCTCGCCGCCCTGGCAGGATTACTTTTTGGCCTGGATATCGGCGTCATTGCCGGTGCATTACCTTTCATTACTGACGAGTTCCAGATCAGCGCTCACACCCAGGAGTGGGTGGTCAGCTCCATGATGTTTGGCGCTGCCGTCGGGGCCGTCGGTAGCGGCTGGCTCTCCTTCAAGCTCGGGCGTAAAAAGAGCCTGATGATCGGCGCGATCCTGTTCGTTGCCGGTTCACTCTTCTCTGCCGCTGCGCCTAACGTTGAGGTCCTGCTGGTTTCCCGCGTGCTGCTCGGCCTGGCCGTGGGCGTGGCGTCCTATACCGCCCCGCTTTACCTGTCTGAAATCGCGCCGGAGAAAATCCGCGGCAGTATGATTTCGATGTACCAGCTCATGATCACCATCGGTATTTTGGGCGCGTACCTTTCTGATACCGCGTTTAGCTACAGCGGCGCATGGCGCTGGATGCTCGGCGTGATCATCATCCCGGCCATTCTGCTGCTGATTGGCGTCTTCTTCCTGCCGGACAGCCCGCGCTGGTTCGCCGCCAAACGTCGATTCCACGATGCCGAACGCGTGCTGATGCGCCTGCGCGATACCAGCGCCGAAGCGAAAAACGAGCTGGAAGAGATCCGCGAAAGCCTGAAGGTCAAACAGTCCGGCTGGGCGCTGTTTAAAGAGAACAGCAACTTCCGCCGCGCGGTGTTCCTTGGCGTATTGCTTCAGGTGATGCAGCAGTTCACCGGGATGAACGTCATCATGTATTACGCGCCAAAAATCTTTGAGCTGGCGGGCTATACCAACACCACCGAACAAATGTGGGGGACCGTCATCGTGGGTCTGACCAACGTGCTGGCGACCTTTATCGCCATCGGTCTGGTGGACCGCTGGGGACGTAAGCCAACGCTGACGCTGGGCTTCCTGGTGATGGCAGCCGGTATGGGTGTCCTCGGTACCATGATGCATGTGGGCATTCACTCACCAACCGCCCAGTACTTTGCGGTCGGCATGCTGCTGATGTTTATCGTCGGGTTTGCGATGAGCGCCGGCCCGCTGATTTGGGTACTGTGCTCTGAGATCCAGCCGCTGAAAGGGCGTGATTTTGGTATCACCTGCTCTACCGCAACCAACTGGATTGCCAACATGATCGTCGGAGCAACGTTCCTGACCATGCTCAATACCCTGGGCAACGCGAACACCTTCTGGGTCTACGCAGGTCTGAATATCTTCTTTATTGTGCTGACAATCTGGCTGGTTCCAGAAACCAAACACGTTTCTCTGGAACATATTGAACGTAACCTGATGAAAGGTCGTCCGCTGCGCGAAATCGGCGCCCACGACTGATCCTCACGCGGGAGGCGCCTCTTGCGCCTCCCCGCTTCGCGCTTTATGCTCTGCCCCTATGAAAGCACCCCGTCTCCCCATCGCCCTTCAGCAAGCCGTTATGCGCTGCCTGCGGGAAAAACTCGCCCAGGCGAACCTGAAGCTCGGCCGCAATTACCCTGAACCTAAGATCGTTTATCAGCAGCGCGGAACCGCGGCGGGTACCGCCTGGCTCGAGCCGTATGAGATCCGCCTTAACCCGGTGCTGATGATGGAAAACCAGCAGGCGTTTATCGAGGAAGTGGTACCGCACGAGCTGGCGCATCTGCTGGTGTGGAAACACTTCGGACGCGTCGCGCCCCACGGCAAGGAGTGGAAGTGGATGATGGAAGCGGTGCTCGGCGTTCCGGCACGCCGCACCCATCAGTTCGAACTGGAATCGGTGCGCCGCAATACCTTCCCCTACCGCTGCCAGTGTCAGCTGCACCAGCTTACCGTCCGCCGCCATAATCGCGTGGTGCGCGGCGAGGCGACCTACCGCTGCGTCAAATGCGGCGAGCCGCTGGTTGCGGAATAATCATCTGAACTTTCAGGAACTTTCCTGATCTGACTGATTGCATACGGGAACAACATTCGTTACGTTGCGGGCTCGTTTTGACACGGAGTGTAAGATGTCCCGTAATTTTTCTCTCGCGGTCGCCTTTCTGACGACGGCGCTCTCAGGCCATGCTCTGGCCGACGGTATCAACAGTTTTTCCCAGGCCAAGGCAGCAGGCGTGAAGGTAAACGCCGATGTGCCGGGGGATTTCTACTGCGGCTGTAAAATTAACTGGCAGGGTAAAAAAGGGGTCGTTGACCTTGAGTCCTGCGGCTATAAGGTGCGTAAAAACGAAAACCGCGCCAGCCGCATTGAATGGGAACATGTCGTTCCGGCCTGGCAGTTTGGCCACCAGCGCCAGTGCTGGCAGGATGGCGGACGTAAAAACTGCGCCAAAGACCCGGTTTATCGCCAGATGGAAAGCGATATGCATAACCTGCAGCCTGCCGTAGGTGAAGTGAACGGCGACCGGGGTAATTTCATGTACAGCCAGTGGAACGGTGGCGAAGGCCAGTACGGCCAGTGCGGTATGAAGGTTGATTTTAAAGAGAAAGTCGCCGAGCCCCCTGCCCGCGCGCGCGGCAGCATTGCCCGCACCTACTTCTATATGCGTGACCGTTACGACCTCAACCTCTCCCGCCAGCAGACGCAGCTGTTCAACGCCTGGGACAAGCAGTACCCGGTGACGGAGTGGGAATGCCAGCGCGACGAACGTATCGCCAGAGTCCAGGGGAATCACAACCCTTACGTCCAGCGGGCTTGCCAGGCGCAAAAGAGCTAACCTACACTACGGCAATTCGCTTATATCGCATGACACATGGAATTTCTGACTATGCGCATTCCCCGCATTTACCATCCTGAACTGATTACCGCAGGCCGCGAAATCGCCTTGTCTGATGACGCCGCCAACCACGTTGGCCGCGTGCTGCGCATGGGCGCAGGCCAGGCAATACAGCTGTTCGACGGCTCGAACCAGGTTTTCGACGCGGAAATCACGCGGTCTGATAAAAAAAGCGTACACGTTAACGTCCTGCGTGGCGAAGTGGATGATCGGGAATCACCGCTGCACATCCATCTGGGCCAGGTGATGTCGCGCGGCGAGAAAATGGAGTTCACCATACAGAAATCCATTGAACTGGGTGTAAGCCTCATTACGCCACTTTTTTCTGAGCGCTGCGGCGTTAAACTGGATGCGGAACGTCTGAACAAAAAGATCCAGCAGTGGCAGAAAATCGCCATTGCGGCTTGCGAACAGAGTGGCCGCAACCGTATTCCGGAGATCCGCCCGGCGATGGATCTGGAGGACTGGTGTGCAGAAGAGGAAAGCGGGCTGAAGCTCAATCTTCATCCGCGCGCCAGCGCCAGCATCAATACGCTGCCCCTGCCCGTTGAGCGCGTACGCCTGCTGATTGGCCCCGAAGGCGGCCTGTCGGCGGACGAAATTGCGATGACGGCACGTTACCAGTTTACTGATATTCTGTTGGGACCTCGCGTTCTGCGCACTGAGACAACGGCACTCACGGCCATTACCGCGCTACAGGTACGGTTTGGCGATCTGGGTTGAAGCATTAACGGAGAAGAACATGATCAAGCTCGGCATCGTGATGGACCCCATCGCAAACATTAACATCAAGAAAGATTCCAGCTTCGCCATGCTGCTGGAAGCGCAGCGTCGCGGCTATGAACTCCACTATATGGAGATGAACGATCTTTACCTGATCAACGGTGAAGCTCGCGCCCGCACCCGCATCGTTAACGTCGAGCAGAACTACGACAAATGGTACGAGTTCGGCACCGAGCAGGATATTGCCCTGGCCGATCTCAACGTCATCCTGATGCGTAAAGATCCGCCGTTCGACACCGAATACATTTACAGCACCTACATCCTTGAGCGTGCAGAAGAGAAAGGCACGCTGATCGTCAACAAGCCGCAGAGCCTGCGCGACTGCAACGAGAAGCTCTACACCGCCTGGTTCTCTGACCTGACGCCGGAAACACTGGTGACCCGCAGCAAAGCGCAGCTGAAGGAATTCTGGCAGAAGCACGGCGATATCATCATGAAGCCGCTGGACGGTATGGGCGGCGCGTCGATTTTCCGCGTTAAGGAGAGCGACCCGAACATTGGCGTGATTGCCGAAACGCTGACCGAACTGGGCACGCGTTACTGCATGGCGCAGAACTATATTCCGGCGATTAAAGACGGCGATAAACGCGTTCTGGTGGTAGATGGCGAACCGGTTCCTTACTGCCTGGCGCGTATCCCGCAGGGTGGCGAAACTCGTGGGAACCTGGCAGCCGGCGGTCGCGGTGAGCCGCGCCCGCTGACCGAAAGCGACTGGGAAATTGCCCGCCGCGTTGGCCCGACGCTGAAAGCCAAAGGCCTGATCTTCGTTGGCCTGGATATCATCGGCGATCGTCTGACCGAAGTGAACGTCACCAGCCCGACCTGCATTCGTGAAATTGAAGCGGAATTCCCGATTTCGATCACCGGAATGCTGATGGACGCTATCGAAAAACGTTTACAGAAATAACCTAACAATACTATTAGTGACAGCGCCTGTGTTTGTCCCCATACTGGGCGTTGTCGCTTTTTAAACCAGGAAACAGTACCTCTGACAATGAATTTACAGCATCACTTTCTTATTGCCATGCCTGCTCTCCAGGACCCGATTTTTCGCCGCGCCGTGGTTTATATTTGTGAATACAATGAAGACGGCGCGATGGGTATTATCATCAATAAACCACTGGAAAATCTTCAGGTTGAAGGAATTCTGGACAAGCTGAAAATCTCGGCTGAAGCGCGACTGCCGGAAATACGGCTTGATAAACCGGTGATGCTGGGTGGACCTCTTGCAGAAGATCGCGGCTTTATCCTGCATACGCCGCCGGTATTCTCTTCCAGTATTCGAATTTCGGATAACACCGTCATCACCACCTCGCGTGATGTGCTCGAAACGCTGGGTACCGCAGAGCAACCTTCTGAAGTGCTGGTGGCGTTGGGCTATTCGTCCTGGGAGAAAGGCCAGCTTGAGCAAGAGATCCTTGATAACGCCTGGCTTACCGCGCCTGCGGACATGAACATCCTGTTTAAAACCCCTATCGCCGATCGCTGGCGTGACGCGGCGAAGCTGATTGGCATTGATATCCTGACCATGCCTGGCGTAGCGGGGCACGCCTGATGAGCGGAACGCTTCTGGCCTTCGATTTTGGTACCAAAAGCATTGGCGTCGCCGTGGGGCAGCGCATCACCGGTACCGCGCGTCCGCTTACGGCCCTGAAGGCCAATGACGGCACGCCAGACTGGAATCTTATCGAGCGTCTGCTCAAAGAGTGGCAGCCGGATGATGTTATTGTTGGGCTGCCGCTGAACATGGACGGCACAGAACAGCCGCTTACCGCCCGGGCGCGTAAGTTCGCCAATAAAATCCATGGCCGCTTTGGCGTCTCCGTGAAGCTGCACGACGAGCGTCTCAGCACCGTCGAAGCGCGTGCGGGCCTGTTTGAGCACGGCGGCTTCCGTGCGCTCAACAAGGGCAGCGTGGACTCTGCTTCCGCCGTGATTATCCTCGAAAGCTATTTCGAGCAGGGCTTTTAAGCACGGGGGCCTACAGCCGGCCCTGCGCCCGTCTCTCCGCCAGGCTCTGGTCAAAGTTCTGCATTCCTGCCTGCTGACCGGTTTGAATGATCCCGGGCAGTTGCCACGTTTTCCCTTCACGAATCAAATTCGCCGCCGCCGCAGTGTTCACCAGCAGTTCATACAACGCGACGCGCCCGCCCTGCAGATCGGGAAGCAGCCTCTGCGCCAGCACCGCTCGCAGGCTGCCGCCCAGCTGGTTACGCACCGGATCTTTCTCCTGCGCCGGGAACGTATCGACCAGCCGTTCAATCGCCTGCGATGCCCCGCGCGTATGCAGCGTCGCCAGCACCAGGTGTCCGGTTTCCGCCGCCGTCAGCGCCAGGCGGATCGTTTCGCTGTCGCGCAGCTCCCCCAGCAGAATAACGTCCGGATCCTGGCGTAAGGCGCTGCGCAGCGCTTCAGCAAATGACGGGCTGTGCTGGCCTATCTCCCGCTGCTGGATCAGACAACGTTCGCTCTGGTAGATAAACTCCACCGGATCTTCAAGCGTGAGGATATGGCCGTCAGCATGGTGGTTGAGAAAATCGACCATCGCCGCCAGCGTAGTGGATTTGCCGCTGCCGGTCGCCCCCGTGACCAGAATCAGCCCGGCGTCATTGGACAACAGTTCCGGGATCGCCCGCGGCGCGCCCAGCGAAGAGAGCTGTGGGCAGCTACGCGGCAGCAGCCGCAGCGTCACAGAGACACCTCTCATCTGCTTAAAGGCACTGCCGCGCAGCCGCTGGCCTCCCGTCACCGTCGAGGCAAAATCCACCTGCCCCTTTGCCCACCATATCCCCTGCTGCTCATCGTTGAGCCACGCTTTCAATAACGCTCCGACATCGGGAGGCGGAAAAGGAGCGGGTTCAAGCCGACCTAATCTGCGCCAGCGCGGTGGCGAATCACTGCACAGGTGTAGATCGGAGACGTTATGCTTTACACTAAGAGCCACAATTTCTTCCACATCCATAGACTACTCCTCGGAAAATGAACGACATTGCGCATAACCTGGCACAGGTCCGGGACAAAATCTCAGCCGCCGCAGCGCGCTGCGGCCGTGCTTCAGAAGAAATTACGCTGCTTGCAGTCAGCAAAACCAAGCCTGCGAGCGCCATCGCAGAAGCTATTGACGCAGGCCAGCGGGCGTTTGGTGAAAACTACGTTCAGGAAGGCGTGGATAAAATTCGCTACTTTCAGGAACAGGGGAATACGGATCTGCAGTGGCACTTTATTGGCCCCCTGCAGTCGAACAAAAGCCGTCTGGTAGCAGAACACTTCGACTGGTGCCACACCATCGATCGCCTGCGTATTGCTACCCGCCTGAATGACCAGCGTCCGGCAGAAATGCCAGCGCTTAACGTGCTGATTCAGGTCAACATCAGCGACGAAAACAGCAAGTCCGGCATTGCGCTGAGCGAGTTGGACGCGCTGGCCGCAGAGGTTGCCGAACTGCCGCGCTTGACCCTGCGCGGGCTGATGGCAATTCCGGCGCCTGAGTCAAGTTATGAAAGGCAGTTTGCCGTGGCACAGCAAATGGCTGTAGCATTTGAGGCGCTTAAAGCGCGCTATAACACGGTAGACACGCTTTCACTGGGCATGTCAGATGATATGGAAGCCGCCATCGCGGCAGGCAGCACTATGGTGCGCATCGGTACGGCAATTTTCGGTGCGCGCGACTACTCAAAATAATAAGGAAACCTGAGGAACGCCATGAAGACGTTGACTTTCCTGCTCTCAACAGTGCTTGAGCTGTATACGATGGCGCTTTTGCTGCGCGTCTGGATGCAGTGGGCCCGCTGTGATTTTTATAATCCGTTCTCGCAGTTTGTCGTGAAAATCACGCAACCTGTTGTCGGACCTCTGCGCCGCATTATCCCGGCGATGGGTCCCATCGACAGCTCGTCTCTGCTGGTGGCGTTTATTCTGAGCGTTATCAAAGCGATCGTGCTGTTTATGGTCATCACCTTCCAGCCGATTATCTGGATTGCTGCGGTCCTGATTTTAATCAAAACCATCGGCCTGCTGATTTTCTGGGTGCTGCTGGTCATGGCCATCATGAGTTGGGTAAGCCAGGGGCGTAGTCCGGTAGAATATGCGCTGATCCAACTGGCCGAACCGCTGCTGCGCCCGATTCGCAATCTGCTGCCTTCGATGGGCGGTATTGATTTCTCGCCGATGATCCTGGTTCTGCTGCTCTATGTGGTCAACATGGGGATCGCTGAGCTGTTACAGTCCACGGGCGATATGCTGCTGCCGGGGCTGTGGATGGCGCTATGAGTGCCGTAAGCACCTGCGCTGACGGGCTGGTTTTGCGGCTGTATATTCAGCCGAAGGCCAGCCGTGACAGTATTGTCGGGCTGCATGGCGACGAGTTAAAAGTCGCCATCACCGCCCCGCCGGTTGACGGTCAGGCGAACGCGCATCTGACTAAATATCTGGCAAAACAGTTTCGCGTTGCCAAAAGCCAGGTCATCATTGAAAAAGGTGAACTTGGGCGACATAAACAGGTAAAAATCCTTAATCCGCAATCTATCCCGACGGAAGTCGCGGCTCTGAAAGAACAGGACTAAACCATGCAGAAAGTTGTTCTCGCGACCGGCAACGCCGGTAAAGTGCGCGAGCTGGCCTCGCTATTAAATGATTTTGGGCTGGACGTGGTTGCCCAGACCGATCTGGGCGTGGAGTCCGCCGAAGAGACGGGGCTGACGTTTATCGAAAACGCGATCCTGAAAGCGCGTCACGCCGCGCAGATTACCGGCCTGCCCGCGATTGCCGACGACTCCGGCCTGGCCGTGGATTTTCTCGGCGGTGCCCCGGGGATTTACTCTGCGCGCTATTCCGGCGTTGACGCCACCGACCAGCAGAATCTGGAAAAGCTGCTTGTCGCCCTGAAAGACGTACCGGACGAACAGCGCACCGCGCAGTTTCACTGCGTGCTGGTCTATATGCGTCACGCGGAAGACCCTACGCCGATTGTCTGCCACGGCAGCTGGCCGGGCGTGATTACCCATGAAGCAGCTGGCAACGGCGGCTTTGGCTACGACCCGATTTTCTTTGTCCCGACCGAGGGCAAAACCGCTGCGGAACTGACCCGCGAAGAGAAAAGCGCGATTTCCCACCGTGGACGCGCGCTGAAACTGTTACTGGAAGCACTGCGTAATGGCTAATTTGCCGCCTCTGAGTCTGTATATTCACATCCCGTGGTGCGTGCAGAAGTGCCCGTACTGCGATTTCAACTCGCACGCCCTGAAGGGCGAAGTGCCGCACGATGACTATGTTGCGCATCTGCTGGCCGACCTGGACGCCGATGTCGCTTACGCACAGGGACGTGAAGTTAAGACCATTTTCATTGGTGGCGGTACGCCGAGCCTGCTGTCCGGCCCGGCAATGCAGACGCTGCTGGACGGCGTGCGTGCGCGCCTGAACCTGGCGGCGGATGCGGAAATTACCATGGAAGCCAACCCCGGCACCGTTGAGGCTGACCGTTTTGTCGACTATCAGCGCGCGGGTGTAAACCGCATCTCCATCGGCGTGCAGAGCTTTAGCGAACCGAAGCTAAAACGTCTGGGACGCATTCACGGCCCGGAAGAGGCGAAGCGCGCGGCAAATCTGGCGACCGGGCTGGGCCTTCGCAGCTTCAACCTCGATTTGATGCACGGCCTGCCGGATCAGTCGCTGGAAGAGGCGCTGGACGACCTGCGCCAGGCGATCGAACTGAACCCGCCGCACCTGTCGTGGTATCAGCTCACCATTGAGCCAAACACGCTGTTCGGTTCCCGCCCGCCGGTGCTGCCGGACGACGACGCGCTCTGGGATATCTTCGAGCAGGGTCACAGGCTGCTAACCGCTGCGGGCTATCAGCAGTATGAAACGTCCGCGTATGCGAAGCCGGGCTATCAGTGCCAGCACAACCTGAACTACTGGCGCTTTGGCGACTACCTGGGAATTGGCTGCGGCGCGCACGGCAAGGTGACCTTCCCGGACGGGCGCATTCTGCGCACCGCCAAAACCCGCCACCCGCGCGGATACATGGAAGGCCGCTACCTGGAGCGTCAGCACGACGTTGAGGCGGCGGATAAACCGTTTGAGTTCTTCATGAACCGCTTCCGTCTGCTGGAAGCCGCGCCGCGCGCGGAGTTTGCGCGTTACACCGGGCTGCCGGAGTCGGTGATTCGCCCGCAGATCGACGAAGCGCTGGCCCAGGGGTATCTCACCGAGAGTGAGGAATACTGGCAGATCACCGAGCACGGCAAGCTGTTCTTAAACTCTCTTCTTGAGCTGTTCCTCGCCGAAGAATCCTGAAGGCTTATTCAGGATTTTGCATCCCGCTCTGCCGGCTGAGGAAAAGGCTGGCAGAGTGTGGGGATGGAAAAATCAAAACAACTCCGCAAACAAATGACGCCCGAAGAATTACGCCTCTGGTATTTGCTCAGGGGTCGTCGCTTCTTTGGGTATAAGTTTCGTCGGCAGATGCCTATTGGTCCGTACATCGTGGATTTAGCCTGCTTTAAGGCGAAGCTGATCGTTGAGCTGGACGGGGGTCAGCATCAGAACAAAGAGAAGTATGATTCACGACGTACCGAGTTTTTGAATGCGAACGGATGGGAAGTCTTACGGTTCTGGAATAACGAATTCAGGGCTAATGAGGAGGAGGTGTTGATAGCTATTCTGCAACGACTGCAATGCCTGATGCCCTCACCCTAACCCTCTCCCCATGGGAGAGGGAACGATTACACCCTCTCCCATGGGGAGAGGGCCGGGGTGAGGGGCCCAGCGCGCAGAGATCTTACTTAAGCGTCCCCACCAGCGCCTTCCGGCTATCTTCCAGCGACACCACGCGTTTACACACGTCTTTGCCGAACTGCTGGAAATCATCTTCCTGGTTCTTCCACTCGTTCTGAATGGAGGTCTGCAAGCCGCCCAGACTGCCCAGCACGCCCTGCAGCGGGTTACCGCCGCCCTTCAGCACGGCTTTCGCCCCCATTTCGTTGATGCTGTCCTGCAGGATGCCGCCCATCGCCTGATTCACCAGCTGCTGCCCGTCAGCGCGGACCTGATCAATCGCCTTGTAGTGGAACGTCAGGCCGTCGGTGCGCGTCTCGATAATGCGGTTCATCTGCTCTTTAAGCTGCTTATCGAGCTTCGTCAGGCGGGTGCGCATGTTGCTGCTCTCACCCACTTCTTTAGTAATGATCTTATCCAGCGCCACGCGGCTTTTCTCAACGCGGGTCAGCGCGCCGTCGTTGATCCACGGCAGTGCGGTACGCAGCTCAGCCTGGTAATCCTTCGCCTGCTCGCGCTGCGCGGCAGTCAGGTTTTGCGGCTTGCCGTTAAACGTCACGTTACCATCCGGCGTAATCACCAGATTGCCGTTCTCGCCTTTGACCTGCACGGTTTGCGGGCTTAACACCACGTCATCACGCGGGGTGACGCTACATTGATAATCCGCATGGGCGGTGAATCCGGTTGCCATCAAAGCAACAGCCAGCAACGTTTTGCGCATCTTAAACACTCCCTCAGACAAAATGGGCCAGCTAATGCTGGCCCCTTATTGCTTTATTAGTCCCACCAAACGTCGAAAAGTTCGCTGACGCGGACATCTTCTAGCTTGTGGTCTTCAAGCCATTTACGTACCAGCGCCTGATGTTCTTCGGTGCATTTACCCACTTCCTGGGTGCAGATCAGACCTTCCCAGGCCAGGTAACCGCTACCGTCGAAGGCCAGCTTGTTTGGCTCAATCACGTCATTGATGAACGCATCCACGTCCTGATCGATCTGCTCTACACTGGTGCCTTCCGGGAAACGCCACGCTACGGAGAAGCCCACTTCCTGGAATTCTTCGATATGCATCTTTTTACGCAGACGACGGCTACGATTCTTTGCCATTATTTCACCCTCTCGAACATTAAGTCCCATACACCGTGACCAAGACGATGGCCACGCTGTTCAAATTTCGTTACCGGACGCGATTCCGGACGCGGTACATAGTCGTTGCTCGCAGACTGGTTTTTGTAACCGTCCAGCGACGACATCACTTCCAGCATATGTTCCGCATACGGTTCCCAGTCGGTCGCCATATGGAAGACACCGCCCAGCTTCAGCTTGCTTTTAACCAGCTCGGCAAACGGTGCCTGAACGATACGGCGTTTATTATGACGTGCTTTGTGCCACGGGTCAGGGAAAAAGAGCTGAACCATGGTTAAAGAATTGTCAGGAATCATTTTATGCAGCGCTTCCACCGCGTCGTGACACATCACGCGCAGGTTCTCAACGCCCTCTTCATGGGCCGTTGCCAGGCATGCACCCACGCCCGGGGAGTGGACTTCGATACCGAGGAAGTTCTGCTCCGGGCGAGCTTTCGCCATGGTCACCAGCGAGGCGCCCATACCAAACCCGATCTCCAGCGTGACGGGTGCTTCGCGGCCAAACAGTTCAGCAAAATCCAGAGGCTGCTCGCTGAACTCAACGCCCATCACCGGCCAGTAGTTGTCCAGCGCGTGTTGCTGCCCTTTTGTCAGGCGGCCCTGACGGCGGACAAAGCTGCGAATACGGCGCAGCGGGCGACCGTTTTCATCAAATTCCGGTGAAATGACGTCGTTTTTCATAAAAGAGTTGTCTGCTTGTGAGAATGTTCGGGAAACGGGCATTATCCAAAGTTAAGGCTTCTATGCAAGCATGGGAAAGATCCGGTTTACAGCAGATTGACGCTGTGCTGCAATCTGCGTCCCTGATTATGCGAATCGATGACCATGCAAGCCTCTCAATTTTCAGCCCAGGTGCTGGACTGGTACGACAAATACGGGCGTAAAACTCTGCCCTGGCAAATTGAAAAAACGCCTTACAAAGTATGGCTCTCCGAGGTGATGTTGCAACAAACGCAGGTCGCCACGGTGATCCCTTACTTCGAGCGTTTTATGGCGCGCTTCCCGACGGTGACCGATCTGGCCAACGCCCCGCTGGACGAGGTCCTGCACCTGTGGACCGGTCTTGGCTATTACGCCCGCGCGCGTAACCTTCACAAGGCCGCACAGCAGGTTGCCATGCGCCACAACGGGAAATTCCCGGAAACCTTCGATGAGGTGGCCGATCTCCCCGGCGTAGGACGTTCAACCGCAGGCGCCATTCTCTCCCTGTCTTTAGGCAAGCATTTCCCGATCCTCGACGGCAACGTGAAGCGCGTGCTGGCACGCTGCTATGCCGTCGACGGCTGGCCGGGTAAAAAGGACGTTGAAAAACGTCTCTGGGAAATAAGTGAAGCGGTCACCCCGGCCAACGGCGTCGAGCGTTTCAACCAGGCGATGATGGATCTCGGCGCGATGGTCTGCACGCGCTCAAAACCAAAATGCGAACTCTGCCCGGTGAATAATCTCTGCGTGGCGTATGCCAACCATTCATGGGCGCAATATCCGGGTAAGAAACCCAAACAGACGCTGCCGGAGCGCACCGGCTATATGCTGCTGATGCAGCACGGCGACGAGGTCTTCCTCGCCCAGCGTCCACCGAGCGGTCTGTGGGGTGGTCTATACTGCTTCCCACAGTTTGAAGATGAAGATTTGCTGCGTGAATGGCTTAAACAGCGCGGGATTGCTGCCGATAACCTGACGCAGCTGACCGCGTTTCGCCATACGTTCAGCCATTTCCACCTGGATATTGTACCCATGTGGCTTCCCGTGTCGTCATTTGCCTCGTGCATGGATGAAGGCACCGCTCTCTGGTATAACTTAGCGCAACCGCCATCAGTCGGACTGGCGGCTCCCGTGGAGCGCCTGTTACAGCAATTACGTGCCGGTGCAATGGTTTAGCATCGACAAGAAAAAGAGGAATGAGTATGGCCAGAACGATTTTTTGTACTTTCCTGCAGCGTGACGCTGAAGGCCAGGATTTCCAGCTTTATCCGGGCGACCTGGGTAAACGCATCTACAATGAAATCTCCAAAGAAGCCTGGGGACAGTGGCAGAAAAAGCAGACCATGCTGATCAACGAGAAAAAACTCAGCATGATGAACCCGGAACATCGCAAGCTGCTGGAGCAGGAGATGGTGAGCTTCCTGTTCGAAGGTAAAGACGTGCACATCGAAGGCTATACGCCACCGGAAAAATAACAGCGTGCGGGGGAACCCCCGCCGTTAAAGCAAACACAACACGCACTCCCGGAATGATGAAAAAACTTTTAGCGCTAGCCCTTGTTGCGCCGTTGCTTGTCTCGTGTTCGTCAAAAAAAGGCGAAGATTACAACGAAGCCTGGATCAAGGACACCAACGGTTTTGACATTTTGATGGGGCAGTTTGCCCACAACATCGAGAACATATGGGGATTTAACGAAGTTCTTATTGCAGGACCTAAGGACTACGTTAAGTACACCGACGCCTATCAGACCCGAAGCCACATCAACTTTGATGAGGGTACGATAACGGTTGAAACCATCGCAGGCACCGACCCTGCGGCACGACTGCGTCAGGCGATCGTCAAAACCCTGCTGATGGGTGACGATCCTGGATCTATCGATCTCTACTCCGATGCCGACGATATCACGATCTCGAAAGAGCCGTTCCTGTACGGCCAGGTTGTCGATCAGACTGGCCAGCCGATCCGCTGGGAAGGTCGCGCCACGAAATTTGCCGACTACCTGCTGCAGACGCGCCTGAAAAGCCGCTCTAACGGTCTGAAGATTATCTACAGCGTCACCATCAACCTCGTCCCGAACCACCTGGACAAGCGTGCGCATAAGTACATTGGGATGGTGCGTCAGGCCTCGCGCAAGTACGGCGTGGATGAGTCGCTGATCCTGGCGATTATGCAGACCGAATCCTCGTTCAACCCGTACGCGGTAAGCCGTTCCGACGCCCTGGGGCTGATGCAGGTAGTGCAGCACAGCGCCGGTAAAGACGTCTTCCGCGCGCAGGGGAAATCCGGCACGCCGAGCCGCAGCTATCTGTTCGATCCGCAGAGCAACATTGATACCGGCACGGCCTATCTGGCGATGCTGAACAATGTGTACCTGGGCGGAATTGATAACCCAACGTCACGCCGCTATGCGGTGATCACCGCCTATAACGGCGGCGCGGGCAGCGTGCTGCGCGTCTTCTCGAATGACAAAGTGCAGGCCGCAAACATCATCAACAGCATGGCGCCGGGGGATGTCTACTCTACCCTCACCACCCGCCACCCGTCTGCGGAATCCCGCCGGTACCTGTATAAGGTGAATACGGCGCAGAAAAACTATCGTCGCCGGTGATCGGCACACCTTCTCCCCTCTGGGAGAAGGTGTTCTGTTTCCCCTCTCCCTGTGGGAGAGGGTCAGGGTGAGGCATCAGGCCGCACCTATCCAACACCACCCATACGAAAATGTTATTTGCATCACAATCCAAACTGCAAATTAATGTGGATTGCATTTTTTTGCGGGAGGTAACAAAACATATCGTTGCCAACTGATAGAATTGCATCAAATAACAACCCTGAATGTTCCTATAACAACATATCTCCCGCTCACTTGTGAGGAAAGTAACATGAACCTTAAGCTGCAGCTTAAAATTTTGTCGTTTCTGCAGTTCTGCCTGTGGGGTAGCTGGCTGACTACACTCGGCTCCTATATGTTTGTGACGCTCAAGTTCGACGGTGCGTCAATCGGTGCCGTTTACAGCTCGCTCGGTATTGCGGCTGTCTTCATGCCAACGCTGCTGGGCATCGTGGCGGATAAATGGTTGAGTGCGAAATGGCTGTACATGCTTTGCCACCTGGTGGGCGCGGGGACGCTGTTTATGGCAGCCCAGGTGACCACGCCGGGGGCGATGTTCATGGTGATCCTGCTTAACTCGCTGGCCTATATGCCAACGCTTGGCCTGATCAACACCATCTCCTACTACCGCCTGAAGTCCGCGGATATGGATATCGTGACCGATTTCCCGCCAATCCGTATCTGGGGAACTATCGGCTTTATCATGGCGATGTGGGGCGTGAGCTTCGCGGGCTTCGAACTGAGCCATATGCAGCTCTATATCGGCGCAGCGCTCTCCGTGCTGCTGGCGATCTTTACCCTGACGCTGCCGCACATTCCGGTCTCAAACCAGCAAAAAAACCAGAGCTGGAGCACCATGCTCGGCCTGGACGCCTTCGCGCTGTTCAAAAACAAACGCATGGCGATCTTCTTTATCTTCTCCATGCTGCTGGGCGCGGAGCTGCAGATCACCAACATGTTCGGCAACACCTTCCTGCACAGCTTCGACAACAACCCGCTGTTCTCCGGCAGCTTTATCGTTGAACACGCGTCGGTGATGATGTCCATCTCTCAGATCTCTGAGACGCTGTTCATCCTGACCATCCCGTTCTTCCTGAGCCGCTACGGCATCAAGAACGTCATGCTGATCAGTATCGCGGCATGGATGTTGCGCTTCGGTCTGTTCGCCTACGGCGACCCAAGCCCGTTCGGCACCGTGCTGCTGGTGCTGTCGATGATCGTTTACGGCTGCGCATTCGACTTCTTCAACATCTCCGGTTCGGTGTTTGTGGAAAAAGAGGTGAAGCCTGAAATTCGCGCCAGCGCGCAGGGTATGTTCCTGATGATGACCAACGGCTTCGGCTGTATTCTGGGCGGAGTGGTAAGCGGTAAAGTGGTTGAGATGTATACCACCAACGGCATTACCAACTGGCAGCCTGTGTGGCTGATCTTCGCGGCGTACTCGCTGGTGCTGTTCTTCGCGTTCATCGCGCTGTTCAAGTACAAGCACGTGCGTGAACCGCACGGTGCGCAGCCAATAGCGCATTAATCTTTGCGGTATTGTGCCCGGTGGCGGCTTCGCCTTACCGGGCCTACAAAAACACCGTTCACAGGCCGGGTAAGCGTTAGCGCCACCCGGCTATTTTATTGCAGATAGCACCCACCCCACAGACAGCAAATCCGCGCTGCCGCCCGGGCTCAGGTTTCGTACAATCAATGCGTTATCCATCTTCAGCAACGCCTCGCGATCCCAGCCACTCGCCAGTAATTCCCGCGCGTAGCCCTGAACGTAGCGCAGCCCTTCAATGCCGCCGCGCGAGACGAGATTACTATCCTGATTGACCGCCATCAGGCGCAACAGCAGGCCGTGAAGCGACTGTCCGTTCCACTGCGCCAGCGCCTTACGCGCCGTCGCAAAGCCGCTTTCCGCCTCTCCGCGCGCGCCGGTTAAGCCGTACTGCTGAAACTGCCGCTCGCCCGCCGTCGCCTGTCCGCCGCGCGCGGCCAGCTCCCGCGATACCAGCCCGCTGCAGATGTTACTTACCTCACAGCAGAGGCTGTCTGCGGAGATATGTTTCACACGCCCGGCGGCGAAGCACAGTAAACCCAGGGCAAAAATCCCGCCCTTGTGGGTGTTCACTCCGTTCGTCGCGGCGTACATCGCCTGCTCGCAGGCCATCCCCATCGGGCGGATAATTCGAAGCTGTGCGTCAGCAGGTTTATCCCCATGCGCACTACCCAGCTCGGCAAAACGCGAAAACCACGGCGTAATCGCCGCAATGCTGCGAACGAACAGCGCGTGGTCCATATCGCGATGGGAACCGTTATTGAGCTTGTCCACCAGCCCCGGCTTGGGCGTCAGCTCCAGCTCCTGCCATAGCGCCGCCTCGGCAAGCGCGGGCACGTCAACCGGGCGCGGTTTAGTCGCGAGCAAACCAGTCATCGATCGTCTTCTCTATGCGGGAAACCACCTGCTCAACGGGATGCTTCCGCGAGCGGGAACAGGCGTGCGCGGGCTCGTCGCAGATCAGGCAGCGTCTGAGATTCGCCCCCAGCGACTGACGCCCGACGTGGCCGTGCTGAGGGCAGATCACGTCCAGATCCCACAGTCTGCCGAGCGGGTGCGTCTGCTCCAGCTCCGCGCAGTGCGCTTTGATTTCCACCGCCGGGTGGGCCACGCACCACAGGGCTTCTGGCCCGGTCGGGAGCCATAGAACCTGGCGGTCCAGCACCCGCCAGCGGTTTTCCCACAGCAGCTGGTCGCACATCTGCAGCGCCACGCCCATGGTGTTGCGATAGCGCAGGCTGTCCTTGATCTCCCCTGGCGTGACCAGCGTGAGGGAAATCACCGGTTGTTGATAGTGCTCGAGCATGTCAGCCTGGCGCGCTGCGCGGCGCTCTTTCGCCGCCAGCAGTTCGTCCAGACTGACACCCGCCCGCACGGGTGTCGCTAAAATCACACTTCCTCCTTCACCTGTCGTACGGTGTCGATCACGCTGCCGTCGCGGTAGCGGATCACCCCGACGATTTTGTCGGTAAATTCAATCGGTTTCGGTACGCCCGTCAGGGAAATCGCCCGCTCGTAAAGCGCGCTGATATCCACAACTTTGAGCCCGGCTTCCAGCAGCCGCTCGCGGATCTCCGGGCGCGCCGGGTTGACCGCAATGCCGTGGTCGGTGACCAGCACGTCGATGCTCTCGCCCGGCGTGAGGCGCGTGGTAACCCGCTTCACGACCGTCGGAATGCGGCTGCGCAACAGCGGCGCGACGACGATGGTCAGGTTTGCCGCGGCGGCCACGTCGCAGTGCCCACCGGACGCGCCGCGCATCACCCCGTCGGAGCCGGTGATAACGTTGACGTTGAAATCGACGTCGATTTCGAGGGCGCTGAGGATCACCACGTCAAGCTGGTCGCAGCTTGCCGCCTTGCTGCCGGGGTTGGCGTAGACGTTGGTGGAGATCTCCACGTGGTTCGGGTTGCGCGCCAGCGAGGCCGCCGCCTGGCCGTCAAAGCACTGGGTATCGAGCAGCTTTTCGATGAGCCCCTTCTCGTGCAGATCCACCAGGCTGCCGGTGATGCCGCCGAGCGCAAAGCGCGCCTTCACGCCGCTGCGCTCCATCTTCTCTTCCATAAAGCGCGTGCAGGCGGTCGCCGCCGCGCCGGAGCCGGTCTGCATCGAGAAGCCCGGTTTGAAGTAGCCGGAGTGTTCAATGACGTCCGCCGCATAGCGGGCGATCATCAGCTCGCGCGGGTTGCTGGTGACGCGCGCCGCGCCGACGCTGATTTTCGCCGGGTCGCCCACGCTCTCAACCTGCACGATGTAGTCCACCTGGTCCTGCACCAGGCTGGCGGGCATATTGGGGAACGGCACCAGTTCTTCGGTCAGCAGCACTACCTTGCGGGCAAAGTGGGCGTCCACCATGGCGTAGCCCAGGGAGCCGCAGCACGATTTGCCGTGCGTCCCGTTGGCGTTGCCAAACTCATCGCTGCACGGCACGCCGAGAAACGCCACGTCAATATTCAGCTCGCCGTCCTGGAGCAGCTTCACGCGACCGCCGTGGGAGTGAATTTGCACCGGCTCGTCCATCAGCCCGTGGGAGATCGCGTCCGCCAGCCTGCCGCGCATGCCCGAGGTGTATATCCGGGTGATGACGCCGCTTTCGATATGCTCGATCAGCGCGTCGTTGCAGGTCATCAGCGAGCTGGAGGCCAGCGTCAGGTTTTTGAAGCCCATTCGCGCCAGCAGCGCCACAACGGTGTTGATCACCCGGTCGCCTTCGCGAAACGCGTGGTGGAAGGAGATGGTCATGCCGTCCTGCAGGCCGCAGCGCTTAACCGCCTCTTCAACAGAGGCGCAGAGCTTGCGGCTGTGCTTCGCGTCGCTGTCCGCCAGCCACGGCGTGGCGCTGTGGGCGGTATCAAAGGGTTTTAAGTCCCGCAGATGGGGAAAATACACGTGAAGAAGTTCAGTCTGATTCATTATTTCATCCTTACCGACGCACGCCGGAGGCCGCCGCGCGCTCCAGCACCACCTGCGCGTGGTTAATAATCGGTGCATCCACCATTTTGCCGTTGAGCGATACCACGCCCAGGCCGTTACGCTCGCCCTCTTCTGCCGCCTCAATCACCCTTTTGGCGTGATCCACCTCTTCCTGAGTCGGGGCGTAGGCGTTGTGCAGCAGATCAATCTGGCGCGGGTTGATCAGCGATTTGCCGTTAAAGCCCATCTTGCGGATCAGATCGACCTCGCGCAGGAATCCGGCCTCGTCGTTAACGTCTGACCACACTACGTCGAAGGCGTCGATACCCGCCGCGCGGGCGGCGTGCAGCACGGCGCAGCGGGCGTAGAAGAGCTCGGTGCCGTCGCCGCGCTCGGTCTGCATGTCCATCACGTAGTCAAAGGCGGCCAGCGCGATGCCGATGAGGCGCACAGAGCTGCGGGCAATCGCCACGGCGTTGATGACGCCAATGGCCGATTCAATCGCCGCCATCACGCGGGTGGAGCCGACCTCGCGGCCGCACTCCTGCTCAATACGCTCGAGGTGGCCTTCCAGCTCGTAGATATCGTCCGGCGTGTCGGTTTTCGGCAGGCGGATCACGTCCACGCCGGCCCGCACGGCGGCCTCCAGATCCAGCAGGCCAAACGGCGTGCTGAGCGGGTTAATGCGCACTACGGTTTCGATATCCTGATACATCGGGTGCTGCAGGGCATGGAACACCAGCATGCGCGCGGTATCCTTCTCGCGCAGGGCAACGGCGTCCTCAAGATCAAACATGATGGAGTCGGGACGGTAGATAAATGCGGTGGAAAGCATGGCGGCGTTGGCGCCCGGCAGGAACAGCATGCTGCGGCGGAGTTTGCTCATTTCAGCGCCCCCCAGTTGATGGCCTGTTCATCGGCGGCACGCATCAGCGCACTTTGCAGGCGGGCGCGGATCACACAGTCCAGCGCCCCTTTGTCTTCAATAATAATTAATCCCTGGTGCACGTTCATGGCGCGCAACGTGTCGTTGACCACCTGGCGAATTTGCTCGCCAAACTGCTTAATCACTTCACTGTGGATGACTATCTCCAGCTCGCCGTGAGCGGGAGCGATTTTCACCATCAGGTCGCTGGACTCCTGCGTTCCGGCCAGCGCCTCCCTTACAATTTTCATGATAAATTCCTGGTAGTTAAGCGACTTCCGCACTCGCACGGTAATGCGTTTCGAGATGCGCGAAGGTGGAGTCCGGGACAATCTCCCGGATCCGGGAAAACTGCTGTGTCTTCAGTAAGCGGCGCACTTCGGACGCTGAAATAGCGTTGCCGGTGGCCTTGATGCGCGGCATTTCCACCACCTCGATATGCGAGGCCAGCAGGTCGTGCAGCGTCTGGTTGTACTGGCGGGTGATATCGCAAAACGGCTCCGATCCGATGAAGCGGTGCGTGATGCCGAGCGCCGGGGCGATGAAGTCCCGGAAGATCAGCACGTCGATCTCGCTCCACGCCTGCTGCACTTTGCCGGTCTCCTTCAGGAAGTAGGCCGGGAAGGTGGCGCGGGAGATGATGTACTGCGAGCCTTCATGCACCACCACGTTCGGCAGATGCGCCACGCCCGCGCGCACCATCTCGAGTCGCGCGCTGAACGGGAAGAACGAGGCGTCCTCACGCACCACGAACAGGTGCAGGGCGTCGCACCTCTGCGCCGCCTGCTCCACCAGATGGCGGTGGCCTAGGGTGAACGGATTGGCGTTCATCACTATCGCGCCAATGTTCTCCCCGCACTTGCGCTTCGCGCGCAGGGAACGGCAGTAGCGTTCGATCCCCTGCGGGGTGTTCTCCATCAGCACCGCGTTGTTTCCGCTCTGGGCAATCGGCCAGAAGCCGCTGCGGGCAAAGCGCTCCCGGTTGCATGGGCGGGTGCAGAGGAAGAGATGAAAATGGCCGCACTCCAGCGCCGCATTTTCCACCTCAGCCAGCAGCCGCGCGCTGAGGTTCTCGCCGCGAAGCTGCTCGTTGACCGCCACGCATTTGATGACGTTGGCGGCAAGCCCTGCGCAACCCACCAGCTGCGGGCCGGACCAGGCTTCGACAAACAGCGTGATGTCGTTGTCCAGGCCAAGGCCGCTGTCTGCCAGCAGGTAGCGGATCTGGCTTAAGCGTTCCGGATGTTTCGCCACCAGCGTGTGGCGAAAATCGATGGGTTGACTGTTCATGCCGCCTTACTCAGTGTGCTGCCGCAAGCCCGACGGCTGGCGCTTCCTCGATCACGTTGCTCAGATGACCGATATGTTCGATCTCCACCTCAATGCGATCCCCTTCCTTCATAAACAGCGGCGGATTGCGCTTTTTACCCACCCCGCCCGGAGATCCGGTGATGATCACGTCGCCCGGACTGAGGCGGGTGAAGGTGCTGATGTACTCGATCAGCTCCGCCACCTTATGGATCATGCTGCTGGTGTTGTCTTCCTGTACCATGCGGCCGTTCAGCCAGGTGCGGATCGCAAGCTGGTGCGGATCCGGAATCTCATCTGCCGTCGCCATCCACGGCCCAAACGCGCCGGTTTTGCGCCAGTTTTTACCGGCGGTGAACCAGGTGTGCTGCCAGTCGCGGGCGGAGCCGTCCATGTAGCAGCTGTAGCCCGCCACGTGGCGCAGGGCGTCGTCGCGGCTGATGTTCTCCCCGCCTTTGCCGATGATCACCGCCAGCTCGCCTTCATAGTCGAATTCGCTGGAGTGGCGCGGCTTCAGCACCGGCTCGTTGTGGCCGGTCTGTGAATCCGGGAAGCGGACAAACAGCGTCGGGGCCGGATTATGCTGGTCAAACTCCTTGCGCTTGTCGGCATAGTTCATGCCCACGCAGAGGATCTTTTCCGGCTGCTCAATCACCGGTAAGAAGGTGATGGCGCTCAGCGGCACGTCCACGGCATCGTTCAGGTAGCGGGTGGCCTGCGCCAGCCCGTTGCCCTGCAGCAGCGCCTTGAGGTCGCTGTAGCGGTCGCCGAGACGGCGGCCTAAATCAATCACGCCGTCGGCCTGGACGATGCCGTAGCTGCGTTTTCCCTGGTATAAAAAGCTTGCGAGTTTCATTGTTCTTTCCTGAAAACTTAAACGAGGAAGTTGCCCAGAATCAGCAGTGAGACAGAGACGTTAATCGCCCCGCCGATACGGGTAGCAATCTGGGCGAACGGCATCAGGCTCATGCGGTTGCCTGCGGTCAGGATCGCCACGTCGCCGGTACCGCCCTGGCCGCTCTGGCAGCAGGAGACGATGGCGACATCAATCGGATGCATACCAATCTTTTTGCCGACGAAGAAGCCGGTGGCGACCAGTGCAGAAACGGTGCTGACAATTACCAGCAGGTTGCTGACGGTGAACGCCGCCACCAGTTCATGCCACGGGGTGATAGCCACGCCGACGGCGAAGAGGATTGGGTAGGTCACGGAGGTCTGGAAGAATTTGTACACCACCTGAGAGCCTTCCAGCAGGCGCGGAGAGGCGCCGTTGCAGAGCTTCACCAGCACCGCCATAAACAGCATGCCGACCGGTGCGGGCAGGCCAATCAGCTTGTGGCCAAGCATGCCCAGCATGTAGAGCAGCACCGCCAGCAGCGCGCCGGAGGCGATAGTGGTGACGTCCGCTTTGCCGGAAAAAGCAGGCTGAGAGACCGTAGCATCGGCATTCGCGCGGTTAGGCATCAGCTGGCCTTCACCGGTCAGGTGCGGGAAGCGTTTACCGAGCTGGTTCAGGCAGCCGGAGATGATGATTGCCGTCAGACCGCCGAGCATCACCATCGGCAGCACGCGACCGAGCGCAACGCCCTGGTCCATGTGCAGCAGGGTGGCATAGCCGATGGAAAGCGGGATCGCCCCTTCCCCGACGCCGCCCGCCATAATCGGCAGAATGATAAAGAAGAAGATCTGGAACGGCTCAAGACCCAGCGCCAGGCCGACGCCCATCCCCACCAGCATGCCGACGATTTCGCCGCACAGCATCGGGAAGAAGATGCGCAGGAAGCCCTGAATCAGCACCGTGCGGTTCATGCTCATGATGCTGCCGACGATAATGCAGCAGATGTAGAGATAGAGAATGTTGGTGGATTTGTAGAATTTGGTGGTGGACTCGACCACCACGTCCGGCAGCAGGCCATAATAGACCAGCGCGGAAGGGATAAAGGTGGCGCAAATCGCCGCCGCGCCGAGCTTGCCGACAATCGGCAGGCGTTTTCCAAACTCGCCGCAGGCAAAGCCGAAGAAGGCCAGCGTTGCCACCATGACCACGATATCGCTCGGCAGTTTTCCGCCCAGGCAATCAATGGCAATCAGCGCGCCCGCCAGAACGAACAGCGGCAGAGGAATAATCCCAACTTTCCAGGTATCCATAATATGCCACCAGCGCTCTTTGAGCGAAGGCTGCTGAATTTCAATCGGGTCGTGGGTAACAGAGAAAGAATCGTCAGTTGTGCTCATAATAAGCCCCTTGGTTATTTTGTGCGTTCAGCTTAGAGTCACAAAGGCTTACTTTATGTGAGGGATGGCATATTAAAAGCGAAGTTTTAATGGCAGCTATGGTTTTAATGGTTTCTTTTATTTAATGTGATTTATACCTTATTTATGGCCGTGGTTTTTATGGTTTCTTTTCCGAATTGAACAAACAAATAACATTTGCTCGCGCAGCCCGAAGTACGTTCGCCTTCAGGATAACTCTTTTACAGCGCCCGCTGTGCAAGGGATCACAAGTTTTCGGCAAAGCGGGCGTCAGCGCGAAAAAAGATGATATATTGGCGATCTTTGCTGCTACCTCGCGTGATAGTTATGAAAGTCTCTTTCCAGATTAAGCTGTTTATTTCGCTGGTTGCCTTTTTCTCGGTGCTTTTCGCGCTGCTGGGCGGATATTATTATGCCGACGTCGGGAAACAGCTTTATCAGGAAATGAGTACGCGTGCCAAAATACAGGCTGAAGAGATTGCGCTTATTCCGACATTGCGTAATGAAGTTGAACAAAAGAATATCAACGCCATCCATGATTTTATGCAGAAGATTTCTGCGCACAGTGACGCCAGCTTTATTGTGATTGGTGATAATAAAGGGCAGCATCTTTTTCACTCCGTATTTGCCGACAGAGTGGGCACAACCCTGGTTGGCGGAGACAATGAAGCCGTGTTGCAGGGTAAAAGCACCACCACCATCCGCAAAGGCGGGCTGGGCATTTCGCTGCGCAGTAAAGCCCCCATCTTCAACGCCGCCGGACAGGTGGTCGGCATTGTTTCGGTAGGCTATCTCACCAGCTACCTTGATACCATTACCGTCAGTAAGGTGGTCAATATCCTGATTGCCGCCGTGCTGCTGCTGATCGCTCTCTTTATCTTCTCCTGGTTCTTTACCCGCAGCATCAAGAAGCAGATCTTCTCCCTTGAGCCGCGCGAGATCGGCCTGCTGGTGCGCCAGCAGAAGGCGATGATGGAGTCTATTTATGAAGGGGTGATTGCCATTGACGATCGGCGGCGGATTGAAGTCATCAACCAGGCGGCGCGCAAGCTGCTGGGTCTGAGCCAGCCGGCCCGCGAGCTGCGCGGACAGCTGATAAGCCAGGTGATCGATCCGGTCCCGTTCTTCGACATGCAGACGATGCTGGCGAAAGATACCCATGACGAGATTTGCCGTTTTAACGATCTCACGGTGATTGCCAGCCGGGTGCACATCATGCTTGAGGGGTCGCTGCAGGGCTGGGTGATCACCTTCCGTGATCGCAACGAGATCGACTCGCTGAGCGCCCAGCTCAGCCAGGTAAAACGCTATGTCGATAACCTGCGCATTATGCGTCATGAGCAGTTAAACAGGATGACCACCCTCTCCGGCCTGCTGCACATGGGCCGCTACGAGGAAGCCATTGGCTACATTCAGGCGCAGTCGGAGCATGCTCAGGAGCTGCTGGACTTCATCTCTTCGCGCTTCTGCTCCCCGACCCTGTGCGGCCTGCTGCTCGGGAAAGCCGCCCGCGCGCGGGAGAAAGGCGTCGAGCTCAGTTTCGACCCGGCCTGTCGGCTGGACAGGCCGTTCCAGCCCCTTGGGGAGCAAGAGCTGATTTCAATTATTGGCAACCTGCTGGATAACGCCATCGAAGCAACGCAGCGATCGCCGCTTCCCCACGCGCCGGTAGAAGTGCTGATCAAACTCAGTGAACAGGAGCTGATTATTGAAGTCGCCGACCAGGGCGTTGGCATTACACCGGCGATCCGTGACCGGATCTTTGAACGCGGCATCACCACCAAAACGCGCGGCGATCATGGGATTGGCCTGTATCTGATCGAAAGCTACGTCACACAGGCTGGCGGCGCGATAGAAGTTGCCGATAATACCCCGCGCGGCGCCATTTTCTCCTTGTTTATCCCGGCCACGGGAACCGCCCGGCAACTGGAAGACACCGACTATGCAACATGAACTTATCGACGTACTGATTGTTGAAGACGAGAACGAACTGGCACAGCTGCACGCGGAGCTGATAGGCAAACATCCGCGTCTGAGGCTGGTAGGCATTGCCTCGTCGCTGGCTGCGGCCCAGGCAGAGCTTGAAAGCAAACAACCGCAGCTGATGCTGCTGGATAACTACCTGCCGGACGGTAAAGGCATCTCGCTTATCAATAACCCCATGCTGGCCCGCGCCAACTGCTCGGTGATTTTTATTACTGCCGCCAGCGATATGGACACCTGCAGCCAGGCGATTCGCAACGGCGCGTTCGACTACATCCTCAAACCCGTCTCCTGGAAGCGGCTCAGCCAGTCGCTGGAGCGGTTCGTGCAGTTTGCCGAACAGCAGCGCGTCTGGAAGATTGTCGACCAGCAGAACGTGGATTCGCTGTATCAGCTTCAGGCGAAAAACTACCGCCAGGACAACGGCAGTAAAGGCATTGAGGAAAATACGCTGGCGCGGGTGCAGTCACTGTTTAACGATAAGGCAACGCACTGCTTTACCGTGGATGAGGTGGTGAGCGAGACGGGATTAAGCAAAACGACCACCCGGCGCTATCTGGAGCACTGCGTGGAGGCGGGTTTTCTGACGGTGGAGATGCTGTATGGCAAGATTGGGCATCCGAGGAGGATGTACAAGCGTAGTGCGGTTTGATGAAACGTTCCCCCTCACCCCGGCCCTCTCCCCAAAGGGGCGAGGGGGAAAAGACGGCCCCGTACAATCCCCTCTCCCCTTTGGGGAGAGGGTTAGGGTGAGGGGGGCTACCTTAATACATACCCATACAGCCGCTTAATCCCGTCGGCATCCTTCTCGCTGTAAACTCCCTGCAGCTCCGGCGAGAAGCCCGGCAGCAGGTTGACGCCCTCCTCCAGCGCCAGGAAGTAACGCTGTACCGCCCCGCCCCAGACTTCACCCGGCACCACGCACAGCACGCCCGGCGGATAGGGCAGCGCCCCTTCGGCAGCAATGCGCCCTGCGGCATCCCGAATGCGAACCAGCTCCACGTCACCGCGAATATAGGCCCGGTTAGCATCCTGCGGGTTCATCACCACCTCAGGCAGACTCTCCTTGCGGAACATCGCCTTCTGCAGATCCTTCACGTCAAAGCTGACGTAGAGATCGTGCATCTCCTGGCACAGCTGGCGGAGGGTGTAATCCCGGTAGCGCACCGGGTATTTCTGGAAGATCGTCGGCAGCACGTCCGCCAGCGGCGTGTCGTCTTCAATATGCTGTTCGAACTGGCCCAGCATCGCCACCAGCTGCGCCAGCTTCTCGCTGCTTTCGGCAGGCGTTAGCAGGAACAGGATCGAGTTGAGGTCGCATTTCTCCGGCACGATGCCGTTTTCGCGCAGGTAGTGCGCCAGAATCGTCGCCGGGATCCCGAAATCCGTGTACTCTCCGGTTTCAGCATCGATACCCGGCGTGGTCAGCAGGAGCTTGCACGGGTCGACAAAGTACTGCTCGCGGGCATAGCCCTCAAAGCCGTGCCATTTGGCCCCCGGCTCAAAGCTGAAGAAGCGCAGCTCGCTGGCAATGGCGTGCGTCGGATGATCCTGCCACGGCCGCCCCGCCACCACCGGCGGGATAAACGGTTTGATCATATGACAGTTCGCAATGATCGCCTTGCGCGCCTCAATCCCCAGCTCGACGCACTCCGCCCACAGCCTGCGTCCGCTTTCCCCTTCGTGGATCTTGGCATTCACATCCAGCGCGGCGAACAGCGGATAAAACGGGCTGGTGGAGGCGTGCAGCATAAACGCGTTGTTCAGCCGCTTGTGCGGGCAGAAACGCGCCTGACCGCGAATGTGGTTATCCTTTTTATGGATCTGCGACGTTTGCGAGAATCCGGCCTGCTGTTTGTGCACCGACTGGGTCACGAAAATCCCCGGATCGTTCTCGTTCAATTCCAGCAAGAGCGGGGACGTTTCCGCCATCATTGGAATAAACTGCTCGTAGCCCACCCAGGCGGAGTCAAAGAGGATGTAATCGCACAGATGACCGATCTTGTCGATCACCTGGCGGGCGTTGTAGATCGTCCCGTCGTAGGTGCCAAGCTGAATGATCGCCAGGCGGAACGGACGCGCCTCGTCGGCCTTTTCCGGCGCCGCCTCGCGGATAAGATCCCGCAGATAGGCATCGTCAAAGCAGTGGTCGTCAATCCCGCCAATAAAGCCAAACGGGTTACGCGCGGCCTCAAGATAAACCGGCGTGGCGCCCGCCTGGATCAGCGCCCCGTGGTGGTTAGACTTATGGTTATTGCGGTCGAACAGCACCAGGTCGCCGCGGGTCAGCAGCGCGTTGGTCACCACCTTGTTTGCCGCTGACGTGCCGTTCAGCACGAAGTAGGTTTTGTCCGCATTGAACACTTTTGCCGCGAACTTTTGCGCGTGCTTGGCGGACCCTTCGTGGATCAGCAGATCGCCCAGCTTCACGTCGGCGTTGCACATGTCGGCGCGAAACACGTTTTCACCGAAGAAATCATAGAACTGTCGCCCTGCCGGGTGTTTTTTGAAAAAGGCCCCGTGCTGGTGGCCCGGACAGGCGAAAGTGCTGTTGCCCATCTCCACATACTGGCTCAGGGTGTCGAAAAAAGGCGGCAGCAGATTCTCTTCGTAGCGGCTGGCAGCGGTCTCCAGTTCCAGAAACTCCTGAGCTTTACCCGAGATAACCGCGCTGGCGCCGTCGGGTACGTCCGTAGGCTCCTGCGAGAAAATAAACACCGGTAGCTGAAAGCCCGTGCGTTTCAGCAGTGCAAGAATGCCGCTGCGACTTTCAGCTGTTGTGATGACGACGGCCGCCACATCGGTAAAATCAGTGCTGTCCAGCGTCACCTTTTCGCGGTGCGTAGACACAGTTGAAAGCAGCTCGCGGCTGACGGCAATTTTCATGGTTTTCATAGGCGCAGTTACCCTCACCGGGCGGTGAGACAGGGAGGAGAAAATTCGCGCAATAATGTCACCTTTTATTTTGAGGTGCAAGAAGGAATCAGTATGCACCAAATCAACCAAAGCTAAGGCCCGCGCAGCCCTGCCGTGCCATAATAATGCAATATCAATGATTAAATAACAGGAGTTAACTTTGGTTATCGGGCCATTTATTAACGCAGGCGCCGTATTGCTGGGCGGCGTACTCGGCGCCGTGCTGAGCCAGCGGTTGCCGGAGCGTATTCGCACCTCCATGCCCTCAATATTCGGCCTGGCATCGTTAGGGATCGGTATTCTTCTCGTGATCAAATGCGCCAACCTGCCGGTGATGGTGCTGGCCACCCTGCTCGGCGCGCTGATTGGCGAATTTTGCTATCTGGAAAAAGGCATTAACAGCGCGGTGAGTAAAGCCAAAAACCTGATTGCCCGACCGGGCGGCAAGGCGAAACACGGCACGCACGAGTCGTTTATTCAAAACTATGTCGCCATCATCATTCTGTTTTGCGCCAGCGGCACCGGGATTTTCGGTTCAATGCAGGAGGGGATGACCGGCGACCCAAGCATATTGATTGCGAAAGCGTTCCTTGATTTCTTCACCGCCACCATTTTCGCCACAACCCTTGGCGTCGCCGTGGCGGCGATTAGCGTCCCGATGCTGCTTATTCAACTCGCGCTCGCGACCTGCGCCACGCTGATTCTCCCGCTCACAACGCCGGCGATGATGGCAGACTTCACCGCCGTCGGCGGCCTGCTGCTGTTGGCTACCGGGCTGCGCATCTGTGGGATCAAGATGTTTGCCGTGGTGAACATGCTGCCCGCACTGCTGCTCGCCATGCCGCTCTCCGCACTCTGGACGCACTTTTTCGCTTAAGGATGCGGCGAAATGGTGAGAGATTGCGCAGTCTGTAACGAAAACAACATTTTTCGTTGACGCCACGGGGCAGATCGGGTTTAATGCGCCCCGTTGCCCGGATAGCTCAGTCGGTAGAGCAGGGGATTGAAAATCCCCGTGTCCTTGGTTCGATTCCGAGTCCGGGCACCACTATTTAAAGAACCCGCCCTTGTGGCGGGTTTTTGCTATATGGCTTCGGCCGATTTCTGGGCGCTGATAAGCGCGGCTTTAATGCAGGCACGCTTACGCTAATAGCCCGGTAAGTTAATACAGGCGGTGGCTCTTTTTATCACTTAATTTTGCCGGATAAATTGCTGACCTGATTTGAAAGGTTGTCGTTGCTCCGCTTCATGTCATCAAGGCTTCTTTGCAATCGCTCGATCTTACTCTCCTGCTCAGAATTCTTTCTCTCAAGCTGTAAAACCTTCTGAGTTAGCTCATCGACTTTGCGGTTGTCGGACTTCACCTTCCTCAGGCTATCCTGCATCTCCTGTAGATCCGACTCCCTGAAATCAGAAGGCTCGATTTCATCTGCATCAGAAATTACCGGTATATATCCTCCATTAGCGCTGCTGGGTTTGATACTAACCTGAACTTTATTTAGCCCCGCAGAGTGTGCGTAACCTATTGAAGAAAAATAAAAAAAAGAAACAACACACAGACCAGACAGATATTTATTCATTTCTAACGTCCTTTTAAATTTTTCAATCACTTCCAGGAGTCTCCTTCTGGTATCACCCGCTCAGGATAAAACACATGGCTTAGCCTCTGGCAGTTCATAAACGGGGTTAAAGAGCAGAAGATACTATTCGTTTTTCATTATAATACGCGTTTCCTCTCCCCCAAAATCCAACCGCCACCCGCTCATTTTCTGCCACCTTACATCCGCCGGTATCGAGATAAGCGCGTTACCACGCACCTTATTAACGAACCCGCCCTCGTGGCGGTTTTTTGCTTTTGAATTCCTGACAACTTTAGGGATCGTTCCCACCTGCGTCCAGCAGTTTGTTTTTAAAGATGAACAAACACGCCTCGTTGAAGTTCTCCGCCCCCAGGCGTTCCGAGAGCGCCGTTCGTTTGCGATAGAGGCTTTTCACCGACGTATTCAGCTCATCGGCGATGGCTTCCATCGGCATCCCTGCCCGCAGCAACCGCAGCATGATCGCTTCGTGCGTGCTAAGACGTAAATTAAGCAGCCACTTCGTGGTCAGGCGCCGGCCTTTCATATTGAGCACCAGGTTAAATAACGACGCCATATCCGGCGCGGTCAGCGACGTGTTCATAAATAACTTCATACTGAGCAGATTCTCCTCCCGGTGTCGCATATCGAGCATAACGCAGCAGATTGTTTTTTTCGTTCTGGCCGGATGGCGTATCAGGTAATCATATAAACGGAGCGGAGAACGACTATCAATCAATACAGAATATTCATCTGCACCGTTATCAAATATGTTTCTGTCAATCGAGTCGAGCAGGATAATATCCGGAAAAAATATCCGCATCCCTCTGACAAGGTAGCGATCCTGAGTCACTAAAACAATTGAAGTTGCCACTAACCATCCCTTTTAGATTAAAGCAAGCACGATCCCTCGCAAAGAAGGCCGCCTTCGTTTTATAGCGCTGTTATATTAACGATAAATGTAATCTGGCTTTGGACATCCTTCAATACAGACATTGATGGGTAAGACTTCCTGTAGACTATCATTCAATGGCTGCCATTAATTATAAATAAAAAACAATCGCAGAAAAGTCACTTCTCTAAACATTAAGAGTTTTTGTCATGAAACTTCCCAAACATGCACCAGAAAGTACTTTAATTGAGGCAGGCAAACCCCATTAAAAATATATACAATGCTGTCACAATAAAAATAAAACACAGTAATTTCAATGAGTTAAAAATAAACACCTAATTCAATAAAAACGTCACAAAGCGCTCAATCCAGAATTATCTCAAAACGACACACCGGCTTTTCAACATATTTATCCGGCAACATATCAGGTGTACATTAGCTTTCACCCAGTCCACTAAGATAAGGATCCATAATTACCTTTAGGTAAGTACCCCGTAACATCACTGCATTCAGATTTAATGTTCTCATTTATGGCCTTTAACCCTGAGTTTAAAGGCGGCCGTGTTATGCAATGGATTCATGATAAACAAATGGCAAATAGATATGGAAAGTTCACTTCGCTTCAATACGTTATTCTTTTATCGCACCCCAACATTATTGTTTCTGTTATTCCTCTTTCCTGTTCTGGCTCAGGCGACTGAATCCGTTTATGAGCAACAGATTCAACAGGCGCGTAACGGTAATTACACGCCGTTTCTCGATTATCTTCAGCGTTATCAGCAGCAGCATGCCCTGACGCCTGAACAAGTTGCGGACTGGTTACAGGTTGCAGCCTGGGCGGGTCATGATAACGAGGTTATTCAGGTCTGGCAGCGTTACGGCATTTATATGCCGCTGCCCGCCCGCGGCGTTGCTGCCGTCGCGCAGTCCAGGCGAAATCAAAAAACGTGGCAGCCGGCCCTGGCGCTCTGGAAAGAGGCGCATAGCCTTGCGCCGGATAACGATGATTATCGTATCGGCTATATCAAAACCCTGGCCGATGCCCGCATGGATACGCTTGCCCTGCAGGAAGCCCGACGGCTGGTAGCGGAAAATCCCTCTCAGGCGCATCTCCAGACGCTCTCGTATGTCTGGTTACGCCAGGGAAAAAGCTGGGATCGGCTTCTGGCAGACACCCGCGCGCTGAATGTCGCACCTGAGAATAAAGCGCTCCTCAGCGAGCTGATCGACGCGCTAACGGATAGCCGGGTGAACACCCCCGCGCTCCAGCTTTCACAAAGCGTAACGCTGTCCCCCGCGGAGCGTCGCCGTCTTGAGCGTAATGCCGCTGCAGAACGGGTTCGCCTTGCCGATGTGCCTGGCAGAACAGAAAAGGAGCGCCTGCAGCTTGCGCAAACCGCGCTGAATCGTTACGACGCTCTGCTTGCTCGCTGGCAAAAAGAGCCACAGGCGGCGGAAGACGTCGTCCTTGCTCGTATCGACAGGCTTGGCGCGCTGTACGCCCATGCTGATTACCCACGGGTGATTAGCGAATATCAGGATCTTACGGCAGCCCAGCATCCGGTGCCGGACTGGGCAATCGGCTGGGTCATCTCCGCGTATCTGCAGGAGCAAAACGCTGCCGCCGCCTTCTCGCTTCTGCAACGCTATCCGCAATACGCTTCCGACCCGCAGGACGAGGAGCACGCGCTTTTCTACGCCTGGCTGGATACGGGACAGTATCAGTCCGCCCGCCAGTACGTAGAGCGCCAGACCCACAACGTCCCATGGACCCGCTACGATTTCGGCTCCCCAACCCCTCAGCCGAACGACCGATGGCTTACCGGACAGTCGCTCCGCTTTAACTATTTGCTGGCGACGAATGCCCTGCCGGAAGCCGAAAAGCTGGCGCACCGTCTGGCGACAACGGCGCCGGGCAATCAGGGATTACAGATTGACTACGCCACCCTGCTTCAGGCGCGGGGCCTGCCGCGCGCGGCCGAGCAAAAGCTGAAAAAAGCGGAGGCGCTGGAGCCGTCCAACACAGAGCTAGAGCAACAGCAGGCTTACGTCGCGATGGATCTGCAGGAGTGGCGACAGATGGATTTACTGGCCGACGACGTGCTGGCTCGCGCGCCCGCCGACCGCAGCGCCAGGCGTCTCGACAGGCTCAGAACGGTCCACCACATGTCCGAACTGCGCCTCAACGCGAGCAAGGGTTTGCACTCCGATAGCCCCGTCAGCGGGACACACGACCTGAGCTGGGACGCCACGCTCTATGGCCCACCCGTAGCGGACAGCTGGCGGCTGTTTGCAGGCACCCGCTACGCGCAGAGTAATTTCGATGAGGGCAAAGGCACCAGCCGTCACCTTTTGGGCGGCGTCGAGTGGCGACCACGCGACCTCCAGCTCGAAGCCGAGCTTTCCAGCAACCGCTATCACGGCGAAAACAAGCCGGGCGCTCGCCTCGCAACAACATACTTTGTGACTGATAGCTGGCAGGTCAGCGGCAGCCTTGAACGCCTGTCGCGCACCACGCCCCTTCGGGCGTTACGCAACGGAATTAGCGCCAACCGGGGTGAAGGCGGGGTGCGCTGGTATCAAAACGAGCGGCGTGAGTACCAGTTCAGCGCCGCCCTCAGCCGCTTCTCCGACCATAACCGTCGCCAGGAATACACCCTCACGGGCAAGGAGCGTCTCTGGCAGACCCCGTCCCTGACGCTGGATCTCGAACCGGGGATCGCCGCCAGTAAAAACAGCCTGCGCGACACGCTCTACTACAACCCGGCGCGGGATCTGTCCGTGACGGCTGCCCTGGCAGTTGACCATGAGATGGTCCGCCATTACGACACCCTCTGGAGCCAGCAGTTTGTGGCGGGAGGCGGCAGCTACTGGCAGAAAAATCAGTCCGCTGGCGCCATCGCCCTGCTGGGTTACGGACAGCGCGTCCAGTGGAACAACGTCATTGATACCGGCGTGATGATGAACTGGGATAAACGCCCTTACGACGGCAAACGCGAGAGCAATCTCTCCGTCACGTTTGACGCGACTTTACGCTTTTAAGGATGAATATGCTGAACACACGTTTTTCCGTGAGCCTGATACTCCTCGGCTGGCTCTGCCTCAGCGCGAGCGTCTGCGCGCAGGCGATCTCGTTCATTGCGCCCAAAGATCGGCCGCAGCTGGAGGCGAGTAAACCCTGGCCGGAGAACCAGTTTCTGGTCCTGGCCTACCACGACGTTGAAGACGATGCCGCCGATCAACGCTATCTCTCCGTTCGCACCAGCGCGTTAAACGAGCAGATAAGCTGGCTTCTGCACAACGGCTATCACGCCATCAGCGTGCAGGACATTCTTGACGCGCATGACGGGAAAAAAACGCTGCCGCCAAAAGCCGTTCTGCTCAGCTTTGACGACGGCTACAGCAGCTTTTACACCCGCGTCTGGCCGCTGCTTCAGGCATGGAACGTTCCTGCGCTGTGGGCGCCGGTGGGCAGCTGGGTGGACACGCCGGCAAATCAAAAAGTTAACTTCGGCGGCCTGATGACGCCCCGGGATCGCTTCGCGACGTGGGACATGGTGCGCGAGCTCAGCCGGTCCCCGCTGATTGAGATCGGATCGCACACCTGGGCCTCGCATTACGGTATTCCGGCCAACCCGCAGGGCAGCCGCGAGCCGGCCATCGCCAACCGCTTTTATGATAAAGCCACGGGCCGCTATGAAACCGACCAGCAGTTCAGCCAGCGGATCGGCGATGACGTTCGTAAAGTGACTGAAAAAATCACGCAGGTGACGGGCAAAGCGCCGCGCGCCTGGGTCTGGCCCTACGGCGCCGCCAGCGGTACGTCGCTCGCTATCGCCAGACAGCAGGGTTACCGGCTGGCCTTCACCCTTGAGGACGGGCTGGGGAACGTGCAGGATCTGGGCAACATCCCTCGCCTGCTGATCGCCGGAAATCCCTCGCTCAAGGCGTTTGCCAGCACGGTCAGTCAGGTTCAGGAGCGCGATCCCGTGCGCGTCATGCACGTCGATCTCGACTACGTTTACGATCCCGATCCTGCCCAGCAGACCCAAAACATCAACAGGCTGATCCAGCGGGTCTATGACATGAAGATCAGCCATGTTTTCCTGCAGGCGTTTGCCGACCCGCAGGGCGACGGCAGGATCAAGGCGCTCTATTTCCCCAACCGTCGTCTGCCGGTCCGGGCAGATCTTTTTAATTTTGTCTCCTGGCAGCTGCAAACCCGCGCGGGCGTGAAAGTCTTCGCGTGGATGCCGGTGCTCTCGTTCGATCTCAATCCTTCCCTGCCGCGCGTGCAGCGCCGGGATCGTCAAACCGGCAAGCTGCGCGAAGCCACCGAGCCCTATATCCGGCTCTCCCCGTGGGACCCGCAGGTGCGCCAGCAGGTGACGGACATCTATGAAGATCTGGCCCGCTATGCCAGCTTCAACGGGATTTTGTTCCATGATGATGCGGCGCTGACGGACGTGGACGATGCCGGTCAGAACACCACGCGTCAGAAAAGCCAGACGCTTATCGGGTTTACCCACGCCCTGAGCCTGGCGGTGAAGCATATCCGTGGCCCGCAGATAAAAACCGCCCGCAATATGTTCGCCTTACCCATTCTGCAGCCCGAAAGCGAAGCGTGGTTCGCGCAGAATCTTGATGATTTTCTGGCGGAGTATGACTGGACGGTACCGATGGCCATGCCGCTGATGGAGTCCGTCCCGGCAGACGAGAGCGATGTCTGGCTGACGCGTCTGGTTAAAGCGGTCGCCGCACGCCCCGGCGCGCTCGATAAAACGATTTTCGAGCTGCAGGCCAGGGACTGGGACCAGAAACCGCAGCGCGCCGTTGCCGATAGCCAGCTTGCGCAGTGGATGCGCGTGCTCCAGCTGAACGGCGTCAAAAACTACGGTTACTACCCCGACGACTTCCTCAACAACCAACCTGATATCTCGCGCATCAGGCCTGAATTTTCTTCGTACTGGTACCCTGACAATGACTGATCGCATTATCGCCTTCTCTATTTTATGTCTGGTATTCGGGTTGCCGTTAGGCGTGGCCGCCCTCTTTACCGGCGAACTGATTCTGGATTTTGTGTTCTTCTGGCCGCTGTTCATGTCGGTGCTCTGGATAACCGGCGGCCTCTATTTCTGGTATCAGCTTGAACGCCACTGGTCGTGGGATAAAGACACGCCCGCCCCGACGCTCGCGGGTGAGCCGCTCATCTCCATTCTTATCCCCTGCTTCAACGAGGGACGAAATGCCCTGGAGACCATCAGCGCCGCGCTGGATCAGCGGTATGAAAATATAGAAGTTATTGCCATCAACGACGGATCTTCTGACAACACCGCGCAGGTGCTGCAGGAGCTGGCGCTGGAACAGCCGCGCCTGCGGGTGATTAACCTCGCGGCAAACCAGGGGAAAGCGCTGGCGCTCAAGGCCGGGGCGGCGGCGGCCCGGGGCGATCTGCTGGTCTGCATTGACGGCGACGCCCTGCTTGACCGCGATACCGCCGCTTATCTGGTGGCCCCGCTGATTCAGTACCCCCACGTCGGGGCGGTTACCGGCAATCCGCGCATTCGCACGCGCTCCACGCTGATTGGCCGCATTCAGGTGGGCGAGTTCTCATCCATCATTGGGCTCATCAAGCGGACGCAGCGGATCTATGGCCGGGTCTTTACCGTCTCCGGCGTCATCGCCGCATTTCGCCGACAGGCGCTGGCAGACGTCGGGTACTGGAGCCCGGACATGATCACCGAAGACATTGACATCAGCTGGAAGCTTCAGCTGCGCCACTGGGATATCTTTTTTGAGCCGCGGGCGCTGTGCTGGATCCTGATGCCGGAGACGCTGAGGGGCCTGTGGAAACAGCGCCTGCGCTGGGCCCAGGGGGGCGCGGAGGTGTTTCTGGTCAACCTGCGCAGGATTGTGCGCTGGGAGCATCACCGCATGTGGCCGCTGTTTCTGGAGTACGCCCTGTCAACGCTGTGGGCCTTCGCATATGCGATGACGGTGCTGCTGTTCCTCCTCAGCCATGTCGCGCCTGTTCCCGCCAGGCTGACCGTGGAGAGCCTTTTTCCACCGGAGTTTACCGGGCTGCTGCTGGGCGTGATGTGCCTGCTGCAGTTCCTGGTCAGCTTGTACATCGAGCGGCGGTACGAACGAAAAGTGGCCAGCTCGCTTTTCTGGGTGATCTGGTTCCCGATGGTGTACTGGATGATTGGCCTGTTCACCACCCTCGTCGCATTTCCAAAAGTCATGCTTAAACGCCAGCGCGCCCGCGCGCGCTGGATCAGTCCGGACCGGGGAAAAGGGAGCATTTAATGAACGAAAATACCTTAATTTTGACCGAGCATCGGCTCTTGCCGCGTCTTTTCGATGCCGCGCTGACGCTGGTGGCATGGGGAGGATTTCTGTTTTTCCTGTATGCCCGGCTGTGGATGCAGCTAACCGATGAGAGCGACCACCGCTGGAGCGTGATTATTGCGTCCTTTAATACGGTGTTGCTCTACCTGCTGTTCGCCGCGCTCAACGGCTGGCTGCTGATTTTGTGGTATCAGTACAACCGCCGCCGCGCCCATGTGAGGCGGCGTCAGCCAGGCTATTTTCACCAGGAAGAGCTGGCCCGCAGCTTTAATGTTTCACCGCAGATCATCTCCGAGATGAGCCAGTACAACCTGCTGACGGTGTATCACGATCAGATTGGCCGCATCATCGATCTGAAGATCAGCGAGCAGCAGGAAGAGGAAGAGCAGTAACGTAAAGCCCCCGCAGGAGACCCTGCGGGCTGAGGGAACCACAGTATTTTGTAGCAAGGAACATAACGTGACCTGAGCCGTATGTTCCCCCTCACCCCAGCCCTCTCCCTCAAGGGAGAGGGGGCCGTCCGTGCAGGCAATATTTTTAGGCAACCCTCAACCCAGCGGAGAGATTTTTATAGCGAGTCCTTCACCACAATCAACGGCTCGATATCGCTCTCTTTCTTCACCACCAGCGAGTCATCGCCGCGCAAACAGGTTCCGCCGTAGTTCCCGCCCACGGTGAAGGTGCAGACCTGTATGTACTTGCCGTCGACCTTCGGCAGGCACCACAGCTGCTGGTAGATATTCTTGCGGTCAACAAACTTGCCGCTGGATTTATCCAGCAGTTCGTCCTGAGCGCTGATGAGATCGATATTGCTGCCGCAGCGTCCGGCAATCGGCTTCACGGCATAGCCGGTCTGCTTCAGCAGATCGTTAACCTCAAAATCGGTGTCGAGCAGGTAACGGTGGTTCGGGAACAGCTGCCACAGTACCGGGAGAATCGCCTTGTTGCCGGGAATAACGGTCCACAGCGGTTCGAAGACCAGCACTTCCGGGCGCAGCAGGACGTCAATCAGGCGCACCTCGCCCTCGGGATGCCCGGTGCGGATCGGCACGGCGGCATATTCGGTTTCGCTGACCTCGCGGATCTGCTCAATCGCCGTTTCCCACGCCCAGGTTTTCCACACGCAGTTGACGTGGCGGCCTTCGTCGTCGATCAGCTGTCCGGCGGCATCCCAGCTGAGCGCCTCCAGCCCGTGCAGGATTTTGGTCTCGAACCCGGCCTGCATCAGCGAACGCTGAATAAAGAGCGCGTGATAGTCCT
This sequence comes from Enterobacter cloacae complex sp. SHL009, assembly GCF_049237205.1. Taxonomy (NCBI): domain Bacteria; kingdom Pseudomonadati; phylum Pseudomonadota; class Gammaproteobacteria; order Enterobacterales; family Enterobacteriaceae; genus Enterobacter; species Enterobacter cloacae complex sp. SHL009. Next base: position 386,591 of record NZ_JBMKIW010000003.1, read on the forward strand.
CTTCGACATCGTTGTCCTGCATGATGTGGACGAACGGCCGCGCGTGGCTGTGCTTCCATGCCCCGGTCAGCTCTTCCAGCAGCCCTTCCGCCGGGTTATGCCCGTTGCCGCGATAGCCGTTTTTCACCCACTCTTCGAGAATCAGCCCGCCCTCGGTATGGCAGGAGGCGGAGTCAGCGTTGTACTCATAAACCTTAATGCCGCGCTCATCCATGCAGAAATCCATACGACCGGTGATCATATGGTGGCGACGCCACTGCCAGGAGAGGCGCAGGCGCGGCCAGAGGATTTTCGGGATGTCGAAAAGCGCCAGCAGGCTGTCGTCTTTCAGCACCTTGTCCGTCGCGTGCAGGTACATCAGGTGCAGTTCGTTGGTGGCCTTGATCAGCTCCTGCTCGGCGCTTTCGGTAATGGTGAAGTACTGGCAGGGATCTTTGTTGATCACATGGCCGTTGGCGCGGATATACGCCTGCTGTAGCGCGTCATTTTCGTTAAGCCATTTTCCGTCGAACTGACGTTTGTTTTTCAGCCGCGCGCCGCTGATTTTCAGCAGTTCGCCGTCGATTTCCGGCTGGGGAATGCTGTGTTCCGCGTCGTCGGTCTGGATCATCCAGCCGAGGATCTCCGTGTCGTTGAAGGTGTCATGGATGGTATAACACCCGTTCTCCACGCTCAGACGCAGCTCGCGCGTCCACTGCTGCCCGAGCGGCAGCGGGGAGTGAATGACGTTCTGCTCCGCAATACGCACCCTATCGTCGAGAAGCTGGGTGATCACCGCCACGTGGCCGGTTTCGTGAAATTCGCCGCCCTTTTGCCAGATCAGCAGCGCTCCGGCGCGCGGCGCGCGTTTCGAACCATTGGCAAAGGCCTGAAGGGGCAGAATGTTATCGTTCACCACCTGACGCAAAAAGCGCAGGGAGAAGATTTCCCACGCCATGCCGACGTCGGTAAACACAAAGCCATAGTTGAGAAACAGGAAACGGCGGGCAAACTCAACGCACTGCCACTTGTGGCCCATGTATTCGTTGCCGATATAGCTGCGAAAATCTGCGTCCTGCGGGTAGCTTCGAGGGTCCAGACTGCCGTAATTTGAAGAGTAAATCGCCACGCCACCGGGCGCATAGCCTAACAATGTCCCGAATGGCGCATCACTGCTTAACTTTCCTTTATGCATGTATCCAACCTAAAACAGGCAGCCGGCAATTTTTTATGGGTTGTCGTCGTCTGCACGTTGTAATTAACCTGACAGAGGGACATTTATCATACACCCGCGCAGCGCATTAACTACATGTTAAACAGCCAGCACGCCGCGAAATGCCCTGGCGCGATCTCCTGCATGGCAGGCTCCTGCGTCTGGCACACCGGCATGGCGTGCGGGCAGCGGCTGCAGAACTTACAGCCCGGCAGCGCGGACGTGGGGCCTGGAACGTCGCCGCGCAGGGTGGCGTCTTCGAGGTTGCGGATGCGCGGATCGGGCTGGGGAACCGCCGCCAGCAGCGCGCGGGTGTAAGGGTGCGCCGGACGCTGATACAGTTCATTCGCCGGGGCCACCTCCACCAGTTTGCCAAGATACATCACCCCAATGCGGCTGGAGATATGCCGCACCATGGACAGATCGTGGGCGATGAACAGATAGGTTAGCCCCAGCTCCTGCTGCAGATCCTGCAGAATATTCACCACCTGTGCCTGCACCGAGACGTCCAGCGCCGAGAGCGGCTCATCGCACAGCACGAATTCAGGATGCACGGACAACGCGCGGGCAATACTGATGCGCTGACGCTGCCCGCCGCTGAACTCATGCGGGAACCGTTCAAGGTGCTCGTGCTTCAGCCCCACCCTGTAGAGCAGCGTTTCCGTCCGTTCCCGCTGTTCTTCGCGGCTGTAGCCGTGGATCTGCATCGGCTCGGCCACCAGCTGTCGCACCGTCATACCGGGGTTGAGCGAGGAGTAAGGATCCTGAAAAATCGCCTGCATCCGCTTACGCAGCGGCTTGAGTTCTTTTTCGCGGGCGTGGGCAATCGCCTGCCCGGCGAAGTGGATCTCGCCTGAGGTGATATCGAACAGGCGCAGGATGGCGCGCCCGAGGGTGGATTTTCCGCAGCCGGACTCCCCCACCAGGCCAAACGTCTCGCCGGGCTGGATATCAAAGCTCACGCCGTCAACCGCCTTCACGGCCGCGCCTTTACGCAGCAAACCGCCGTTGAGAGGATAGTGTTTGCGCAGCTCGCGCACGCTCACTAATGGCGCCTGTTGTTCATTCATGCCTGAATCTCCTTGTCGGCCCATAGCCAGCAGGCGGCGCGATGGCCCTCTCCGGCGGCGTAAAATGCAGGCTGTCGTTCACACTGGGGCATGCGCTTCGGACAGCGCTCCGCGAACGGACAGCCCGGCGGCGGGTTAAGCAGGCCGGGCGGTGAACCTTCAATAGGCGATAGACGCTGATTCACCTCCTCCGGGCGCGGCAGCGAGGCCAGCAGCCCCTGGGTGTAAGGATGCGCAGGGCGATAAAAAATGTCCTCCACGCTGCCCTCCTCCATCACTAGCCCGCCGTACATCACCACCACGCGGCTGCAGACCTGCGCCACCACGCCGAGATCGTGGGTGATCAGCAAAATCGCGGTCCGGGTCTGCTGTTGCAGACTTTTCAGCAGGCGCAGGATCTGCGCCTGAATGGTAACGTCCAGCGCGGTGGTCGGTTCATCGGCAATAAGAAGCTTCGGGTTGCAGGAGAGCGCAATGGCGATCATTACCCGCTGGCGCATGCCGCCGCTGAACTCGTGAGGAAACTGGTCGTATCGCCGTTCCGCCCCGGCAATGCCCACCTTTTCCAGCATGGCGATGGCCGCCGCTTTGGCCGCTTTTTTGGTCAACCCTTTGTTGCGCATCAGGATCTCAGCCATCTGCTTGCCGATGGTCAGCACCGGGTTCAGGGCGGTCATCGGATCCTGAAAAATCATCGCGATCTCGTTGCCGCGAATGGCGCGCATCTGCGCGGGCGTTTTCTGCGCCAGATCCTCATTCTGGAAGCGGATGCTGCCGCCGGTTATCCGTCCGTTGCTCCCCAGAAGCTGGATAATCGACTTGCAGGTGACGCTTTTCCCGCAGCCCGATTCGCCGACGATGCCGACAACTTCCCCCGGCTTAACCTGAAAGCTCACGCCGCGCACCGCGTGAACCTCGCCCTCGCGGGTGCGGAACGTGGTTTGCAGGTTCTCAAGCGCTAATAAGTTACTCATCGCGATTCGCTCCCGGCTCAAAGGCGGTACGGAACACATCGCCCAGCACGTTAAAGCTGAACACCGTCAGCAGGATCAGAATGCCGGGGAACATCGCCAGCCACGACGCTTCGCCAATATAAGACTGGGCGTTGTTAAGCATGCTTCCCCACGACGCCGCTGGCGCCTGCACGCCCAGCCCTAAGAAGCTGAGCGTTGACTCCATCAGAATGGCCGAGGCGATATTGAGCGTGGCCGCCACGATAATGGTCGGCAGCACGCCGGGAATGATGTGGCGCACGATGATGCGCAGCGGATGCTCTCCCGACGCGCGGGCATAAAGCACGTACTCGCGCTCTTTCACCGACAGGGTTTCAGCACGCACCAGACGCGACATGTTCATCCACGTCAGCAGGCTGATAATCAGAATGATGTTATCCACGCCCGGCTTGAGGTAAGCATTCACTACCAGCAGCAGGAAGAAGGCCGGAATGGCCATCAGGATATCCACGGCGCGCATCATCAGGTTATCCAGCCAGCCGCCAAAATAGCCGCTCACCGTTCCCACCACCGTGCCGATAAGCGTGGAAAAGAGCATGGCGAGAAAACCGACCATCAGGGAGATCTGGCCGCCATACAGCGCGCGGGTGAAGTAGTCGCGGCCGTATTCGTCGGTGCCAAACCAGTGCGCGGCATCCGGCGGCAACGTGCGCGCGCCGAGCGCCATCCGATCCGGGTCGTACGGGCTTAAGCCGGCACAGAGCGCGGCGACAACGAAAATAAAAAGCACAAACAGAGAGAACTGCGCCGGACGGTTGCGGCGCAGCTGGTGACGAACCTGCTGCCAGCGTCTGCTCATCCGGGTTACCTCAGCGTACGAATGCGGGGATCGGCGAAGCGATAAAGCACGTCGGCGATCAGGTTTCCGACGATCAGCATCATCGACGAGAGCATGATGATCGCCATAATCAGCGGGTAATCCAGCGAGGCGATCGACTGGATCCCGAGCAGCCCCATCCCCGGCCAGGAGAAGACGCTTTCCGTCACATAGGCCCCCACAATCAGCTCTCCGAACGACAGGCCGAACAGGGTAATCACCGGCAGCAGCACGTTTTTCAGCACGTGCCGAAACAGAATACTGGAGCGCGTCGCGCCGTAGGCAAGCTGGGTTTGCACGTAGTCGGCCGAGAGCTGCGAGATGGTGTTGGAGCGGATGTAGCGCACGTAGCTGGAGAGGTTGTAGAACGTGAGGGCAATACACGGCAGCACGCCGTGACGCAGCAGATCCAGCCCGTTATCCTCCATGCCGATGGTGCGCATTCCCATGCTGGGGAACCAGTTAAGCTGCACGGAAAAAACGGTGATGAGCAGGATGCCGAACCAGAATATCGGAACAGAAATGCCGATATAGGCGAATAAATTGAGCAGATAATCCAGCCAGCGGTGCTTAAATGCCCCCGCCAGCAGCCCCAGCGGGATCGCCAGCACGATCGCCATCAGCAGCGACGCGCCCATCAGCCCCAGCGTGGCCGGAATACGTTCGCCAATCATCTCCAGCACTGGGCGGTGATAAATCAGCGAATAGCCGAGATCGCCCTGCAGGACGTTTTTCAGCCACAGGACGTACTGCGTGACCAGCGGCTTATCCAGCCCCAGGCTCTGGCGAATACGCTCGATGTCTTCCGGGGCCATACGCGGCGTAATGTACGCCGCCACCGGATCGCCAGGCGCGAGCTTGACCAGCAGAAACGCCACCAGTGAAATAAAAAACAGCATCGGCAGCAGCTGCAGCAGCCGACGCGTGAGGAGTGTGTTCACGACGTGCCCTTTCAAAAGCCCCGACCTGACGGCCGGGGCAATCACTTATTTCTGATAGATTTTTGACAGATCCTGGAACAGATAGACCGGTTTCGGCTCCGCTTCCTCGGTGCCGCCAAAACGCTTGTCCACCGCGACGGTCGCATTGGTGTAGGCGATCGGGTAGTACGTCATGTCGTTCGCCACGGTCTGCTGAATTTGCTTATAGATATCGGCCCGTTTCGCGGCGTCGGTTTCCACTGCGCCTTTATCCCACAGGGCATCAAACTGCGGATTTTTGTAGTGCGCGTAGTTATAGGCTTCGTTGCTCATGAACAGCGATTTGTAACCGTCCGGCTCGGAGCCCATGATGTAGCCGCCCAGGTTTAGCTCCCACGCGGTGTTGTTCATATCGAGGCTGCGCTGAGACATGGCGTTGGAGTCCAGCGGCATCAGCTCCACGTTCACCCCAATGCCCTTCAGCGCCTGCTGAATGTAGAGCGCCATGCTCTCCTGGGTTTTGTTGGTGTTCACATACGCCAGGCGCAGCTTGAGGTTGTCCGGCGCGCCGGACGTCTTCAGCAGGTCTTTGGCTTTTTGCAGATCGAACTTGTACTGCTCGACGTCATCCGTCTTGTAAAGCGTATCTGGCGTCAGGAACGAGGTCGCCGGTTTAGCGTAGTCCAGCGAGGTAAACGCGGTCTGAGTGAGCTCGTCCTTGTTGATGGCATACGCGATGGCCTGGCGCAGCGCTTTGCTCTTCATCACCGGCACGTTCTGGTTGAACGTCATATAGGCCAGACGGCCTTCCGGATAGACCACGAAGTCAAACTTACCGGTATTTTTCAGGCGGTTCACATCCTGCGGGTCAACCATCTTGAGGTTGATTTCCCCGTTTTGCAGCGCAAGGTTGGCGGCGTTGCTGTCTTTGGCGAAACGGTAGGTGACCGAATCAAGCTTCGCTTTGCCGTTCCAGTAATCGTCAAAACGGGTCAGGGCGTAATACTGCCCGGCGCGATACTCTTTGAATTTGAACGGCCCGGAGCCTACCGGCGCATCGTTTTTGCTGCTCTTTTCAAGGTCGCCTTCACCGGCGAACACGTGCTGCGGAATCGGGTAGATCTGTACCAGGGTGCCGGTAAAGGCCGCGCTGACCTGCGGTAGGGTGAACTTAACGGTACGGTCGTCAACCTTACTCACCTCAACAGGCTTGTCGCCGTAGGTGAACATGCTGCGGAAGAAGCTGTGCTGTTTGGCATCCAGCAGCTTGTTGAAGGTGAAGACCACGTCATCCGCCGTCAGCGGCTGGCCGTCCTGCCATTTCAGGTTGGGTTTTAACGTCAGGGTATAGCTCAGGTTGTCGGCGGAAGGCGTCAGGCTTTCCGCCAGGCCCCACTCAATGTTGCCGTTATTAAAGCTGTACAGCGGGGCATAGAGCGCCTGCATGATCGTTAACGTCGTACGGTCACTGGCATAGAGCGGATTAACGGCTAACGGGTCGCCGGAGGTAATTCCAATAATTAGCGAACCGCCCTCTTTTGGCGCGTCGTTTTTTGCCGCTGAGGGCGTATTTGTCTCTTTATTTTTCGCATCATCACAGCCCGCCAGGGCTAACGCGAGCGAAACCACCACTGCCGATAACAGAAGCTTGCGCATCTCACTAACTCCTTGCCTTATAAAGTGTTTATTACTGCATCTTTTATTTATGTTGAAGCATCATATTCAGCTTTATCGGTTTACGCATTAATTATGAAAATGCGATTTTCGATTAAGCTTATGTCGGATTTGTTATATATAAGCGCCAGAAGGAATAGCGGTTAATTGATTGCGCTCGCAACGTTAAACACCTCACAAATCTCCTGCTACACTGCCTCAACACATCACTCAAAAGGCAGGCCAACATGTCAGACAACACGTATCAGCCACCAAAAGTGTGGGAATGGAAAAAGAACGGCGGCGGCGCGTTCGCCAATATTAACCGCCCGATTTCCGGCGCGACCCATGAGAAAGATCTGCCCGTGGGCTCCCACCCGCTGCAGCTTTATTCTCTCGGGACACCGAACGGTCAGAAAGTGACGATCATGCTCGAAGAGCTGCTGGCGCTGGGCGTGACGGGCGCGGAGTATGACGCATGGTTGATCCGCATCGGCGAGGGCGATCAGTTCTCCAGCGGGTTTGTTGAGGTGAACCCGAACTCGAAAATACCGGCGCTGCGTGACCACTCCACGAACCCGCCAACCCGTGTCTTTGAATCCGGCAATATCCTGCTCTACCTGGCAGAGAAATTCGGCCACTTCCTGCCGAAAGATCCGGCGGGGCGCACCGAGACGCTGAACTGGCTGTTCTGGCTGCAGGGCGCGGCGCCGTTCCTCGGCGGCGGTTTTGGCCACTTCTACAACTACGCGCCGGTAAAAATTGAGTACGCAATTGACCGCTTTACCATGGAAGCCAAACGCCTGTTCGACGTGCTGGATAAACAGCTGGCGCGCGGTCGCTACGTGGCGGGTGAGGAGTACACCATCGCGGATATGGCAATCTGGCCATGGTTCGGCTGCGTGGCGCTGGGCAGCGTGTACAACGCCGCCGAGTTCCTGGATGCAGAGAAGTACACCAACGTCCAGCGCTGGGCGAAAGACGTGGCGAATCGCCATGCCGTTAAGCGCGGACGCATCGTTAACCGCACCAGCGGCGAGCTGAACGAGCAGCTCCACGAGCGCCATGCGGCGAGCGACTTCGAGACCAATACGGAAGATAAGCGTCAGGCGTAATGTTCCGCCGGGCGGATCCCCGCCCGGCAGCTGAGATCCTTGCCCAGGGCATGATTAGCTTAAAGGTTGAACCGGTATTGCTGGCACTATCTGGACGTTTTTCTCGCGTCAGAGAGTGAGAAATGACGTATCAACCGACAGCAGTCACAAAGGATCTGTTATGAAACTTATTAAAACAACGCTGGTTATCAGCGCCCTCATTTTCTCCACCTCGGGAATGGCCATCGATAAAACTGCAGCTGGCGCGGTAGCAGGCGCGGCGATTGGCGCGGCCACTGGCAAAGATCTGAAATCGACCGTTGGCGGCGCCGTTGTTGGCGCAGGCACGGGTGCTATGTTCAAAAACGGCGGCAAAGGTAAAGCCGCGCGTAAAGGCGGTGCGGTAGGTGCTGCCGTGGGCGCAGGTGCCGCGGCGGTGACCGGCAAGAGCGTGCTGAAAGGTGCAGCCGTTGGTGCGGGCACGGGCGCGCTGATTGGTGAAGCGACGCACTGATAAATACAGCCGGGCAGCGCTCTGCGAGCCCGGCCTCGTTGTTATGCAGTAATCCCTCCGCACAAGGTCTCACATTTTTGCGATCCGCTTTCAGAAATCACATCTTCCCCACTGCCACAACCCTGTGAACAGTTGCCTGTCGTAGCCTGAAGATTACAATGCAGTTGCTTATCGTAAACTACAGGCTACAATAATGGCTAAGGTCAAACACTACATCACAGCAGACGGGTACGACCCTTTTGATGCATATCTGAGAAGTGTGAAAGATCCCATAGCTAAAGCCATGATTGCTACACGTGTCGCCAGAATGTCTACGGGTAACTATGGTGATTGCAAGCCATGCAGAGAGAGCGTTTCAGAACTCAGGATTGACCAGGGGCCAGGTTACCGCGTCTATTTCAGCGAAGTCTTCGATCCGGCAGATGGCGCAGTGAGTCTGGTGCTATTGACTGGAACGAAAAAAAAGCAAAATGCAGATATTGACAGGGCCGTTGAGTATCTCAACGACTACAAGCGCAGGATATAAGAGGAAATCGGAATGGCTAAATCAGTACTTCATGATGACGCAATGGTACAGCTCCTGAAAGATTCTCCGGATTTCGCGCCCGTATATCTTCATCAGGCTTTTATTGAAATTGACGAGCCCGGAGGCTATGAGGCGTTCATGCTGGCTTTACGACATGTGATTGAAGCCTCTGGCGGGATGACCGTCATTGCTAAACGTGCAGGCATTTCTCGCGAATCACTCTATAAATCACTTTCACCAAACGGTAACCCTTCATTTAAGCGTATTGCGGAAGTGGCATCCGCAACGGGATATCCGATTTCCCGAATTGCAGCTGCAGGGTTAAACGTACCAGCGTGGGACGCACGTCAAAATACGCCCTAAAGTTCTAGCCGGGCGAAGCATCAATGACGATCGTCATACTGAAACACTACTGGAAATGGCGGTAAGAGACATGCCTGCATGCCGCCTCACCTGTTGCATTAATACTTAATGTCCCGCGCTTTTTGTCTTCCGGACTGTTTCATCTGACGCTTGTCCTGACGGCAGTCGTGATTGCTCTGGTTATTGTTCGCCACGCAGGTCTGCTTCACCTGCCGCGACGCGTCGCGGGTGTCCTGCCTGACATCACGCGCCACGCGCCGCTCCTGCGCCTGCTGGGTCGCACTGGCAGAAACCGAGAACAGCATCAGAAGAATGCAAGAAAGGACAGGAATGACAGATAACGATCTGTTCATAGCAACACCTCGAAGAAGAGAGCCCAGAACGTCAGTGGGGTTAGCAAAAGAATAGCAGTTTCAGAAGGGGCTGAATGGGGAAGGCGTTAATAATACAAGGCCGCACAAGGCGGCCTTATACGCTGCGTTATGCCGTCAGGCGGAACTTCTGCACAGAGCGCTGAAGATCTTCGGTTTGGCGCTCCAGCGCCGCCGCCGCGGCAGAAACCTCTTCAACCAGCGAGGCGTTTTGCTGGGTAACGCCGTCCATCTGGGTAATGGCAATCCCGACCTGCGAAATGCCCTTGCTTTGCTCCTCAGAGGCGGAAGCGATTTGCTTCATGATGGTTGTCACTTCCGTCACGTCGCGCAAAATCGCATCCATGGTGGTGCCGGTGTCGCTCACCAGCTGTGCCCCCTGCTCTACGCGGGAAACGGAATCGGTAATCAGCCCTTCAATCTCTTTGGCCGCGTTGGCGCTGCGGCTTGCCAGGTTGCGCACTTCGCCTGCCACCACCGCGAAACCACGCCCCTGTTCACCCGCGCGCGCCGCTTCAACCGCCGCATTGAGTGCCAGAATATTGGTCTGGAAGGCAATGCTGTTGATCACGTTGGTGATTTCAGCAATTTTCTTCGAGCTTTCCGAAATACCGCTCATGGTGGTCACCACCTCTTCCACCAGCGAGCCGCCGCGGCTGGCGGTTGTTGAGGCCACATCGGCCAGCTGGCTGGCCTGACGCGCGCTTTCCGCGTTCAGTTTCACCGTGGCGGTCAGCTGTTCCATGCTGGCTGCCGTCTCTTCCAGCGCAGCCGCCTGCTCTTCGGTACGGGAAGAGAGGTCGTTGTTACCGCTGGAGATTTCCGTCGCGCCGCGCCAGATGTTTTCACTGCCGGAGCGAATCGTGCTGACCGCTTCGCGCAGGCTGTCCTGCATAGCGCTCAGCAGCGGCACCAGTTGCCCCACGCAGTTACGACCGAACGGCTCAATGGGCTGGCTGAGATCGCCCTGGGCAATCTGGCGGAACTGCTGGCGAATGCGAGCCAGCGGTTTGACCAGCATCGCCACCAGGTAACGGTCGGTGAAGAGCAGGATCAGCAGGCCGATAATCGTGGCGACGATAATCACCGTGCGGGTCATGCTTGTCAGACCGTCAACCACCACGCGGGTGCTGTCGAGCGACTTCGCGGCGGCATTGTTGAACTCCTCAGCGGCCGCGCCGAACGCGCGGCTCAGCGGCGGCGTGACGTTGTTGGCCTGCTGGCGATACCCCTCCAGAGCCCCCTGCTTCGCCTGCTGCATTTGCGGCGTTACGCCCTGTTCAAGCAGCGCCTGCCAGGTGCCAATCACCCTGGAAGAGATCTGCTCATCCATCGGGCCTGGGGAGATCGCCTTCATCTCGGCCAGTTTCTTGCCCATGTTATCCAGCGCCTGTTGGGCAGAGGACAGATCCGGCGTGCCGCCTGCGGCTTTGACTTCCATTGCGCGGCTCAGACGGGTCACAAAGCGGAAATATTGATCGTTACCCTGGCTGAGTACCGTCATCTGTTTAACCAGCTGGCGATCGACTTCGTTGCCATCTGAAACGCGAGAAAGGGACCAGGTGCTGTACAAGCCAACACCCGCCCACATTAAACAAAAGATCCCGAGAATCGTCAGCATGACGAAGCGGATCGTGAAATTACGGAGCATATTCATAAGTCTTCCTTGCCGTGAGGGTGAGTTCGCCCAGAGGCGAGTACTACTCTCGTTATCGGCAGGAAAAAGGGAAATTATAACGTTTTGTGATCATTTTTAATTAGCGTGGCTTCACTGGTCACACAGCAGTCGTTAATCATTAGGCCCGAGCTTAGGGATGTCATTTGCGATGTGGTAAGTTCAGATGAAAACGTTGTTTCGAAAAATTCATCAATAAGAAAGGAGACATCATGTCCTGGCACCCTTACCCTGGCCGCTATGAGAGTATGCAATATCGTTATTGCGGTAAAAGTGGCCTGCGCCTGCCCGCGCTGTCGCTGGGACTGTGGCATAGCTTCGGCCACGTCCAGCCTCTTGACGCCCAGCGCGCGCTGCTGCGAAAAGCCTTCGACCTCGGCATCACCCATTTCGATCTCGCCAATAACTATGGCCCGCCGCCGGGCAGCGCGGAGGAGAATTTCGGCCGCCTGCTGCGTGAGGACTTTGCCGCATACCGCGACGAGCTGATTATCTCCACCAAGGCGGGTTACGACATGTGGCCGGGGCCGTACGGTTCGGGCGGTTCACGCAAATATCTGCTCGCCAGCCTCGACCAGAGCCTGCAGCGTCTGGGCGTCGACTACGTGGATATTTTCTACTCCCACCGCGTGGATGAAAACACGCCGATGGAAGAGACAGCCTCCGCGCTGGCCCACGCCGTGCAGAGTGGGAAAGCGCTGTATGTCGGTATTTCCTCCTACTCGACCGATCGCACGCAGAAAATGGCCGAGCTGCTGCGCGAGTGGAAGATCCCGCTGCTGATCCACCAGCCGTCCTATAACCTGCTTAACCGCTGGGTCGATAAGACCGGCTTGCTGGATGCGCTGGAAGCAAACGGTACGGGCTGTATTGCCTTTACCCCGCTGGCGCAGGGGCTGCTGACCGGAAAATACCTGAACGGTATTCCTGAAGGTTCACGCATGCAGCGCGAAGGGAATAAAGCGCGCGGCCTGACGCAGAAGATGCTGACCGACGCCAACCTGAGCAGCCTTCGCCTGCTGAATGAGATGGCGCAGGCGCGCGGACAAACGATGGCGCAGATGGCGCTAAGCTGGCTGCTGAAAGATACGCGCGTGACGTCCGTGCTGATTGGCGCAAGCCGCCCGGAACAGCTGGAAGAGAATGTTCAGGCGCTGGAAAACCTGCGCTTTACGGAGGACGAACTCAAGCGGATTGACCAGCATGTTGCGGATGGGGAGTTGAATCTGTGGCAGGCGTCGTCGGATAAATAGTGCGGTCTGATGCCTTCCCCCCTCACCCTAACCCTCTCCGCAAAGGGGAGAGGGGACTGCTCAGTGCGGCTTTTCTCCCTCTCCCCTTTGGGGAGAGGGAGGGGTGAGGGGTATTAGATGTACTTTACTTCTTACTGATCTTATCCAGATACCCCATCACAAACGCAGACAGCACAAACGTCAGATGGATAATGACGTACCACATCAGTTTGTTATCCGGCACGTTCTTCGCGTCCATAAATACGCGTAGCAGGTGGATAGAAGAGATCGCCACAATCGACGCGGCCACTTTATTCTTCAGCGACGAGGCATCCATTTTGCCCAGCCAGCTGAGCTTCTCTTTACGCTCGTCGATATCGAGCTGGGAGACAAAATTCTCGTAGCCGGAGAACATCACCATCACCAGCAGCCCGCCCACCAGGGTCATATCCACCAGCGACAGCAGTACCAGAATCAAATCCGCTTCGGATATAGAAAAAATGTTCGGCAGAACATGCCAGATTTCCTGAAAGAACTTAATCGTCAGCGCGATAAGTGCCAGCGAGAGGCCAAAATAGACGGGGGCCAGTATCCAGCGAGAGGCGTACATGGCATTTTCAAAAAAGCGTTCCATAAAGTCCTGTTTGCAAAAGAAACCAGCGCCCAGTATATCTCAACGGCGCTGGCTGTTTGCAATAACTCAACGGTACGTCACTCAGACGTTGTCTGGGTTAACCTCGGGACGTGCGTACTCCGGCCAGACAAGCGCCACCAGTTCAGGATAGGCTTCCAGACTGAACTCGCGAAAACACTGGCGCAAATTTAATACGTCCAGATCGGAATAAGAGACCTTCTCGCCGTTAAGGCAGCGCTTTTTAATATTGTCATAATATTTATAGACTGCTGAATTCAGATCGCTACAGCGACGCTGCGCCTCAAACAGTCCGGGCGTATCATTAATTTCCGACATTTTCATGCGCTTAATTGTCGCGTGTAAAAAGTCGATATATTCGTGGTTCACCCGCCAGTACCAGACAGGCGTAACGGAGTTCATCAATACAGAGAAATGGTCTTCCCCTTCCTCTTTTGTCATCAGTTCAGGTTGCGGGGGTTCACTGGTGTCTTTCGACACTTTCGTTTTATTGAACTCCTGCATCAATAAAAGCACACCAGCGGTCAGTAATAGTAATGTGATGACCGTAAAAAAGATGCTGTTCATGGGTAGGCTCCATTTTTTTTGATTTTAAATTTGCCTCATGATATTGTCAACGAATCTCACGCCTTTACCAACCCCACCCTGTTGAAAATAAAGGAAATTAAAAATGCTGCCCGACTATCTCGTCCCGGCTAAGTACCACATTACGCCTGTGGAACAGCAACCGACGGAAGCAGAAAAAGAGGCCAGTTTCACTCAGGGGAAAAGAAAGCTCTCTGATTTCGAGCCCGATATATTAATTGGTGTTTCCCGAACTGGCAAATCCCGAAATATGTTGCTGGAAGAGCACGATCGCCATATAAAAGACCGCTTATTTCGCGCCATAAAAATTGAAGCCTTTGTCCACCTGCTGAATGACCTGCAGGCCGAGGGTGAAATAGATGCCCAGAAACTAAGTCAAATAATGGCCGAGAAAACCGAAGAAATTAATGAAGCGGGCAATGAAATTTGGCTTAATTTAATTACGCGCGAAAAAAACAACCCAATTTTTTATAGCCTGGGGGAAGATTAACGTGAAAGAAGTTAAAAACAACGACGTTTATTTGACTTTAGAAGATAAAAAAAGTGATGAATTTATCTTAAAGCAAAATCTCGACGCGCTGAGAAACACAAAAAATGACGAGATGACGCGTATTACACAAGACCTGGTATCGATCCCGGCGACGCTGGTTCGTCTGAAATGGCAGAATCGCCGTGAAATTTATCCGCTACAGGTCAAAGAAGAAATTTACGGTGCCGTGATGAACGCCGTCATAGAGCAGCGCCCCGAGCTGAAAGAGAAGCTTCTGGGACGTCTTGAGGCCAATTATCAGTATCTGCTTGCCAGAGAAATCGCCACCCTGCGTCTGACGCGCAAGCTGTCCGACGGTGAGTACCGTACCTCAAACGTCACCTGCGTGGCGCTTGATGAGGACGCGCTGGCAACCCCCTCTACCGCACCGACGGATAGCAAAAACGCATAAACCGGCAGGCATAAAAAAAGCCGGCTTTCGCCAGCTTCTTTATCACTTCGAGGCCGCTTTCTCTTCGCCGACCAGTCCAATCTTCAGGTAACCCGCCTGATGCAGCGTGTCCATTACCTTCATCATGGTTTCATAATCAACGGTTTTATCCGCACGGAAGAAGACCGTGGTGTCTTTCTTACCGCCCGTAAGCTGCTCCAGCGCCGGGATGACCGAGTCGGCCGTCACCGGGTCATTCCCGAGGAACATGGATTTATCCGCCTTCACCGACAGGTAGATAGGCTTCTCCGGGCGCGGCTGGGGCTGGCTGGAAGAGGCAGGCAGATTAACCTTCACATCCACCGTCGCCAGCGGCGCGGCCACCATGAAGATAATCAGCAGAACCAGCATGACGTCGATAAACGGCGTCACGTTGATTTCATGCATTTCGCCGTTATCGTCCAGATTTTCGTTTAGACGCATCGCCATACTCTTAACCTGCGCGCAGTTTAGACGCCGCGTGCACCGGCTTAACCGAGCTGGCGTTCAGGTCGAGATCGCGGCTTTGCAGCAGCAGAACCTGCGCGGCAACGTCACCCAGCGTGGCTTTGTAGCTGCCAATCATACGCGCGAAGATGTTGTAGATGACCACCGCCGGAATAGCGGCAACCAGACCGATTGCCGTCGCCAACAGCGCTTCTGCGATACCCGGCGCCACGACCGCCAGGTTGGTGGTTTGGGTCTGCGCGATACCGATAAAGCTGTTCATGATGCCCCAGACCGTTCCGAAAAGACCGATAAACGGTGAGATCGCGCCGATGGTCGCCAGATAACCATTGCCGCGTCCCATGTGTCGGCCAACGGCCGCAACGCGACGCTCCAGGCGGAAACCGGTACGTTCTTTGATGCCTTCGTTATCTTCACTGCCAGCGGAGAGTTCCAGCTCGTTCTGTGCTTCATTCACTAACAGGGTGGTCAGGCTTTTTGCGTGGAAGGATGAGCTCATATCTGCAGCCTGATCCAGAGAGCGGGCTTCTGCCAGCTGCTGCTGTTCCCGCTTAAGGCGGCGCTTCTGAGAAAGCAGCTCGGCGCTCTTGCTGAAGAAGATAGCCCAGGTGACAACGGACGCCAGAATCAGGCCGATCATCACAATCTTAACCACGATGTCAGCATGCTGATACATGCCCCAAACGGAGAGATCCGTCTGCATCAAATTATTACCCACTCTGTATCTCCAGGACGCAAATCACAAAATCTGAGCGTAATAATATCAAAACGTCGTCGAATTGATAGTAGTTCTCATTAGTATTTGCATGGTGCCGTAATTTTCGCTCACTTTCCTTGCGCTTACGCAGTAAAAATTTCTTATGCGAATTTTTGCTAATATTTTCTGCTTATTCGATAAGCCTCGGGGTGCAGTTTTTTCCAATCGTGGTAGTCTGGACGTCCAGACGTATAAAAACAGGGTTAGCGAACATGACAAAGAAGCATCTTGATACCACGCTGGTACAGGCAGGACGCAGCAAAAAATATACGCAGGGATCGGTCAACAGCGTGATTCAACGAGCCTCCTCGCTGGTGTTTGATACCGTTGAGGAGAAAAAAATTGCCACGCGCAACCGCGCGAAAGGCGGGTTGTTTTATGGCCGTCGCGGCACGCTAACCCATTTTTCGCTGCAGGAGGCGATGTGCGAGCTGGAAGGCGGCGCGGGCTGCGCGCTGTTCCCGTGCGGGGCGGCGGCGGTCGCCAACACCATTCTGGCGTTTGTGGAACAGGGCGACCATATCCTGATGACCAACACCGCCTATGAACCCAGCCAGGACTTCTGTACCAAAATCCTCAGCAAGCTCGGCGTAACGACCGGCTGGTTCGACCCGCTGATTGGCGAAGGCATTGCCGAACTTATTCAGCCAAACACGCGCATTGTGTTCCTGGAATCTCCGGGATCGCTCACCATGGAAGTTCACGACGTGCCGGCTATCGTGAAGGCCGTGCGCAGCAAAGCCCCAGAGGCGATCGTGATGATCGACAACACCTGGGCGGCGGGCGTGCTGTTTAAAGCGCTGGAATTCGACATTGATATCTCGATTCAGGCGGCGACGAAATACCTGATTGGCCACTCTGACGGCATGATTGGCACCGCGGTTTCCAACGCGCGCTGCTGGGATCAGCTGCGTGAAAATGCCTACCTGATGGGCCAGATGGTGGATGCAGATACGGCCTACATGACCAGCCGCGGACTCCGCACGCTGGGCGTTCGCCTGCGTCAGCACCATGAAAGCAGCCTGAAGGTGGCCGAATGGCTGGCGCAGCATCCGCAGGTTGAGCGCGTGAATCATCCCGCGCTACCGGGCAGTAAAGGCCACGAATTCTGGCAGCGTGACTTTACGGGCAGCAGCGGTTTGTTCTCATTCGTGCTGAAAAAACGATTGGATAACGACGAGCTGGCGAGCTATCTGGATAATTTTACCCTCTTCAGCATGGCCTACTCCTGGGGCGGTTTTGAATCCCTGATCCTGCCTAATCAGCCGGAACAGGTTGCGGCTCTTCGTCCCGGCGGTGAAGTGGACTTCAGCGGTACCCTGATTCGACTGCATATCGGTTTAGAAAACGTTGACGATCTGATTGCCGATTTAGCAGCAGGGTTCGAGCGTATCGTGTAGAGTGCTGGCTGAAAATGTACTCTCTGGACGCTTTTGTGGACACGGCAATGAGAAAAGTCTGCATGAGTTGCGCCCGGGATCAAACCCGACGGGCGAATAAGGGAGTACAATAGCGCTATATCTGCTGTTCCACAGGAAAGTCCATGGCTGTTATTCAAGATATTATCGCGGCGCTCTGGCAACACGACTTTGCCGCGCTGGCGGATCCTCACGTCGTCGGTATCGTTTACCTCGTGATGTTCGCAACACTGTTTCTGGAAAATGGATTACTGCCAGCCTCGTTTTTACCCGGTGACAGCCTGCTTTTACTTGCCGGGGCATTAATCGGGAAAGGCGTCATGGACTTCACGCCAACGATGGTTATTCTCACCTCTGCAGCCAGCCTGGGCTGCTGGCTGAGCTATCTGCAGGGCCGCTGGCTTGGGAATACCCGCGTCGTAAAAGGCTGGCTGGCGCAGTTACCGCATAAATATCATCAGCGTGCAACCTGCATGTTCGATCGCCACGGCCTGCTGGCCCTGCTGGCGGGGCGGTTCCTCGCGTTTGTTCGCACGCTTCTGCCTACGATGGCGGGCATTTCCGGTCTGTCAAACCGCCGATTCCAGTTCTTCAACTGGCTGAGCGCTCTGCTGTGGGTGGGTGTAGTCACCACGCTCGGCTATGCGCTGAATATGATCCCCTTTGTGAAACACCATGAAGATCAGGTGATGACCTTCCTGATGGTACTGCCGATGTTCCTGCTGGTGGCAGGACTGGTGGGAACCATCGCGGTGGTGATTAAGAAGAAGTACTGCAGCGCGTGATCCCCTCACCCTGACCCTCTCCCCATAGGGGAGAGGAAAAAGCTTAAGCTCCCTGCATGGTTCGGATGCGTGATGCATCTTCTCCCGGCGTGACGCCGAAATAGCGCTTAAACTCCCGACTGAACTGCGACGCGCTTTCGTAACCCACCCGCATTGCCGCCGCGCTGGCCTTCATGCCGTCGTGGATCATCAGCATCCGCGCCTTATGCAGCCGGTAGGTTTTAAGGTACTGCAGCGGCGAGGTGCTGGTCACCGACTTGAAGTTATGATGAAACGCCGAGACGCTCATGTTCGCTTCCGCCGCCAGCTGGTCGACGCTGAGGTTCTCCGTGTACTGGCTTTCAATGCGCTTGAGCACGCGGCTTATCAGGCTGAAGTGGGTCTGTCGGCTCACCAGAGCCAGTAATGCCCCGCCGCCCGGGCCCAGCAGCACATGGTAGAGAATTTCGCGGACGATCTGCTTGCCCAGAATACGCGCGTCCAGCGGCCTTTCCATCACGTCCAGCAGACGTTCAATGGCGCAGAGGATCTCTTCCGACAGCGTCGCCGAGTTAATCCCGCTCGACGCCATAGACGGCTGGAAGAACTCATCTTCGCCAATCTCCATCAGCAGCTCCTGCAGCTGAAGAATATCGACGTTGACGCGAATACCGGCCAGCGGAACGGCCTCTGTCGCGAAGGTTTCACATTCGAAGGGTAAAGGTACCGTCAGGAGCAGATATTCATTGGTGTCGTAGCGGAACACGCGCTCGTTGATATAGCCAATTTTATGGCCCGAGAAGAGAAAAACGATGCCCGGCTGGTACATGACCGGCGTGCGCGTCCCGGGCTGCGTGCCATAAAGCAGGCGAATGTCAGGAAGCAGATCGCTGACACCATTTTCTTTATCTATCAGTCTTTTAATCTGCGCAGTTAGCTGATGGCAGATCGCTTCACGGTTCATATTACGTTACTCCGGGTACGGTTTCCGACGTTGACAGTGTGCGTCGTTTTCCGCGCTTTCTCCAGCGCTCTGTAGAAATGGGCAAGACATCGGCAGGAATGTGCATTGAGAGGATAGCCCCAGACAGACACAATGTGCAGCATCAGGTCGCCCTCTGCGCCACCACGGTTTTTCACCCACTAAAGGGAACGAGCAATGAACAACTTTAATCTTCACACCCCAACCCGCATTCTGTTTGGTAAAGACGCTATCGCCGATCTGCGCGCCCAGATCCCCGCTGACGCCCGCGTACTGATCACCTACGGTGGCGGCAGCGTGAAAAAAACCGGCGTTCTGGATCAGGTTTACAGCGCCCTGAACGGTCTGGACGTGCGAGAGTTCGGCGGCATCGAGCCAAATCCGTCTTACGAAACGCTGATGAACGCGGTGAAAATCGCCCGCGAAGAGAAGATCACCTTCCTGCTGGCCGTCGGCGGCGGCTCCGTGCTGGACGGCACCAAATTCATCGCGGCGGCAGCGCACTACGCTGACGGCATCGATCCGTGGCACATTCTGGAAACTCGCGGCAGCGACATTAAAAGCGCCATCCCGATGGGCTCCGTGCTGACCCTGCCGGCCACCGGCTCTGAATCCAACAAGGGCGCGGTGATCTCCCGCAAAACCACCGGCGACAAACAGGCCTTCATGAACGAACACGTTCAACCTGTGTTCGCGATCCTGGATCCGGTTTACACCTACACCCTGCCTGCGCGTCAGGTGGCGAACGGCGTGGTCGATGCCTTTGTTCACACCGTTGAGCAGTACGTCACGTATCCGGTGAATGCCAAAATTCAGGATCGCTTCGCGGAAGGCATTCTTCTGACGCTCGTCGAAGAAGGTCCGAAAGCGCTGAAAGAGCCGGAAAATTACGACGTGCGTGCCAACGTCATGTGGGCGGCAACGCAGGCGCTGAACGGCCTGATCGGTGCTGGCGTACCGCAGGACTGGGCAACCCACATGCTGGGCCACGAGCTGACGGCGATGCACGGTCTGGATCATGCTCAGACGCTGGCCGTTGTGCTGCCTGCGCTGTGGAATGAAAAACGTGATACCAAACGCGCCAAGCTGCTGCAGTACGCTGAGCGCGTGTGGAACATCACCGAGGGTTCTGACGACGCGCGCATTGATGCCGCCATCGAAGCGACCCGCAGCTTCTTTGAAGGTCTGGGCGTGCCAACGCGTCTGTCCGGCTACGGGCTGGACGGCAGCTCCATCCCTGCCCTGCTGGCGAAACTCGAAGAGCACGGCATGACCCATCTGGGCGAGCACGGCGACATCACCCTGGACGTCAGCCGTCGTATTTACGAGGCGGCACGCTAAGCGTTTTTGTCCCCCCGACTTTCGTTTTTTGACATTTCGTCCAGACTTAATGCACACCCCATCGCCGGAGGAACCCTCCGGCGATGCGCACCTGAAGGAGGAAAAATGGCAAACCAAACCGTAATCAAGCTGCAGGACGGCAACGTGATGCCCCAGCTGGGGCTAGGTGTATGGAAAGCCGGTAACGACGAGGTCGTCTCCGCCATTCATAAAGCCCTGGAAGTCGGCTATCGGTCCATTGATACCGCCGCCGCATATAAAAACGAGGACGGCGTGGGTAAGGCACTGGCCAGCGCCGGCGTCCCCCGCGATGAGTTATTCATCACCACGAAACTGTGGAACGACGATCAAAAACGGCCCCGCGAAGCGCTGGAGGAGAGCCTGGAGAAACTCCAGCTCGATTTCGTCGATCTCTGGCTGATGCACTGGCCGGTTCCGGCTATCGATCACTACGTTGACGCCTGGAAAGGGATGATTGAACTGCAGAAAGAGGGGCTGGTGAAAAGCATCGGCGTCTGTAATTTCCAGGTTCATCACCTGCAGCGGCTGATTGACGAGACTGGCGTTGCGCCAGTGATTAACCAGATCGAGCTGCACCCGCTGATGCAGCAGCGCCAGCTTCATGCCTGGAACGCCACGCATAAAATCCAGACCGAGTCCTGGAGCCCGCTGGCGCAGGGCGGCGAAGGGGTATTCGATCAAAAGATTATCCGTGAGCTGGCGGATAAATACGGTAAAACCCCGGCGCAAATCGTCATTCGCTGGCATCTGGACAACGGCCTGGTGGTCATTCCGAAATCGGTCACGCCGTCGCGCATCGCCGAAAACTTCGACGTCTGGGATTTCCGTCTGGACAAAGAAGAGCTGGGTGAGATTGCGAAGCTGGATAAGGGTAAACGTTTAGGCCCTGACCCTGATCAGTTTGGCGGGTAGTCGCGTAAAAAAGCCGGGTGGCGGCTTCGCCTTACCCGGCCTACGTGTCGACATAAAAACCCCGGCTTGCCGGGGTTTTTTATTTACGCTTTGCGCTTCACGGGCTTCTTCACACTCGAATTACCATTCGAACGCTGATGCACGATTGGCGTATGCTTGGTCAGCGCCGGGCGCGTATTGCGGTTCTGGCGACGCGCTTCGCGCATCTCCTCCAGCGTCGGGGCCGGTACCAGACAGTCGCGGCGCGAGCCGATCAGGTGTTTTTTACCCATCTCTTCCAGCGCCTGACGGATCAGCGGCCAGTTTTTCGGATCGTGGTAACGCAGCAGCGCTTTATGCAGACGACGCTGTTTATCCCCTTTCGGCACCACCACCTCTTCACTCTTGTAGCCAATCTTACTCAGCGGGTTCTTGCCGGTGTAATACATGGTCGTCGAGTTGGCGAGCGGTGACGGATAGAAGTTCTGCACCTGATCCAGACGGAAGCGACGCTGCTTCAGCCACAGCGCCAGGTTCACCATGTCTTCATCGCGCGTGCCCGGGTGGGCGGAGATGAAGTATGGGATCAAATACTGCTCTTTACCCGCCTGCTTTGAATAGGTATCGAACAGCTCTTTAAAGCGATCGTAGCTGCCCATGCCCGGCTTCATCATTTTCGACAGCGGGCCTTCCTCGGTGTGCTCCGGCGCAATCTTCAGATAGCCGCCGACGTGGTGCGTCGCCAGCTCTTTGATGTAGCGCGGATCTTCCACGGCGATGTCGTAACGTACCCCGGACGCGATCAGGATCTTCTTGATGCCCTTCAGGTCGCGCGCGCGGCGGTAGAGGTTGATCGTCGGCTCGTGGTTGGTGTCCATATGCTCGCAAATGCTCGGATAGACGCAGGAGAGGCGACGGCAGGTTTGCTCCGCGCGCGGCGACTTGCAGCGCAGCATGTACATGTTCGCGGTTGGGCCGCCAAGGTCGGAAATCACGCCGGTAAAGCCCGGCACCGAGTCGCGAATAGCTTCGATCTCATTGATGATCGAATCTTCAGAGCGGCTCTGGATAATACGGCCTTCGTGCTCGGTAATGGAGCAGAACGAACAGCCGCCGAAGCAGCCGCGCATGATGTTGATCGAAAAGCGGATCATCTCATACGCCGGGATACGGGCGTTGCCGTACGCCGGGTGCGGAACGCGCTTGTACGGCAGCGCAAAGACGCTGTCCATCTCTTCGGTGGAGAGCGGGATCGCCGGCGGGTTGATCCAGATAAAGCGCTCGCCGTGCTTCTGCATCAGCGCGCGGGCGCAGCCCGGGTTGGTTTCATGGTGCAGAATACGGGACGCGTGTGCGTAAAGCACCTTGTCGGCTTTCACCTTCTCGTAGGAAGGCAGCAGCACGTAGGTCTTTTCCCACGGTTTCGGGCGCGGCGGCTGCACAACGATAGCCTTCGCTTCCGCTTTTTTCGGCTCAACCGGCTTGTTATCGGCACACGGCAGATCTTCGCCGTACGGGTGCGGGATCGGGTCGATTTTGCCCGGCATATCAATGATGCGGGAATCCACCCCGCTCCAGCCCGGCAGCGCCTCTTTCACCATAATGGCGGTATTGCGCACGTCGCGGATGCTGCTCACCGGCTCACCCTGCGACAGACGGTGCGCCACTTCCACCAGCGGACGCTCGCCGTTACCGTAAATCAGCATATCGGCTTTGGAATCCACCAGCACCGAGCGGCGTACGGTATCTGACCAGTAGTCGTAGTGGGCGGTGCGGCGCAGGCTCGCCTCGATGCCGCCCAGGATCACCGGCACGTCTTTCCAGGCTTCTTTACAGCGCTGGGTATAGACCAGGGTTGCGCGGTCGGGGCGTTTGCCCGCCACGTTATCCGGCGTGTAGGCATCGTCATGGCGCAGCTTGCGGTCGGCGGTGTAGCGGTTGATCATCGAATCCATGTTGCCTGCGGTCACGCCGAAGAACAGGTTCGGTTTACCCAGACGCATAAAGTCGTCTTTGCTGTTCCAGTCAGGCTGGGAGATGATCCCCACGCGGAAGCCCTGCGCCTCAAGCATACGGCCACAGATGGCCATGCCGAAGCTCGGATGGTCAACATAGGCATCGCCCGTGACCAGAATGATGTCGCAGCTGTCCCAGCCCAGTTGGTCCATCTCTTCCCGGGACATCGGCAGGAATGGCGCCGGTCCAAAGCAGGCCGCCCAGTACTGGGGCCAGGAGAAGAGGTCACGATCCGGCTGGATCAGGGAAATTGCGATCATAATGCTTCCGAAGAAAAAATAGACAAAAGGAGCGGGATTATACGCTGTTCATCCGCCAGATTTGAAGAAAAGGATGCATGAAGCAGGCAGATATTCGGGGAAGTCGTTAAAATACGGCGCCCTGATAATTTTGAATCATAATATTCACTATATTTTCCGGTGATTTGCCCCGGAACGTGTTATTGCGCGGAGCTCTGTCGTGAAGCCCAACGATTCGTTACATGTATCCCAGCTGCGGGTTGTCCTTCACCTCTGCGGTTTTCTGGTTCTGCTGTACAGCCTTTCCATGCTGCCGCCGATGGTTATCGCCCTGCTGAATAAAGAGCGGACCTACTTTGCCTTTCTGACCACCTTTTTAACCTTTTTTACTCTCGGAGGGTTAACCTGGCGGGCAACCCGTCACGCCGGCATACAGCTGCGCACCCGCGACGGGTTTGTGATTATCGTGCTGTTCTGGCTGCTGTTTTCATTCATTAGCGCCATGCCGCTCTGGATGGATGACGGGCTACGGCTCTCCTTTGCCGACGCGCTCTTTGAAGGGGTTTCCGGGATCACCACCACTGGGGCAACGGTGATCGGGGACGTCAGCGCCCTGCCTAAGTCGTACCTTTATTACCGCGCACAGCTGAATTTCATTGGCGGGTTAGGCGTCATCGTGCTGGCCGTCGCGGTCCTGCCGCTGCTGGGCATTGGTGGCATGAAGCTCTATCAGTCAGAGATGCCGGGGCCGTTCAAGGAGGAGCGTCTGACTCCCCGCCTTGCCGATACCGCGCGCACGCTGTGGGTGACCTACTTCGCGCTGGGCGTGGCCTGCACCCTGGCCTACTGGCTGGCGGGAATGTCATTTTTTGACGCCCTCTGTCACGGGCTGTCGACCGTGTCGCTGGGCGGGTTCTCCACCCGCAGCGAGAGCATTGGGTTTTATGACAGCCACGCGATTGAGCTGGTCGCCGGGGCGTTTTCACTGCTCTCCGCGTTCAACTTCACCCTCTGGTACGTCGCCATTGTCAGACGCACCCTGAAACCGATTCGCCGCAGCCCGGAGGTTAAATTCTTTCTGAGCGCCGCCGCGGTGATTATTGTCATCACCGCCTGGCAGGTCTGGCATGCCGGGATGTACAACGCCACGGATAGCCTGGTGCACGCCTTCTTCCTTGCCAGTTCGATGATGACCGATAACGGCCTTTCGACCGCCGACTATGCCCAATGGCCCGCACACACCATTTTCCTGCTGTTGAGCGCCAGCTTTTTTGGCGGCTGCGTAGGCTCGACCTGCGGCGGGATCAAAGCCCTGCGTTTTCTCATTATGTTCAAGCAGAGTATTCAGGAGATGAATCAGCTGGCGCATCCGAGAGCGCTGCTGAGCATCAAGGTGGGCAAAAGCGTGGTGAATGAACGCGTCCTGCGCTCGGTATGGAGCTTCTTTTTTCTCTACGTCATGATCACGGGCTTTTTTGTCTGGTCGCTCAATCTGATGGACTACGACCTGTTCACCGCATTCGCAACGGTCGCCGCCTGCATCAACAACATGGGGCTGGGGTTTGGCGAGACGGCGTCGACGTTTGGCACGTTAACAGAGGGGGCAAAACTGCTGATGTGCGCGGCGATGATCTTAGGGCGTCTGGAAATTTACCCGGTGCTGATTCTGTTCTCGCGCTTTTTCTGGCGGGCATAAAACATTCCCGGCGAACCGGGAATGTCAGAATTATGGCGCAGGGTTGATCAGCATCTGCCCCACGGAGCCCCTGTCCATCATCTCCAGCGTCTGGCTGTGGAACAGGAACGGGAAGTGCGGCCACGAAGGCTGACCATAGTAGACAAGCAGTTCAACCTGACCGTCCACCCAGACGGTATCTTTCCAGCCGCGGTCTTCCGGGAACGGCATCGCACCGTTGACGTTGCGGATCAGGAATGCCACCCCTTCAATATGGAACGACTGCGGCAAATCTGAACGGACCGTCCAGCGCTCCCAGGTGCCCTGCTGAGCGGTAATGTCGATGCGGTTGACGTCCCACAGCGCGCCGTTGATGCCCGGGTCATCGCCCAGGCTGATATCACGGCTGCGCACCGGCGAGCCGCTCATGATCTCCTGCGGCAGCAGGCGCATTGGCAGGCTATCGGTCACCAGCGGCAGCAGACCGGTCGGGCGCAGGGTCAGCACCAGGGTCGAGACAAGAATGCTCGACGGTTCAAAGAACCCGCGAATGCGGTCCACAATGCTGGCCGCTTCACCGCAGGTGACAGACACTTCATCCCCGTTGGTCATATCAATGAGAACTTCGCGACGTTCTCCCGGCGAGAGCGCCAGCTGTTTGACGGACACCGGGGCCGGTAAAAAGCCCTGGTCGCCGGAGATCACGTGCAGCGGACGGCCATCGCTCATTTGCAGCTGATAGCGGCGCGAGTTGGACGCGTTGAGCAGGCGCAGGCGCACCCAGCCGCGCGAGACCTCGACATACGGGCTTTGCGCGCCGTTGACCAACAGCGTATCGCCGACGAAGCCACCGCTGCCCGGCTCGCTGTATTCCGGCGTACCGAAATTATCCAGACGCTTGTCCTGGATGATAATCGGGAAGTCATCCACGCCGTAGTGGTTCGGGATCGGCAGGGATTTGCTGACCTCATCTTCCACCAGCCACATTCCTGCCAGGCCGTTATAAACCTGCTGCGCCGTGCGGTTAGGGGTGTTGGCGTGATACCACAGGGTTGCCGCACTCTGGCGAATCGGCAGAACAGGCGCCCAGTCGGCGCTGGGTGACATCATGCGCGCCGCGCCGCCAATCAGCGGTCCAGGCACCTGCAGGCCGCTGATGGTCATGGCGACATTTTCAGGGGTACGGTTACTGTAGATGAGCTTAACGTCATCGCCATTCCACACGCGTATGGTCGGCCCAAGGTAACGTCCGTTAATGCCCCAGACCGGCGCGCGCGTCCCCTGGGTGAAGGACCAGTGGCTGCGCTGCAGCGTCAGGAAAAGCGGCTGACCGCGACGAGATTCAATTAATGGCGGAATAGGCAGCGGCTGTTGCTGCCCGGCGGCGCTGGCTGTCAGCGGCATCGCACCCGCACAAAGGGCGATCCCGGAAGCCTGAATAAACTGACGCCGACTGAGTGACATATAAGCTCCATCTGAAACGACTAACAACGCGGGAATTCGTTTTCCCTTCAACGCCGGATTAAATCTTCCCGGCGGCTTCTCTCTCTGCGACTTCTTTGTCGAGCTGCGCAATATGCTGAGCCATCAGCTCACGGCAGTGCGCTGCCAGCTCGCGCACCTGGTCTTTACCGTATTTGCTGGTATCGACGGGTGGCAGCATTTCGACAATCACCAGCCCGTTATTCAGGCGGTTAAGATTAATCTTATTCGAAGTATTGGAAACGCACACAGGAATAATTGGAACACCTGCCGCAATTGCGGCATGAAACGCCCCGGTTTTAAACGGCAGCAGGCCGCGGCCGCGGCTACGCGTCCCTTCCGGGAACATCCAGATTGAAATTTTGCGCTTTTTAAAATGATTCACCACTTCCGCAATGGTGCTGTGCGCTTTTGCACGGTTATTACGGTCGATCAGCAGGTTACCGGTAAGCCAGTAAAGCTGACCAAAAAACGGGATCCATAGCAGGCTTTTTTTGCCCACCGTCACGGTCGGTGGAAGCACGATATTAGAGGCCGTCACCATA
Source organism: Enterobacter cloacae complex sp. SHL009 (assembly GCF_049237205.1). Lineage (NCBI taxonomy): Bacteria > Pseudomonadati > Pseudomonadota > Gammaproteobacteria > Enterobacterales > Enterobacteriaceae > Enterobacter > Enterobacter cloacae complex sp. SHL009. Next base: position 413,826 of record NZ_JBMKIW010000003.1, read on the forward strand.
TCGTAGTTGTTCTGATGGTTGGCGATATAGATGGCGTTACCGAAATTCTCCGCCCCTTCCGGCAGACGTTTTTCAACTTTCAGACCAAACAGCGGCGCAAGACGCCCGAACATATGGCCAAAGGTGGCGACATGCTTCGGATTACGCGGGCTGAACAGGCAATAAATAGAGCCGAAAATACAGACCAGAATGCAGTAGATAACGGTAAGAATAAGACGAACAATATATAGCATAGCGACCTCTGAAGCCCCAACAGCTGACAATTATACTTCACCTGTGGCCAGGTAAGGACTTTATTACGAGCGCGTATTGTTAATCGCAACGCACGAATTAACAACGATTTTACGGGAAATTTTATTGAAATTCCCCCTCCGGACAGAGGGGGATATCACGACATTACTCTTCGCTGTCACCCGCGGTGCTGCGTGCAGGAGAGTCAATCTCCACGCGATCGATACGCTGCAGACCGCGCATCAGCGAGCCGCGGCGACCGCGCTCACCCACCACCTTCTGCAGCTCTTCCGGACGAAGCTTGATTTTGCGCTTGCCGACGTGAATGGTCAGCGTGCTCTGCGGCGGCAGCAGGAAGAGGTGCGCCAGGCCATCTTCGCCTTTCGCGGCCTCCGCCGACGGGATGTTGATGATCTTGTTGCCCTTGCCTTTTGACAGCTCAGGCAGATCGCTGACCGGGAACATCAGCATGCGTCCGGCGGTGGTGATCGCCAGCAGCATGTCGCTTTCGTTCTCGATCACCAGCGGTGCCATCACGTGAGCGTTGTCCGGCAGGCTAATCAGCGCCTTACCGGCACGGTTGCGGGAAACCAGATCGTTGAAGGTACAGATAAAGCCGTAGCCCGCATCAGACGCCAGCAGCAGCTTCTGATCATCGGCTTCCATCAGCATATGGTCAACCGTCGCGCCCGGCGGCAGCGTCAGCTTGCCGGTGAGCGGCTCGCCCTGCCCGCGCGCGGAAGGCAGCGTAATCGGGTCGATGGCGTAGCTGCGGCCGGTGGAGTCGATAAACGCCACCGGCTGGTTGCTCTTGCCTTTCACCGCCGCTTTGAAGCTGTCGCCCGCTTTGTAGCTCAGCCCCGGCGCGTCGATATCGTGGCCTTTGGCGCTGCGCACCCAGCCGCTCTGCGACAGAACAATGGTGACCGGCTCGGACGGCTGCATGTCATGCTCGTTCATCGCCTTCGCTTCTTCACGCTCGTGCAGCGGAGAACGACGGTCGTCGCCGAAGGCGTCTGCATCGGCCTGTAGCTCTTTCTTCAGCAGGGTGTTCATTTTGCGCTCGGACGCGAGGATCGCCTGCAGCTGATCGCGCTCTTTCTCCAGCTCGTTCTGCTCGCCGCGGATTTTCATCTCTTCCAGTTTGGCGAGATGGCGCAGCTTCAGTTCGAGGATCGCTTCGGCCTGGGTTTCGCTAATGCCAAAGCGCGACATCAGCGCCGGCTTAGGCTCGTCCTCGGTACGGATGATCTCAATCACTTCATCGATATTGAGGAACGCCACCAGCAAACCTTCGAGGATATGCAGGCGCTTAAGCACTTTCTCCAGACGATGGTTCAGACGACGACGGACGGTATCGCGGCGGAAGGTCAGCCATTCGGTGAGGATCTCCAGCAGGTTTTTCACCGCCGGGCGTCCGTCGAGGCCAATCATGTTCAGGTTGATGCGGTAGCTTTTTTCCAGATCGGTGGTGGCGAACAGGTGGTTCATCACCTGCTCCATGTCCACGCGGTTGGAGCGCGGCACGATCACCAGACGGGTTGGGTTCTCATGATCCGATTCGTCGCGCAGGTCGTCCACCATCGGCAGCTTTTTATTGCGCATCTGGGAGGCGATCTGCTCCAGCACTTTAGCACCGGAAACCTGATGCGGCAGCGCGGTGATCACCACGGCGCCGTCCTCTTTATTCCACACCGCGCGCATGCGCACGGAGCCGCGACCGTTCTGGTAGATTTTGCGGATTTCCGCGCGTGAGGTGATGATCTCAGCTTCGGTCGGGAAATCTGGCCCCTGCACGATATCCAGCAGCTCGTCGAGCGTCGCTTTCGGCTGCTCGATAAGGGTAATAGCGGCTTTCGCCACTTCACGCAGGTTGTGCGGCGGAATGTCCGTCGCCATACCGACCGCGATACCGGTGGTGCCGTTCAGCAGGATGTTCGGCAGACGCGCGGGCAGCATCTTCGGCTCCTGCATCGTACCGTCGAAGTTTGGCACCCAGTCAACGGTTCCCTGACCCAGCTCGCCCAGCAGCACTTCGGCATATTTAGAGAGACGGGATTCGGTATAACGCATCGCCGCGAAGGATTTCGGATCGTCCGGCGCACCCCAGTTCCCCTGCCCGTCCACCAGCGGGTAGCGGTAAGAGAACGGCTGCGCCATCAGCACCATCGCTTCATAACAGGCGCTGTCGCCGTGCGGATGGTATTTACCCAGTACGTCACCGACGGTACGGGCGGATTTCTTGAACTTGGCGGTGGCGTTCAGCCCCAGTTCGGACATCGCATAGACGATGCGGCGCTGAACGGGCTTCAGGCCATCCCCGATAAACGGCAACGCCCTGTCCATGATGACGTACATGGAGTAGTTCAGGTAGGCGTTTTCCGTGAATTCATGTAGCGCGAGGCGCTCTGCCATATCGCTCATTACGTGTGATTCCTCAACTCAGAAACCGAAGGGTTTCAGGCAATATTGCCGCAGATACTACCTCATCTGATGAATTGAGTCACAAAGAAAAAGGGCCGCACAGGCGGCCCTTTTCGGGTTATTTGTTCAGCTTAATAACCTGCTTCACGTCGATTTCAAACTCGTTCCAGTCTTTATCGACTTTACCCTGCAGTTCAACTTTATCCTGCGGAGTGACGGTCACGCCGTTCCAGCGCTTGTGGTCAATCTCAACTACGACCGTGCCGGACTCATCGCGGAAGGTGTAGCGGTCATCGGACAGGCGCTCGGTAATGTTCCCGCGCAGCTTCACCCAGGCATCGTCCTTCAGGTCTTTCACTTTTGCCGCGGTGGTGAGGTTGGCGTTGTTATCGACAAAACCGCCCTGCTGAGTTTGCGTCTGGGTCTGTGTGGCCGATGGGCCAGTAAAACCGCCCTGAGCAGCAAAGACCGGCGCGGTGGTCATCATCATGATGGCAGCAATTGCAGCGAATTTTTTCATTTTCATCTCTCCCTTTAATGTCGTTTCGCAATCCATTTAACAGGGTAATCCTTAACAACTTCTTAAGGGAAAAATTTATTTATTATTGCTGTACAGCAGGCGCTTACAGAGAGTTTACTGACGGCATCAAGGAGGGAACATGCGTATTTTACTGGTAGAAGACGACAGGTTAATCGGCGACGGTATCAAGGCGGGGTTGAGCAAAATGGGCTTTAGCGTGGACTGGTTTACCGACGGTAAAACCGGCCAGGCCGCGCTCTCCTCTGCACCCTATGATGCCGTGGTGCTGGATCTGACGCTGCCGGAAATTGACGGTCTGGACATTCTGCGCGCGTGGCGCGAAAGCGGGCGCAGCGAGCCGGTATTAATTCTGACGGCGCGGGATGCGCTTAACCAGCGCGTCGAAGGGCTGCGTCTTGGGGCGGATGATTATCTCTGTAAGCCGTTCGCGCTGATCGAAGTGGGTGCCCGCCTCGAAGCGCTGGTCCGCCGCAGCCACGGCCAGGCGCGTAGCGAACTGCGTCACGGGAAGGTCACGCTCGATCCGACCCGTCTCATCGCCACGCTGGACGGTGAGCCGCTGACGCTCAAGCCGAAAGAGTTCGCGCTGCTGGAACTGTTAATGCGTAACGCCGGTCGGGTGCTGCCGCGAAAGCTGATCGAGGAAAAACTCTATACCTGGGACGACGACGTCTCCAGCAACGCCATCGAGGTCCACGTCCATCATTTGCGCCGCAAGCTTGGGAGCGAGTTTATCCGCACCGTGCACGGCATCGGCTACACCCTGGGTAACGCATGAAACTGACGCAACGCCTGAGCCTGAAGCTGCGCCTGACGCTTCTCTTCCTGCTGCTCTCTCTGACGGCCTGGTTTGCCGCCAGCCTGGTCGCCTGGCAGCAGACGACCCACAAGCTCGACAAGCTGTTCGATACCCAGCAGATGCTGTTTGCTAAACGGCTGCTGACGATGGATCTGGACGAGATCAGCGCCCCCGAACGCATGCGCGAGATCCCGAAAAAAGTGAAGCACGGTCGTCTGGACGACGACGCGCTGGCTTTCGCCATTTACGCCGTCGACGGCAAAATGCTCCTCAACGACGGTGAAAACGGACGCGATATTCCGTACCACTATCGCCGCGACGGGTTCGATAACGGGCAGCTACAGGGCGACAACGACGAGTGGCGTTTTTTATGGCTAACCTCACCTGACGGAAAATACCGCGTGGTGGTCGGCCAGGAGTGGGAGTACCGCCAGGAGATGGCGCTTGACGTGGTCAGCTCGCAGCTGACCCCCTGGCTGGTGGCGCTGCCCGTGATGTTGCTGATGCTGATCGTCCTCCTGAGTCGGGAGCTGAAGCCGCTGAAAAAGCTGGCGCAGACCCTGCGCTCCCGCTCGCCGGATGCCACCGATAAACTGCCGACGGAGGGCCTTCCTACGGAAGTGCGCCCCCTGCTCGACGCGCTGAATCATCTCTTCGCGCGCACCCAGGAGATGATGACCCGCGAGCGCCGCTTTACGTCCGATGCCGCCCACGAGCTACGCAGCCCGCTGGCGGCACTGAAGGTGCAAACTGACGTGGCGCAGCTGTATCAGGACGATCCCGAGGCGCAGTCCAAAGCCCTTTCGCAGCTACATGCAGGTATCGACCGCGCCTCCCGGCTGGTGGATCAACTCCTCACGCTGTCGCGCCTGGACTCGCTGGATAACCTTGACGATGTCGAACCGATTCCCCTGGCCGACTTGCTGCAGTCAGCCGTGCTGGATATCTGGCATCCGGCGCAGCAGGCGGGCATTGATCTTCGCCTGAACATCCATGCACCAGAGGTTACACGCACGGGCCAGCAGATCCTCATGAGCCTGCTGGTGCGCAACCTGCTGGATAACGCGATTCGCTACAGTCCGCGCGGCAGCGTGGTGGACGTGACGCTGGACGCGCGTGGCTTTACCGTGCGCGACAACGGCCCAGGCATTTCACCTGACGCGCTGGCGCGCGTCGGCGAGCGCTTTTATCGTCCGCCGGGTCAGGATGCCACGGGCAGCGGGCTGGGGTTATCCATTGTAAAACGCATCGCCACCCTGCACGGGATGCGCGTTTCGCTGAGCAATGCGCCTGAAGGCGGTTTTGAAGTGAAGGTCAGCTGGTAGGGATTATTGCGTTTAACGCAAAAGACTTTGCACATTTTGCTCATTTTACCGCACCGTCCTCGCGCGTAGAATACTGACCAAACTCTCATCATCGAGGACAAATAATGAGCAACATCCTGATTATCAACGGTGCAAAAGAATTTGCGCATTCTAAAGGCCAGCTGAATGACACCCTGACCGAGGTCGCGGACGGTTTCCTGCGCGACGCCGGGCATGATGTTAAGGTCGTGCGCGCGGACAGCAATTATGACGTGAAGGCCGAAGTGCAGAACTTCCTGTGGGCTGACGTGGTGATCTGGCAGATGCCAGGCTGGTGGATGGGCGCGCCGTGGACCGTAAAAAAATACATGGACGACGTGTTCACCGAAGGTCACGGCTCACTGTATGCCAGCGATGGCCGCACCCGCTCTGACGCCTCCAAAAAATACGGCTCGGGCGGCCTGATTCAGGGCAAAAAATATATGCTCTCGCTGACCTGGAACGCCCCGCTGGAAGCCTTCACCGATAAAGATCAGTTCTTCGAAGGCGTGGGCGTCGACGGCGCGTACCTGCCGTTCCACAAGGCTAACCAGTTCCTGGGCATGGATCCGCTGCCGACCTTTATCGTCAACGACGTGATTAAAATGCCTGACGTCCCGAGCTATATCGCAGAATATCGCAAGCATCTCGCGAAAATTTTTGCTTAACTGGTAGCCTGGAATTAAAGGAGTAGTAAACATGCTTACCGTAATCGCAGAAATCCGTACTCGTCCAGGTCAACATCACCGTCAGGCGGTGCTGGATCAGTTCGTGAAAATTATCCCGACCGTACTGAAAGAAGAAGGCTGCCACGGCTACGCGCCGATGGTGGATGCCGCCACTGACGCCAGCTTCCAGGCGACCGCGCCAGACTCAATCATCATGGTTGAGCAGTGGGAAACCGTCGCGCACCTTGAAGCGCACCTGCAGACCCCTCACATGAAAGCGTGGAGTGACGCGGTGAAGGGTGACGTGCTGGAAACCCACATCCGCATTCTGGAGCAAGGGGTTTAAGTTTCCCCTCACCCCGCCCTCTCCCACAGGGAGAGGGCGAACAGATCCAGGCCCGGTGAGCGTCAGCGCTACCGGGTTTTTTATCAGCTTAAAACTCAACTGCTATGCTTATTCTGACTTCATGATTAACAGGAGGATGGAATGGGTCTTTTTAACTTCGTGAAAGAAGCAGGCGAAAAGCTATGGGATAACCTGACCGATCATAAAGGCCAGAGTGACAAAATCACCGAGCATCTCAAAAAACTCAATATTCCCGGTTCAGATAAGGTTCAGGTTAACGTTACCGACGGCAAAGCCAGCGTGACGGGTGACGGGCTGACCCAGGAGCAGAAAGAAAAAATCCAGGTCGCCGTCGGGAACATCGCGGGCGTCAGCGAGGTGGAGAACAACATCACCGCGACCGATGCCAAAGATGAAGCCACCTACTATACGGTGAAATCCGGCGATACCCTGAGCGCTATCTCCAAAACCGTCTACGGCGATGCCAACAAGTACAATAAGATTTTTGAGGCTAACCGCCCGATGCTCTCCAGCCCGGATAAAATCTATCCTGGCCAGACGCTGCGTATTCCTAAGGCGTGATCCGCGAGCCGGGGAAATCAGCTGCTTTTCTTCCCCGGTTTTAACCCACGATGTAACTCGTTGATGCGCTTCATCGACTTGATGGTGCGCTGCGGCTCGGTGGAGGCCACGGATAAAATAATCATCTCCAGACACAGCAGCACCGTGCCGTGGAGCGGAATTTTGCCTTTTTCGCCGCCGCGCGGAACGTGAATCACCACGCTGGCCTCCTTGCTGAAGCGTGAGTCGAGGGCGTTGGTCAGCAGGATGGTTGGAATGCCCAGACGCTTCGCTTCACGCAGCGTTGTTTGCCCCTCCCGGTGCGCGGATTTCTGCGCCATCATCACCAGCACGTCGCCGCGCTGAAGCGCAATCAGCTGCTCGGCAAGCCCTATTCCGGTACGGTTAAGCGGCGTGGCGGGTAACCCCATTCGGCTGAACAGCCTGGCGGTGTACTCGGCCAGAATGCCGGAGGCGCCAATGCCAAATATGGCGACCTGCCTCGCCTGCGCCAGCAGAGAGACGGCCTGGGCCATCGCGTAGCGGTTGTGGGGCTCGGATAACACTTCGCAGGTGTGCTGATGCCCCTCCAGCACGAAATCAATGCTCGCGTTGACGTCGCTGGCGAGCGTATTCACCGTGGTGGACATCTTTTCGCTGGAGGTGACCACCGGACCAAACCACTGCTCCAGCGTTTGCTTGAGATCGCGCAGCCCGGCGAAACCCAGCGCCTGAATGGCGCGGACCACCGTGGCGTCTGAGGTTTTCAACAGCGTCGCGATCTCCATCGCGGTCTGTTCCATCACCGCTTCTCGGTTGTCATGAATATAGCGTGCAACCTGCAGCAGACGCGGCGTCAGCTGATGCGCGCGCGCGCGAAAGCGGTCGCCATAGATATCCACGCGCCCTTTCTCTTTGCGGATCACCGTGACGCCTCCGGCAGCGGACGCCCGGCAATCTGCGACTGCACCTGCGCGGCCATCAGCCCTAACGAGGCGTACGAATTCGAGATGGCCTCTTCACGCGAGATCAGCACGTAATGCCCGGTTCGGCAGGCATTCAGGAACTGACACCAGCCCGGCATGACCGCATCCATCGCCGCCAGCTCGTCCTGCGGTTTACCGCCCGTATCCCCGCGCCAGGTGGCGAAGACGAAATCGGCATCCAGCTCCGGCAGGCGCTCGGCGCTGACGTCGATGCGCCCTCCTTCCGGGATGCTCTCAATCAGCGGCGGGAAGGTGAACCCGGCGTCGCGCAGCACGCGGCCCAGCGAGTGGTAGCTGTGCATGACGTTAATCTTTCCCTGATTCGCCTGAATCACGGACACGGTCACCTTGCGGGTATCAATAGTCGCCTTCAGCGCCTTAATCTGCTCCTGATAGCGCCGCTCCAGAACCTTAAGCCGCGCCTGCGTTCCCGTCAGCTGAGCCAGCTTGCGGTAGATCTCCGGCGCGCCGCCGTCGAGATGATCGATGCTCACCGTCGGGGCAATTTTCGCTAGCTGTTCCACCGGGGTGTTGCGGGTCGGCTCGGTAACGATCAGGTCAGGCTTTGCGGCGGCGATGGCTTCAATGTCGATATCGGCCGTGCCGATAAATTTAATGTCGGAATTATCGAAGTCGACGCCGGTCAACATGCCGCTGGAGCGCAGAAAGTGGCTGCCGTCCGGCCGCGTGCGGCCATGGCTTGCCACCGGCGGCACGCCAAGCTCAATCAGCGGAATGGTGATATCCAGATCGTGTAAAGAGACAATCCGTTTCGGATGAACCGGCACCACCACTTTTCGGTTCAGATCGTCAGTAAACGTCTGCGTCGGCTCCGCCGCCCCCACCGCGAACCCCACCAGCAACAGCATCGAAAACAGTACGCGCATCATAGTCTCCTAAAATCTGTCCCGACGCTGCCAGAGCAGCAGCAGGAAAAACGGTCCGCCAATCAATGAAATCACAATTCCCGCCGGCAGCTGCAGCGGGAGGAATGCCAGACGTCCGACGTTATCCGCCAGCAGCACCAGCAGCGCGCCCAGCACGGCGCTTCCAGTCAGGAGCGCGGTTTGCCCACCGCGCAGCAGCAGGCGCGCCATATGCGGGGCAATAAGCCCCACGAAACCTATACTGCCAACGCACGAGACGCAGGCCGCCGTCAGCACCACCGGGGCGAGAACCCGCAGCAGCGCCAGCCGGGTTATGCGAACGCCAAGGCCCGCTGCGGCCTGATTGCCGAGCAACGCCACGTCCGCAGCCCGTGCGGTAAAAAGCAGCAGCGCAAACGCGGGGGCAGCCCAGAGCGCGGCTAACCCCACCAGCGTCCAGTTTGCCGCATGCAGGCTTCCCGCCAGCCACAGCATCGCCGTCTGCACGTCCCGCACGTCGGCGGTGGTGATAAAGACGCCCATTGCGGCGGCAAACGCCCACGACACGCCGATGCCGATCAGGATGAACCGCGGGCGCGAGATATCGCGCGCCAGGGCGATAACCAGCAGCGCGGTAAGCAGTCCACCGGCCATGCCGACCAGAGGACGCCAGGCCAGGCCCAGCGCCGGGAACTGAAAAATCAGCAGCAGTACCGCCGCGCTACAGCCCTCCTTCACGCCGATAAGCCCGGGATCGGCCAGACCATTGCGGGTGATGGACTGCATTGCCGCCCCCGCCATGCCGAGCATCGCGCCGCACAGCACCGCCATCAGCAGGCGCGGCAGGCGGATATCCATCACGATGTAGCGCGTCTCCGCCGTCAGACTCTCAGGAGAAAACAGCGCGCGCCCGATGGCGGAGGTGGGAACAGGAAGAGATCCGTGCGTCAGGCCAAAGCCCAGCAGGCTTAACGCCACCAGCGCCAAAAGCGTCAGGCACGCCAGCGCCCGCGGGCGAACCAGCGCCGATACACGGCCAATACGGATCGCGCGGAATCCGGCCCGGTTCATTTGAACATCCTCGACGCCATAAAGATGAATACGGGTGCGCCGACCAGGGCCGTCATGATGCCGGTTGCCAGCTCCCAGGGCGTAAACAGCGAGCGGGCGGCGATATCCGCCAGCAGCAGAACCAGCGCGCCGCACAGGGCTGACAGCGGCACCATCACGCGTAAATCGACCGACACCAGACGGCGAATGAGCTGCGGCACGACCAGGCCGATAAAGCCAATCGGCCCGGCAATTGAGACGGCCGCGCCGCAGAGCAGCGCGATGGCCAGCAGGGCGAGCAGGCGGGTTTTCAGCAGCGACACGCCAAGCCCCTGCGCCATTCGGTCTCCCAGCGCAAGCATGTTGAGCGAGGGCGACAGACCGATGGCGAGAACAAAACCGGCTGCTGCGGCCCAAAGGGCGCTCCGGAGCGTCTGCACGTTGATCCCGGCCAGGTCCCCTGCCAGCCAGGTGCGCATGGCGAGCAGCGTCTGTTCATCGAGAATTAACACCGCGGCGGTAATCGACGAGGCAAACGCCGACATCGCCACGCCGCACAGCGTGACCTTCATCGGCGTAAGCCCGGTGCGACCGGACGAGGAGAACATCAGAACCAGCAAAAACAGCGCGGCGGCACCGGCGGCGGCAACGAGCGGGCGACCAAACGGCAGCGACAGCCCAAGCGCGCTGGTAATCACTACCGCCAGCGCGGCCCCGGCGTTGAGCCCCAGAATATGCGGCTCGCCGAGCGGGTTGCGGATCACGGACTGCAGCAGCACGCCCGCCACGCCGAGCGCGGCGCCCGTCACCATCGCGGCGCAGAGGCGCAGCAGTCTTAATTTGATAATGACGTTATGGTCGAAATTGCGCGGATCGAAATGGAAGAATGCCTCCACCACCGTCTGCGGGGCGATGAAGCGTGCGCCGATGCCCAGGTGCAGAATAGCGCCCAGCGCCAGCAGCAGTGCGGAGATCGGAAAGGCCAGAGAGGAGCGCATCATGGCTGAACGGTGCTCTGGCGAAACGGCATAAAGAACGGCTTGCCGGTCAACGGATTTATGGACATATGCACGTCGACATCAAACACCGCTTTGATCAGCTCCGGCGTGCAGGCATCGCCCTCATGCAATACGCCTTCAACTTTCCCCTGGCGTAAAAAGACCAGCGAATCGCCGTAGTTCACGGCGAAATTGAGATCGTGCAGCACCACCACGACGGTACGTCCGTGCTGGCGGGTCAGGGTGTGCAGCAGTTCCAGGATCTCCACCTGATAGCGAAGATCGAGAAACGTCGTGGGCTCGTCAAGCAGGATATACGGCGTTTGCTGCGCAAGCGCCATGGCGATCCAGCAGCGCTGACGCTGGCCGCCGGATAAGCTTTCCACCGGCATATGGGCAAACTCCGCCGTTCCGGTCAGACGCAGGGCCTCTTCCACCGCCAGCTCGTCCTCGTCGCTCCACTGGCGCATAAAGTTTTGCCAGGGAAAACGCCCGCGCGAGACCAGCTCAAAGACGGTTAACCCTTCCGGGAGCAGCGGAGACTGCGGCAGGATACCCAGCTCGCGGGCGACGGCTTTGGTCGGCTGCTCGTGGATCGCCTTGCCGTCGAGAACTGCCGCGCCGCCAAGCGGCTGAAGCAAACGCGCAATGGTGCTCAGCAGCGTGGATTTTCCGCAGCCGTTCGCCCCTACCAGCACCGTCATTTTCTGCTGTGGGATCGCAAGGGAGATATCATCAACGATGATTTTTTTCTGATAGCCCGCAGAGAGGTTCTCCAGAACCAGTCCCGGTTTTTTTGTGTTGTGAGCCACGTGAATGCCAACGTAATAAAGAAGCGCAACAAATATAAATAAAAATCATTCTCTTTTGAGAGTTTGACGCTGCGCCATGTAGTAGTCAAGAGAAGAAACACCCTGATAAAACCAGGGATAAGTCTAAGGGGGAATGAACAAGAAAGGACTTTCAAAAGCATTTAATTCAATAAGTTAATAATTGTCCCGCTGCGCTTATACGCCCGGATAAACGTTGTAGCCGATTTTTGCTTTTTTCCATTTACTACTACATTCGCGCATGATTGAATGATTCTCAATTACATGTCCGATGCCCGCCGTGGCTAACGGACAGACCGTAAAGGGCAATGACTCACACATTTTTCCGCGAAACGTCATTCGCGGGATATTTCGGGATAACAGATGTAATGGCTACGTTCACACCTTCACTCTCTGGGGTAAAAGGGCGCGCGCTCTTTTCACTGCTGTTCATGGCGCCGCTGGTGCAGGCAGCAGATAACACCGCGACTAAAGACGGCGAAACGCTTACCGTCACCGCCGATCCAAATACGACGGCGGAGGCCACGAATGGCTATCAGCCGTTGAATACCTCCACCGCGACGTTAACCAACATGCCGATGCTGGACATCCCGCAGGTGGTCAATACCGTCAGCGACAAAGTGCTGGAGGATCAGCATGCCACCACGCTGGATGAAGCGCTCTATAACGTCAGCAACGTGGTGCAGACCAACACCCTGGGCGGTACGCAGGATGCCTTCGTGCGCCGCGGATTTGGCGCGAACCGCGACGGCTCGATCATGACCAACGGCCTGCGCACCGTGCTGCCGCGCAGCTTTAATGCCGCAACCGAGCGCGTGGAGGTGCTGAAAGGCCCGGCCTCGACCCTATACGGTATTCTCGACCCCGGCGGCCTGATCAACGTCGTCACCAAACGCCCGGAGAAGACCTTCGGCGGCTCACTTTCCGCTACCTCGTCCAGCTTTGGCGGCGGCACCGGACAGGTTGATGTTACCGGCCCGATTGACGGCACGCGTCTGGCGTATCGCCTGACGGGCGAATATCAGGACGAGGATTACTGGCGTAATTTCGGCAACGAACGCAGCACCTTTATCGCCCCGTCGCTGACCTGGTTCGGCGACGATGCCACTGTGACCGTGCTCTATTCGCATCGCGACTATAAAACGCCGTTCGATCGCGGAACGATCTTCGATCTCAACACTAAAAAAGCCGTCGACGTCGATCGTAAAACCCGCTTCGACGAACCGTTTAACGTGACCGACGGCCAGTCCGATCTCGCTCAGCTCAACGCGGAGTATCGCCTCAACAGCCAGTGGACCGCGAAGTTCGACTACAGCTACAGCCAGGATAAATACAGCGATAACCAGGCCCGCGTGATGGCCTACGATTCAAAAACCGGCAACCTGACCCGCCGCGTGGATGCGACCCAGGGCTCGACCCAGCGTATGCACACGACGCGCGCGGATCTACAGGGAAACGTGGACATCGCGGGCTTTTACAATGAGATCCTGACCGGCGTGTCATATGAGAATTACGATCTGCTGCGTACGGACATGATCCGCTGTAAGAACGTTAAGGATTTCAATATTTACAACCCGAGCTACGGCAGCCTCGGCAAGTGCACCACCGTCTCGGCATCCGACAGCGATCAAACCATCAAGCAGGAGAGCTACTCCGCCTACGCGCAGGACGCGCTGTACCTGACCGATAAGTGGATCGCCGTCGCCGGAATGCGCTATCAGTATTACACCCAGTATGCGGGGAAAGGCCGTCCGTTTAACGTGAACACCGACAGCCGCGACGACCAGTGGACGCCGAAGCTGGGTCTTGTTTATAAGCTCACCCCAGCGGTCTCGCTGTTTGCCAACTATTCCCAGACGTTTATGCCGCAGTCGTCCATTGCGAGCTACATCGGCGACCTGCCGCCGGAAACGTCTAACGCGTATGAAATCGGCGCTAAGTTTGACCTGTTCGACGGCATTACTGCCAATATCGCGCTGTTTGATATCCACAAGCGCAACGTGCTGTACACCGAAAGCATTGGTGATGAAACCGTCGCCAAAACCGCGGGCCGCGTGCGCTCCCAGGGCGTGGAGGTGGATCTTGCCGGCTCGCTGACCGAGAACACCAACATTATCGCCAGCTACGGCTATACCGACGCGAAGGTGCTGGAAGACCCGGACTATGCGGGCAAACCGCTGCCAAACGTGCCGCGCCATACCGGCTCCCTGTTCCTGACCTACGACATTCACAATGCGTTTGCCGGGAATACCCTGACGCTGGGCGGCGGCGGGCACGGCGTAAGCCGTCGTTCCGCAACCAACGGCGCGGATTATTATCTGCCGGGCTATTTCGTGGCGGATGCGTTTGCGGCGTACAAAATGAAGCTACAGTATCCGGTGACGCTGCAGGTGAACGTGAAAAATCTGTTTGATAAGAACTACTACACGTCGTCCATTGCGACCAACAACCTGGGCAACCAGATTGGCGATCCACGCGAAGTGCAGTTTACGGTGAAGATGGAGTTTTGACGTAAAAAAGCCCGGTGGCGCTAACGCTTACCAGGCCTACGATCCATTCCCTCTCCCTGTGGGAGAGGGTTAGGGTGAGGGCATCAGGCCTCAATATCCGCCATATCGCCTTTCTCCTGCAGCCAGTTGCGTCGGTCTTCCGAACGTTTCTTGGCAAGGAGCATATCCATCATGGCGTTGGTTTGCTGTTCGTCTTCGTCGCTGATCGTCAGCTGCACCAGACGGCGCGTGTTCGGATCCAGCGTCGTTTCGCGAAGCTGCATCGGGTTCATCTCGCCCAGCCCTTTAAAGCGCTGCACGTTCGGTTTGCCCTTCTTGCGCTTCAGCTGTTCCAGCACGCCCGCTTTCTCTTCTTCCGTCAGCGCGTAGTAAACCTCTTTGCCGAGGTCGATACGGTACAGCGGCGGCAGCGCCACGTGGACGTGACCGTTTTTCACCAGCGTTTTGAAATGCTTCACGAAGAGCGCGCACAGCAGCGTGGCGATGTGCAGACCATCGGAGTCCGCATCCGCGAGGATACAGATCTTGCCGTAGCGCAGCTGGCTCAGATCGTCGCTGTCCGGATCGATGCCGATCGCTACCGAGATATCGTGCACTTCCTGCGAGGCCAGCACTTCATCAGAAGAGACCTCCCAGGTATTCAGGATCTTACCCTTGAGCGGCATGATCGCCTGATATTCACGATCGCGCGCCTGCTTGGCCGATCCGCCCGCCGAATCCCCTTCCACGAGGAACAGCTCGGTACGGTTGAGATCCTGCGCGGTACAGTCCGCAAGCTTGCCCGGCAGCGCAGGGCCGCTGGTCAGCTTTTTACGCACCACTTTCTTCGCGGCACGCAGACGACGCTGGGCGCTGGAAATCGCCATTTCGGCCAGCATCTCTGCCGCCTGCACGTTCTGGTTCAGCCACAGGGTAAACGCATCTTTCACCACGCCGGAGACGAATGCCGCGCACTGACGTGACGACAGGCGCTCTTTGGTCTGGCCGGCAAACTGCGGATCCTGCATCTTCACGGAGAGCACGTAGGCGCAGCGATCCCAGATATCTTCCGCCGACAGCTTCACGCCGCGTGGCAGAATATTGCGGTATTCGCAGAACTCACGCATCGCGTCCAGCAGCCCCTGACGCAGGCCGTTGACGTGGGTACCGCCGAGCATGGTCGGGATCAGGTTAACGTAGCTTTCCGTCAGCAGCTCGCCGCCTTCCGGCAGCCACAGCAGCGCCCAGTCCACGGCTTCGGTATCGCCGCTAAAGTTACCGACAAACGGTTTTTCCGGCAGCGTTGGCAGGCCGTTTACCGCTTCGCACAGGTAGTCGTTCAGACCCTCGGCGTAGCACCAGGTTTGTGCGGTATTGTTAACGTGATCGGTAAAGGTGATTTCCACGCCCGGACACAGCACCGCTTTGGCTTTCAGCAGGTGCGTCAGGCGAGAAACGGAAAAGCGCGGGCTGTCGAAGAAGCTTTCGTCAGGCCAGAAGTGGACGCTTGTGCCGGTGTTGCGTTTGCCGCACGTGCCGACAACCTGCAGATCCTGCACCTTATCGCCGTTTTCAAACGCGATGTTATAGACCTGGCCGTCGCGACGGACGTTCACTTCCACGCGTTTGGACAAGGCGTTCACGACGGAAATGCCCACGCCGTGCAGACCACCGGAGAACTGGTAGTTCTTGTTGGAGAACTTACCGCCCGCGTGCAGACGACAGAGGATCAGCTCAACGGCAGGCACGCCCTCTTCCGGGTGGATATCCACAGGCATGCCGCGCCCGTCGTCGATGACTTCCAGCGACTGATCGGCGTGCAGGATAACGTCGACGCGTTTGGCATGGCCCGCCAGCGCTTCGTCCACACTGTTATCAATAACTTCCTGGCCCAGATGGTTTGGGCGCGTCGTATCGGTGTACATCCCCGGGCGGCGGCGAACCGGCTCAAGCCCGGTGAGGACCTCAATGGCATCAGCGTTATAGGTTTGCGTCATGATTTAAACTAGCAATTCGCATTGATTGTCAGTGGCTGTGCAGTCCAAGAAAATCGACAATCTGGGTGAAATGATTCTCAAAGCCCGTGAAAGCATGGTTTCCGCCCTCTTCTATAGTCTGGCGGCAGGAGGCGTAATACGCCACTGCCTGGCGGTAATCCAGCACTTCATCACCCGTCTGTTGCAGCAGCCAGATGAGATCCGGCGCCTCAAGCGGGTCGACCTGCATAACTTTGAGATCGTAAATATGGCGTGACTCTAGCACATATTGCTGGCCGGTGTAGGGGTTCTCGTTTTCGCCAAGAAAGTCCCGCAGCAGCTCAAATGGCCGTACCGCCGGATTAACCACAACGGCGGGCAGCATAAAGCATTGCGAGAGCCAGGTGGCGTAATATCCCCCCAGGGATGAACCGACCACACCGAAGGTTTCGCCGCCGTGCGCAAGCACGATGGTTTCCAGCATCTCCGCGGCCTCTGCCGGATAAGGCGGCAGCTGCGGGATAATCATCTCAACGTCGGGGTGATGCTCGCTCAGCCACTGGCGAAACTGTGTCGCTTTTGCGGAGCGCGGCGAGCTGTTGAATCCGTGCAGATAAAGGAGCGTAGACATCAATAGCCTTCTGAAGCGGTATCCGGGCGGAATTTTGCACCGGTCAAACGGCAGACTTCCGTGGTCAGCGAGCCGTCAGCATGCAGTTCCAGCCAGCGCCAACCTGGCGCGATGGTATCCAGCGTAAAGTTGGCGCAGTGCGGCTTAAACTGAACACAGGTCGATGGCGTCGCCAGCATGCGGCGTCCGTTCCAGTCGAGATCCTGTTCCTGGTGAATATGCCCACACAGCAGATTTTTCACCCGCGGGAACTTGGCCAGCACGCGATCCAGCGCTGCGGAGTTGCGCAGGCTGTGCTGATCGAGCCAGCTGCAGCCCGCCGGCAGAGGATGATGATGCAGCAACAGCAGCGTGTGGCGTTCAGGTTCAGCAGCCAGTTTGGTCTCAAGCCAGTCGAGCTGAAACTCGCTTAACTCACCGTGCGGGACGCCAAACACCTGGCTGTCCAGCAGCAGGATCTGCCACTGTTCACCCGCAAAAACACATTTCGCCGGCGAAATGCCCGCATCCTGAAGAGAACTGTACATAGCGGGCTGGAAGTCATGGTTTCCTGGCAGCCAGACGCAAGGCACGCTAAAGCTCGCGATGCCTTCAGCAAAATGCTGGTAGGCCGCGGAGGACTGATCCTGCGCCAGATCGCCCGTTGCGACAATCAGATCGCATGCACGGTTTTCAGCGTGAATGGCGCTAAGCACCGCCTGATAACTCTCCCAGGTGTTAACCCCCAGTAGCGTCTCATGCTTTTCGGCAAAAAGGTGGGTATCGGTGATTTGTAATATCCTGACTGGCGCCCCACCAGCAACAGTCAGGTTCAACAGGCTTTCCAAATGGTGTCCTTAGGTAGGTTTATGACGCTAACAAACCGGAATCGCCATTGCTCCATGTGCTAAACAATATCTTAGCCAGTCGGCTAAAAACTGGTTAATTTGATGCTTTTCGTCGCGTTGATGCAACTTTTTATTCGGGTAATCATACCGCGCCTTGAAGCGAAAGATCTGCTGGCTTGAACACACTTCAGCGACCATCGCGTCGTGATAGAGGCGCACCGTCATCGACGGCAGGCTCCAGTAGCTAATGCTGGGTGCCGTTTGCTCAATCTCCACCAGCGTAGTGTAGCGCGTTGATTCTGTTATCGTTAACCGATACTGCGCGTTGCTCACCTGATAGCTTACCGTTTCGCCGGGTGCGTCGTTTCGCGGCAGCAGGCGGCGCAGCTGTGCGAAATTGGTTTCGCACAGGCGCATCATTTCTGGGAAGTCAGGCGTATAGCGCTTCATTTTTTCCACTCGTTTCGTAATGTCTGATAATGCAGCTGTAGCCATTGCAGGGCGATGACAGACGCTGCGTTGTCGATTTTCCCCTCTTCTACCCACTGATAAGCCTGTTCCCGGCTCACCACATGAACCCGAATATCTTCGTTTTCATCTGCCAGACCGTGGATCCCTTCCGCCGTCGTGGCGTCCACTTCGCCCACCATAATGGACAAGCGCTCGCTGGTACCGCCCGGGCTTGCCAGATAGCTCAGCACCGGCTTGGTGCGACCCACCACCAGTCCGGCCTCTTCCAGCGCCTCGCGCCGGGCGACGTCTTCAACCGTTTCGCCTTCTTCGATCATCCCGGCCACCATCTCCAGCAGCCACGGGCTCTCACTGACGTCATAAGCGGCGATGCGGATCTGCTCCACCAGCACAACTTCGTCACGCACTGGGTCAAAGGGTAGCAAGACTGCCGCATGCCCGCGCTCAAAAATTTCGCGTCTGATTTCGCCGCTCATTTCCCCGTTAAACAGGCGATGCCTGAAACGGTAAAGATCCATTGAAAAAAAACCGCTATAAAGCGTTTCTCGTGCAATAATTTCTACATCGTTTTTGGCGAATGTCACGGGCAACTTTTCTGGTTTTTGCATGAGTCGAGTCCTGGTAGCAATGGTGATGAAATTGTGAATTTCAAGGCTGTTTGGCTGCCGTTTGTAAGGCTATATGGTAGATTGGTGCAAATTACCGCCAGATGGCACGTTACGCCAACCTTTTGGTATGGAAGATTCTGTTAGAATCGGCAATTATTTTTTAATTAGATCAGCGCTAATACTGCTTCACAACAAGGAATGCAAATGAAGAAATTGCTCCCCATCCTTATCGGCCTGAGCCTGACGGGCTTCAGTGCAATGAGCCAGGCGGAAAACCTGTTACAGGTCTACCAGCAGGCACGTCTGGGCAACCCTGATTTACGTAAATCAGCGGCCGATCGTGATGCTGCGTTTGAAAAGATTAACGAAGCGCGTAGCCCCTTGCTGCCACAGTTAGGTTTAGGTGCAGATTATACCTACAGCAACGGTTTCCGCGACGCTAACGGCGTAAACTCCAATGCTACCAGCGCCTCACTGCAATTGACACAGACGCTGTTTGATATGTCCAAATGGCGCGCCCTGACCCTGCAGGAAAAGAGTGCGGGTATTCAGGATGTGACCTATCAGACCGACCAGCAGACGCTGATCCTGAACACTGCCACGGCGTACTTCAACGTGCTGAGCGCGATTGACGCACTCTCCTACACCGAAGCGCAGAAACAGGCCATTTACCGTCAGTTAGATCAAACCACCCAGCGCTTCAACGTGGGCCTGGTCGCGATCACCGACGTGCAGAACGCCCGTTCACAGTACGACACCGTGCTGGCTAACGAAGTGACCGCGCGTAACAACCTCGACAACGCGCTGGAATCCCTGCGTCAGGTCACCGGGAATTACTATCCTGAGCTGGCGTCGCTGAACGTGGACAGCTTCAAAACGGATAAACCGCAGGCCGTTAACGCCCTGCTGAAAGAGGCGGAAAACCGCAACCTGAGTTTGCTGCAGGCGCGTCTGAGCCAGGACCTGGCCCGCGAGCAAATTCGTCAGGCGCAGGACGGCCATCTGCCAACCCTGAGCCTGAGCGCGTCTACCGGTGTCTCTGATACGACCTACAGCGGCTCTAAAACCAATACGTCCCAGTATGACGACAGCAATATGGGCCAGAACAAGGTGGGCCTGAGCTTCTCCCTGCCGCTGTATCAGGGCGGTCAGGTCAACTCCCAGGTGAAACAGGCGCAGTACAACTTTGTTGGCGCGAGCGAGCAGCTGGAAAGCGCCCACCGCAACGTGGTGCAGACCGTGCGTTCCTCCTTCAACAACGTGAACGCCTCAATCAGCAGCATCAACGCCTATAAACAGGCCGTTGTGTCTGCACAGAGCTCCCTGGACGCGATGGAAGCAGGTTACTCGGTCGGTACACGTACTATTGTGGACGTGCTCGATGCTACCACCACGCTGTACAACGCGAAACAGCAGCTCTCCAGCGCGCGTTACCAGTACCTGATTAACCAGCTGAACATCAAACAGGCTCTGGGTACGCTGAACGAGCAAGACCTGCAGATGCTGAACAGCGCGTTGGGCAAACCGGTCTCCACCTCTCCGGACAGCGTTGCACCGGAGAATCCGGAGCAGGTTGCCGCGGTTGATAACTTCAACGCTAACAGCAACACCCCTGCGGCACAGCCGGCCGCTGCGCGTACCACTACATCCGCCAGCAAAGGCAATAATCCGTTCCGTAACTAAGAGTGTCATCAGGTCCACTGCGGCCTGATGCCCTCGCCCCGCCCTCTCCCACAGGGAGAGGGCGCATCTGAATCACATCCGAACGTAAGCCAACGTAAAGATCCCCCTGATTCCGCCCCTCTTCGCTTCATTTTCAACCACTCATCCTCTATCCTGAGCGTTATTACCACTGGGTCCTGGAAGACAAAGATGAAACGGACAAAATCTATAAATCACGCTTCGTTCCGTAAGAGCTGGAACGCGCGTCACCTCACCCCTGTTGCGCTGGCGGTCACGGCTGTCTTTATGCTGGCAGGCTGTGAGAAAAATGACGAAACGGTTTCGCTGTATCAAAACGCGGACGACTGCTCTGCCGCCACTGGTAAAGCGGCCGAATGTAAAACGGCCTACACCAGCGCGCTGAAAGAAGCGGAACGTACCGCGCCGAAATATGCCTCACGCGAAGACTGCGTGGCGGAGTTTGGTGAAGGTCAGTGCCAGCAGGCACCGGCTCAGGCCGGCACCGCACCTGAAAATCAGGCTCAGGCGCAGTCCAGCGGCAGCTTCTGGATGCCGCTGATGGCAGGCTACATGATGGGTCGCCTGATGGGCGGCGGTGCGGGCTACCAGCAGCAGCCGCTGTTTAGCTCGAAAAACCCGGCCAGCCCGGCTTACGGTCAATATACCGATGCCAGCGGCAAAGGCTACGGCGCAGCGACCCCCGGCCGCACCGTGACCGTACCGAAAACGGCGATGGCGCCGAAGCCTGCGACGACCAGCACCATCACCCGCGGCGGGTTTGGTGAATCTGTGGCGAAGCAGACCAGCATGCAGCGTAGTGCGACAGGCACCTCCTCTACTCGCTCAATGGGCGGCTGATCATGGAACGAGTCAGTATCACCGAGCGCCCGGACTGGCGCGAAAAAGCCACCGAGTACGGTTTTAACTTCCACACCATGTACGGCGAGCCGTACTGGTGTGAAGACGCCTATTACAAGCTCACGCTGGCCCAGGTGGAAAAACTGGAAGAGGTGACGGCCGAGCTGCACCAGATGTGCCTGAAGGTCGTGGAAAAGGTCATCGACAGCGACGAGCTGATGGCAAAGTTCCGCATTCCGAAGCACACCTGGGGCTTTGTGCGCCAGTCGTGGAAAACGAATCAACCTTCGCTTTACTCTCGCCTGGATCTGGCGTGGGACGGCAAAGGCGAGCCTAAGCTGCTGGAAAACAACGCCGATACGCCAACCTCTCTGTATGAAGCGGCGTTCTTCCAGTGGATCTGGCTGGAAGATCAGGCCAATGCCGGAAACCTGCCGGAAGGCAGCGACCAGTTTAACAGCCTGCAGGAAAAGCTGATTGAGCGTTTTGCCGAACTGCGCGAACAGCATGGCTTTAACCTGCTCCATCTCGCCTGCTGCCGCGACACGGAAGAAGACCGTGGCACGGTTCAGTATCTTCAGGACTGCGCCGCCGAAGCGGAAGTGGCGACCGAGTTCCTCTATATCGAGGATATCGGCCTGGGTGAAAAGGGTCAGTTTACGGATATGCAGGACCAGGTGATCAGCAACCTGTTCAAGCTATACCCGTGGGAATACATGCTGCGCGAGATGTTTTCCACCAAGCTGGAAGATGCTGGCGTGCGCTGGCTGGAGCCGGCCTGGAAGAGCATCATCTCTAACAAAGCCCTGCTGCCGATGCTCTGGGAGATGTTCCCCAACCACCCGAACCTGCTGCCAGCCTATTTTGCGGAAGATGATTACCCGCAAATGGAGAAATACGTCGTTAAGCCGATCTTCTCCCGCGAAGGGGCAAACGTCTCGATTATCGAAAACGGCAAGACGCTGGAAGCGGTTGAAGGGCCATACGGCGAAGAAGGGATGATCGTCCAGGAGTTCTGGCAGCTGCCGAAATTTGGCGATAGCTATACCCTGATTGGCAGCTGGCTCATTAACGATCTGCCGGCCGGGATTGGCATTCGCGAAGATCGCGCGCTGATCACGCAGGATCTGTCACGGTTTTATCCGCACATTTTTGTCGAATAGGCCGCAGCCTGATGCCCTCACCCCGCCCCTCTCCCACAGGGAGAGGGTGCAAACACTAAAAACGGCAACCTTAGGTTGCCGTTTTGCTTTTATTATCCCACCTGCACCGACAGCATACTCAAACTCCCCATCTCGATACCGTCGACCGGGATCGTCACCGGTTCCTGACCATCCCACGCGCCAAGAACGTACAGCAGCGGCAGGAAGTGTTCCGGCGTCGGGTTAGAGAGCGAACCGCCTTCGTGATCCAGATAGTTCACCAGCGGGTGCTCCTCAGCCGGGCCTTGCCAGGTCAGGTTCGCTTTGACGTAGTCGTTAAAAGAGGTTGCCCACGGGTACGTCGTGTTCTCACCGTGCCAGCGTGCGGTACGCAGGTTATGCACCACGTTGCCGCTCGCCACCAGCATGATGCCTTCATCACGCAGGGTTGCCAGCTTACGCCCCATCTCCAGATGCCAGGCCGCCGGTTTAGTACTGTCGATGCTCAACTGCACCATCGGGATATCCGCGTCAGGATACATTTTAATCAGCACGCCCCAGGAGCCATGGTCAAAGCCCCAGGCTTCTTTATCCAGCGTCACAGGGACAGGCGCCAGCAACTCTACCAGCTTTTGCGCCAGCGCAGGCGAGCCGGGGGCCGGATAATGCGTGTCGTACAGCGCCTGTGGGAAGCCGCCAAAATCATGAATGGTTTTTGGCGCTTCCATGGCGGTCACGCCTGTCCCACGGGTAAACCAGTGCGCAGACACCACCACGATCGCTTTCGGACGCGGCAACGTCTCGCCCAGATGACGCCAGGCGCGGGTATAGACGTTGTCTTCCAGAACGTTCATTGGGCTACCGTGGCCTAAAAACAGGGCTGGCATACGGGAAGAAGTCATGGTGATATCCTTACAGAAGGTGTCAATTTAATGGTGCTACATTACGCGCAATCCGGCAAAGATGAACGCAGATAAGCGTGAAGATCATCATCAGGAAATTTGAATGTAAGGAATGTGTAAAGCCGGGTTTTCACCCTCGCTTTGCCAGAAATGGATCATTTATATTAATGAGAATGATTATCAAAAGGAGCAATGCATGTCAGTCCCCTTGATCCTGACCATACTGGCGGGCGCCGCGACCTTCATCGGTGCGATCCTCGGCGTGCTCGGCCAAAAGCCCTCTAACCGAGTACTGGCCTTTTCACTGGGCTTTGCTGCCGGGATCATGCTGCTCATCTCCCTGATGGAGATGCTGCCTGCCGCGTTGGGCACTGAAGGCATGTCTCCGCTGCTGGGCTACGGCATGTTTGTCTTTGGCCTGCTGGGATACTTTGCCCTCGATCGGATGCTACCACACGCGCATCCGCAGGATTTAATGCAGAAAAACGTGACGCCCATGCCGCGCAATATCAAGCGTACCGCCGTGCTGTTAACGCTTGGCATCAGCCTGCACAACTTCCCGGAAGGGGTCGCTACCTACGTGACGGCCAGCAGCAATCTTGAGATGGGCTTTGGCATCGCGCTGGCGGTCGCCTTACACAATATTCCTGAAGGACTGGCCGTCGCCGGACCCGTGTATGCCGCAACGGGATCGAAACGCACCGCGGTGTTCTGGGCGGGCATTTCCGGGATGGCCGAAATCCTTGGCGGCGTACTGGCCTGGCTGATCCTTGGTAGCCTGGTCTCTCCGGTAGTGATGGCGGCGATCATGGCAGCGGTAGCCGGGATCATGGTTGCGCTTTCGGTGGATGAACTGATGCCGCTGGCGAAGGAGATCGATCCAAACAACAACCCCAGCTATGGCGTGCTGTGCGGAATGTCGGTGATGGGATTAAGTCTGGTTCTGCTGCAGAGCGCAGGAATCGGGTAAAAAAACGCCGGGACTTCCCGGCGTTTTTATTTTCAGCTAGCTTTGCGCTCGTGCGCCTGGCGATACTCAACCAGATCTTCAATCGTGACCACCGGCATGTTGTGCAGGCGGGCAAAGGTGATGCACTCCGGCGCGCGCGCCATGGTGCCATCATCGTTGGTCAGTTCGCACAGCACGCCAGCAGGTTTGAAGCCAGCCAGCGTCACCAGGTCGATCGTCGCTTCGGTGTGACCACCGCGGGTCAACACGCCGCCCGCCTGTGCACGCAGTGGGAAGACGTGGCCAGGACGGTGCAGATCGGATGGTTTGGCACCATCAGCAATCGCTGCACGTACGGTGGTCAGACGGTCAGCCGCAGACACACCGGTGGTCACGCCATGCGCCGCTTCAATGGTCACGGTAAAACCGGTACCAAAGGCGCTGGTGTTGTTTTCGACCATCATCGGCAGATCGAGCTGCTTACGACGATCTTCATTAATACACAGGCATACGATGCCGCTGCCGTGACGGATGGTCAGCGCCATCTGTTCAACGGTCATGTTTTCGGCGGCGAAAATCATGTCGCCTTCGTTTTCACGGTTTTCATCGTCAAGCACCATCACACCGCGGCCTTCGCGCAGTGCATCCAGTGCATGTTCAACACGTTGAGTTGAAGTGCCAAAAGAGGAAAGTAGCGTCTGATTCATGGTAAAAAAACCTCATTAACATTATGGTTACCAGAATCAGGGCAGTCTTAGGAGCGCCGTATAAGCGGCAAAAAGATAACGTGAGCGGGCCCATGCCCGACTTGATCGTTACTCTCTCCCATCCGGACTCTAACCGTCGGCCCCGGAATTACACCGGATCTGCTGACCTTTGAGTTTTCACCCAAAGCGCTCGCGGGCTTTCAGCGTCACGCTGATTTACCGCCGGTGGGGAATTTCGCCCCGCCCTGAGAATAAGCGAGATAACTATAACGCTATTGATTATCCTGGGCAATGCATAAGCATCAAACAATTTTGTTTACCCCGGGCATGACGCGCTACAATGGACACTAACACTTTTCCATCAAGGGAAACGCCAATGATTGACCCGAAAAAAATTGAGCAGATCGCGCGTCAGGTTCACGAGTCTATGCCAAAAGGCATTCGTGAATTTGGTGATGACGTAGAAAAGAAAATCCGCCAGACGCTGCAGGCGCAGTTGGTTCGCCTTGATTTAGTCAGCCGCGAAGAGTTTGACGTGCAGACCCAGGTTCTGCTGCGCACCCGCGAGAAGCTGGCGCTGCTGGAACAGCGTCTGACCGAGCTGGAAAACCGCAATGCGCCGGAAGAAGTGAAGCCGGCACCGGCTATTCCACCGGTGGACGACCAGGAGTAAGTGCTGGTTGTATCGCCCGGTGGCACTTCGCTTACCGGGCATACATATACGCGTAGGTCGGGTAAGGCGCAGCCGCCACCCGACATAAAAAAACGGGCCAGCTGGCCCGTTTTTTTACTGACTGTCCTTCTGGATCTTCTTGATGATGTTGGTGGTTGAACACCCGTCCTCAAAGTTGAGCACCATCACCTCGCCGCCGTTCGCCCAGACCTCTTCGCTACCCGCGATTTGCTCCGGCTTGTAATCCCCGCCCTTGACCAACAGATCCGGCAGAATACCTGCAATCAGGCGCTGCGGGGTATCTTCTTCAAACGACACCACCCAGTCCACCGCTTCCAGCGCGCCGAGCACAATCATGCGCTGCTCGAGCGGGTTCACCGGACGCGTTTCGCCCTTCAGGCGCTTCGTCGATGCATCGCTGTTAACCGCCACAATCAGGCGATCGCCCAGCTTGCGCGCGTTCGCCAGATACGAAACGTGACCCGCGTGCAGAATGTCGAACACGCCGTTAGTCATCACCACTTTTTCACCACGCTTGCGCGCGGCGGCGACGGCCACCTTGAGCTCGTCTTCGGTCATGACGCCAAAACCGGTATCCGCACGACCGCGCACCGCGTTTTCCAGCTCGATTGGCGAAACGGTTGAGGTACCGAGTTTACCGACGACCACGCCCGCCGCGGCGTTAGCGAAGTAGCACGCCTCTTCCAGCGAGTTTCCTGCTGCCAGCGTCGCCGCCAGCACGCCGATCACCGTATCACCGGCACCGGTCACGTCGTACACCTCCTGCGCCTGGGTTGGCATATGCAGCGGCGCTTTGCCCGGCTGCAGCAGCGTCATCCCCTGCTCGGAACGGGTGACCAGCAGCGCGGACAGCTCAAAGTCAGTAATGATCTTCATGCCGCGCTCAACCAGCTCTTCCTCGGTTTTGCACTTGCCCGCCACAGCTTCAAACTCGGAGAGGTTTGGCGTCAGCAGGGTTGCGCCGCGATAGCGCTCAAAATCGGTCCCTTTCGGGTCGATCAGCACCGGCACGCTGGCTTTACGCGCCAGCTGAATCATCGTTTGCACGCTCGCCAGCGCGCCTTTGGCGTAGTCGGACAGCACCAGCGCGCCGATATTGCCCAGCGCCTGGTTGATACGCTCGTGCAGCGGCTCGGGATCAACGCCTTCGAATCCTTCTTCAAAGTCGAGGCGGATCAGCTGCTGGTTGCGCGACAGCACGCGCAGCTTGGTGATGGTCGGGTGGGTCGGAACAGAGACGAAGTCGCACTTCACGTTCACGTCCGCCAGCGACTTGCTCAGCGCACGCGCCGCATCGTCGATGCCGGTCAGGCCCACCAGACGCGACTGCGCGCCCAGAGAGGCAATGTTCATCGCCACGTTTGCCGCGCCGCCGGGACGCTCTTCAATGGTGTCGACCTTAACCACCGGTACCGGTGCTTCCGGAGAGATGCGGCTGGTAGGCCCATACCAGTAGCGATCCAGCATCACATCCCCAACAACCATTACCCCAGCACGTTCAAACTCTGGCAGTGTTACTTTCATTCCTGACTCCAGAAAGATTCACAATTTGCGCGCGATAATATCACACTTGATTTGTTACGCACGGTTCCACCAGCCACTTCTGCCAGCTGGCCGTTACCTGAGCACGTTCATGAGCAAAACAGTCCAGCGCCACGTGCCCCGGCTGCTCCTGCAGCGCCAGGTGATGAAGCTCATCGCGAAGCGTCGTGTAGGCGCGGGTTAAAGCCTGCGCCTCCTGCTCGTCCATGATGTCATTTTGCGCCAGCAGCTCCAGAATGCGCACGTTATCGGACCAGCGCGTCAGCTTCGGCTTGTCGTGGGCGTGCAGCAGCACCAGATACTGGGTGATGAACTCAATATCGGTAATCCCGCCCTCGTCGGCTTTAATATCAAAGCGATCGCGGTGTTTATTGCCGAGATGCGCGCGCATTTTCTCACGCATTTCCCGCACTTCTGTTTGTAATGTGGCGCCCTCTCGCACCGTCGTCATAACGTCCTTACGGATGACGTCAAACTGCGTTTTGAGCTGCGGATCGCCATACACCACGCGAGCGCGCACCAGCGCCTGATGCTCCCACGTCCAGGCTTCATTCTTCTGGTAATCGGCGAAGGATTCCGTTGAGGTCACCAGCATGCCCGCCGCGCCGGACGGACGCAGACGAGCATCGACTTCATACAAAATGCCCGACGAGGTGCGGGTGCTGAACAGGTGCATAATGCGCTGCGCCAGGCGAAGGTAGAACTGGCGCCCGTCAATTTCACGCTCGCCGTCGGTCATTACGTCAACCGGGCAGTCGTGCAGGAAGATTAAATCCAGATCGGAGCTATAGCCCAGCTCCCAGCCGCCAAGCTTGCCGTACCCCACGACCGCGAATCCGCGTCCTTCACGTTCGGCCAGGTGTTTCGGCTGGCCGTAGCGCGCCACCATCTGCACCCACGCCTGATGCACCACCGCGTCGATGATCGCCTCTGCCAGCCAGGTTAAGTGATCGCTCACTTTCATCACCGGCAGCGTTCCGGCGATGTCCGCCGCCGCCACGCGCAGCATCTGCGCCTGCTTAAACTGGCGCAGCGCCTCCAGCTGTTGCTCTTCGTCCTCTTCCGGCACGCGCAGCAGATACTGACGCAGCTCGTCCCGGTAAGCATCCGTCGCCGTTGGCTGATACAGCGTGTTCGGATCGAGCAGCTCATCCAGCAGCAGCGGGTAACGCGCCAGCTTGTTGGCCACCATCGGCGACGCGGCGCAGAGCGTAATCAGGTGCTTCAGCGCCCCCGGAAACTCGCTCAGGAGCTCCAGATAGGTGGTACGCGTGATAATCCCGCTCAGCAGCGGCATCATGCGCGACAGCGGCACCGGCGCGTCCGCCCGCGAGCAGACCTCGCTCAGCAGGTGCGGCATCAGGTGATCCAGCACCTGACGGCCGCGCGGGCCGATGGCGCGTTTGTTCAGCTCAAGACGGAAATCAGCGATCAGCGCCACCACGCGGTGGCGCGCGTCGTCGGTTAAGTGCGTCAGCACCGGCGTGGTGTCATCTTCCTGGAGCGCGTCCTGCCACAGCTCGCGCCAGTGTTCGGAAAGCGCATCGTCCGGTGATTCACTTTCGTCATCACCGATCAGCTCGTTGAAGATGCGGCGCACGCCTGCCATATGGGCATCCAGCCGTTCGGTTAACGCGGCCCAGTCGTCCACGCGCATGCCCCAGGCCAGGCGCGCCCGGTTAAGGTCATCGCCCGGCAGGGTCTGGGTCTGTTCGTCATTGATGCTTTGCAGCAGGTTTTCCAGACGGCGCAGAAACAGATAGGCCTCGCGCAGGGTTTGCGCATCGCCGTCCGGCAGCAGGTGCAGCTGCTCGATGGCGCTCAGCGTCGGCAGCAGCGAGCGGGACTGCAGGGACGGCTCACGGCCGCCGCGAATAAGCTGGAAGACCTGGACGATAAATTCAATTTCGCGAATACCGCCCGCGCCGAGCTTGATGTTGTCCTTCAGACCACGACGGCGCACCTCACGGGCGATCATCCCTTTCATATTGCGCAGGGACTGGATGACGCTGAAGTCGATATAGCGACGGAACACGAACGGGCGCAGCATGGCGCGCAGCTCGTTGGCGTAGGCGTCATCGCTGTCGCCCATGATCCGCGCTTTGACCATCGCATAACGCTCCCAGTCGCGCCCCTGCTCCTGGTAGTAATCCTCCAGCGCGGCAAAGCTCAGCACCAGCGGCCCGCTGTCGCCGAACGGACGCAGGCGCATGTCCACGCGGTAGACAAAACCATCCTGCGTCGGCTGATCCAGCGCCTTAATCAGACGCTGGCCGAGGCGGGTAAAGAACTGGGCGTTGTCGAGCTCGCGACGGCCGCCGCGCGTGGAGCCGTTCTCGGGCCAGGCAAAAATCAGGTCGATGTCGGAGGAGAAGTTCAGCTCGCAGCCGCCCAGCTTGCCCATCCCCAGAATCAGCAGCGGCTGAGGGACCCCTTCCTCGCTGCACGGCGTGCCCCACTCTTTACAGCAGGCGGCGTAGAGCCAGTCGCGCGCGGCGACAATCAGCGTTTGCGCCAGCTCGCTTAGCTGCTGCAGCGTGCTCTCTTCGCTCACCAGCTCCAGCGCCTGAGCCCAGGCAATGCGCACCATCACCCGACGGCGGAACTGGCGCAGGACGCGCATCAGCGTCGCTTCATCCGCAACGTCTTCGAGCGCGGTTTGCAGCCAGCCGGCATACTGCCGCCACTCGTCCGCCTGCGGCGGTGCGTTCTCAAGCTCCGCCAGCCAGTCCGGGTTGGCGGTGATACTTTCCTGCACAAAATCACTGAAGGCGAGCACGCTCTTCGCCTGCTCGCTTAACGATGACGCCGGTAATGACTCAGGCAGACGTTCGCAAACGCTCTGCCACTGCTGCTGTAACGGTGAAGAAAGCGGCATTATAGGGGTTCCTTGCCAGAGTTAACGTTTTCCGCTGTGCAGCCAGAACGGCTCCTGCGAAATGGCCTCGTTACGGAAATGCTCAATCTCAATATGCTGGCGGGTCTCAATGGCATGCTTCAGCCCCTGCCAGTTTTCCAGCCAGGCCTGGGTTTTAACTCCGTCATAAGCGCCGGAAAGCAGCAGCATGCTGTCGATGTTGCGCGACAGACGAGGAAGCTGATCGCCATACCGATCGCCGAGCGGATACGCAAAGGTGCTCTTCAGCTCGGCGGCATGACGGGAAAGATGAATATCCGCGAAACGCTTAAAGTTTTCCGCGATTTTGGTCTCGGCTTTCGCATCCAGGAAGGCGCGCCAGCCGCGCGTCACCAGAAACTCGGTCAGCGCCAGTTTTGCCGTCGCGGCTTGCGGGCTGTAGATTGCCGTTTGCGCCGATACGTCGGAGAGCATCAGCGTTTCGGTTTGCGTCAGCAGGTCACGTAAGTGAGCGCTCGCTTTGCGAGGAACAATACCGCCGAACAGCGTCAGGGTATGGCGCACCAGGGCAATCGCCGCCAGCACGTGGGATTTCGCGTTTTTCACATTTCGCACCCACAGCTCTTCATGGTATTGCCACTGAGAAAGCGCCAGCTCCAGCGCGGCTTCCAGCCCCTGTTCAACGCTGGCTTTTGGCGCAACGTGCAAAATGGTCGTCTCTTTCAGCACGCGCGGCGCATTTCCGGCGGCCAGATGGTAACCCCGCGCAGCTTTACTCAGGCTTCCCTGACGCAGTCCGGACTGGTTCACCAGCCTGCGCGCCAGCTTCAGCACGTCATTTGCGTCCCCTTCCAGCAGCTCAAGCTCGAGTTCGCAAATCGGCTCCTGGAACTCACCCGCCTTCACGTCCCCCAGATCGAGGGCGATTTCGATGCGGCTTTTGCCTTCCGCCACCAGCCATTTCTCGCGCCAGAAATCGGTGCTGAACAGCGGCTGCACCTGTTCCGCCAGCGTGGAAGGCAGCTCGCCATCCGGCCAGACTTCCGCCGGGAAACGTTCCAGCTCAAGTTCCGGCTTGCTGATGTCGATATTGTATTCCGGGCGCTGATGTAAACCGCCGACCACGCGGCCGGCAATTTTCATCGTCATCTCGTAGCGCCCGCTCGCGCCGCGGATGCGCAGCCCCATATCATGGCGGCGCAGCCAGCTGTCTGGCGTTTCATAATAGATATTAAGCAGTTGTACCGGTGCATGGTGTTCGCCGGAAAGCGTATGCAGATGCTGGCGGAGTGCGTCAACGCTGTCTTTTTCGACGATAAACTTTAATTCGATTTCTTGTGCCATAGCCTTGTACTTTTGCGGGCGTCACTGACGCGTCAATGAGGGCGAACTTCCTCGCCATTTGTTTGTCAGTACATAGTATTTTGCGCCAAATTGCCATGCAATGAGCAATTTGTCGGGCGTAAATGTATAGAGTCGTGACACAGATGATTCTGATTGCTGACGAATGCTTTGCGTAGAGACACTGTTGCCACTACTATCGTTCCACTATTTATGAAAATAACGACTAATGATGCTTAAATTACGCCTGATTGGACTTACTTTACTCGCTTTTAGCGCCGCAACCGCAGTGCACGCTGAAGAGAAGCGTTACGTTTCTGACGAACTGAACACCTGGGTACGCAGTGGCCCCGGAGATAATTATCGCCTCGTGGGCACGGTGAATGCCGGCGAGGAAGTCACCCTGTTACAGACCAACGCGGACACCAACTATGGCCAGGTTCGCGACAGTACCGGCCGTACGTCCTGGATCCCGCTGAAAGAGCTGAGCACCGTGCCAAGCCTGCGCACCCGCGTGCCGGATCTGGAAAACCAGGTGAAGACCCTGACCGATAAGCTGAACAACATCGACGGCACCTGGAACCAGCGCACCGCTGAAATGCAGCAGAAAGTGGCGCAAAGCGACGGTGTGATTAACGGTCTGAAAGAAGAGAACCAGAAACTGAAAAACGAGCTGATTGTCGCGCAGAAGAAGGTGAATGCCGCTAATCTGCAGCTCGACGACAAACAGCGCACCATCATCATGCAGTGGTTTATGTATGGCGGCGGCGTGCTGGGCGTGGGTCTGGTGCTGGGTCTGGTGCTGCCGCATCTGATCCCAAGCCGCAAGCGTAAAGACCGCTGGATGAACTAATTCGTCTTCTCTGCCAGACTTACGTATCATTCTGGAAAAGAGAAAACGGGAGAGTTGGGCGTGAAGAGTTATCTTGTCGGTGGTGCGGTACGTGATGCGTTGTTAGGTCTGCCGGTCAAAGATAAAGACTGGGTGGTGGTTGGCGCCACCCCTGAAGAGATGCTCGACGCGGGCTACCAGCAGGTAGGCCGCGATTTTCCCGTGTTCCTGCACCCGAAAAGCCGTGAAGAGTATGCCCTGGCGCGTACCGAGCGGAAATCGGGCTCGGGCTATACGGGCTTCACCTGCTATGCCGCGCCGGACGTCACGCTGGAGCAAGATCTCCTGCGCCGCGATCTCACCATCAACGCGCTGGCGCAGGACGAAGACGGGCAGATCGTAGACGCCTATGGCGGTCAGGACGATCTGCGCAACCGCCTTTTGCGTCACGTCTCCCCGGCGTTTTCAGAAGATCCGCTCCGCGTGCTCCGCGTGGCGCGCTTTGCCGCGCGTTACGCCCATCTCAGTTTCCGTATTGCCGATGAAACAATGGCGCTGATGACCGCCATGACCGAGGCGGGCGAGCTTGAACACCTGACGCCAGAGCGCGTCTGGAAAGAGACGGAAAATGCCCTCACCACGCGCAACCCGCAGGTCTTTTTCCAGGTCCTGCGCGACTGCGGCGCGCTGAAGGTGCTGTTCCCGGAAATAGACGCGCTGTTCGGCGTGCCTGCTCCGGCGAAATGGCACCCGGAAATTGATACCGGCGTACACACGCTGATGACGTTGAGCATGGCCGCCATGCTCAGCCCTGACGTGGACGTGCGCTTTTCCACCCTGTGCCACGATCTCGGCAAAGGCCTAACGCCAAAAGAATTCTGGCCTCGCCACCACGGGCACGGCCCGGCAGGGGTGAAGCTGGTCGAGGGGCTGTGCCAGCGTCTGCGCGTGCCGAACGAGATCCGCGATCTGGCGAAACTGGTGGCCGAGTTCCACGATCTGATCCACACCTTCCCGATCCTGAAACCGGCCACCATCGTTAAGCTTTTCGATAACATCGACGCCTGGCGCAAACCCCAGCGCGTAGAGCAAATTGCGCTCACCAGCGAAGCTGACGTGCGC
Source organism: Enterobacter cloacae complex sp. SHL009 (assembly GCF_049237205.1). NCBI lineage: Bacteria > Pseudomonadati > Pseudomonadota > Gammaproteobacteria > Enterobacterales > Enterobacteriaceae > Enterobacter > Enterobacter cloacae complex sp. SHL009. The sequence goes on from NZ_JBMKIW010000003.1 coordinate 447,100, forward strand.
GGTCGTACCGGTTTTGAAGCGTGCGATTATCCGCAGGGACGTTTACTTCGTAAAGCCTGGGACGTAGCGAAAGCGGTGCCCACGAAGGACGTTGTCGAAGCAGGATTCAAAGGACCGGAAATTCGCGAAGAGCTCACGAAACGGCGAATTCAGGCGGTGTCGGACTGGAAGGAAAAGCATTGCCCTCAGCCGAAAGACTGAGGGCCATCGGTCAGAAGAAGACCACGTACACCGCAGCCGCCACGATAAAGCGATAGATCGCGAATGGAATAAACGAGATACGCTTAATCAGCTGCAGGAAGGTTTTAATGGCAATCAGCGCCACGATAAAGGCGGTGATGAAGCCAACGGCGAACATCGGAATGTCGCCAGCCGTCAGGAAGTGATAGCTCTTATAGACGTCGAGTACGGTGGCGCCCATCATCATCGGCACCGCCAGCAGGAACGAGAACTCTGACGCGGCGTAACGGCTTACGCCCATCAGCATCCCGCCGGAGATGGTAGCGCCTGAACGCGAGAAGCCCGGCCACAGCGCCAGACACTGGAAGCAGCCAATGATAAACGCCTGACGGTACGTCATGTCGTCCAGACCTTCCGCGCGCGGCGTTTTTGGCTTCAGCACTTCCGCGGCGATCAGCAGTAAGCCCCCCACCACCAGCGCGTACATCACGTTAATCGGGTTAAACAGAGATTTGATGGCGTCGTGGAACACCAGGCCCAGCACCACCGCAGGGATCATCCCGAGCAGAATATGGATCAGTGACAGACGACCTTTACCGGCCCCCTCGTGCTGAGGCGGACGGCCAAAATGGATGCCGATCAGGCCAAACAGGCGACGCCAGAACATCACGACCACCGCCAGAATAGACCCCAGCTGGATCACCACTTCAAACGTTTTTGCGGTATCGCCTTCAAAGCCCAGCAGATGGCCAACGATAATCATATGGCCCGTACTGGAGACCGGCAAAAACTCCGTCAATCCTTCGACCACACCCAGTATTGCCGCCACCAGCAGCGAGTGCATATCGCTCATCTATAAACCCCTAAAAAGATATAAAAAAACGGCGTCCCATACGGACAACCGATAAGATACAGTCTTGAGACCGGTATAACCTAAAATGGTTTAGCTATTATGACGTTAAATCTTTCCTTTCAGATTTGTGCCACGCTCAATGATGACGCCAACATTGGCGGCGCGCGCCACCGCTCCCGGCTTGCTCAGCTTGATGCGCACCCACGGTGAGTTGAATTTTTTCAACAGCAATTCTGCGACTTCTTCCGCCACCCGTTCGACCAGCGCAAAACGCTGCCCTTCAACGTGGGCGATGACCGTTTCACTGATATCGGCATAGCTCAGACAGTCGTTCACGTCATCGCTTTTTGCCGATTTGCGGTTATCCCATCCCATTTCGATATCGAACACCAGTTTCTGCTCGATGGTCTGTTCCCAGTCGTAAACACCAATTGTGGTGATTACCGAAAGTTGCTCTATAAATACAATATCCATCACGACCTGCCTGCTTTTTGGCTAAACCGGATACCACTTCCGGCGAATTATGCGTATTATCCACAGATGCTGAGAATACAGATACATTTTCAAAACGGAACAGCGTTATGAGTGCAATCGCGCCTGGAATGATCCTCCTCGCCTATCTTTGCGGCTCAATCTCCAGCGCCATTCTGGTCTGCCGCATTGCCGGGTTACCTGACCCGCGTGAAAATGGTTCCGGGAATCCGGGGGCGACCAACGTACTACGAATTGGCGGCAAGGGAGCAGCCGTAGCGGTTTTGATTTTTGATGTTCTGAAAGGGATGCTGCCCGTCTGGGGCGCCTATGCGCTGGGCGTTACGCCGTTCTGGCTGGGGCTCATTGCTATTGCTGCCTGCGTCGGCCACATCTGGCCCGTATTCTTCGGCTTTAAAGGCGGTAAAGGCGTTGCGACCGCCTTTGGTGCCATTGCACCTATCGGCTGGGATCTCACCGGCGTAATGGCCGGGACGTGGCTTCTGACCATTCTTCTGAGCGGCTATTCGTCGCTGGGCGCAATCGTCAGCGCGCTGATCGCCCCGTTCTACGTCTGGTGGTTCAAACCCCAGTTCACCTTCCCGGTGTCGATGCTCTCCTGTCTTATCCTGCTGCGCCATCACGACAATATTCAGCGCCTGTGGCGTCGTCAGGAGACCAAAATCTGGACGAAGCTCAAGAGAAAGAAAAAAGACGCTCCAAAGGGTTAGTTATGCCTTATAGCCAAATGTGATTTTGGTCACCTTCTGCCTGTGGTAACTGTTAGGGACACAACACAACCACATAAGAAGAAAATGGCTGAAATCACAGAATCAACTCCCCTTTCAACGGCAGGTATTCCCCCTGATGGCGACATCCAGTGGGTGCGCAGCGCTTCGGATGTATCACGCCTCGTTAATGACGGTTCTCAGGGCCGAACAAACGCCCGTATCGTGGTCGGTATCGCTTTGGGCGGCATTTTCCTCGATGCCTACGATCTGGGCGCGCTGGCGTTTGGCATTAAAGACATCACCCGCGAATTTAGCCTGACGCCCGCCGGTACCGGTATGGTGGCTTCGGCCATTACCTTTGGTGCCATCGTCGGGGCGCTGCTTGGCGGCTATCTCACGGATAAAATCGGGCGCTACCGCGTTTTTATGGCTGATATGGTGTTCTTCGTGGTGGCAGCGATCGCCTGTGCGCTGGCTCCGAACGAATATGTGCTCGCGGGCGCCCGCTTTGTGATGGGGCTGGGGGTCGGGATCGACCTTCCCGTGGCGATGGCGTTTTTAAGCGAGTTCGCCAGGCTAAAAGGGCCCGGAAATAAGGCTTCCAGCGTCGCGATGTGGTGCCCCACCTGGTATGCCGCCATCAGCGTCTCCTACCTGCTGGTGCTTTTCTTCTACGCCGTGCTGCCGGAGAGCCACAGCGACTGGCTGTGGCGTTTGATTCTCGGCTTTGGCGCGGTGCCCGCGCTGGTGATTATCGCCATCCGCAGCCGCTATATGAGCGAATCTCCGGTCTGGGCGGCTAATCAGGGCAACCTGAAAGAGGCGGCGTCGATTTTACGCCAGTCGTATAACATCAATGCCCACGTGCCGCAGGACGCGCTCGGCCAGCCCGCACCCGTCGTGAATAAAGCGAAATGGTCAAACTATCTGAACCTGTTCCGCGGCATCTACTTACGCCGCACGACGCTCGCCACGCTGCTTTCCGTCGTCTCGTCGTTTGCCTATAACGCCGTGGCGTTTGGCCTGCCGGTGATCATCTCCAGCTTCTTTGTCCAGTCGATGCTCACCACCATTCTCATTTCTCTGGCGCTTAACCTGCTGTTTGCCTTCGTCGGCGGACTGCTGGCGGTACGCTACGTGCCGCGCTTCGGCGCCTGGCGGATGTCGCTTGCGGGTTATGCCTGCCAGCTTGTGGCGCTACTGGGTCTGGCGCTGATTGGCAGACCAGACGGTGCCTCTGAAGGGGTGCTCGCCGTGGCGATGCTGGCGCTATTCCTGTTCGGTCAGGGCTTCGGCCCGGGCGCGCATACCATGACGTTTGCCTCGCTGAGCTACCCAACCTCGCTGCGCGGCGTGGGCGTGGGCCTCAACCAGACGCTGATGCGCAGCAGCTCGACGCTATCGCTGTTTCTGTTCCCGCTGCTGGTCGCCTCGCTGGATACCGCCGTGTTCTGGGTGATTGCGCTGGCGCCGTTTATCGGCCTGGCGTCGCTGCTGGCAATCCGCTGGGAGCCGTCGGGGTATGATGTGGATGCAGAGGACTACCGGTAACGACACATTACTTCGGTGGGTTCAACCCACCGAAGGGTTATTACAAATCGTCGAGCAGCGTTCGGGAGAGTTTTTTTAGCGTCTCAAGCTCATCGTCATTCATCCTCATGCTGCAGCGAATCTGATCCGGCAATGCCATCACCCGTTTCTTCAGGTCTTTGGCCTTGTCGGTCAGTACAACATTTTTCATCCTTTCATCACCCACAACCGCGATACGGTTGAGGAATCCTTTTGCCTCAAGCTTTTGTACAAGCGGGGTCAATGTGCCCGAATCAAAAAACGTCTTATCGCTGAGATCGCGAAGTGGGATGTTGTCTTTCTCATAAAGCGCCATCAAAACAACGAATTGCGGATAGGTCAGATCCATCTCTTGCAGTAAGGGGCGATACTGGCGAACAAACGCGTTGGTGACCGAGTACAGCGAGAAGCAAAGTAAATCGTCTAGCGTTTTGTTTTCTTTCATTTTTCTATCAACTCCAAATCGGTTGCCTAAAAAAATTATAAATAATGTTTGACTAAAAGTATCTTGCGCGCAAGTATTACACCAACAACTAAGTAGCGCACTATTTAGTTATCTCATCCAATCAAATACGCTTAAAGAGGCACTACCATGAAAACACTAACCGCCATCCTGGTTTCTTCCGTCTTCGCGTCAGCCGCGGCATCCGCTCAAACCACCAATACCCCAACCCCGACCGCAGGCGTACAGGCATTTCTTAATGTTTTGAATTCCGGCAAGGGTAAGCCAATGGAACAGATGACCCCGCAGGAGGCCCGCCAGGTACTGATTGGCGCGCAGCAAGGCGCAAAACTGCCGCCCGCTCAGGTTTCTGAAAAAACGATCCAGGTAAATGGCCAGGCGATCAAACTGAAAATAGTGAAACCTGAAAACGCCAGCGGTACGCTCCCCGCCTTTATGTTCTTTCACGGCGGCGGTTGGGTGCTGGGTGACTTCCCTACCCACGAACGCTTAATCCGTGATCTTGTTCGCGCTTCGGGTGCCGCTGCGGTTTACGTCGATTACACCCCGTCACCTGAGGCCCATTTCCCGGTAGCAATTAATCAGGCCTATGAAGCGACAAAATGGGTAGCCGAGCACGGTCAGGAAATTGGCGTGGACGGTAGCCGTCTGGGTCTGGTGGGTAACAGCGTCGGCGGCAACATGGTGGCTTCGGTGGCGCTGCAGGCCAAACAGTTCAATGGGCCAAAGATTCGCTACAACGTCATGCTCTGGCCGGTTACCGATGCGAACTTTGATACTGCCTCGTATAACCAGTTCGAAAATGGATATTTCCTGTCGAAAAACATGATGAAATGGTTCTGGGATAACTACACCACCAGCGCTGCCGATCGCAACAATATCCTTGCCTCTCCGCTTCGCGCCAGCACCGCGCAGCTGAAAGGCTTCCCCGAGACGCTGATCCAGACGGCTGAGCTGGACGTTCTGCGGGATGAAGGTGAAGCATTCGGGCGTAAACTGGATGCGGCTGGCGTCCCGGTGACCGTCACGCGCTATAACGGCATGATCCACGACTACGGCCTGCTTAACCCGCTGAGCCAGGAGCCAACGGTTAAAGTTGCCCTTGAGCAGGCAGGTGCAGCGTTGCATGAACACCTGAAGTAGGATCGTCATTCTTAATACAGAGCACGGCCCCGGCCGTGCTTTTTTATTTCTCCTGCCTTGCCTGGCCATCCATAAGCGACTCATATGACAGGCTTCATTTCCGCCAGGGCATACTGAAACGTATCCCGATGGTGTGGAAATGGATGCAGCATGTTAGCAGCTCAGGTCACTGATAATACGTATAAAGGCTGGCAGGCGTCGCTTGCCCTGCAGTTTTGTCACACCCCTGAGAAAACCCTCCTGTACTCCGCCCACCACGTCGGGCCGCTCACCGTTCAACGTCCGTTTTACCCCGAAGGCGAAACCTGCCACCTTTACCTGCTGCACCCGCCAGGCGGGATTGTGGGCGGCGATACGCTGGACATTTCCGTTCGGCTGGACGCCAAAAGCCACTCGCTCATCACCATGCCCGGGGCCAGCAAGTTCTATCGCAGCAGCGGCCCGCAGGCCCGTCTGAACCAGCATTTTTACCTCGATGAAAATTCCACGCTGGAGTGGCTGCCGCAGGACACCATTATCTTCCCCGGCGCGAATGCCGCGCTGCGTTCCGTCTTCCACCTGAAGGCCTCCAGCACGCTGCTGGCGTGGGAGCTGTACTGCCTGGGCCGCCCGGTGATCGGTGAGACATTCAGCCACGGCACGCTGGAGAGCCGCCTGGAGGTGTGGGTAGATGACGAGCCGCGCCTGATTGAGCGTCAGCATCTTAGCGACGGCGATCTCACGCCCGTCGCCGGACGTCCGTGGCTCGGCACGCTGCTGTTCTATCCGGCCAAAGAAGAACATCTCGACGCGGTGCGCGAACGGCTCGCACCGCTGGAGAATTACGCAGGTGCAACGCTCACTGACGATCTGCTGTCGGTGCGTTTTCTCTCCGACGACAACCTGATTTGCCAGCGGGTGATGCGCGACATCTGGCAGTCGCTTCGCCCGCTTCTCACCACCAAAAATGCCTGTTCGCCGCGTATCTGGCAGACATAAGAGAAACGTTATGGAACTGACCCCCAGAGAAAAAGACAAGCTGTTGCTGTTCACCGCCGCGCTGGTTGCCGAACGCCGCCTTGCGCGCGGGGTAAAGCTCAATTACCCGGAATCGGTCGCGCTGATCAGCGCCTTCATTATGGAGGGCGCGCGCGATGGCGAAACCGTCGCCTCGCTGATGGAGGCGGGCCGCCACGTCCTGAGGCGCGACCAGGTAATGGAGGGCGTCCCGGAGATGATCCCGGATATTCAGGTCGAAGCCACCTTCCCGGACGGATCGAAGCTCGTCACCGTCCACAACCCGATCGTCTAAGGAGCGCGTGATGATCCCAGGTGAATACCAGATCCAGCCCGGAACGATTGCCCTCAACGTCGGGCGTGAAACCCAACGCGTGGTTGTCGAAAATCACGGCGACAGGCCGATTCAGGTTGGATCGCACTATCACTTTTACGAGGTCAACCCGGCGCTGAAGTTCGATCGGGAAGCCACCAAAGGCTTCCGACTGAACATCCCGGCGGGCACCGCCGTGCGCTTCGAGCCCGGCCAGAAGCGGGAAGTGACGCTGGTTCAGGTCACGGGGGCGCAGCGCATTTTCGGCTTTCGCGGCGAGGTAATGGGCGAGGTGAAACATGGCTGACATTTCGCGCCGGGCGTATGCCGATATGTTCGGCCCCACCACCGGAGATAAAGTGCGGCTGGCCGACAGCGAGCTGTGGATCGAAGTGGAAGACGATCTCACGGTCTACGGCGAAGAGGTCAAGTTCGGCGGCGGAAAGGTGATCCGCGACGGTATGGGTCAGGGGCAGATGACCGCAGACGGCTGCGTGGATCTGGTTCTTACCAACGCGCTGATCGTCGATCACTGGGGGATCGTAAAAGCCGATATCGGCGTCAAGAACGGACGGATCTTCGCCGTCGGCAAAGCCGGGAACCCGGACATTCAGCCCGGCGTGACGATCCCGATTGGCGCGGCAACGGAAGTGATTGCCGCCGAGGGGAAGATCGTCACCGCCGGCGGGATCGACACCCACATCCACTGGATCTGCCCGCAGCAGGCGGAAGAGGCGCTGGTCTCCGGCGTCACCACCATGATCGGCGGCGGCACCGGACCGGCGGCGGGCACCAACGCCACCACCTGTACGCCGGGGCCGTGGTATATCGCCCGCATGCTGCAGGCTGCCGATACGCTGCCGGTGAATATTGGCCTGCTCGGCAAAGGTAACGGCTCCAGCCCGGACGCCCTGCGCGAACAAATCGCCGCAGGCGCCATCGGGCTGAAGATCCACGAAGACTGGGGTGCAACGCCCGCCGCCATCAATTGCTCGCTGGAGGTGGCTGACGAGATGGATATTCAGGTGGCGCTGCACAGCGACACGCTGAACGAGTCCGGGTTTGTCGAAGACACGCTGGCCGCCATTGCCGGGCGCACCATCCACACCTTCCACACCGAAGGCGCGGGCGGCGGCCACGCGCCGGATATTATCACCGCCTGCGCGCACCCGAATATTCTGCCCTCCTCCACCAACCCGACGCTGCCCTATACGGTGAACACCATCGATGAGCATCTCGACATGCTGATGGTCTGCCATCACCTCGATCCGGATATCGCCGAGGACGTGGCGTTTGCCGAATCCCGCATTCGTCGTGAAACCATCGCCGCGGAAGACGTGCTGCACGACATCGGCGCGTTCTCGCTTACGTCGTCAGATTCACAGGCCATGGGCCGCGTCGGAGAAGTGATTATCCGCACCTGGCAGGTGGCGCACCGCATGAAGGTCCAGCGCGGCGCGCTGCCGGAAGAGACCGGCGAGAACGACAACTTCCGCGTGAAGCGCTACGTCGCCAAATACACCATTAACCCGGCGCTCACCCACGGCATCGCCCATGAAGTCGGTTCGATTGAGACGGGCAAGCTGGCGGATCTGGTGGTCTGGTCCCCGGCGTTCTTCGGCGTCAAACCCGCCACCATCGTCAAGGGCGGGATGATCGCCTGCGCGCCAATGGGCGATATCAACGCCTCGATCCCTACGCCGCAGCCGGTGCATTACCGCCCGATGTTTGGCGCGCTGGGCGCCGCGCGCCACGCTACCCGACTGACGTTTATCTCGCAGGCCGCCAGTGCGAACGGCATCCCGCAGCAGCTCAACCTGCAAAGCGCCACCGCGGTGGTGAAAGGCTGCCGGACGGTGAAAAAGGCGGACATGATCCACAACGGCCTGCAGCCGAATATCACCGTCGACTCGCAAACCTACGAGGTGCGCGTCGACGGTGAACTGATAACCAGCGAACCGGCTGACGTTCTGCCGATGGCGCAACGCTATTTCCTGTTTTGAGGAGTGATGATGATCTATTTAACCCAACGCCTGGACCATGCGCATCCGATTACCGCCAGCGTCACGCTGCCGATTGACGTGCGGGTGAAAAGCCGCGCCCGCGTAGCGCTGAACGACGGCCGCGAAGCCGGGCTGATGCTGCCGCGCGGCCTGCTGCTGCGCGGGGGCGACCTGCTGACTACCGACGACGGCAGCGAGGTCATCGAAGTGATCGCCGCCCCGGAGTCGGTTTCCGTGGTGCGCTGCGCCGATCCGTTCCTGCTCGCCCGCGCCTGCTACCACCTGGGCAACCGCCACGTGCCGCTACAGATCATGCCCGGCGAGCTGCGCTATCACCACGACCACGTTCTCGACAACATGCTGCGCCAGTTCGGTCTGGACGTGACCTACGCCAGCCTGCCGTTTGAACCGGAAGCAGGCGCGTACGCCAGCGATGCCCACAGCCACAGCCATTCTCACGCTCATTCACATTAAGGATTCATCATGCGCAAGTATTTACCGCTGTTACTGCTGGCTTTTTCCGTTCCCGCGCTCGCGCATCCCGGCCACGGCACCGACAGCTTCCAGGCCGGATTTCTCCACCCGCTGACAGGGCTCGATCACCTGCTGATGCTGGCGGGCGCAGGCGTGCTCTCGGCCCTGAGCGGTCGCAAACTCCTGCTGCCGTTTGCCACCCTCGGGATGATGCTTGTCGGCGCCATTGCGGGCAGCCTGCTCGGCGGCTTCAGCGGCATGGAGATGCTGATTATCGCCTCGCTGGCGGTATCCGGCGTGATGATGTTTAAAACCGAAAAACGTCTGCTGCTGGCGGTACCTGCCCTGGCGATGTTCCACGGCTGGGCGCACGGCGTGGAGATGTCCGGCCACAGCTTCTGGCTCTTCACCAGCGGCTTTATGCTCGCCAGCGCCACGGTGCTGTGCGCCAGCTTTGCCGCGGGGCTGCTGCTGCGCCGTCACGACGGCCTGCGTAAAACCTTCGGCGGCGGGCTGATCGTCTCTGCCCTGCTGGCGCTGATGAGCTGATGGAGCACGCCCGCCAGAGGCTGCGCCTGATGCAGCTCTCCAGCAGCAGCCTGCCGGTCGGGTCGTTTACCTGGTCGCAGGGGCTGGAGTGGGCCGTTGAGGCAGGCTGGGTCACCGACGCCGACGCGTTCAAACGCTGGCAAATCCAGCAGATGGAGCAGAGCTTTTACTGCGTCGACCTGCCGCTGTTTATCCGACTTTATCAGGCCTGTAAGAAAAGCGATCTTACCAATGCCAAACGCTGGACGTCCTGGCTGCTCGCCTGCCGGGAAACGCGCGAGCTGCGCGAAGAGGAGCGCAACCGTGGAGCGGCGTTTACGCGGCTGATTAAGAGCTGGGAACCTGACTGTCCGCCCGAATGGCTGCCGCTGTTTATGCAAAGCCAGCTCTGCGGCATGGCCTGGCTCGGCGTGCGCTGGGGCATTAGCGCGCGCGAGCTGGCGCTGAGCCTCGGCTACAGCTGGATGGAGAGCGCGGTCATGGCGGGCGTCAAGCTGGTGCCGTTTGGGCAACAGGCCGCGCAGCAGCTGATTATCGAACTGGGCGACCATTACGCCGCCGGGCTTGAACAGGCATTTTTGCGTAGCGACGACGCGCTGGGGGCAGCAACGCCGCTGTCCGCCATCGCCTCCGCGCGCCACGAAACCCAATATTCACGACTATTCCGTTCCTGAGGAGTCAACATGGCTGATTACAAACATCCCCTGCGCGTGGGCGTGGGCGGCCCGGTAGGGTCGGGCAAAACCGCGCTGCTGGAAGCGCTCTGCAAGGCGATGCGCGACACGTATCATCTTGCGGTGGTGACCAACGATATCTACACCAAAGAGGATCAGCGCATCCTGACCGAGGCAGGCGCGCTGGAGCCGGAGCGCATCGTGGGCGTAGAGACGGGCGGCTGTCCGCATACCGCCATCCGGGAAGATGCCTCGATGAACCTGGCGGCGGTGGAAGCGTTAAGCGAGAAGTTCGGCAATCTGGATCTGATCTTCGTTGAAAGCGGCGGAGACAATCTGAGCGCGACGTTCAGCCCGGAGCTGGCGGATCTGACCATCTACGTGATCGACGTGGCCGAAGGGGAAAAAATCCCGCGTAAAGGCGGGCCGGGGATCACCAAATCCGATTTTCTGGTGATCAATAAAACCGACCTCGCGCCGTACGTCGGCGCGTCGCTGGAGGTGATGGAGCGCGACACTAACCGCATGCGCGGCGAGCGTCCATGGACCTTTACCAACCTGAAGGCGGGTGACGGGTTAGCGACGATTATTGCGTTCCTGGAAGAGAAAGGGATGCTGCGGGTGTAGTCAAACGATCCCCTCTCCCTGTGGGGAGAGGGTTAGGGTGAGGGATTACGCCTCCGGCAGTTCCGCCAGCGGCCAGCGCGGACGCACGGACACGCTCAGGTCGGACGTTGCGCCCGCGTTCAGGCGCACCATTCCCGCGTAAGCGATCATCGCGCCGTTGTCGGTGCAGAATTCCGGACGGGCATAGAACACTTCCCCGCGACGCTTTTGCATCATCTCGGCGAGCTTCGCGCGCAGCGTGCGGTTAGCGCTGACGCCACCCGCCATCACCAGACGCTTAAAGCCGGTCTGATCCAGCGCGCGCTTGCACTTGATCATCAGCGTGTCCACCACAGCATCTTCGAACGCGCGAGCGATATCGGCGCGGGTCTGCTCGCTGTCATCGTTATTGCGAATCGTATTCGCGGCGAAGGTTTTCAGCCCGGAGAAGCTGAAATCCAGCCCCGGACGATCGGTCATCGGACGCGGGAAGACAAAGCGCCCTTCCGTTCCCTGCGACGCCATTTTTGACAGCATCGGGCCGCCAGGATAATCCAGACCCAGCAGCTTGGCGGTTTTGTCGAACGCTTCACCGGCGGCATCGTCGATCGATTCGCCCAGCAGCTCATACTTGCCAATGCCCGTTACGCTAATCAGCTGCGTATGGCCGCCGGAGACCAGCAGCGCCACAAACGGGAATTCAGGCGGATTCTCTTCCAGCATCGGCGCCAGAAGGTGCCCTTCCATATGGTGAACCGGGATCGCCGGCACATCCCATGCAAACGCCAGTGAACGGCCAACCGTTGCGCCGACCAGCAGCGCGCCGACCAGGCCCGGGCCTGCGGTATAGGCCACAGCGTCGATATCATTTGAACTCAACCCGGCCTCTTTCAGCGCCGCCTGGATCAGGGGAACCGTTTTACGCACGTGGTCACGAGAGGCCAGTTCAGGTACGACGCCGCCGTAGTCAGCGTGCAATTTCACCTGACTATACAGCTGGTTGGCCAGAAGCCCTTTTTCGTCGTCGTAAATGGCGATGCCGGTTTCATCGCAGGATGTTTCAATACCCAGTACACGCATGACTTGTTTTACCTCGTTTCAATACCGCGCAGTGTAGAGCCTGGGCGGGTTGATGTAAAACTTTGTTCGCCCCAGGAAGAAGGCTCGTGTATACTCCTCACCCTTATTAAAGTCCCTTTCAAAATCGCATCGGTGCTTTACAAAGCAGCAGCATTTGCAGTAAAATTCCGCACCATTTTGAAATAAGCTGGCGTTGATGCCAGCGGCAAACCGAATTTATTAAAGGTGAGAGTTACATGCCGGTAATTAAAGTACGTGAAAACGAGCCGTTCGACGTAGCACTGCGTCGCTTCAAACGTTCATGCGAGAAAGCAGGTGTTCTGGCTGAAGTTCGTCGTCGTGAGTTTTATGAAAAACCAACGACCGAACGTAAGCGCGCTAAAGCTTCCGCTGTGAAACGTCACGCGAAGAAACTGGCTCGCGAAAACGCACGCCGTACTCGTCTGTACTAATTGGTTGAGGGCCTCAGCCCTCAATTGACAGACAGAGTAATAGTCGTAAGGCCGTGCTTCCGGAAGGAATGCGCGGCTTGTTTTCGTTTATAAGTCGCTTAAAATTTTGGGGCATATGGCCGGAAGAATCCCACGCGTTTTCATCAATGACCTGCTTGCCAGAACCGACATCGTCGATCTCATCGACGCGCGGGTAAAGCTAAAAAAGCAGGGCAAGAACTATCATGCGTGCTGTCCGTTCCATAACGAAAAAACCCCCTCCTTCACCGTAAACGGTGAAAAGCAGTTCTACCATTGCTTCGGCTGTGGCGCACACGGTAATGCCGTCGATTTTTTAATGAACTACGACAAGCTCGAGTTCGTTGAAACCGTCGAAGAGCTGGCGGCGATGCATAACCTTGAAGTGCCGTATGAAGCAGGCAGTGGGCCAAGTCAGATCGAGCGCCATCAACGGCAAACGCTGTATCAACTGATGGATGGCCTGAATTCGTTTTACCAACAGTCTCTTAAGCAATCTGCGGCTGAGCCTGCGCGTCAGTATCTGAACAAGCGCGGACTGAGCGACGATGTCATTGCGCGTTTCGCTATTGGTTACGCCCCGCCCGGCTGGGACAACGTGTTAAAGCGTTTTGGCGGCAATAGCGAAGATCGTAAGTCTCTCATCGATGCAGGCATGCTGGTCACTAACGACCAGGGACGAAGCTACGACCGCTTCCGCGAACGGGTGATGTTCCCGATCCGCGACAAGCGTGGCCGGGTAATAGGTTTTGGTGGTCGCGTGCTGGGTGATGCCCTGCCGAAATACCTCAACTCCCCGGAAACCGATATTTTCCATAAGGGCCGCCAGCTGTACGGTCTTTATGAGGCGCAGCAGGATAATGCGGAACCTCCGCGTCTTCTGGTCGTCGAAGGCTATATGGACGTCGTGGCGCTGGCGCAGTACGACATCAACTACGCGGTTGCGTCGTTAGGGACGTCCACCACCGCCGATCATATTCAACTGCTGTTCCGGGTGACCAACAACGTCATCTGCTGTTACGACGGTGACCGCGCAGGGCGCGACGCCGCCTGGCGCGCGCTGGAAACCGCGCTGCCGTATATGACCGACGGGCGTCAGCTACGCTTTATGTTTCTGCCCGACGGCGAAGACCCGGATACGCTGGTGCGTAAAGAGGGCAAAGCGGCGTTTGAAGCGCGGATGGAGCAGGCTCAGCCGCTCTCCACGTTTTTGTTTAACAGCCTGATGCCGCAGGTCGATTTGAGTACCCCTGACGGGCGCGCGCAGCTCAGCACGCTGGCGCTGCCGTTAATCAGCCAGGTGCCCGGCGAAACGCTGCGCATCTATCTGCGTCAGGAGTTAGGCAACAAGCTCGGCATTCTGGATGACAGCCAGCTTGAACGTTTAATGCCAAAACAGGCTGAAAACGGCACGGTTCGCCCCGCGCCTCAGCTAAAACGCACAACCATGCGTATACTGATAGGGTTGCTGGTCCAAAACCCTGAGCTTGCGCCGCAGGTGCCGTCGCTGGCGGGTTTAAACCACGAAAAATTGCCCGGGCTTGGCTTATTTTCAGAACTGGTCAACACGTGTTTGTCTCAGCCAGGTCTGACCACCGGACAACTTTTAGAGCATTATCGCGGCACAAAAGAGGCCGCTACCCTTGAAAAATTGTCGATGTGGGACGATATAGCAGATAAGGACATTGCAGAAAAAACGTTCACCGACTCACTCAACCATATGTTTGATTCGATGCTTGAGCTGCGCCAGGAAGAGTTGATAGCTCGCGAGCGCACACACGGTTTAAGCAGCGAAGAACGCCGGGAGCTCTGGATGATTAACCAGGAACTGGCGAAGAAATAAAAAATTTAACGGCTTAAGTGCCGAATATCGATCGGGAAGCCCCCGGCAGCCGCACTGAGAGGCAGCGGCAAAAATATAAGTACGCCCTCGCTTTAAAGGTTGGCAGCCCCATCGCCGACACCAATCAAACGAATTAAGTGTGGATACCGTCTTATGGAGCAAAACCCGCAGTCACAGCTGAAACTTCTTGTCCAACGTGGTAAGGAGCAAGGCTATCTGACCTATGCCGAGGTCAATGACCATCTGCCGGAAGATATTGTCGATTCAGATCAAATCGAAGATATCATCCAAATGATCAATGACATGGGCATTCAGGTGATGGAAGAAGCACCGGATGCCGATGATCTGTTGCTGGCTGAAACCTCCAACAACACTGACGAAGATGCGGAAGAAGCTGCTGCACAGGTACTGTCCAGCGTGGAATCTGAAATCGGGCGTACCACTGACCCGGTCCGCATGTACATGCGCGAAATGGGTACCGTTGAACTGTTGACCCGCGAAGGCGAAATTGACATCGCAAAACGCATCGAAGACGGGATCAACCAGGTTCAGTGCTCCGTTGCCGAGTACCCGGAAGCGATCACCTATCTGCTGGAGCAGTACGATCGCGTTGAAGCAGAAGAAGCGCGCCTGTCCGACCTGATCACCGGTTTTGTCGACCCGAACGCTGAAGAAGATATGGCACCTACCGCCACTCACGTCGGTTCTGAACTGTCTCAGGAAGAGATGGATGATGACGAAGACGAAGATGAGGAAGAGAGCGACGACGACACCGCGGACGATGACAACAGCATCGACCCGGAGCTGGCGCGTGAGAAGTTTGCCGAGCTGCGTACCCAGTACGAAGTGACGCGTGACACCATTAAAGCGAAAGGCCGCAGCCATGCCGCCGCTCAGGAAGAGATCCTGAAACTGTCTGAGGTATTCAAACAGTTCCGCCTGGTGCCAAAACAGTTCGACTACCTGGTGAACAGCATGCGCGTGATGATGGATCGCGTACGTACCCAGGAACGCATCATCATGAAGCTGTGCGTTGAGCAGTGCAAAATGCCGAAGAAGAACTTCATCACCCTCTTCACCGGCAACGAAACCAGCGAAACCTGGTTCAACGCGGCTATCGCGATGAACAAGCCGTGGTCTGAAAAACTGCACGACGTGAAGGACGACGTACATCGCGGCCTGCAGAAACTGCATCAGATTGAAGAAGAGACCGGCCTGACCATCGAGCAGGTTAAAGACATCAACCGTCGTATGTCCATCGGTGAAGCGAAAGCCCGCCGCGCGAAGAAAGAGATGGTTGAAGCGAACTTGCGTCTGGTTATCTCTATCGCCAAGAAATACACCAACCGTGGTCTGCAGTTCCTGGATCTGATTCAGGAAGGCAACATCGGTCTGATGAAAGCGGTAGATAAGTTTGAATACCGTCGTGGTTACAAGTTCTCCACCTACGCAACCTGGTGGATCCGTCAGGCTATCACCCGCTCTATCGCGGATCAGGCGCGCACCATCCGTATTCCGGTGCATATGATTGAGACCATCAACAAGCTCAACCGTATCTCCCGCCAGATGCTGCAGGAGATGGGCCGCGAGCCGACGCCGGAAGAGCTGGCCGAGCGCATGCTGATGCCGGAAGACAAGATCCGTAAAGTGCTGAAGATCGCCAAAGAGCCAATCTCCATGGAAACACCAATCGGTGATGATGAAGATTCGCATCTGGGTGATTTCATCGAGGATACCACCCTCGAGCTGCCGCTGGACTCTGCCACCACCGAGAGCCTGCGCGCTGCGACGCACGACGTTCTGGCCGGCCTGACCGCTCGTGAAGCGAAAGTCCTGCGTATGCGTTTCGGTATTGATATGAACACCGACCACACGCTGGAAGAAGTGGGTAAACAGTTCGACGTTACCCGCGAACGTATCCGTCAGATCGAAGCGAAGGCGCTGCGCAAGCTGCGTCATCCAAGCCGCTCTGAAGTGCTGCGTAGCTTCCTGGACGATTAATCGGTCATGACAGTGAAAAAGCTCCCAATCGGGAGCTTTTTTTTGTTTATACCCTCTCCCTTTGGACTGTGGGCTCCCCAGTAATTTATAAGCAGAAGCAATAACCTTGTTTCAGAACGAGTGAAGACTTTCAGCGATGCTCTGGTCCGGCTGTAAATCGCTGAGGCGTTTCCTGCAGGCCGGGGCGAGGCGCATGGATGCGCCGAGAGGGCGGGCTTTACAGGGACGTTACCTCCGCCCGTACCCGATAAGCCGGAAGGAATAAGCCGAGGGCACCGCGAAGCGGCGATTTACCGCCGGGAGCCCGGGTCGCCAGGGTGGTGGCGACTGAGCCACCCTGGCACGTTCACAGGTCATGTCGTGACAGAGTAGCAAGGAACATAAAGTGAACGGAATGACCACCACGGCCGTATATTCCCCTCACCCTAACCCTCTCCCCGGAGGGGCGAGGGGACTGTTCCGTGCTGCCATAACGTTGTAGGGATCCCTCAGTCATGTGGGGAGAGGATGAGGGCATCAGGCCGCAGAGGATTAAAGCCCCCGCACCATCAGCGCCTCATCCAGCTCGCGATACGCCTCCACCAGCTTATCCAGCGTTGCTCTGTTGAGCCCGCTCGGGTTCGGCAGCACCCACACCTGCGTCACACCGATAGTAATGTTCTGCTTACCCCACTTAGCCCCGCGCTGGCTAAACGCCTGCTCGTAGGCCTGCTTGCCGAGGATCGCCAGCGCGGCCGGCTGATAATCCTCTATCTTTTTGATCAGCTCCCGTCCGCCGCTGCGCAGCTCATGCAGGTTGACCTCGCTCGCCTGTACCGTAGGCCGCTCGACCAGCATGGTGATCCCGCAGCGCGTGTCCAGCAGATGCTGTTCCTCTTCCGGCTTGAGTAGCCTGTCGGTAAACCCGGCCTGGTAGATCACCTTCCAGAAGCGATTACCCGGATGGGCAAAGTGAAAACCGGTGTGCGCCGAGGACTTACCCGGGTTGATTCCGCAGAACACCACCCGCAGGCCTGGGGCCAGAATATCGTTGATCATCTTTACTCCCGCTCGATACATCGTCAGAGAAGTATAAAGGATTGATTATGCGTTGTTTATAAAAACAGCAGGCAGGTGTGAATGGCTGGATTGCTGCGGGGAGTTACTTTATAATTCACCGCCACGGCCCCTTAGCTCAGTGGTTAGAGCAGGCGACTCATAATCGCTTGGTCGCTGGTTCAAGTCCAGCAGGGGCCACCAGATACAGCAAGGGCTGACGAGATATCGTTGGCCCTTTTGCTTTTTTGGGATATGCCGGGATATTCCGCAAAGGGAAGCATGGTTAACTATCGTGACTACGTGCCGTTAAAAAGATAAACTTTCTAACCACACTCAACGAAGGGATAAAGCATGAGCCCACGGCGCCCAACACCTCAGGAATTATACTTTCAGTCTATTGAAAGGCAGCAGGAACGTGAAAGATACAATGAGTTTCTAACCTCTCGGGGTTATGAAAATAGCCCTGATAGCGCTCACCTGTACACAATGAGCAGGGGCTATACCGGCATGAAAGCAAGGGACACTATAATCATGCTGGCGGGTGAACTGCCTTACATGTATGACTAATAAAGTTAATGGCCCTTTTTATCACATCACCTCATTTTTTTATTTTCGCGGGTGTAAAAATTTGATGAAGCGGGCCGTTCCGCAAAACAAAAGCCTCAGGGATTGATCTTCCACCTCCTATCGATGGGTATGCAGCAAGATAAACGATACAGAAAAGCTAAATATACATCTGTATATTTAGCTTTTCTGTTACGAGTCTAATGATGGTGGTAGTTCAATAGCGAGGTTCCAGATGGTCAGTATGGGAACGTGTCAGGAATGGTTATAAAGCGTAAATGATCTGTCCAGCCAGATAACGTAAAAGGTAGCATTACGCTTGTAACCCACCATAGGTGCCTTACTGCAAAATCGAAATGCCATAAGTTCTACGTCTTCGGTTACATTGGCAGGAATAGCTGCTTTGAATGAGCTACGGGAGATTTTTTCGTATCCGAGCTTATGCCGGTCCTGCTGGCGGATATCCGCCAATGAAAGTTGACTCAACCGGAAAAGCTTATCAGTTAACGCTGCCTTTTCCTTTTGCTCATAGCAATCAACGCAAAAACCATTTTTGAAAATCACAAAACGAAAATTCATGAGGTTTACCGTAAGAAAACAAGCCTGACAGGCATGCCAGCTGCACTATCGCCCTGCAAGCAGGGTGGAGCACAATATGCTGGTAGTTTCCAAAATGATTAAATGTAAGCTGTGCAGTTCGCAGCTCCCCGAATGCGAATACGTTTTTTACGACGCAATCAACAAATAAAACAACCATTTACAGATATCAGGATTGAAGCGAAAAACCGGAAACTGCTAATTGTATACTTTTAACGGAGTACTTAACTGCGAATTCGCAAAATTAACTCCCCAAAAAAAGCCCCTACGCGGGGCGTTTGTTAGTTGCTGGTGGTGGGCCTGCTATAACCCGTCAGAACTGCACAACTGTTTTATGAATTGCGCGCTAATAAGACAAGCTTTTCCCCGCTAAAAACGATCACAGCGGCTACCAGCGCATTAAACATGATGTACATCGTGAAATAATTATCCTCAACACGGTCTGGGTAAGGTTCCAGTTTCTCTGTCGGGATGTAATTCATGAGATTCGTGACGGTATATTTCATGCTGTCGGCCAGCGGGTCGAATACCCCTGAGAGCATCAGCGCAAACGTGATAGTCAGAAACATCAGCAGGCGTAACGACCACTTAGCGGAGCGTGACATCGCAACTCCCTGAGGCATTACCAATCACCGTAATATCACCATAAGCCCAGAGTTTATCCCCCTGCAGAATCCGGTGCCGGTGAGCCTTCAACAGAGCAGCACGTACTATGTAAAAATCACGCGAAAGAAAGAAGGTGATGCAGCCCTCACTGATGCCAGAACCATCTGGACGCGGTGGATGCAGGCGAAAATGACCCCGCTGATAGTGATGCGAACTGTCAACGTCAAAGGTCATGTAGTCATCCACTACACCGTCTTTGCGGAACAGGGCAAACCAGTCGTAGTAGTTATTTCCGGTAAATGCGTGTTTGAACCATGTCTGGCTGTGAGAAAATAATCCACCAGACGGACGATCTACAATCCAGTAACTCCCTGGAGGGACGGTGGCATTTGTCATGTACGAACATTCAGGTTTGTTGGCGAGATCGCCCAGCCCGGAAAACACCGGAAATGAACCTACCCCGCCCACATCCAAACGGGCTACGTGCCCCTCGTCGTAAAGATGGTTAAAATCAACCCGGCAACTGATCATCAGGCCACCACTCGCTGGTTCCATGAGTCTGTGTAAGAAATATTCCCGTCGAGATATAGCCAGGTAATGCTTTCATACGCCAGCGACACGGATTCAGTAGGGTTATTCATTTGACCGCCAGTGTTTTTAAAATTGTGCATCACTGGCGTGACAGCCACCACTTTGACGTTTTTCAAAATAACGTGCATGAATTCTTCCTCTACGCCTGCGTCATTAATCCGATACCATTTAATGATTGCCTGCTGGAGTGTCTCGCCCTGACAGACGGCACGATTCAGGTAAGGTGTAGCCTTATCGAGCTCTTTGGTAAAACTTAACTGGTCATGCACACGCGTCCCCGTAAGTTTCCCAAAAGTATTATCGTAAGGGATATGCACGCCGTGGTTAAAGCTCTGCATTTCAATAGCACCTTCACGCAGTAGAACATTGCTACTCCCTTGAATCAGGGTTCCAGTAGAGTTATAAAGCCAAATATATGCGGGAACAGCCATTTTATTAATTCCATTTAGTTGAGAAATTAACAAAACCTTACAGCCACTATTTTTATCAAAATGTAATTTTTTATAACGATTGAAACCCCGATAAAATATTTATATAAATAAAAAAAGCCAATAAATATGCTGAATATTTTAAAGTTGAAAAGGGTGGAGTTTTTTAAAGTCAGACTTTCGACTTTTTTACGCGGTCATATTCTACCTGGTCAGAAAATTGTGCTTTCACCTGCTTCATTGCTTACAGACATTCGACAGCATGCTGGCGATCTTCTGAGGTGATTTCGCCGCACGGCTTACTATTCAGAGCGTAAAGCACCGCATAGTGGCCGCCAGCGCCAGCAGCATCGGGAAAGGGGGTTATGTCGTCGATTATGCCCACGGCGAGTGGACGGGGTTTGTCAGATTGAACGCCTGCGGCCATTGTTCAGCTAGGCTGATCAAGCCACCGGCGGCGACTGATTTTATTTTTTCTCTGCTGTCTGGTGGTTTCCTGTTTCACCTGGAGATCAAGCCATTTATCTCCGAGGCTGAGCCTGATTAATTTTTCTGTTCACAGATTAATTCCCCTGGTGAAAATTCTTTCAGCAGGGGCCACCAAATTTTGTTTTTAGAATCATATGATTAAGCCACTCGACTGAGTGGCTTTTTTATTGGTTTTTTTGAGCAGCTAACCGTGGTTCAGCGAAGCCGTTCGGACACGCTCAGAGGCGCCCGGGGTTGCGATAAGGCGCTCCACGGACTCCATCGTCACGAACGTACAGCTGCAGTCCACATTGGTGCACTGGTGATAGCGCTCTTTGGTATTTTCACTTAGATAGCGACTGGTACGCGCATGCGCAGAGTGCTTGCACTTAGGACAATGAAACATGTACCCCTCCACTTAATTCACATTTTGTGAATCAATAATACCCAAAATAAAACCAATAGCAACTACATTACTCACTATCAACAGTAAATTTTTCGTCGCTGACGTTCAGCTCAAGCTTAAGCTGCGTGGTAAATCCGCTATCGTTGAGGGTATGCACCACCTCGCTGATGATCCACGCCTGCTCGTCGATGACGCGTTTAAAACCGTTTACCAGCACCGGCGTTTCGGGGAACAGATCGGCACGTCCCAGGGCAAGCTGGATGGAAAACTCTACGGTTCCCCGCTGAAGCGCGCGCCACTTAGCCTCTGCGGCCCTGAGCGCCTGCTCTTCAGAGGCATAAACCGTGGTTAGCTCAAATACGTTTTCCGCCGATCCCACCAGCCTCTCTTGCGGTTTCTGCTCCTTGCCTGCTGCTCCCGCTACCGGTGCGGCGGCATCCGGGTGCTGCAGTGCTTCTGTCTGCTGCCCTCCGGACTGACGATTAATACTCAATTGAGGATTTTGTTGTTTGGGGTCACGCGTTTGCAGCCATTTGGCCGTTACGCCGGAATAATTTTCACGGTCAGCTATAGAAAAAAGGTGCTTATCTCCATCCCCACGTTCAATCATCATTAAGGAAAGCGGAGTGCCGCTGGCCGTCACGGCCTGGCCCGCTTTCATAAAGATTATCTTCCCGGCTTTGATTGAAACAAATGCTCCATTACGTTCAGCAAGGCGGGAGAGGAACGCCGCGTCTGTCTCCTGAGACTGGTCAATATGAGAGATGGCGATGGATGCAAGCCCCGACGCGACGCTGGCGATCAACTGGTTACGCTGAGCGATGGTATCGACTATCGCGCCAATCGTCGTGTCATGCCACGACTGTTCGCGCCGCACGTTTAGCTTTCCACGAAAATCTGCGCTGAATCCCTGGATGGTCAGCGTGTCTGGCGCGCCCCGGAAATGAATCGCATCAATCGTAAAGTCCCCTTTCTCCTCGAGCGGGGTTCCCTCCCATCCCAGCCATAAGGACAGCCTTGCCCCCCGGGCAGGCAAGTCCAGCAGCCCGTCGGAATCATCCAGCAGAATATCCAGCTGATCGGCTTCCAGCCCCCGTTTGTCGGTCATGGTCAGGCTGATAAGACGATGGCTGAAATTTTGCGTGATATCACGATCGTCAAGCTTAAGCATAAAATCAGGGGCGATTTTCCCACCCGCCCGGATATTCATTTCGGTGATCATCCCACCAGCCCTCCAGTGCTATGCCGTGCGCTTTCCACCAGCTCTGAGGCCTGCGTTCGCAGGTCGCCAAACGTCGTCATCAGCGATTCGTCCACGCGTTTTAGCGACAGGGTAAACTCAATTTTTCGGGCGGTACCGTCACTGTAAAAATCCGAATGCGTGTGCGTGACTTTCTCAATGACAAACATGCCGTGAATGATGCCGGTACCGTCTATCAGCGGCCATGCCCGCCCCTCATTTGCCATCAGCTCAACCGCCTTGAGCGAAAGCCGCCCTCCCGTGAGTTCCGGGTAAAGTAAGCCGGAGAGGCTAAAGGATGTCTCACCTTCGCCAAGGTACTGCCAGGCTTTGGGTTTCCCGATGCGAGCGCTGGATGCCCAGCGGTAGTCTTTTGTGAATATCATTGACTGATACGGTAAGGTTCGTCGTTCAAAGACAAACAGACCCAGCACCATTAACATTTTCTCTCTCCTCAACTATACATAAAGCTGGATTGCTGCCGTCTCGCTTTATCCTGTTCAATATTATCTATCGTCTCCCGGATTTGACGCGTCAGATCCGTTCCGGAGGCCGTGCCCCCCTGCAGCGTGATGTGATATTCGCTTTTACTCTGATCGACGTAAGAGCGTCCTCCAGTAGCGATGGTCGGCTGATACCCCAGGCTGCCGCCAGAGATCCCCGCGCCTGGAATATAAGCGCTGCCCGACGGTGAGGATGCCGCTTCTGCTTTTGCCGCAGCGGCGTCGAGATCGCCCGACTCGTTTTTGATAATGCCGAGCTTCTCAAGCAGCCAGCTGGCCTTGCCGCTCAGGCTATTAAAGAGATCAAGCGGTGCCATTAACGCATCGCCCAGCGCCTGACCAAAAATCACGCCAGCGTTTTTACAGCCATCCAGCGTTTCCTGCGTCGCCTTGATCGGCGTAATCAAGTCGGTGAACCATTGCCAGATACCGCCCAGCTTCTCCGAGATAGAGTCAAACACCGCCATCACCGGTGAGAACAGCGCCCCCAGCGGTGCGAAAGCCGTTGAAAGCCCTTCCATCACCCCGCCAAAGAAGGCGCTGATGGGCTCCCAGTATTTAAAAATCAGTAAGGCTCCGGCAGCAATCGCCGCGCCAAGGGCAATCACCGGCCAGCTAAGGGCACCCAGCACCGTCATGATGGCGCCGCCCACCACGCTGAATACCGTTCCCAACATCCCGGCCGCGGTAATAACCATATTGACGCCCGTCAGAACCGGGCCGATAACCGTGCCTACGCCGCCCAGTACGCCAGCGAACGCCTGCGCGCCGACAACGATGCTGGCGAGGGTCTGCGTCAGCTCAGGGTTGGCATTCACCCAAAGGGAGGCCGTGCCAAGCCAGCCGGTTGCGGTTGTTATCAGGTTGCGCAGAGCGCCATCCGCTTTATCAAATACATCAATCTTCAACCCGTTCCACGCGGCCTGGAATCGGTTGATATCGCCGTCAAGATTATCGGTCTGCGCGGAAGCTGCGAGCGCGGTACTGCCCTTTGCCCCCTGCAACTGCTGGCGTTTTTCATCAAGCGATCCATCACCCGCAGCGGAAGCCAGCGCCCCCGCAGCTTTTATGGCATCCGGAGTCTGAACATGGCGCAACATCGCGCTGAGCGCGTCCCCCGCGGCAGCGCCTTTCATTCCTTTTTCCGCCAGAACGCCCAGCAGCGCGGTGGTCTCTTCAAGCCCCATACCGGCGGCATCCGCAGCGGGCGCAGCGGAGGTGACGGCCGCCACCATCTCAGCGAGGCTGGTATTCGAAGAGGTAAAACCGCGCGTAAGCACATCTGCGATGCGTCCCGCATCCGTATCGGCCAGGCTATACGCGGCCTGCGTGCTGGCGATCATATCGGCCGCTTTAGCCGCGTCGACACTCCCCGCCAGGCTGAGGTTGACCGTTGGCGCGGTGGCCGCAAGTAGCCCATCGGCGTCATAGCCTGAACGAGTCAGTTCGGTTTGTGCCCGGAGGACCGTATCTGCAGGTACTCCGGTCCTGGCACTGACGTCCCGCGCCTGCTGGCGAATCGCCTCAAGCCGGGAATCCCCCTTCGCCAGGCCAAGGTTTGCCTGAATGGCCGACATCTGCTTTTCAAAGCTGATGCCAGGGGCGATAAACCGGGACGTCTGGTCAAAGCCCGCTTTTGCGATGCCCACGCCCGTATTCGCAAGCTGACGCACCCGCGCGGTAACGCGTTTGCCTGACTCGTAGCGATTCTGAACGGTACTCAGCCGCTCCTGCTGCTGATTGACGCGGGCCAGCGCATCCCGCTGTCGGTTAAGCTGCTGCGTTTTTTCGCTGATATGACTTTTTAAACGACGTTCATCCGACGAGAGCGTGCGCGTGTTCACTCCCGCCTGAGCGAGTTCAGTACGCTGACGCTGTACCGAGTAGCGTAAGCTGTTGTACTCATGCTTCAGGTCGACTGCCGATTTTCGGGCTGCAGTCAGCGCATCAGCCTGCGCCTGGGTGGGGTTTTGCGTGTTTTTAAACTTTACCGCCAGCGCCGCGGCCTGCTGTTTCGCCTGAGCAAGCGACTGCTCCGTCGTGGCGAGCCGGGCATTTGCTTTTCTGAAGCCGTCAATACGCCCCGCCTGCTCATCAAGCGCCCCCAGCGCCGTCTGCGCATCGCGGATATCGCTCGCGAGAGTGAGGCTGGCGTTCTGGAGAGCGTTAAGCGGTCGGGTTGCCCGGTCGACTGCCTTAAGCAGCTCCTGAAGACTGACATTATTACTCATGGTGGTTTCCGCTTCGCTGTAGCGCTTTTTCGCGCCATAAGAGGAGTTCGGTCACGCTAAGGGAGTACAGTTCTGACGGCGGCCAGTGAAAAATCACCGCAATATCCGCCATCAGATCGTCGACCGACACATTTTCGGGAAATTTTAGCGAACCGAAGCCGGTGACAAAAAACCGATCACCTTACCTGCAAAAGAGAGCAGATCGCAGGCGTCCAGACGCGCAACCTCATGCTCGGTCAGCGCTGGGGAGGTCATTCGCGGCAGCACCTTAATCAGCGCATCAACGTCAGATTGCGCCAGCGACGCCAGCGATACGCCGCGCAGGGTCCCCGCATTGGGTTTTGCGACGGTCACCTTTTCGATTTTTTGCTCGCCTCGCTGAACGGGGCTATCAAGCGTGACGATATGTGGGTTTTCACTTTCGTTCATGGCGGTCTCGTTGATATTTTCCATTTCGTTACTCTTCTGAAAGTTAACTCACCGGCCGGTCATCCCGGCCGGTTAAAGGGTTACAGGCCGATGGCCTTACGGTGTTCTGCCAGGCGATCGACGCCATCGACTTTGAGCACCATGTTGATGATGTCGATTTCGATGATCTCTTTGCCATCAATGGTCAGCTGATAGTAAGCGCACTCGGTGGACATCTTGGTGGTGCCGCTCTCGCCCTGCTTGTTTTCACCGCCATCAAACTCTTTATGACGGCCGCGCATGACGATTTCGACGGCGGAGATTTCGCCGGTATCATCGCGCTGATAAGAGCCGGTAAAGCGCAGCGGCACGCTGTCCGCGCCCGGAGAGGCATACTGCGCCCACAGGGCGGCGTCCGGCAGACCGCCAACGGTCCACTCCAGCGCCAGGGCATCATCGTCCAGGCCGAGGTCGACAGAGACCGAGCCCGGCATACCGCCGCCGCGATACTTCTCCAGCTTGCGGGTAAGCTTCGGTAGGGTCACAGACTCAACAACGCCCATATAGCTCAGGCCATCGTTGAACATATTCAGATACTTAAGTTTGCGTGGTAACGCCATGCTTCAGCTCCTTAGCTGTTAACCGAATCTGACAGGTCAGCCAGATAGGTATCGGTGATGCGCTGGCGCAGGGTCAGATTTTCCAGCGGCGGGACAGGGGTGTAGTCGTAATCGATATACAGTTTCCCCGCTTTCAGGGTGGATGCATCGTTCGACTCAGGGTCATACCAGCAGGAGCCGTCGACGATATAGCCGTTGGTTTTCAGCTCGCGGAACTTGGCGTTAATACCGGAAACGATGTCGCGAATAAGCGTTGGCGTGATGGGTTTATCCATCGCCCACGCGTGCGCTTCCGCCATGGTATCGGCCAGCACCTGTGCGGTACGGGTGTAGTTTTCAAAGACGAATAACGGATCGTCTGAGCTGGTACGGTTACCCCAGAATTTGAAACCGTCGTTGCGAATCAGCGTGGTGACGCCAGCCTGGTTAAGCAGGTTCGCATCGGTAGCCTGTTCCTGCAGATCCCAGGAGACAGAGGCGCTTACGCCCGTAACGCCGTTGACGCCAACGTTTGACAGGGTTTTATGCCAGCCGATTGTCTGGTCGATTTTGGCGCGCAGGCCAAGCGCACGGGCGGTAGCCCAGGCCGTCGTCGTTGCGTTCGTGGTGGTATCCCATGCCAGAAAATCAGGATGGATAACCATCAGCTCGCGCTGGCTGAAGTTTTTGCGGTAGTTGATCGCTTCAGAGATGGTTTTACATCCCCATGCGCTGACATAGCCGAACGCGCGCAGGCTCTGGCACATGGCGGCCAGTGCGGTCGCCACTTCCTGAGAGTCCAGCCCCGGCACGCCGAGAATACGCGGCTTAACGCCGGTCACCGTTTTCGCCGTGAGAAGCGCCTTCAGGCCGGTATATTTACCGTTTTCATCGGTAGTACCGATGATGTTGGAAACGGTCTGCTTACGCGCCTCTTCCGGGGTTTCAGCGGTGCCTTCGGCCACGCGAACAACAACGACAACCGGTTTGCACTGATCGGCGATCGCCTGCAGAGAAGCGGACAGCGTCCCCGCCTTGCCGGCTTTCACAATCGCGTTTTGCACGTTGGTAATGAGCACGGGCTCGTTTAAAGGAAATGTCTTGTCGTCAGCATCGCTGGCCGTACAGACCATGCCGATGATTGCCGTCGAGACGGTGGAAATGGTGCGGGTGCCATCGTTGATTTCGATAACTTCCACGCCGTGGTGAAAATCACTCATCCGTTTAACTCCTTGGTTAGTTGGTGAGTGATATTGTCGCGGCTGGGCTTGCTATGAGCTAACCATCCCTGTCCAGCGGCCGCTGGCACAACGATTATCCGACTATCGTGGCGGGGAATTTTTTATAAAGCGTGGAAATACCCACATCAAAAATTAACGCAACGCGCTGTCGGGATTCCCCGGCAGCAATCAGCCTGCCAGCCTGAGCCCATTCCTCCTGCGTCAATTTAGGGCGTCTGCCACCAATTCGTCCCTGTTCCCGCGCTGCGGCCAGCCCGGCGCACGTCCTCTCGACAATGAGTTCACGCTCCATTTCAGCAAGCGCCCCCATGATATGGAAGAAGAAACGCCCCATTGGCGTTGAGGTATCAATGCTATCAGTCAAACTGCGGAAATTAATGCTTCGCTGGCGTAGTTCCTCGGTCATTGAAACAAGGTGGCGCATACTGCGCCCGAGCCGATCGAGTTTCCATACAACGAGAGTATCTCCTGCATTAAGTTGCCTGAGGGCACGATTGAGTCCCGGTCTGTTTGTCGATTTACCGCTGATTTTATCTTCAAAAATCAGCTCACATCCTGAACGCTGCAGCGCGTCACGCTGTAAGGCGGTGTTTTGTTCATTTGTTGACACGCGTATGTATCCAATAAGCATGGTATTTCCCTTCGTCAAAACCGGAGATCATGCCATTTAATGGATAAACACGCATTTTCGAAAACCTTGGTTTGGGAG